>JBCCJD010000015.1:0-58581 GCA_039027955.1 Pseudomonadota bacterium
GCGACTTCGCCTTTAGTGACTTCCTGCGCGATATATTCGTAATCGCGCCCGCCCGCAAAAGCGAAGCTGCCAATGCCGACAAGCGCGAGGACACTCACCAGGGCTGTCACAATAGGATGGGCTTTGATCCATCCGAAAATGCGTCCCACTGTTTGCCCTTTCATTCGCTGCTCGATCGACCGAGCGCTTGTCCGTGCGGCGCTGCTGCGCGTTCTGCCTCAGTGCCGCAGCGGTTTTGTCGCGCGATGGTGCCTTAGATGCGCGATACACCTATGCGCAAGCGCCCGCGTGTAACGTTGAGTATGGAAAGAATGGTGAATTTACACGTTGTTGAGGGTGAAACCTATCAAAAGCGCGCGATTGAATATCATGTCCACTCAACCTGAAACCGCACACGACGCTGTCACGGCCAGCCCTTCTGTAAAGGTCTGGTTCGATGGCGCCTGCCCGCTATGCACACGTGAAATTGCTTTCATGCGGCGTCTCGACCGCCGCCAAGCGATCGAGTTCGTGGATGTGTCTGATGGCGGTGATCCGGCCTGCCCGGTTGATCAGGCGGACCTTCTGGCGCGCTTTCATGCGCAAGAAGATGGCCGGGTGCTTAGCGGAGCGGCTGCGTTTGCCGCGATGTGGCGCGCGATCCCTAGCCTGCGCCCGCTAGGCCTTATCGCGCGCAATCGCGTGGTGCTTAGCATCCTTGAGCGCCTGTATGTGCTGTTCCTGAAAGTCAGACCACAGCTCCAAAAACTCGTTCGCTGATCGCGCAACAAAGCGCTTGCACGCGGTCAAGCCATCGGCTCAGACTTGCTTCCAATAATCATGGGAGAGCAATGTCATGAGCTATTTTGGCGCCATGCAGAACGAGATTTACAACGCCGGTTTGAGCGGCATCCTGCCTCAATATCCGGTCGATTTTGCGACACTTGAAGCGCGCGCGCATGAGGCGCTTGGTCCGATGATGACCAATTACGTGGCTGGTGGCTGCGGCGATGAGCACACGCAGAACATCAACACCAGCGCGTTTCATCACTGGGGCATGATCCCGCGCATGATGGTTGATTGCGAAAGCCGCGATCTCTCGATCGAACTCTTCGGGCAGCGCTACGAAACCCCGCTTTTCATGGCGCCGATCGGGCTTAACGGCGAAGCGACTCAAGACCGCCACGGCGATCTTGCAGCAGCCAAAGCATCAGCGATGACGGGGGTGCCGTTTTGCGCTTCGACGCTTTCAAACGACCCGCTTGAAGATGTCATCGAAGCCTGCGGCGAGACCCCGGCCTGGTTTCAGCTTTACACCTCGCGCAACAAGGATGTCGCGACCAGCATGATCGAGCGCGCGGAAGCGGCGGGATACAAAGCGCTGGTGGTAACGCTCGACACATGGGTGACAGGCTGGCGTCCGCGCGATCTCAACGCGTCGAACTTTCCGCAATTGCGCGGCAAAGTCCTGCAGAATTACTTTACCGATCCCGCCTTCCTCAAACTTCTCGCCAAGCCGCCGCAAGATGACCCTAAAGCCGCGATCCTGACTTGGGCTGCGACATTCGGCCAAGTGCTTACCTGGGAGGATGTCGCCTGGTTTAAATCGGTCACGAAAATGCCGATCGTTCTGAAAGGCATCTGTCATCCTGACGATGCGCGGCGGGCCGTCGATACAGGAGCTGACGCGATCTATTGTTCGAACCATGGCGGTCGCCAGGCCAATGGCGGGATTGCGACGATCGATCTGTTGGCTGATGTGGTCGCGGCAGCAGGCGATCTGCCGGTGCTGTTCGACAGCGGCGTGCGCTCAGGCAGCGATGCTGTCAAAGCTCTGGCGCTTGGCGCGCGAGCCGTTGGGGTGGGACGACCTTACACCTATGGTCTTGCGCTGGGCGGAGCAGAGGGCGCCGCGTTCGTGCTGCGCTCGATCCTGGCGGAAGCCGATTTGCTGATGGCTGTGAACGGCTATCCCACGCTCGCCGATGTTCGTGCAGCAGGAGCGCAGCGAACCGATCGCTAACGGGACGAAATGCCAGCGCGCGCTTACTCGCCCAGACCGGCTCAACTCAACTGGCAAAGCACACCGCATCAGGTTTTCGCCGAGTAATGGATCAACCGTATTGACTAATTGGTGTTACTTTTTGCCGCGCGGTCAAATTCGCTCTTAGTTTTCCACAGATTCGATGTTAATTTACGGTCACTAAAACAAGCGAATCGGGGACGCTACAAAATGGAACGACCAACCATCAGGTCCAGTGGGCCGGATGTCATGGGACGCACTGTCTGCATGAATGACGAAATCTCACGCCGCGCGCGCTATGGCCGGATCAGGCCGATGCCAACGCGCGGGACGTTGATGAATGTTCTGTCGCGTTGGATACCTATTCCCTGAAGACTGAGACCGCGACCTAATCTCGGTTTTTGTAAGTCTAAAAGAGTTAACGAGCTAATCGCGCGAGCCGGCGAAAGCACGTGTTTCGCAGCCTATCCGGCAGCTCGCGCGATCGTCACCAGCTTGGTATCGGTGTAGCTCAAATACCCTTCTTCGCCGCTCTCCGATCCGAACCCGCTATCGCCAATTCCCCCAAATGGCGTTTCAGGCGATGACACAGTGAAGTGATTGATTGCAACCATCCCGGCGCGCAGCGACTTGGAGAGGTAATCGCTTTCATCAAGCGACGCGGTAAAGCCATAGGCGGCAAGACCATAGCGCAGCGAATTGGCTACCGAGACCGCTTCCTCAATCGTGTCATAGGGCACAATCCCTGCCACCGGACCAAACGGCTCGTCCTGCATAAGCGAGCTTTTCGGCGCGGGATTAGCGATCACGGTTGGCTCGAAGAAAAACCCGCTGCGCGCAAGCGGCATCCCGCCCGTGACGATCTCGCCTGCTTCATCGCCCAGATCGGACAGCGCGTTCGCCATCGCGCTCACGCGGCGTTCATGCGCGAGCGGCCCCATCTCGATGCCTTCCTCTGCGCCCGGATCGCCGATCTTCAACGCAGCAGAGCGCGCTGCAAATTCGCTCACAAACCGATCATAGATTGACCGCGCGACCAGAAATCGCGTGGGCGAGACGCAGACCTGCCCGGCATTGCGGAACTTCGCGGTGACACAGGCGGATAAAGTGCGTCCGAAATCCGCGCTTTCGCCGATCACCACCGGGGCATGACCGCCAAGCTCAGGGGTGAAACGCTTCATGCCGCGCGCTGCCAAGGCGCCGAGATGCTTGCCAACTGCAGTTGACCCGGTGAAGCTGACTTTGCGGACCACCGGCGATGCGATCAGATGCTCAGAGACCGGCCCCGGATCGCCATAGACAAGATTAACGACGCCTGGCGGAAGCCCGCCATCGATCAGACATTCGACTAGCAATTGCGCTGAAGCCGGAGTGTTTTCAGCCGGTTTGAGGATCACCGAACATCCGGCGGCCAAAGCGCCTCCAAGTTTGCGCGCGGGCAGATTGACCGGGAAATTCCAGGGCGTGAGCAGCACCGCCGGGCCGACCGGTTCATGTGTGACTTGCTGAGACAGCAAAGCCGGGCTGCGGACCGGGACCAGCCGGCCTCCGCGCCGCTTGGCTTCTTCTGCGAGGAAATCGATTACATCGCCTGAGACCGTCACTTCAGGCAGCGCTTGTGCGCCGGGCTTACCCATCTCGGCGGTGATGATGCGGGCAATTTGTGGAGCGCGCTCGCGGATCAGTTCTGCCCCGCGCCGCAGGACCCGATAGCGCTCAATCGCGGGCGTCGCGGCCCACCCGGCAAACGCTGCATCTGCCGCTCTAAGCGCTGCATCAAGCTGTGCCGGATCAGCCTTCGGACATTCGCCTAGCACCGCTTCGGTCGCCGGATTGATGACCGGCATCGTCCCATTACCGCCATCAGCGATCCATTCGCCGCCGATCAACATTTTGGGGGTGGGGTAGGCGGTCATCTCCAGTCTCCGTATCGCGCTCGCAGCTCAAACGCGGTCTCACAAAGCGCGCAGGCAATTGCAACCAAGTTTGTTTCGATTGTAACTTTATTGCGCGGCGTTTAGCTCGTATTCGTTGCTGCAAAGCTGGAGAGAATCATGCTGGTTGGTGTTCCCAAAGAGATCAAGCCGAGCGAGTTTCGCGTCGGCCTGACCCCGGAAGCTGTGCGCGAATATGTCGCGGCGGGTCACAGTGTGATCATCGAGACCGGAGCCGGGCTCGGCATTGACCAGGGTGACGATGATTACCGCGCTGTGGGAGCGGACATCGTCGGCAGTGCGGCTGACGTGTTCGCGCGCGCTCAGATGATCGTCAAAGTCAAAGAGCCGCAGCCCAGCGAATGGGTCCAACTGCGCAAAGGGCAGATCCTGTTCACCTATCTGCACCTTGCGCCTGATCCTGAGCAAGCGCGCGGGCTGATGGAAGCGGGCGTTTCCGCGGTCGCTTATGAGACCGTGACAGGCCCGGGCGGGGGGCTGCCGCTGCTTGCACCGATGAGCGAAGTCGCCGGGCGGCTCTCGATCGAAGCGGGCGCGCAAGCGCTCAGAGCCAGCAATGGCGGGCGCGGAACGCTGCTCGGCGGGGTGCCTGGCGTTGCCCCGGCGCGCGTCGTGGTGCTGGGCGGCGGTACAGTCGGCACGCAGGCTGCCCGGATGGCGGTGGGCCTGGGCGCGAATGTCGAGATTTTCGACCGCTCCCTGCCGCGCCTGCGCCAGCTTGATGAGATGTTTCAAGGCCGCGCTAACACCCGCTATTCGACCGCTGGCGCGATTGATGAAGCGATCAGCCAGGCTGATGTCGTGATCGGCGCAGTGCTTATTCCCGGAGCGAGCGCCCCGCATCTGGTGACACGCGAAATGCTCGGCCACATGAAGAACCGCGCGGTGCTCGTCGATGTCGCGATCGATCAAGGTGGCTGTTTTGAGACGTCCAAGCCAACGACCTACGAAAACCCGACCTATGAGATCGACGGCGTGATCCATTACTGCGTTGCGAACATGCCCGGTGCAGTCCCGCTGACATCCAGCTATGCGCTTAATAATGCGACTTTGCCATTTGGATTATCGCTTGCAAACAAGGGTTTGGCCGCGTGTGAGGAAGACCCGCATCTGGCGCCGGGGCTTAACGTGCATGATGGCAAGATTGTAAATTCTGCAGTTGCCGAGAGCCTTGCTTTCTAGTTGTTGCGCAAAATAGAACAATTCATGTGCCGAAATCGCGAGCAATTCTGCGCGAAAACCCTTATATAGGGCGTGCCGAGAGATACCTGGTTAGGGTGCTCGACATGGGGTCGAGTAGAAGGGGCCAGGCAACCTTTTTGCTAATCCATGAAGCATCCCGATCTCAAGCCTTTGGTCCGGCAGGTCAACCATGACGCCGTAATCGACAGTCATATTCCTCCAACCACGATCAGTGACAAAGCCGCGTTCGCTTTCGTCAAGCTGCTGCGGTTCGTTGCCGATACCTTCTTTGCCAAACGCTATGGCCACCGCGCCGTTGTGCTGGAAACAGTCGCTGCCGTTCCCGGAATGGTCGGCGGGCTGTGGCAGCATCTCACCGCGCTGCGCAAATTGCGCGACGATGAAGGGTGGGTGCGCACGCTGCTTGATGAAGCGGAAAACGAGCGGATGCATCTGATGACGTTCATCAAGATCGCGCAGCCCAATTGGTTCGAACGCGGTCTGATCGTCGCTGTTCAGCTGATCTTCTACAATTTCTATTTCTTCCTGTACCTGTTCGCCCCGCGCACTGCGCACCGGGTGGTGGGCTATTTCGAAGAAGAAGCGGTGATCAGCTACACTGCCTATCTGGCAGAGGTCGATGCCGGGACGCATGAAAACATTCCCGCGCCGCAGATCGCGATCGATTACTGGCAATTGCCTGCTGATGCGCGCTTACGCGATGTGATCATTGCCGTACGTGCGGACGAAGCCGAACATCGCGATGTCAATCACGCGTTTGCCGCTGCGCTTGACGAGAAGAATGCGCATCGGCCTGTCCCGGCATTGGAGCCAAGCGAGGAAGACCGGATCAACGCCTGAATTTGACTGAGCATGCCCGTCTTGCCTTATGATGAGGCAGATGGGCGCTTAGTGGAGCGATTATGGCAGACACAATCCCGGTGAAAGTCAGTTTTGCTGACAAGTTTGCGCAGTTCTCTGACCACTGGGCTCCGCGTATTGCCGGGCGCTATAACAGCCATGAAATCCGCCTTGCCAAAGCTGCGGGGGATTTTCAGTGGCATCGCCATACCGACAGCGATGAGTTGTTTATCGTTCTGGAAGGCGAGCTTCACATGGAGTTTCGCGGCGGCAAACAGATCATCGGCCCTGGCGAGATGATCGTGGTGCCGCGCGGAGTGGAGCACTTCCCGAGCGTTCCCGTGGGCGAGGTCAAGATGGTCATTATCGACCCCGCCGATACTGCGAACACCGGCGATCGCGCGACTGCGTTCAAGCCGGTCGAGGTCTAGGCCGAAACGACGGTCTGCTCGATGCTGCCAAAGATCGAGTGGTTTGCCGCATCGCGCATCTCGACCTTTACCGTGTCGCCCGGCGCCATGAACCGGGTTGAAGGTTCCCCATCGCGGATTGTCTCGATCATGCGGATTTCGGCGATGCACGAATAGCCAAGACCGCCTTCGGAAACCGGCTTGCCCGGTCCGCCATCAGCGCCTTTGTTCGAAATCGTGCCTGAGCCGATGATCGATCCGGCGCTGAGCGAGCGGGTCTTGGCAGCGTGCGCGACCAGCTGCGCCATGTTGAAGGTTGCATCCTTGCCGACTTCAGCGCGCCCGAAAGGCTCACCATTGTAATCGACCATCAAAGGCAGATGAACGAGACTGTCACGCCAAGCATCGCTCAGTTCATCCGGGGTCACTGCAACCGGCGAAAACGCGCTTGCCGGCTTGCTCTGGAAAAATCCGAAACCTTTCGCGAGCTCGCCCGGGATCAGGCCGCGCAAGGAGACATCGTTCACCAGCATGATGAGCTTGATGTGATCCGCGGCAGCCGCGGCGCTGACGCCCATCGGCACGTCATCGACGATCACCGCGACTTCGCCTTCCATATCGCAGCCCCAGCTTGTGTCACCAAGCGGGATGTCCGCGCGCGGCGGCAGGAACCCATCCGAGCCGCCCTGATACATCAAGGGATCGGAATAGAAGCTCTCAGGCACTTCGGCTCCGCGCGCTTGCCGGACCAGTTCGACATGATTGATGTAAGCGCTGCCATCGGCCCATTGATAAGCGCGCGGAAGCGGCGAATGCGCTTCGCGCTCGTGGAACCGCTCGCACGGCACCGCTTCGTGTTCGACATCGCGCGCGAGCACTTCCAATTGCGGCGCGATCCGCTCCCAATCATCAAGCGCGGCTTGCAAAGTCGGCGCGATATACCCTCCTGCGCAGCAGCGCGTGAGATCTTTTGAGACCACCACCAGCTTGCCGTCGCGGGTGCCATCATTGAGCGTTGCCAGTTTCATAGGAGTGCTTTCGACAAGAGATCAGGCCGCATCGGGCTGGGTATCGGGATGAGCGCGCTGGAACGCCGGTAGCGCAAGGCATGCCGCTTCGATCCGGGTGATCCTGGGATGCAGCGTCAGATCATAATGAAACCGCCGCGCATTATAGATCTGCGGGATCAGCACCGTTTCGAACAGCCCCGGCGCGTCGCCCAGAAAATGGTCGGTTTCAAGCTGTTTGAGCCGCGCTTCGACTGGGTCGAGCGTGCGTTTCAGCCAATGGCGATACCAATAGTCGATGATCCGCTGGGAATGCCCGAGCGGGTCCTTGAGGTATCTCAGGACGGGAAGGTTAAGCGGTGCGTGGAGCTCGGTGGCGATCGCATAGGCCAGCTCGCGCGTGGTGTAGCGCGCTTCAGGTTCAGACGGGAGCAGCGGATGCTCAGGATAGGTCTCATCAAGCCATTCCAGCATCGCCATGGACTGCGCACGGTCGCGTCCGCCTGCTTCGAGCATCGGGACCGAGCCAAACGGATTGCGGCTGGTGAACGCTGCGTCCTTTTGTTCGTCTTCGCGCAGATTGACGGGCACATATTCGTATTCGAGCCCCTTCAATTCGAGCGCGATGCGCAGCCGATAGGAGGTCGAGCTGCGGTAATACCCGTAGAGTTTCACTGTTCCTCTCCTGACGGGTCGCGCTGCCCGCCTGCTGTTCTTATTGTCGCGCGAAGCTTATCCAGATGTGATCAGTTTTCGAGGGTTGAGCGAAAGGCGGCCCCGCAATGCGTCATCCTAGAACGCTGCGATGCCGGTGACGGCTCGGCCGAGGATCAGCGCATGGACATCGGCTGTGCCTTCATACGTGTTGACAGTTTCAAGGTTCACGGCGTGGCGCATCACCTGGTATTCTTCGGAAATCCCGTTGCCGCCATGCATGTCGCGTGCTTCGCGAGCGATCGCGAGAGCTTTGCCGACATTGTTGCGTTTGACGATCGAGATCATGTCAGGCGAAAAGCGATGCTCGTCCATCAGCCGCCCGACGCGCAAGCTTGCCTGGAGGCCGAGCGCAATATCGCTCATCATGTCAGCGAGCTTCTTTTGATAGAGCTGGGTTGCGGCAAGCGGTCTGCCAAACTGCTGGCGATCAAGGCCATATTGGCGTGCGGCATGAAGGCAGAACTCAGCTGCTCCAAGCGCTCCCCAACTGATCCCGTAGCGGGCGCGGTTCAGACAGCCGAACGGTCCTTTCAGCCCTTCGACGCCCGGCAGCAGCGCATCGCCGGGCAGTTTGACTTCATCCATCATGATCATGCCCGTGGTTGACGCGCGCAAGCTGATTTTGCCGCCGATCTTAGGCGCGCTGAGGCCTGGCATATCCTTGTCGAGCACAAACCCACGGATCGCCCCGCCATGCGCTTCGGACTTAGCCCAGACTACAAACACATCAGCGAATGGCGAATTGGAGATCCAGGTCTTGCTGCCGGATATGACGTAGCCGTCTCCATCTTTCTTCGCGTAGGTCTTCATGCCAGCGGGGTCTGATCCGGCGTCCGGCTCAGTCAGCCCGAAACAGCCGATAAGTTCGCCGCTGGCGAGGCCCGGCAGATATTTTTGGCGCTGCTCGTCCGACCCGTAGGCATGGATTGGGTGCATAACGAGGCTCGATTGCACGCTCGCCATCGACCGATAGCCGCTGTCGACCCGTTCGATTTCGCGCGCGATAAGGCCATACGAGACATACGACGCACCAGCCCCGCCAAATTCCTCCGGGATCGTTGCGCCAAGGAGGCCCGCCTGACCCATAAGCGGAAACAGTTCAGGCGCGCTGGTTTCTTCTCTGAAAGCCTCGATCACGCGCGGCTGCAGCTCGCTTTGCGCAAAGCCATGCGCCGCATCGCGGATCATGCGTTCGTCTTCGGTGAGCTGGCTTTCCAGATCGAACGGGTCTTCCCAATTGAACGGGACGATAGCGGATGATGGATTACTCGCGGGGGCGGGGCCGTGCACTGGTTACTCCTGAAACTGCATAGCTATGCTCTCGCAGGACTTGGCCAGAGTCGCAAGCGGGACTTGCCTTCAAACGCGGCGCGCGCAGGCGAGCGCGGAACACGCCGCGCGTTGATCTGAAAATCAAACGTTTAGTGTGTGCCCAGCACCCGCTGAAGTGCTTCGATCATGTCCGCAGGCGGGCACGGTTTCGCTAGCGTCTTGGCTTCCGGAAACCGCTCTTCCACTTCTTCGCGGCTATGCTGGCCGGAATGAAAGATGATCGGCACGTCCTCTTCAGCGAGCCTTTGCGCCAGCGGATAGACCATGCCGTCTGCGAGCTGCACATCGAGGATCGCCACGTCAGGCTTTTCCTTTTGGAAGGCGAGCATCGCAGATGAAATCCCGGTATGCGGCCCTTCCACTTCGTACCCCGCCTCAGCGACCGTGTCGCAAAGATCGAAGCCGGTGATGAATTCATCCTCAGCCACAAGAATACGTGATGCCATGGCGTCCTCCTGTTTTAACGGACACAGTGTAACACAGGTTTGACAGAAGTGTTCCACGGAATCTCACTTAGTTTGCCCGAATTTCTCCTCGAAGCCCGATTTATCATTGTTCGCCAGATACTTGGCTTGCTCAACCCATTGATCACGCGCGATCCGCCCTTGAAAGCGGCCTAGCATGGAATCGACACGGGCGATCTCAGCATCATCCCAGGCAGCGATCTGAGCGAATGACGTGACGCCTTGTTCGTGCAGCAATGCGACCAGTTTCGGACCAACCCCTTTGATGCGGGTCAAGTCATCCGCAGTGGACGGCGCGGGCTCAGGTTTACGCTCGGAGACGGGTGCGGGCACCGGGCTCGGAGTAGGCTTAGGCGCAGCCGCTGGGCTCGGAGCCATGGCCGGTGCCGGCTCATCGGCTGTTTCCGGCTTAGCGACCGGGACAGGCTGCTGCGCTGGAGCGCTCTGAGTGACTGTCGCGGGCGGGGCATCGATCAGCGCCTGATTGCGTTTGGCCCGGGCTGCACCTTCATCAAGCACATCGCCTGTCTGTCTGGCGGACTGGTCGCGCACGACCACTGTGCTTGTGCCTAATTGCAGGATCAGCCAGATCGCAAACGCGAGCAGCACAAGGCTAAGGATAAGCAGGATAATCGCAGTGGTGGACATGTCAGCGCAGCCTCTCGGAATCGTCGTAGACGGTTCGCACTAGCAGTCCTGCGGCAGGCAATTCCAGTCTGACTTTGAAGGTCAGGGTTTAGCATGGAGAAGGCCGGCGCGGGCGCTTGACCCGGCCGACCTTCGGCTAGACGGAACCCGCGCCCGCGGGGATCGGAATGCGGGCCATGAATTATCGGGCTCAGCCGCCTTTCATGCTTGCGGCAAGCTCGGTTAATTGCAGGAATTCCTGCCGCCAGAAATTGTCCTGCGATCCGGCCAGAGCGCTGACATCGGCATAGTCAAAGCCATTCATCAGATCATCATCGCGCAGCAATTGCCCGAAGGCTGCGACGGATGCTGCGAAAGCGAAATCGCCGCGCGGAGGCTTTGCTGTGATCAAGGCATCGCTGCGAACCACGGTGTCGATCAGTTTCGAGGTGTCGCCATCCGGCAGTTTGTAGCGCAGTTTGACATGCGCGGCTTCCGTCATCCTTGTGGTCGCAGCATCCGCCGGGCTGTCTTCATACCGGCGCGGCGCGATCCAGCCTTTAACGCCAGTCGGCACGATCTCATAGATCGCGGTGACCTGATGGCCTGCACCAATGTCGCCTGCATCAACCGCATCATTGTCGAAATCCTGTTCGCGAAGCGCGCGGTTTTCATAGCCCACTAAGCGATACTGGCTGACCACGGCCGGGTTAAACTCGACCTGGATCTTCACATCCTTGGCGATCGTGAACAGGGTTGAGCTCATTTCATCGCCCAGCACCTTCTTCGCTTCAAGAGCGCTGTCGATATAGGCGTAATTGCCGTTCCCGTGATTGGCGATCTGCTCCATCATCGCTTCGTTGTAATTGCCGGTGCCAAAGCCAAGCGTCGTCAGCGTAATCCCGCTATCGCGCTTTTTCTCGATCAGTTCTACCAGCGCGTCGCGATCCGAAACGCCGACATTGAAGTCGCCATCGGTCGCCAGGATCACGCGGTTAACGCCGCCCTTGATGAAGTTGTCTTCCGCGATGTTGTAGGCAAGCTGAAGCCCTGCGCCGCCGGCAGTGGAGCCGCCTGCACGCAATTCGTCGAGCGCGCGGCGGATTTCGGCTGTGTCATTGGTCGGCTCAAGCACCAGGCCTGCAGCGCCTGCATAAACGACAATCGAGACGCGATCCTGTTCGCCCAATTCACCAGCCAGACCTGAAAGAGCCGTTTTGACGAGCGGCAGTTTATCAGGCGAACGCATGGAGCCCGACACATCCATCAGGAAGACGAGATTGGCAGGCGGACGCTCCTCGCGTGCGATGTCATATCCGCGCAGGCCAATCCGCATGAGATAGGTGTCTTTGTTCCACGGCGTCTTAGCGACATCGGTGGTCACGCTGAAAGGCACATCGCGGCTTTGCGGCTGGGCGTAATCGTAGCGGAAATAGTTGATCATTTCCTCAGTGCGTACTGCTGCGCGCGGAGGCATATTGCCTTGGCTGAGGAAGCGGCGTGCATTGGCATAAGCGCCGGTATCGACATCGACTGAGAAGGTGCTGACCGGCTCACTGGCGACCAGCTTGACCGGCGAGACTTCCTCGCCGTCATAGCGTTCGCGGCCCGGATCGACCGGGACCACGACCGGAGGCACGCCGATCACGGGTGCCGGCCTCACTTCTGCAAGCGATGCGGCGGGTTCGTATTTCTGCGTCCGCCCGGCCCGGCTGCCGGTGACGACGAGCGCTTCGCTATCTGCTGCGACGTCCCCCTGCTGAGATGCTGGCGGAGGAGGAGGTGGTGGTGGTGGAGGTGGTGGAGCTTGCGCAATGTCGACCGGCTCGTCGCCAGCGGTTGAACCGGTACTTGCAACATCGCCGCTTTGCTGCGTCGCGCAGCTTGCAAGGAGCACTCCCAAGGCTCCGATTGCGGTGAATTTGACGCCTTGAAATCTGCCTGAAGCCATTGCCATTCTCCCCACAACTAACCCATTGCAAGGCTCGGCCCGTCGCAGTGAATAGCGACTGAACATGGCGCTAAGGCAATGGACATCTCACCGGTTGAAGCGCGTAGAGGCCCGCAAAAATCAGGCTTTTGCCGGGTGTTCGTCTGCCACATTGCGGCGGAACAGGACGCGATCTTCAGGGCCAAAACCGCGTCGCCAGATAACGAACGCATAGGTCGCCAGAATGGCCGGGACGCCAAACACCAATTCAACCCATTCCGGCAGCAGCGTAAATATAAAGCCGACGACCACAGCCGGTGCCGCGGCATAGACCAACGCCCAGCGCCAGTTCGAAACCGGAGCTTTCAAGAGCGTCTTGAGCACAAGCGCTTTGACGAGACTGGAAAGAGCGAGTGCGAAAAACAGCGCTACGGCAGGCATCGCCGCTTCGAAACCGGGATCGAGCGCATAGGCTTTGGCCGTCAAAATCAGCGCGATCGTCAGCGCGGCCTGAAACAGCAGAATGCATGTCGAAATCAGCAGATTGCGCTTTTTGGCGATGTAGACGAGCACGCTTTCTGAAACGACCGCCATCGAAGCGGCCACTTCAGCGGCGAGCAGAAAGACGAGCGCAGCAGTCCCCGCGACATAGCCTGGCCCCCACAGGCCCATCACCGCTTCCCCCGGGATCGCGATCACCAGCGCGATGCCCAATTGCACAGCGATGATCCAGAACCCGACTTGCCGCACTTGCGCAGCGATCGCGCTCAGATTGCCGATCTTGAGGTTCTTGGTGATGACCGGGGAAAGGATCGGTTCAAAGCTGGTCTTGAGTTTTTGCGGCAGGCTCGCGATCTGCTGCGCGACATAATAGATGCCGACAGCGGTGGGCGGAACGAACAGGCCGAGGATGAAGATATCCAGAAGCCGGGTGCCGCGCTCGATCGCATCGGCGCCGACCAGCGGGAAGGCTGCGCCTGATTGCTTGACCATCAAACGGGCATTAGGCGTCCACCCTTTCGGCAGACCATAAGTCCGCAAAAAAGGCCAGGCAGCGGTCAGCAGCGCAGCAAACACCGAGACGATATAGGCCAGAGCGAGGCCTGCATCGCGGGTCGCCTCGAACACCAGGAAAACCCCCACTGCGATCGAGATAGCCCACGGCTCGACGACCGCGCGAGCCCGAACCGTGGTTGCGATATCGTAGCGATAGGCTTGCGCAGCGAGCAGGATTTCGGTGAGCGCAAAGGCTGGGATCGCGGCCACCATCCACATATCGAGCGGTGAGTTCATCCCGTTGGGGAACATCACCTGCGGGAAAATCAGTAAGCCTCCCACTGCGACCAGTGAGAACAGCAAGCCGAGCAGAAGACCATCATAGACAAGGTTGGTCTCTTTTGCCGGATCGTCATGCGCGCCTTCGCGCAGCCGCTGAGCAAGCCCGCGTTTTTCGCCAAGCGAGCACACCAGCCCGATGATCTCGATGAGGATGAAAGCCGAAGCAAACCGGCCAAGCGGTTCCTCGCCATAGAAACGCGCAGCGATAATCAGGAACGGAATGCGTCCTGCAAGGCGGATCAGAAACCCCACCGTGTTCGTGCGCCCGCCTTTGGCTAGCGCTGCCATATCGCCGTCAGGCGCGCCGGGAGCTTGGTGTGCGGGCTTAGGCGGAAGCGGAGGCACGGTTGGCGAAGTCATGCGCTGGCGCGGGCGCGATCCTGCTCAGCGCGCAGGGGACGGGCCAGGATTGCCGCAACGATTTCACGTGGCGGCTCGCCTGCGAGGATCGCAGCCACAGCGCTGACCAGCGGCATGGCAATCGCGCGCTCTTGCGCTAGCTTTGCTAGCACAGGCGCGGTGTGCGCACCTTCTGCTACCGTGGTCCGGTCAGCCATCAAGTCGGCGGCTGCCTGTCCTTGCCCTAAGGCTTTGCCAAGCGAGAAATTGCGACTGGACGTCGATGAGCAGGTCAGCACCAGATCGCCGAGCCCGCACAGCCCGTTAAGCGTTTCCGCGCGGGCTCCAAGCGCTTCGCCAAACCTCAGCATTTCCGCCATTCCGCGGGCGATGAGCGCCGCGCGCGCATTCTCGCCAAAGCCTAAGCCGTCGACCAGACCGCAAGCGATCGCGAGCACATTCTTGACTGCCCCGCCGATTTCCGCGCCGGTCACATCGTCGCTGTAATAGGGACGGAAAGAAGGCCGCGCGATGGCAGGGGAAAGCCGCTCCCATTGCGCTTCGCCGCCGCTGCAAGCGAGCGTGACCGCGGTTGGCAGACCGCGCGCCACTTCATGCGCGAAGGTCGGCCCTGACAGAACAGCGAGCGCGCTTTGAGGACAGGCGGCGCGGGCGACTTCGTTCATCAATCGCCCGCTACCCGCTTCGATCCCTTTAGCGCACAGCACAAGGTCGCGCGGTGCGCTCTCAAGTCCGGCAAGGACTTTGCCGAGGACCTGTGCGGGCGTGACGGCAAGGATGATCTCGAGACCGGCGAGGTCAGCAAGGTCGCCGGTTGCGCGAATGCTTGAGGCGAGCTGAGCGTCAGGCAGGAACCGGGCATTGCGGTGGCTGTGATTGATCATCTCGACGACAGCGGGTTCGTAAGCCCACAACAAGACTTCGCGTCCGTCCAGACTTAGCATTTGCGCGAGCGCAGTGCCCCAGGCTCCTGCGCCGATCACGCCAATGGTCTCGCCTGCGCTCATGCCTTCACTCCGGCGCCGCGCACCTTTTCAGCTTGCTCATCAAGCGGCCAGCGCGGCCGCGCTTTGAAATCGAGCGGGTCTGCTAAAAAACCGGTCACTTCAAGCGGCATCCGTTCGCATCCGGCCCAAGCGATCATTGCAGCGTTGTCGGTGCATAGCGAAAGCGGCGGCGCGACGAACCGCATATCGCGCTCTGCTGCAAATGTTTCGAGCGCTGAGCGCACCACTTCGTTAGCCGCGACCCCGCCCGCAACCACCAGCGCCGGGAAGGGCCCGTGTTTCGTAAGGGCAAATGTGAGCCGGTCAATAAGGCACTCAATCGCTGCCTGCTGGAAACTCGCGGCCAGATCAGCCTCGCAAAAATCCTTGCTCGCATGCGCTCTGAGCACCGCGCTCTTAAGCCCGGCAAACGAGAAATGCGGCTCAGCCGATCCTGCAAGAGGACGCGGCAGCGGGACTGCATGGGGATTGCCGGTTTGTGCCAAGCGCTCCACCGCTGGCCCGCCGGGATAGCCAAGGCCCAGGATTTTCGCGGTCTTGTCGAAGGCTTCGCCCAGCGCATCGTCAATCGTCGTTGCCAGCCGGCGATATTGGCCGACCCCTTCGACACTGAGGATCTGGCAGTGCCCGCCTGAGACCAGCAGTAGAAGATAAGGAAAGCCAAGCGCGCGATCAGCTAGCCTTGGTGAGAGCGCATGGCCTTCGAGATGATTGATCGCGAGCAGCGGCTTATCAGCGGCCATCGCCAACGCCTTAGCGCTCACCAGTCCGACCATGACGCCGCCAATAAGCCCCGGACCAGCGGTCGCAGCGATTGCATCGACGTCAGCCAGTTCAAGCTGCGCGTCCGCCATGACCGCTTCCAGCATGGGAGCGAGCTTTATCGCATGTGCCCGTGCTGCGATCTCCGGCACGACCCCGCCATAAGGCGCGTGGTCTGCATCTTGCGACGCGATCCTTTCGCTCAGGATTTCCCGCTCGCTCGAGACCAACGCGACCGCCGTTTCATCGCAACTTGACTCGATGCCGAGGACGATCTGACGCACATCGCCTCCCCCGCGCGAACGAAGCGCAGCGCAGCCAGAACCGGCAGTTGTGTGGGTATGTGTCATCGCGCTTTCATCTAATCGTTGTCGAGGCTAGGGCAAGCAGCGCAACAGCTATGTCACCACCTGAAACATCCGCCGATCCCGTTCACCTGCGCTTGGGTACCCGCAATTCCCCGCTGGCGATGGCGCAGGCCTATGAGACGCGCGCGCGGCTGTGCGCGGCGCATGGTTGGCCAGAAAGCGCGGTTGAACTTGTCCCCGTAGTCGCAAGCGGTGACAAAGTGCTTGATCGACCTTTAGCCGAGATCGGCGGCAAGGCGCTGTGGACTAAGGAACTCGATGCATGGCTAGCCGAAGGCCGGATCGACGTGGCTGTGCATTCCGCTAAGGATGTCGAGACCGAGCGGCCAAGCGAATTTGCCTTTGCCGCGTTCTTGCCGCGCGCGGATCGACGCGACTGTCTGATCGGGGCGGACAGCATCGCTGCGATCCCTCAAGGCGCCGTTGTCGGCACCAGCGCGCCGCGCCGGGCTGCACAACTGCTTAATCTGCGGCCCGATTGCCGGGTGGTGACCTTCAGAGGCAATGTCGCGACCCGGCTGGGCAAGCTTGCAGCGGGCGAAGCTGATGTGACATTTCTCGCAGCAGCGGGGCTGGCGCGGCTCGATCAGCCTGAAGTCGGCTTAGCGCTGGCAGTTGAGGATTGGATCCCGGCAGCAGCGCAAGGCGTGATTGCGCTTGAATGCCGGGCCAATGATGCCGCGACCAAAGCTTCATTGGCGCCGCTCGATCATGCTGCGACCCGGGCAGAACTCGAAGCCGAGCGCGCGCTGCTCGCGGCGCTTGGCGGGACATGCCATTCCCCGGTGGCGGTGCTGTGCGAGCACGCAGACGAAGAGCTTTCCATGCGGGCTGTGCTGTTCAGTCCTGATGGGAAAGAGCGGGTCGAAGGCAAAGCCCGCTTTAGCGCCGGCGAACATAGCGCGGTCGCTGACTTGGCGGATAAGCTGCTGACAGACGCAGGGCCAGCGATCACGGAACACTTCCGCCTTTCGTCATGAGCGAACGCGCTTTGCCTGTCCTTGCGATCCGGCCAGAGCCGGGACTTTCTGCAACAGTCGCGCTGGGTCGGCAAATGGGGCTGACCATGCACGGCTTTGCCTTAGCGAGGGTGTTTGCCGCTGAGTGGGAGTTGCCATCGCTTCAGCGCTTTGATGCGGTGCTGCTTGGTAGTGCCAACGCGATCCGGATGGGCGGCGACAATCTCGCCAGACTTACCCACTTGCCGGTCCACGCCGTCGGCGAAGCGACTGCAAAAGAGGCGCAGGCGGCGGGTTTCACAGTCGCGAAAGCAGGTAAAGGCGGGCTGCAAAGCGTGCTCGATGAGGTCAAACCGCCGATTCACTATCTGCGCTTAGTGGGAAGCGAATATGTCGAGCTCAATCCGCCTGATGACGTCACGTTTGAGCCGTTTCAGGTCTATGCAGTCAAGACCCGCAGCTTCCTTGAAAAGCCGGCCCGATTGCTTGACGATGAAGTGATTGTCCTGCTGCATTCCGCAGCAATGACGCGGCAGTTCGTGGCAGAATGCAACCGCCTGGAGGTCGATCGCAGCCGGATTACGCTCGCCGCGATGGGCGCGCGCATTGCAGAGCCTGCCGGTGAAGGCTGGCGCGCTGTCCACGTTTCTCCTGACCCTAATGATGCAACCTTGCTGGCCATGGTGCGTGAGCTGTGTCTATAAGACCACAGAAAGGCGCTTAGACCCGCCTTCAAGGTCGCAAGTTACGGAAAACGATGGCATCGAGATACGGCTCCCGCCGCAAACCGAATTCAGGCCGAGGTCTGCTCATTGGCGCCATCGCCGCCTTTGTCGCTGGCGGACTGCTGGTCGGCTATGTCGTATGGTACAATTTGCGCAGCCCTGCAGCGCCGGTAACGGCATCGCCAAGCCCGTTGGCTTCTTCAAGCCCCAATTCAGCGCCGGCACTGCCCAGCGCGGTGATCTCGCCCACGCCGACGCCGCTGACAGAGGCGATCGCGGGCGACAATGCAGAGGAGGCGGTTGAAGCTGTTACCCGGGTGGCGGAGCAGCAAGGTGGGCTTGACCAGCGGCTTGCAGCAGCGGAACAGCGCCTTGCGCGGCTTGACTTGCAAGCCCAAGCAGCGGCGGGCAACGCGGCGAGAGCTGAAGCTTTACTGATTGCCTTTGCGACGCGCCGGGTGATCGAACGCGGCGCCGATCTTGGGTATCTGGCGGACCAGTTGCGGCTCCGGTTTGGTGATGAGCGGCCGAACGATGTTGCGACGATCATCAGCTTTTCGCGCCGCGAACAACCGCTTCGGCTCGATAATCTGGTCGCCCGGCTCGACGGATTAGGCCCGCAACTCAGCGAAAGCGGCGAAGGCCCATCGTGGGAGAACTTTACCCGCGAACTCTCGCAATTGTTTGTCATCCGTCGCGAAAGCACGCCGTCTGCGCTGCCTGAAAGGCGGCTTGAGCGCGCGCGCTATGCGCTTGAGCAAGGCCGCTATCAGAACGCGATCGATGAAATCAGCGCGATGCCAGGCGCTGACAAAGCCGAGAACTGGCTCGCTGATGCTGAGGAATACCGCCGCGCGATGGCCGCTTTGGAGAATATAGAGACCGCTGCCGTGCTCGATGGCGGAGGCTTGCGCGATGGCGAAGGCGAAGTGGTGCGCCAACCGAGCCCGGTCGATAATGCCGGCGAAGAATAGCGCGTTTGCTTAGGCGCGCAGCAGTTCGGGCAAGTCGCCTGACACCCCGCGCGCTTCATCCATGAAGAAGTTCTTGAGCGGCGCGGCGCGCTGAACCCCCGCCATGCCTAAGCGGCGCACGGCAGAAGCCGCATTGCCCGGCACGCCGAACAAGCGGGTTAGTCCATCGGTCGCCAGCGCCACCATGAAACTGTCAAGGCCGCGCCAATTCTCATATCTTTTGAGAAGCTGCGGATCGCCAGGATCAAGCCCGATCCGCGCGCCATCGCTTAACACTTCGACCAGCGCGCCAACATCGCGCAGCCCCAAATTGAGGCCTTGGCCTGCGATCGGGTGAATACCGTGCGCGGCATCGCCCACCAGCGCGAGGCGTTCGCTGGTGATCTTGGCGGTATGATGGAAGCCGAGAGGCCAGGAGGAGCGCGCTCCGACTGATGTCACTCGCCCTAAGACATCGCCCATCAGGTGCTGGACTTCTTCGAGGAACGCACGGTCGCCAAGCTTCATGACCGCTTTGCCGTCGTCGTGCGATACAGTCCAAACCAGCGAAGAGCGATGCGTGCCATCTTCATCATCGTTTAGCGGCAGCAGCGCAAATGGCCCGGCCGGATAGAAAATCTCCCACGCGACATTGTCATGCGGCTTTGAATGCGTGAGCCCTGCGATGATGGCGCTGTGATGATAGTCCCATTTGGCGATCGTGATCCCGGCTTCATCGCGCGTGGGTGACTGGCGCCCTTCCGCAGCGATCATCAGCCTGCCTTTAAGCTTTTCGCCGCTCGCAAGCACCGCTGCCGCGCCAAACTCGCTGCGCTGGCGTTCAGCAATTTCGGCTTTAGCGACCCAATTGATCAGCTCTTCGCGCTCGGCTGCTTCGAACAGCGCGAGCCTGAGCCGGCGATTGGGAAACATCCGTCCGAGCGTGCCATCGTCTGGGTCAGGCTCGAAATCGATCCGCCCGGGCTTCTTCTGATCAGTCACCGCGATGCTCGCAATCTGGCAGGCAAACGGCTCAAGCCCTGCAGCAATCCCGATATTGGTGAACAGGTGCCAGCTTGCCGTGGAAATCGCGGTCGCGCGGTCATCGAAGCCTTCAGCTGTCAGATCAGCTGGATCAGCGCGATCCACTACATGACTGGAAAGGCCTTTCTTGGCGGCGGCCAGCGCCAAAGTCATACCGACCAGTCCCCCGCCCAGGATCAACAGATCGCGTGTCTCTTGTGTCATCTCATCACCTTATGCGGATTGATTGCGAATAAGCTTGCAGCATCCTAGAGGGTTGCGCGTGATAGGCGCAAGATTGTTAGAGCTTCCAAAGCTTTGGTTTGCTGCATGCGTGCTTGCATGCGCTGCATTGCTCGCAACCGGTGCCCCCGCTTCTGCACAAACCGCGCGCTATGGTGATGAGAACATTGCCGTTACGCTTTATGCTGATGGCGCGCCGCAGCCGGGCGAAGAGTGGATGCTTGCGCTTAGGTTCACGCCGAGTGCGCCTGAATGGCATGGCTATTGGAAGAACCCGGGCGATGCGGGCCAAGGAATGCAGCTGGAGCTCGATCTCCCAGAAGGCTGGATCATCGGCGATGCGCTTTATCCGGTGCCTGAGCGGCTGCTGATCAGCTCGTTGATGAACCACATCTATGAAGGCGAATACGCCGTTCTGGTGCCGGTCGACATACCGATCGGCGCAGTGCCCGGCGACCTTTCGCAGATCAGCGGTTCGGTTGAATATCTCGCTTGCACGGATCGGATTTGCGTGCCGCAGGACGCAGTGCTCAGCGTCGAGGCAGGCGGCGATTTTGCGCGCTGGCGAGCGGCGGTTGCGCCGCTGCTCGATGCTGAAGCCAGCTTCGCTCTTGCAGGGGAGCGTGTGCAAATCGCCGTCCCGCTGCCAGCCAGCGTCGCTTTGCCTGAGCCGCATGTGTTCATCGCTAATGAGCGTCTGGTTGACTATGCCGCTGCGCAAATCTTTCGCCGCGATGGCGATACGCTGATTGCAGAACTCGCGCTGGATGAATTCGGCGCCGGTGAAGCAGGCGAGATTGCAGGCATATTATCATTTGGCAACGGCACAGGCGTGCGGTTCGAGGCCGTTCAAGGCGAAGTGCCGGACGGCGGTGAGTTCCTCGCGGGGCCTGCCGATCAAACACTTGTCACTCCGCCGCTTTGGACGCTGATATTAGGCGCGCTTGTCGGCGGGTTCATTCTCAACATCATGCCGTGTGTCTTTCCGATCCTCAGCCTCAAAGCGATTGCGTTGGTCCGCGCAGGCGAAAGCGAGGCGGCAGCGCGGATCGAAGGACTCGCTTACACCGCAGGAGTGGTGCTTGCTTGCGTGGCGCTTGGCGCGCTGATGTTGGGCCTGCGCGCGGCCGGCGAGCAAGTCGGTTGGGCTTTCCAATTGCAGGAGCCAAGCGTGGTGGTCGTCCTGCTTGTGCTGGCAGCTGCGATAACCGCCAATTTCGCCGGGTTTTTCGAATTGCCATCGTTTGGCAGCAGCAGCGGCCCGAAAAGCGGTGCGGGCGGAGCGTTCGCCACCGGCCTGCTCGCGGCGTTTGCAGCAACGCCGTGCACAGGCCCGTTTATGGCAGCGGCGATGGGCGCGGCCTTGCTGCTCCCCGCCACGCAAGCGCTGCTGCTGTTTGCGCTGCTAGGCCTTGGCCTTGCACTCCCTTTTCTGGCGCTTGGGTTCATCCCAGCGCTGCGCGGGATGCTGCCAAAGCCGGGCGCGTGGATGGAGACCTTCCGCCGGATCATGGCAATCCCCATGGGCCTGACTGCGCTGGCGCTGATCTGGCTCACCGCGCAGATCGGAGGGCGCGGCTTTGCGGTGATCGCGCTGGTGCTGGTGTTTGGAATTGTCCTTGGCCTGTGGGCCATGGGGCAGTTGCAACGCCGGGGTAAGCTTGCTTGGCCCGCTTTCGGTCTCGTTGCAGCGCCTTTCATCGTGTTTGCCGCAATCGCGCTTCCAGCGACATTTGCTGCGCCGTCCCAAAAGCTCGCGCAATCCCTGCTTGAGCCGCGCGAGTTTTCGCCCGAGGCGCTGGCTGAAGCGCGCGCCAGCGGCAAGCCTGTATTCTTGTGGTTTACCGCTGATTGGTGTGTGACCTGCAAAGTCAATGAAAGCGTCGCGATCGAGCGCGAGGTGACCCGCGAAGCGTTTGCTCAAGGGGATGTCATCGCCATGGTCGGCGATTGGACCGTGCGCGATGAAGTCATCACGATGTTCTTGACAGACCAGGGCGCTGCCGGTGTGCCGCTTTACCTCTGGTATCCGCCGGGGGCTGATGCGCCCGAACAATTGCCGCAGGTGTTAAGCGCCGACATGCTTACAGAGCGGGCTGAGCGCTTCGGCAGGCGCGCACAAGCTGCATCGGTAGCGGGCTCGGATTAAGCACTACCATCCCGGCGCCCGGCACAGTCGCAGTGATCCGTCGCGGCCCAATTAAGGGCTCCCATACAGGATCGGCGGCGGGGAGCTCGCCATGCCACACGCTGCGCCCGGCGCGCTCTGTCGCATCGATTGGCAAGCGTCCGATTGCGCCATTGCCGATCAAAGCCATCAGCGCGCCAGCGCCTTCATCGGCCGGGCTCATTCGAGTGATTGTGAGCGTCGATATCTTGCTTTCGCCGGCGCAAGCAAGCGCCATTAAAGGAGGCTCTCCCGGGATGCCATAAACGATCCGCTGGGCGTCACCGCTTGGCATCCAGATCGCCCCTTCAGTGTCAGGCGATGGCAACGGTTCAGAGGCGATACTCGGCTCTGCCATCGGAGTGTCGCGCTCTAGCCCGGCATCGGTCGGCGGCGGTTTGCAGGCCGCAAGGCTCGCCAGCGCCAGTGTGAGCGCAAGTGTGACCGGCAGCGTGACCGGCAGCGATTTTGGCACTCTCATCGCGCGCGGATGAACGCCCGCAAGTCTTCGCTCAACTGAGCGCGATCTTCATCACGCACATACATCATGTGGCCTGCGTCATAATATTTGTAAGTCACCCGGTCCTGCGGAATGCCAATCCGATTAAGCGAATATTCCGCACCGAAAAACGGTGTCGCAAAATCATACCAGCCTTGCGCATTGAACACGCGCAGCTGAGAGTTCTGCCGCATCGCTTTGCCGATAAACGGGGCGACATTGAGGTAGGCGTTGCGGCCTTGGCCTTCCAGCGACCAATCCCAATTGAGCCCGGGTTCGCGTCCGATTGAATTGTAGCCGCGCGTTGTCTCGAACCCGAGCCCGTCGCGTGTCCATTCATTCACCGCCGCTGTGTAACCTGCATCAATCCCGTAGAAACTCGGATCAGCGTCAGGATATTCGCCGGCATTGTCATAATCGCGCCCAGTGTAACGGGCATCGAGCCGACCGATCGTTAAGCCGCGATCGCGCAGCAATTCCTTGTAAAAGCGAAAGCTCGTAACGCGCAGATTAGCACGGTCGAGATAGGCTTCGGAAAGGCCAGTGAGCTGCGCCATCCGCGCGCGCACCTCCGCGCGCTCATCAGCCGGGAGCGACTGGCCTTTCAGCAAGGCGCTGGCAAACGGCCCGATCGCGAATTGGCGGGCTTCCTCGGCGATCGCTTCAACCGACGCGGCCTCGACTTTGCCGTGATAATACGCGGCAGCGGCCATGTTAGGCAGCGTTACCACATAGGCCATCTCATTGCCCGGGGTCGGCTCACGCCCGGCGAAATCGAGAATGGTCGAAATCAGAATCAGCCCGTTAAGGCCGACATCATTGTAAGTCGAGCCTTCGAGCTCATCGACCACCATCGCTGTGCGGCTGGTGCCGTAGCTTTCGCCGCCTAGATATTTGGGGCTAGACCAGCGGCCATTGTCGTTGATCCAGCGGCGGATGACTTGCGCGACGGCGCGCGCGTCTTGCCTCAGGCCATAATACTTCTTGGGATCAGTGCCCTGTGTAAGGTAGCTGAACCCCGTGCCCGGCGGATCGATGAAGACGAGATCGGCGACATCGAGCAGGCTGTCCGGATTGTCGACCAGCGGATAAGGCGGGGCTCCATCATCGCGCGCATCCGAAGGGATCGCGACGCGTTTTGGCCCGAACGCTCCCATTTGCAGCCAGACTGAGCCTGATCCGGGACCGCCATTATAGATGAAGAAAACGGGGCGCGATGTGTCGCGCGGAGACTTAACATAGGAGGTGGTGACGATCACCGCTTCCTGCTTGCCGTCTTCGTTTTCGAGGATCGTTTCCGCGATGGTCGCGGTGTAGGAGACGCGCGCGCCGCCGAACGTGCCTGTCAGATCGCGCGATTTGACTTGCGGCTCGATCGTGCTGGCGGGTGCGATTTCGGTTGGGCTGTCTGCCAGCGCTGGGCTTACGGCCAAAGCCAAGGTGGCAGCGCTGATTGCGCTGAGAATACGTGTTTTCATGAGCGAGGTGTTAAGCACTCGCGGTGCCAAGCTTCAAGACCTGCCGCTCATCCATCGACCGATCTGGATGCCTGCGAAAGCGAAACCGCCCGCAAGGTCATCACATATTGATGACAACGAGAGAAAATGTTGCGGTTTGGTGCCCGATTATGGCCTTCCACCCATCCGCTTGTAGCGCGTTTTGCCGTAGCGGGTCTTGCGTGTACCGGGGCGGCCTTCGGTGCTCTTGCCTTTGACAGGAGCAGCCTTCTGATCGTCCGGCAGGCCCAGCTCGTCATTCTCAAGCCGCCGGATTTCGTCGCGTAGGCGGCCTGCCTCTTCGAACTCGAGATTGGCTGCAGCATCGCGCATGCGCTTTTCCAAGTCCTCGATATACGAGCGCAGATTGTGGCCGACGAGATTGTTGACCTCTTCATCGCCGGTATCGACGGTAACCCCGTCCTGCGCTGCGGAATGCGCGACGATATCGGCGATATCGCGCTTGATCGTCTGCGGCGTGATGCCGTGTTCCTGGTTGAACTCCTCCTGTTTTTTGCGGCGGCGGTCGGTTTCGGCCATCGCGCGTTCCATCGAGCCGGTGATGCGGTCAGCGTAGAGGATCACGCGGCCATCGACGTTGCGCGCCGCGCGGCCGATCGTCTGGACCAGTGAAGTCTCCGAGCGCAGAAAGCCTTCTTTATCCGCGTCCAGAATGCACACCAGCCCGCATTCGGGAATGTCCAGACCTTCGCGCAGCAGGTTGATCCCGACGAGCACGTCATAGACGCCGAGGCGCAGGTCGCGGATCAGCTCGATGCGTTCCAGCGTCTCGACATCGGAGTGCATGTAGCGGACCTTGACCCCGGCCTCGTGCATGAATTCGGTCAGGTCTTCTGCCATCCGCTTAGTCAGCGTGGTGACGAGCGTGCGGTAGCCTTTTTTGGCTGTGGCGAGGCATTCCTGAATGCAATCCTGCACCTGATCTTCGACCGGGCGGATCGTCACCGGCGGGTCAATCAGGCCGGTGGGGCGGATGACTTGCTCAGCAAAGACGCCGCCGGTTTGTTCCAGTTCCCAGCCGCCCGGTGTTGCCGAGACGCAGAAAGTCTGCGGGCGCATCGCGTCCCATTCGTTGAAGCGCAGCGGGCGATTGTCGATACAGCTCGGCAAGCGAAAGCCATATTCGGCAAGCGTGATCTTGCGCCGGTGGTCACCGCGCGCCATCGCGCCGATCTGCGGCACGGTCTGATGGCTTTCATCGACAAACAGCAGCGCGTTATCGGGCAGATATTCGAACAGAGTGGGCGGCGGCTCGCCCGGCATTCGGCCGGTGAGAAAGCGCGAATAATTCTCAATCCCCGCGCAGCTGCCGGTCGCCTGGATCATTTCCAGATCGAATTGCGTACGCTGTTCCAGGCGCTGATGTTCAAGCAGCTTGCCTTCCGCTTCAAGCTCCTTCAGCCGCTCAGCGAGCTCGAACTTGATCGCTTGCATCGCCTGTTTCATGGTCGGGCCGGGCGTCACATAATGCGAGTTCGCATACACCCGCACTTTTTCGAGCTTCGCCCCGGTCTTGCCGGTAAGCGGGTCGAACTCGGCAATCTCTTCGATTTCATCGCCGAAAAAGCTGATCCGCCAGGCCATGTCTTCATAATGGCTCGGGAAGAGCTCAAGATTGTCGCCGCGCACTCGGAAACTGCCGCGGGCAAACGCTGTGTCGTTGCGTTTGTATTGCAGCGCGACAAGCTTGCGGATGATTTCGCGCTGGTCGACCACCTCGCCTTTTTTGATGTCGAAGATCATTGCGGAATAGGTCTCAACCGAGCCGATGCCGTACAGGCACGAGACCGATGCGACGATCACCACATCGTCGCGTTCAAGCAGCGCCCGCGTCGCTGAATGCCGCATCCGGTCGATCGCTTCGTTCACGCTCGACTCTTTTTCGATATAGGTGTCGGAGCGCGGCACATAGGCTTCGGGCTGGTAATAGTCGTAATAGCTGACGAAGTATTCGACGGCGTTGTTCGGGAAGAAACTTTTGAATTCGCCATAAAGCTGCGCGGCGAGGATCTTGTTAGGCGCGAGCACCAGGGCAGGGCGCTGCAATTCTTCGATCACCTTGGCCATGGTGAAGGTCTTGCCTGATCCGGTGACGCCTAAAAGTGTCTGGGTTTGCTCGTTGTCTTTTGCGCCTGCGACCAGCTCTGCAATCGCGCTCGGCTGATCGCCTGCCGGTTCGTAGTCGGAGACGAGCTCGAACCTTTTGCCTGGCATGGATTTTTCGGGCCGTGCAGGACGGTGGGGGCTGAACTCTGAGCCGGTTTCGGGTTCATCAAGGCCGCGGCGGATGACAAGCTGAGACATGCCCTGAGATATGAGCGCGCGCGGGCCGGTTGTGAAGTGGCTTTGGAGCGCTTAGCCTCGCTCCAACAAGGGTTGCTTCCGGGATTCGTTTACGAGGGGAAAGTCATGAACAAGTTTGCTGCAATCGCCGCTTTCGCATTGATCACCGGAGCCTGCTCCGGCGGCGGCAACGCCGATGTGGATGGCGATGGCGAAGTGAGCCCTGCCGAAGCACAGACCGCTGCTGAAGCAAGCGGTATGATCCCTGAGCCTGGCCTCTACAAGACAACTTCGGTGATGAAGGGGATAGACGTACCCGGAATGCCCGGCCACGGCGCGGGCCTTACGACCACGTCGGAGGAATGCGTCACGCAAGAAGATGTCGAGAAGGGCTTTGAGGAAATGCTCAAGCAAGACCAGGATGGCGATTGCAGCTATGAACGGTTCAACCTGGCAGGCGGCAAGATCGATGCTGTGATGGTCTGCAATATCGAAGGCAGCTCGATGCGGATGGAAATGGACGGCACGGCATCCCCGACCGGCTCCGAGTTCGACGCCACGATGACGACCGATGACCCGGAAATGCCGATGGGCGGGATGACCTTTAACGTGAAGCAGGAGCGGATCGGCGATTGCCCGGCCGAGTAACCACGCTGGCGCGCCCGGTAATTGCGCTGGGTAATTGCGCTGGGGCGCTTACCTTAAGCTTTTGTAACGCATCGCTTCAGAGGCGGTTCAGTGGCCTGAGCTAGCTTTTGGGGCGATGGCTTACCCTTCGTCTTTACCTGGTCTGGCGCGTTTTGCGGCACCGTTTTCATTTAGTGAAACCGAATTTGCAAGGCGTGTGTCGCTAGCTCGCGAAGCGCGGCGCGAAGAGGAATTGGGCAAGCCAGGGCTGTGGCGGTTGCTGGGCGAACTGGAATTGGTAACCGAACCGGCCCGGCGCCCGTTTAGACGGCTTGAGGTAAAACGCGCTCGCAACCCCTCTACAATCATGATCCTCCCCGGGTTCGCTACAGCGCCGCGCCGGATGCGCTATCTTGCGCAACACCTTGAGCTGGCCGGGCATCAAACGAAAAGCTGGGGGACCGGCTACAATTGGGGCCCGGATGAAGCGCTCTTCAGCCAGCTCGACGCGCGCCTTGCCAAATTGCATGCCCGGACCGGCGAGAAACTGGTGCTGCTGGGCTGGAGCCTAGGCGGGATTTTCGCGCGCGAATTGGCAAAGCGCAACCGGGAAGCGGTGACCAAAGTGATCACGATGGGTACGCCTTTTTCCGGCAGTCTGCGGGCCAACAATGCATGGCGGCTCTATCAGTTCGTTACCGGTACGCGGGTGGACGAGCCGCCGATCAAAGCCGATATCCCGGCTAAGCCACCAGTTGAAACAGTGGCGATGTGGAGCGCGCGCGATGGCGCTATAGCGCCGCATAGCGCAGCCGGTCTTCCGGGCGAACGCGACCGGGCCATTCCGGTGTCGTGCACGCACAGCGGATACACCTATTCGCGCGAAGCCATCGAGGCGGTATTGACAGAGCTTGATCGCGCGTAGACGCTGCGTTTTGGCGACTTTCTTTTTGCCGCGAGCTTGTTAGGTTGCGTATGTAGCTAACAAACGCACGGGGATTCATGACCGGGGACGGTCCCGATCAATCATCGAACTTCGACGAGATGTATGAAGCGGGCGGCGATGTGCGTCCTGCTTATGATGATTATTGCGGCTGGCTCGATGAGCAGGACGGAGCCTGGCTTAAACGCAAGAACATCGAAGCCGATGACAGCTTTCGCCGGACCGGTATTACGTTCAATGTTTATGGCGAGGACGAAGCCGAAGAGCGCCTGATCCCGTTTGACATGATCCCGCGGATTATCACCGCGCGCGAATGGCGCCGGCTGACCCGGGGGATCGAACAAAGAGTGCGGGCGCTCAATTCCTTTCTCTATGATCTCTATCACCGGCAGGAGATCATTCGCGCCGGACGCGTTCCTGAACGGCTGTTTCGCGGCAACGATGCTTGGCTTGCACATATGGTCGGGTTCACTCCACCCGGCGGCATCTACACGCATATTGTTGGGATTGATCTGGTTCGCACTGGGCCGGATGAGTTTCTGGTCTTGGAAGACAATGCCCGCACGCCGTCGGGTGTCTCGTATATGCTGGAAAATCGCGAAACCATGATGGCGATGTTTCCTGACCTGTTCAGCCGAGTGCAGGTCGAAGCGGTTTCCAACTATCCCCGCAGGCTCGCTCGCTCACTTGCCGCCAGTGCGCCGTCGGACAGCGCCAATCGCAATAATGGCAAGCCTCGCGTCGCAGTGCTTACTCCAGGAATCTATAATTCGGCCTACTTCGAGCATGCCTTCCTGGCGGACCAAATGGGTGCGGAACTGGTCGAGGGAAGCGATCTGAGAGTGGTCGATGGACGTGTGCAGATGCGCACCACCAGCGGTTATGAGCCGATTGATGTGATCTATCGCCGGGTCGACGATGACTACCTCGATCCGCTTACGTTCGAGCCGGATAGCGTGTTAGGCGTGCCTGGGATTATGGACGTCTACCGCGCGGGCCGGATTACGATCGCCAACGCCCCTGGCACGGGAGTGGCCGATGACAAGGCGATCTATAGCTTCATGCCCGAGATCGTCGAATTCTATACCGGCGAAAAGCCGCTTTTGCCGAATGTCGAGACTTGGCGCTGCGCGGATGCTGACAGCCTTGCCTATGTGCTCGACAACCTCACTGAGCTGGTCGTCAAGGAAGTCCACGGCTCAGGCGGCTACGGGATGCTGATCGGCCCGACCGCGTCAAAGCGCGAGATCGCCCAGTTTCGCAAGAAGCTCGAAGCGCGCCCGGAAAACTACATCGCGCAGCCCACCCTGTCGCTGTCGACCTGTCCGATCTACACCAAGAAGGGTCTTGCTCCGCGCCATGTCGATCTGCGCCCGTTCGTGCTGGTCTCGCCTAATGGCGTCGATATCACGCCTGGCGGGCTTACGCGCGTCGCGCTTAAGCAAGGCTCGCTGGTGGTCAATTCGAGCCAAGGCGGCGGGACTAAGGACACTTGGGTGTTAAAGGATTAGCGGTGGTGACAGACTGATGCCCGAGATGCGCGCATGCTAGGCCGGACAGCCAACGGCCTATTCTGGATGTTCCGCTATCTCGAGCGGGCGGAAAACACCGCCAGGCTTCTTGAAGCGGGTCTCAGAATGGCGCTGACGCGCGATCTCGCTACCGCCGAAGAAGAATGGCAATCGGTTATCGCAACCTCAGGTCAGCAAGCGCTCTACGAAGCGAATAATGAGCGCTATGACGGGATGTCGACCTGGAACTTCGTGCTGCGCGATAAAGCCAATCCGGCCAATGTGCGCGAGATGTTTGGCGCCGTCAGGACCAATGCTCGGATGGCACGGACCAATATCTCGGGCGAGGTGTGGGAAGCCGTCAATGAAAGCTGGATGCAGCTCGATAAGCTCCTTGCAAGACCCGTCAGCCAAAGCGCCGTGGTCGATGTGGTCGCAACGATCCGCCGTGCCGGTACGCAGGTGCATGGCGCGTTCGATGGTTCGATGCTGCGCGATGAGGCTTTTCATTTTGCCCGGGCCGGGACTTTCGTTGAACGTGGCGAAAGCACAGCGCGCATTCTCGATCTGAAATATTATCTGCTCCTGCCTTCCTTGTCCTATGTCGGATCGAGCCTTGATACCGGGCAATGGGATCAAGTGCTGCGCTCGGTTGCAGGCGCGCGCGCATACAGTTGGCTTAATGCCGGACAGATTGATGCGCGCGGGATCGTCAAGTTTCTTGTGCTCGATCCGCGCTTCCCGCGCAGCCTCGCCTTCTGTCGCAGTGCGCTCAGTCAGAACCTTACCGCATTGGCGCAGATGCATGGGCGCGAAGGGCGTTGCAACGAATTGATGCGCGATGCCGACATGCGGATCGCTGACCTCAGCGTTGAAGAGATTTTCGAACAGGGCCTGCATGAATTTCTGGTCGACTTCATGCATCGCAACGCAGCGATCGGCGAAGCGATCACCGACGATTATCGGTTTCTGGCATAGGGGAAGGGCTGATGCGTTTGTCAATTCGTCACACCACGCGTTACGCCTTTACGCAGCCGGTGGTGCACGCGCTCCAGCGGCTTCGGCTCACTCCTAAAGAGACGCAGGGCCAGCAAATCCTGCATTGGGATATGCAATACGAAAACGCGCATCCCGAGCTTGAATATGACGATCAGCATTTCAACACCGTCACGCTGATCGGGGTGGAGCCCGGTGCAAGCGATGTCACCGTGACATGCAGCGGCACTGTTGAAACTCAGGACAACGCAGGCGTGATTGGGCGCCATTCGGGCCATCTGCCTTTGTGGACATTCCTCGGCCAAACACCCCTTACCAGGCCCGGCGCTCGGTTGCGTGCGTTGATCAGAGATGTGTCCGGGCCAGAAGACGGCGCTAAGCTCGATTACCTTCATGCGCTTTCTGCAGCAATCCGCGAGCAGGTCACCTATGAGGCGGGCGCGACGGACGCTGGCACCACCGCAGAAGAAGCCGTCGCTGCGGGAAGCGGCGTGTGCCAGGATCACACGCATATCTTCATCGGCGCAGCACGGGCGGCGGATATCCCGGCGCGCTATGTCAGCGGCTATCTCATGATGAACGACCGGATCGAACAGGAAGCGACTCATGCGTGGGCTGAAGCGCATATCGATGGCTTGGGCTGGGTCGGGTTTGATATCTCCAACGGGATCAGCCCCGATCCGCGCTATGTGCGGGTCGCGACCGGCTGCGACTATCGCGATGCGGCACCGGTAACCGGGATCAGCTTTGGTTCGACCCGGCAATTGTTGAGCGTCGATGTCACCGTCGAGCAGCAGCAGACCGATCAGCTTTCGCAATAGCGCTGGGCCGAATGGGTCTTCCACGCAGGTCGCTGCTGAGCTAGCGGCAGGCAGCAGAGCGGGAGGACGGACATGACCTATTGCGTTGGGATGGTGCTCGATAAGGGGCTGGTGGTGATGAGCGACACGCGGACCAATTCCGGCGTCGACAACATTTCCACCTTTCGCAAGATGTTCTACTGGCAAGTGCCCGGAGAGCGGATGATCGCGGTGATGACAGCCGGCAATCTCGCCACCACGCAAGCGGTGGTGAGCCAGCTCGAAGAGCGCACCAAAGCACCCAATGAACGCGACAATGCTCTGCTCAAAGGGCCGACCATGTTCACTGTGGCAACGGAGATCGGGCGCCTGCTGCGCCAGACGATCGCTGAAGTGCAGGAAGCCAATAACGCCAAAGGACGCTTTACCGCCTCGATCATCGTTGCCGGGCAGATTGCAGGGATGCAGCCGCGCCTGTTCATGATCTATCCGGAAGGCAATTTCATCGAAGCAAGTTGGGACACTCCGTTTTTCCAGATCGGCGAGACCAAATACGGACGCCCGATCATCCTGCGCGGCTATGATCGCGATATGAGTTTCGAAGATGCCGTCAAACTGCTCATGGTATCGTTTGATTCCACTCTCAAAGCCAATCTTTCGGTTGGCCTGCCGCTTGATCTGTTGGTGATGGGCAAGGATGAATTCGCTCCCACACATGAACGTCGGATCACTTACGAAGACGCTTATTTTGAGACAATCTCCTCGAATTGGGGCGATGCGCTCAAGTCCGCGTTCCATTCGCTTCCGGACTACAGCTTCGATTCGCAGCCGTGAATTTACCCGGCGTTAGTCAAACTGCCTGACAGAACCCGGATTTCAGGTTCGTTTTGGAGTATTGTTTTGCTTTGAATCACTTCGTTTAAGCGAATAGTTAACGAAACATTGCTCCGAAGTGGGGGAGACGTCGCGTGAATTGGCTGAAATCGCTCGGCATTCAATGCGCATGTCACGCAAAGCTTCACTCCACTTCATTGATTCTTCAAGCCGTCATCGCGCGGAATTGGCAAGGGTCGGTTTCTCCTTAGGGCATCATTCGGAGGTTTACGGCGATTTGTCGGAACTCTCGGTGCATCCCCCACGTGAAGGCATCATTGTCGCACGCGACACGGCCGAGCAGGGCGGTGTGTCGATGATCCTTGAACGTCTCAGTCGGCTGGGGATCTGGCTTCCGCTGATTGCCGTCGAAGAGCAGCCGCGTCCGGGCCGGATTGTCGAAGCGATCAAGGCTGGCGCGCTCGATTATCTTTCCCTTCCACTTGATAGCGAACGGTTCGGACGGTGCCTTGATCGGATCGCGAAAGAAGCTGAAGTCTTCGGCGCAGCTCGTCGCCGGATGATCGAAGCGCGTGATCGCATTGCGAGCCTTTCCGGGCGCGAACGCGAAGTGCTTGATTGGCTTGCTGAAGGAAGCAGCAACAAAGTCATCGCACGCGAGCTCGATATCAGCCCGCGCACTGTCGAAATTCACCGCGCAAACATGATGAACAAGCTGGGTGCGCGCCACGCTGCCGAAGCGGTGCGGCTCAAACTCGAAGCCAAACTGGGACCGCAGATCGGGGTGGAGGCACGCTAGACTAACGACCGGCACTGTCCGGTGATGGTCGCTCGGCTGAAGGATGCCTCGATCTCGCTGAGTATGCTTGGCAAGCGGACGAAAACGTCGCGGCGGCCTGAGCATGGCGAAGACAATTCGATCCGCCCCGTGCATCGCAGGGGTAATGGCCTCGGCACCACCCCCTACGTGCCGAGGCCTTTTTTTGGTGCTCGCTGCGATATTGAGATCGGCGTGCGCGCGAGGGCTCAAGGCAGTCGGCGGCGCTTGGTTTGTTACCGACAAAACTTGCCGCCTGATCCTTCGAGGTGGAAATGATCGGCGTGCGCGCGGTTGTAATCCGGCCCCAGCACTGTGCCAAAGCGCTTGCACGCGCTCCTATGGACCACGCGAAGAAACTCGCGTTCCGCCGCAGTCCCTCCATTCCAGTCGCTTTTCAAGACAATCCGCCTGCCATCTTCAAGCACGAAGCCTGAGACATCAATCGCAGCGGCGCGGGCATGGGCTGACCGGCGGCTGGTTCCTGCAACATTGCGGCAGGCGTAGCTGCCCATGGTTTCAATCCGGGCGATCGGGCTGCCCAGGATTTGCCGCGCAGCGCGATCAACCCCGAACCGCGCCCAGCCGCTGAAGGTCTGTGCGACAGAGCATTTGAGCGGGCCGATATTGCTGATCCCGAATTGCGAATAGTCCCCCGCCACCGTCGACAGCTGGACAGTGCCCAGCTGGTTGCAGCCGCGCGCGCCATAATTGTCGGGCAGCGGCGAGAACCGCGCACCGCTTGCACCGAGATCAGCCAGGCACGCAGGGCTTGCGCTGTTTTGTCCTGCGCTGGGCTGCGACGACGACCCGATCGGCGGGCGCTGCCTGCTCGCGCTGGCTGTGCCTGATGCCGGAGGACGCGCGCCCGGCTCGCCGTCAGGAACAAGCCCGCCGCACCCAGACACAGCCAAACAGGCTGAGACGATAAGCAGGAAGGATGATCGAGCTCGCGGCATAAGCGCTACTATTGCGAAATCATGGTGAACCCGCGTTAACACCTCCGCTCAGCTGGCCGTATGCGAGCATCGCTCTATCAGTCTTCCGGGCCGGGGATCGCATCGATAACTTGCTCCCACAGCTCGATCTTGACGCCATTGGGATCAAGCACCCAGGCAAACTTGCCATACCCTTCATCCACGCTGTCGAGCACGTCGACATCTTTGGCTTTGAGCTGCTCGATAAAGCCATCGAGATCATGCACGCGCAGATTGATCATGAACCCGCCTTTGCCCGGCTTGATATACTCATCATCCCCGAAATGACTGATCAGCGAGTAGGGGTTTTCAAGCGGCTCTTGTGACCACGCAAGCTGCGGCCCATAGGTCCCATCAATGCCAAGCTTGTCGCGGTACCACGCGCGGGTCGCTTCCTTGTCGGCAGCGACATAGAACACGCCGCCCAGTCCAGTGATGCGTGGTCCTTCAGTCATTTCGCGTTTCCCCTTCCGGGCGTTTGATCCCGCGCGCCATGGTGCCCCAGTTTGGCCCCCTAAGCAAAGCCTGTAAGCAAAGTCTGCAAGCAAAGCCTGCGAGCAAACTCTGGCGGCTGACCCGATAAGAACGCATCGGCACGCGAGACCCTTCACCAGCCGCGCTTCGGTTCACCGCAGCTGAAGCACGGTTGGAACACATGGAACACAGTCTTGGCGTAAAAATCCAATCGATCACTGGAGCGCGTTTTGATCGATTTTCTCGATCAGCGGTGCCTGCCTGCCAAGCGTTGAACGACACGCTCCTTCGCGCGCATGACCCTGTTTGGCTCAGGTCACTTCGGACTGACAACGCGCATACCATGCAGGCTGCGTATCGCACCTTCACCGAGGTAGGAAAGCGCTGTGCTGTTGGCGAGGCGCTATTGGCGAGGCCGACGCGCTAAAATTGCGTCGTGAACGCAACCACAGAAGGCGGCAGGCTGTCGAGCAGAGCGATCTCAAGCACTTTGTCGAGCCCTGTCAGCACCATCGCGCCGACCACCAGCAGAGCGATGCCAAACAGCGGCTTGCCATATTTTGCGAGCAGGCTGAGCGTCTTGCGGCGCTCGCCTAAGGCTGAACGCGAGCCATAGGCAAAGGCGAGGATCGAAGTCGCAACGCCCAGCCCGAAGGTGAAAAAGATCACAAAGCTTGAAGCGAGGTTCTCGCCTGTACTTGCCGCAGCGATCGCAACCCCGAGCGTCGGGCCGACGCATGGCGCCCAGACGAGGCCCAGCAGCATGCCGATCACAAACTGTCCGTGCCAGCCATCGCCGCTGACCTGTTCAAGCTGGCGGTTGCCAAAACTGGCAACCGGCGCGGCTGCGGCTGTCAGCGCGGTCTGCACAGGCGGGACCAACAGGACGAAACCCGCCACTGCCAGCAAGCCGCCTGCCAGCGCGCGCACGAGCTGTTCATTGATCCCCAGCGAATAGCCAAACGCGATCACGCTGAACCCGAACAGCGTAAAGCTGGTGACGAGCCCGCCGGCAAGCGCAAGCGGCCCGAACCGGCTCTTGCCCAGCGCCGATGCGATCAGGATCGGCACCAGCGGCAGCACGCAAGGGTTAAGGATCGTCACAAGGCCCGCCACAAAGGCGAGGGCAAGACTGGCCAGCATCGTTTGAGCCCGGCTGCTGCGCGCTTAGAGCGCGCCAAGCACGACGCCGCGCAAAGTGCGGCGGTCAGTCTGCGCGATCGAGCGAGCCTTTTCTTCCATGCCTTTGAACACCAACACGGTCGATTGGCGCGGGATCCGGTGCTCGCGCAGGAACGCCTTGTGCTCATCGTAATTGACTTTGACGAACAGCACGTTCTGGCTTTGCTTTTCGGTGCGCAGCTGATCGAGGATCGGGGCTTGCGCGCGGCATGTGGGGCACCAATCGGCATAGACATCAACCACGATGGTCTTGCCTTTCTTCTGCGCCATCATGAATTCAGCCGCGTCGTATTTGGTCCACCCGGTCGTATCGGCCTGCGCGGACAATTGCATCGCCCCGACAAACAGCGCGCCAATCGCGGCGACCAAGGCAAAAAGACGAAACATGAGCGTGTTCTCCAAGGATAATGATCGGCCAATCGCCGAGTGTTATGCATGGAGTTCGCGCGCGCGATGCGGGTGGTTACACCGCGCCGGGTATTTTTCTGCTGTGTCAGGTCTCAAGACGCAGCGCAGCTCAATAGCCTGCTGCTTGACCGTCCTTGCGCATTTCGGTCGCGCCTGTGAGCACGCCGGTCTCCGGATCGCGGGCAATGGCCTGATAGCCGCCGAACATGATCCCATTGGAGACGACGCGGACATTATGCCCCATCGCGCTCAACGCGTCGCGGGTCGCTTCGGGAATGCCCGGCTCGACATTGAGCGTGCCTAGCGGATCGCGGGCAGGGCCTGTCAGCGGCTCGGTTGGCTGGCGCCCACCATCATGGTTGATCCGCGCGGCATCGCCTGCTTCCTGCAGGTTCATGCCATAATCGGCGATGTTGATCAGCACCTGGACATGGCCTTGCGGCTGCATTCCGCCGCCCATCAGGCCGAGCGTCATGAACGGCTTGCCATCTTTTTTGACGAACGCCGGGATGATGGTGTGAAACGGGCGCTTGGCCGGTTCATAGGCATTGGGATGCGCGGGATCGAGGCTGAAGAGTTCGCCGCGATCCTGAAACATGAAGCCCAAGCCATCGGGCACAAGCCCGCCGCCCATTCCGCGATAATTGGACTGGATGAGGCTGACCATCAGACCGCTGCGATCAACCACACTGAGATAGGTCGTGTCGCCGGGGCCTTCGAGCTTGGGCTCTGGTGCAGGTTCCCCGGGGCCGAATTCCGGCGTCGCTTTAGCCGGATCGATCAGCGCAAAGCGGGCCTTGCCGTAAGCCTCGCTGAGCAGATCCATCGGAAACGCGCTGAACTGAGGATCGGCGTAGAACCTTGCGACATCCGCATAGGCAAGCCGCTTGGCTTCGGTGATGTAATGGATCACTTCAGGGCTACCGCGCTCCCACTGCGTGAGATCGACATTTTTCAAGATGTTGACCATTTGCAGAGCGGCAAAGCCCTGACCATTCGGCGGCAATTCACACAGTTCGAAACCGTCGCGATAGGCAGCGCAGGCAGGCTCGATCCATTCGCTTTGATGATTTGCGAAGTCTTCGAGCGTGTACGCGCTGCCTTGACGCTTGAGGTAATCGACCATCACCTGCGCGAGCGCGCCTTGGTAGAAGGCATCGCGTCCGTCGCGGCCGATCGTCTCCAGAGTCTGTCCCAAATCGGGATTCTTGAAGATCTCACCTGCCTGAGGGGCGCCCTTGGCGAAGTAAGTCGCGCGGGCGTTGTCGAACTCGAATTCGTAGCTTTCCAGCCGGCGTTCATAGGCCGCCAGACCGCGCTGCATGTACATCGCGATGATCGGCGCGACCGGATGGCCTTCGCGGGCATAGCGCACGGTGGGCGCAAGGATGTCCGCCATGGGCTTTGAGCCGAACCGCTGATGCATCGCAAACCAGGCATCGACTGTGCCGGGAATGGTGATGGGGAGCGGGCCGACCGGCGGCAGCCGATCCGCATCGCCAAGCTTGGCCTTGAGCTGCTCCAGCGTCTGTCCGGCAGGCGAGCGACCTGAGCCGTTAAGGCCATACAAGCGCTCAGTTGCCGGATCATAGATGATTGCAAACAGATCGCCGCCGATCCCGTTGCCGGTCGGCTCCATCAGGCCGAGCGCTGCGTTCGCTGCGATGGCTGCGTCGACCGCATTGCCGCCGTCTTTGAGGATGTCGAGCGCGATCTGGGTTGCCAGCGGATGCGCGGTGGCGGCCATGCCGTTCGGCGCGATCACGGGAGAACGCGACCAAGTGGCTCCGACCGGGCGTCCGCCAGGGCCGATCTGGTCTGCTACGGGGCGCTGCGTGACGGAGTTTTCTTCAGGCTGAGCGGCGCTGGGGACCGCAAGGAAGGCAGCAAGGAGCGCGGCGGCAGCAATCAGGCGCAAAGTGTTTCTCCGACAAAGTGTTAGCGCAGTGAGCTAGAATCAAGCGGAGCCGGGCGCAAGCGCTTGCAGGATTTAGCTATCCTTCTTGCGTTTCGCTTTCTTGCGCTCGTGCGGGCACAGCAGCGTCTTTCTGAGCCGGATCGATTGCGGAGTGACTTCGACCATTTCATCATCGTCGATATAAGCGATCGCCTGTTCCAGGCTCATCCGGCGCGGCGGCGTAAGGCGGATCGCATCGTCTTTGCCTGATGAACGGATATTGGTGAGCTGTTTGGACTTAAGCGGATTGACTTCCAGATCGTCAGGCTTGGCATTCTCGCCGATCACCATGCCTTCATAGACTTTCATCTGCGGGGCGATGAACAATTCGCCGCGTTCTTCCAAGGCGTTCAAAGCGTAAGCGACGCTTTCGCCGTCCGAATTGGAGATAAGCACCCCGTTGATCCGGCCTTCGATCGCGCCTTTGTAAGGGCCGTATTTCTCGAACAGGCGGTTCATGATCCCGGTGCCGCGCGTATCCGACAGGAACTCACCATGGTAGCCGATCAACCCGCGTGACGGCGCGGAAAAGGTAATGCGGGTCTTGCCTGAGCCTGACGGGCGCATTTCGGTAAGGTCGGCTTTGCGGCGCTGCATCTTTTCAACGACGGTGCCGGAATGCTCATCATCGACATCGATGACCACGGTTTCATAAGGCTCTTCGCGCTGGCCGCTCTCTTCGCGCAGCAGCACTTTAGGGCGGCTGATGCCAAGCTCGAAACCTTCGCGGCGCATCGTCTCGATCAGCACGCCGAGCTGGAGTTCACCCCGGCCGGCGACTTCGAAGCTATCCTTGTCATCGCTTTCAGTGATGCGGATCGCGACATTGGTTTCCGCTTCGCGCAGCAGCCGGTCACGGATCATGCGGCTGGTCACTTTGTCGCCTTCGCGCCCGGCAAGCGGGGAATCGTTCACCGAAAAGCGCATAGCGAGCGTAGGCGGGTCAATCGGCTGCGCAGCAATCGGCTCGCTGACGCTCGGATCGCAGATCGTGTTGGCAACAGTCGCCTTTTCAAGGCCAGCAAGCGCAATGATATCGCCTGCTTGCGCGGTTTCGACCGGCACGCGTTCAAGACCCCGGAAGCTGAGCAGTTTCGTCGCGCGGCCTGTCTCGACGACCTTGCCATCCATATCGATCGCGTGGATCGGATCGTTGACTTTGAGCGTGCCTGATTGAACGCGCCCGGTCAGCACGCGGCCCATGAAATTGTCGCGGTCAAGCAAAGTGGCAAGGAAGCTGAAGGGGCCGGTCGTATCGAGGCCGGGCGCTGGCACATGGCTGACGATCTGTTCGAACAAAGGCCCTAAGCTGCCGTCGCGCACATCAGCGTTATCGCCCGCATAGCCATCGCGCCCGCTTGCAAACATAGTCGGAAAGTCGAGCTGTTCATCGCTTGCATCAAGGCTCACAAACAGGTCGAACACTTCATCCAGCACTTCTTGCGGGCGGCCATCGGGGCGGTCGATCTTGTTGACCACAACAATCGGCCGCAGCCCGAGCGCGAGCGCTTTGCCGGTCACAAACTTGGTCTGCGGCATTGCCCCTTCAGCGCTGTCGACCAGCAGAATGACGCCATCAACCATGCTCAAGATGCGCTCGACTTCGGCTCCGAAATCGGCGTGTCCGGGCGTGTCGACGATATTGATCCGGGTCATTTCACCATCAGCGCCTTCCCATTCGACGCTGGTGCATTTGGCGAGGATCGTGATCCCGCGTTCCTTTTCAAGGTCACCTGAATCCATCGCGCGTTCTTCGATGCGCTGATTGTCGCGGAACGTGCCGGACTGACGAAAGAGTTGGTCAACCAGCGTGGTCTTGCCGTGGTCAACGTGGGCGATGATCGCAACATTGCGGAGCGAATGGGTCATGATTGGGCGGGCTTTCGAGCGGGGTCTGCAAGCTGTCAGCAGGGTAGGGATCAAAACGCTGAATGGTGCAGCGCACAAGTGAGCGCGCGCCTAGCGCAAGGCGATCTGATCGGCAAGCTTAGGGGTGTAATCGCCGGGTTTTTGGAGTGACTTGGAGATGCAACAAGTGTGTTTGACTTGCAACAATTCGGGACGTTCCCCCGGGAAACTGCGGGTTAGGCGCTTGTGGCAGCGAGAACACTGGCCTAGTACTTGTGCTAATCGGCACACGGGTCACGGCATCTGGGGGTGCTCCATGTAAGCCGAGGAAAAGAGGAGAGGAGCTTCCATGCGTTCTTTTTTAACCGGCTCTGCCGGGTCGTACCGATTCACCCTTTTTACAGGTGCCGCGGCAGTGGCAATAGCCGCGCCCGGGGCAGCGCTGGCACAAGATACGGACGAGCCGGAGCTTGAAGCGCCAGAGACGCCCAATCAGATCATCGTGACCGCTTCAAAGCGCGAACAGACGCTGCAAGAGACCCCGATTTCGGTCTCAGTGACAAGCGCTGAAACGCTTGAAAACGCACAAATTCGCGACGTGCTTGATCTGCAAACGGTAACGCCGTCACTGCGGGTGAGCCAGTTACAGAACTCGTCCAACTCGACCTTCATCATTCGCGGGTTTGGCAATGGCGATAACAATTTCGGGGTTGAGCCATCAGTCGGTGTGTTCATCGATGGCGTGTTTCGCTCGCGCTCAGCCGGCGCATTGTCCGATCTTCCCAATGTCCAGCGGATCGAAGTTCTCAACGGTCCGCAATCGACTCTGTTCGGTAAGAACGCCTCAGCCGGGGTTATTTCGGTGGTCACGCGCGAGCCGCAGTTTGAGTTCGGAGGACTGCTCGAAGCGAGCTATGGTAATTTCAACGCGTTGATTTTGCGCGCTGACATCACCGGGCCAATCAGCGAGAATATCGCTTTTTCGGTTGATGGCAGCTACAACAGGCGCGACGGCTTTGCCGAGATTGTCAATCTCGATGAAGACGTGTCCGATCGCAATCGCTGGTCTGCGCGCGGGCAATTGCTGATCGAGCCGACCCCTGATCTCAGGATCCGCGCCATCGCGGATTATTCGCGGATCGATGAAGTCTGCTGCCAGGTCAGCACGCTGGTGGCCGGACCAACTGTTCCTGCGATCAATGCGCTTGGCGGTGAGCTTGATACGGATTTCTTCAGCTATGATGCGTTCCTCAATCAAGCGCCGATCAACGAAATCGACAATTATGGCGGTTCGATCCAAGTCGACTGGGAAACCGGCCCGATCGCGATCACTTCGATCACGTCCTATCGCGAGCTTGAAAACTTCTTTGATCAGGATGTCGATTACACCAGCCTCGATATCGTCAGCGAAGTCCGCAATCAGGAAGTCTCGACTTTCACGCAGGAATTGCGCGTGGTTTCCGATTTCGACGGACCGATCAACTTCCTCTTGGGCGGGTTCTATTTTGATGAGACGATCGATCAGAACAGCACTCTGACCACGGGCACACAGGCGCGTAACTTCTTCGACTTGTTGACCGGTGCGCCCGGGACATTTGCTGCGACCGAAGGGTTCTTCCAGCTTCCCGCCAACAGCATTTTCAGCGCTGGCCCGCTGACGACCGAAGTGTATTCGATGGAAAACACCGCTTGGTCGATCTTCGGTACGGTTGACTTCGAGCCGATTGACGGCCTCGTACTGACGGCTGGGTTCAACTACACCGATGATGAGAAGCAGTTTGCGCTGACGCAGACCAGCTTCGATTCACTTGGCGGCCTTAACCTGGTGGATGGTTTCCTGGTCGGCGTTCTGGCGCCGCTTGGGATCGATGCGACGGATCCGGTGCAGTTCGCCGACTTCCAGGCCAACAATCCGATCGCTCCCTTGGTCACAGCCGCAGCGCTTGGCAATCCGGATGGCCTCGATCTCTCGCCTGTCCCGGGACTGATTGCGAACCCGTTCATTGGGCTAGCACCCTTCCAGTTTCAGCCGCCGTTCCTCAATATCCCGAATTCGGTCGAGCCTGGCCGGACCAATGACGACGATTTTACCTATCTGCTTCGCGCAGCCTATCAGGTGACGGACGAAGTTAATCTCTATGTCAGCTATGCCACAGGCTTTAAGGCGAGCTCGGTTAACCTGTCGCGGGATTCGCGTCCATCGCCGGATGTCTTCTCGCCCGGACCGGCTCTCTCGACGATCCTTGCACCGTCATCGCCGATCCGCGATGCCGGGATTGCAGTGCCGAACCTGCGTACCGGTACTCGTATCGCCGGGCCAGAAGAAGCTGAAGTCTACGAAATCGGCATCAAGGCGCAATGGGATGGGTGGGGCTTCAACCTTGCGGTGTTCGACCAGACGATCGAGGGCTTCCAGAGCTTCTTGTTCACCGGGACCGGGTTTGAATTGCGCAATGCTGGTGAACAATCTGTCACCGGCTTCGAATTCGACACCACGATCAATCCGGTTGACGGCTTGGTTCTGACCTTCGCTGCGACTTATCTTGATCCGCTGTTCGATGAATTTATCGGCAGCGTGGTGGGCGATTTGACGGGAGCGCGTCCTGGCGGGATCCCCGAATGGGCGATTTCAACCTCGGCCACCTACACGCATGAATGGGATAGCGGCACTCAATTGGTGAGCCGGGTTGATTTCAACCATGAAAGCAACACCGACATCAACAATGGCCTGCCGACCTTCAATGCCCAATTGGGCAATACGCTGATCTTCCAGCGCGAAGTGAATCTGCTTAATGCCTCGATGACGTTGAAGCTTGAAAACGGGCTTGAAGTCGGTGTTTGGGGTCGTAACCTCACCGATGATCAGTACATTCAGACCGTGTTTGACGGCGTTGCGCAATCGGGCACGGTGTCAGGCTATCCGAGTGTTCCGCGCACCTATGGCGGGATTGTGCGTTTCCGCTTCTAAGCGCGCGCATTGAGAAATCGACGAAGGGCCTCGTGCGGCAGTTCCGCGCGGGGCCTTTTGTTTTGCACAGTTGGCGGTTGTAATCGCAGCGCAAATGTGGTGCCAAAGCGTGCAAGGTTCAAAGGGGATCAATTATGAATTGGATGTTCTTGCCGTTTCAGCGTTACTTCGATTTCGAAGGGCGCTCGCGCCGGATGGAATTCTGGATGTTCCAAGTGCTCAATGTGATCGTTGCGCTTGTGCTTGCCGGGCCGTTCTTTTTTGGAATGTTCAGCGCTGCGATCGCGGTCGAAAGCGATAGTTTTGCTTCCGATGAAGCGGCTGCTGAAGCGATGATGACAGGCATCGGCGCGTTCGGCTGGGCTGGGATCGGGCTTTATAGTCTTTATGCTCTTGCCGCCTTCATTCCCGCTATCGCGGTGACGGTCCGCCGGCTGCACGATCGCGATATGTCGGGCTGGTGGTATGCGGGTCTTATCGTGGTTTCGTTTATCCCGTTTGTTGGCTTGCTTGCCAGTGTCGCGTTTATCGTGCTGATGTTTTTGCCTGGCACACAAGGCGAAAACCGTTTCGGGCCGGACCCGAAAAACCCTTACAACGAAGAGGTGTTCACTTAAGCGCCCTAAGGATGATCTGATTAAAGAGGGCGGGGCGTAGTGGCTCCCGCCCTTTTTATTGGCGCTACAATTCGCGCAGCGCTTGTGCGGGTTTTGCTCTTAGGAGAGGCAGCGACCCGCCAATCGCAAACGCCAGCACCATCACCAGGCCAAGCCCGAGCACGGCCAGAACTTCGATCCAGTTGGGCAGCCAATCAAATTCGAACAGCTGCGTGATGATCACCCACGCAAGCCCTGAGCCGAGCCCGAGCGCAACCAAAGCGAGCAGCGCAGCGATCAAGCCGTATTCAGCGAGTTGCAGGCTCAAGATCTGGCGTCGGCTCGCCCCCAGCACGCGTAGCACCACTGTGTCATAAGTGCGCGAGGCCCGCGCTGCGGCAATCGCGCCCATCAACACGGCAAGCCCCGCCAGCACCGCGACTGATGCCGCTGCTAAAGTCGCCAGCCCGACTTGCTCCAGCAGAGTGCGCGCTTCGACCAGCACTTCGCCGACTTCGACGACGGAAGTCGATGGCAATTCCTGAACCATTTCGCGCAGCAATTCGCCGCGATCCTCGTCATCTGCGCCTTCAGGCAGTTCAACCGTGGCGGCCAGATTGTGCGGAGCATCGGAAATGGCATTGCGCGAAAACACCAGCGTGAAATTGAAACCGAGGCTTTCCCAGTCGATCTCGCGCAGATTGGCGACCCGGACTTTGCGCTCAGACCCAAGAATGCCGATGGTGATGTAATCTCCGACTTTAAGGCCGATCGCTTCGGCAAGGTCAGCGCTGATCGAGACCAGCGGCTCACCATTGTGGAACGGGCTCCACCATTCGCCTTCCGCCAGCGTGTTGCCTTGAGGAATGCGGTCGGCGTAGGTCAGGGGACGCTCGCCATTGAGGATAAACGCGCCGGGCGGGATTTCCTCAAGGTCCGCGACGCGCTGCATGTCGTCTTCCGGGCCGTAAGCGAGCACAGCGCCGCGCAAGGTCGGGACTGTGCGGATGTTGGCATCGGGAAAGCGCTGCTGGATCAGTTCGAAAAAGCGCGGTTCTTTATCGCGCGGCACATCGAGCACGAAATAGTCCGGAGCCTCGCGCGGCACACGGCTTTCGATATTGCCGTCGATAGCGGTCTGGATCGCAGCAAGGAGCACAAAGGCAGCAAGGCCAAAGCCAAGCGCCGTCACCAGCGCGCCGGTTGGTGCGCCGGGCCGGTGGAGATTGCTGAGCGCGCTTCTGAGGATGGGGTTGGAAGGGCGCGGTATCCGCTTCGCCAATTGCTGAATGCCAAACCCAAGCGCTGCGAGCAGCACCAGCGCCGTTCCAGCACCGCCGAGGAACCAGGTTGAAAGGAGAGGCTGCGCAGTCGTCGCAATCGCCAGCGCGCAGATTGCGCTGATCCCCAGCGCTGTTGCCAGCAGGGCCCGGCGGTCGCGCGCCAGCGGGACAATCCGCGAGCGCATCAGTGCCATCGCCGGGAAGCTGCGGGCGCGCAGCAAAGGCGCAGCGGCAAACGCGAACGCGACCAATACACCATACGCGCCAGCGAGCAGCAATGGCGCAGGTTCGATGACAAACCCGCTTTCAACCGGCAACAGCCCTTCGAGCGCGCCTGATAGCAGCGGCGTGATCAACACACCTGTCGCCAGGCCCAGCACGCTGCCGATAATCGCTGCGACCCCGACCTGAAGCGCGTAAATCCGCACTATGTCGCGCGATGATGCGCCCAGCACCTTCAGCGTTGCGATGCTCGCACGGCGCTGGTCAAGATAGGAGGAGACACCGCCTGCAATGCCGATCCCTGCGATCACCAGCGCGGCAAGGCCCACAAGGGTAAGAAAATCGCTCATCTGGCGGACGAACCGGTCTGCACCGGGCGATGCGCGTTCGCGCGTGCGGATGTCGAAGCCAGCTTCGGGGTAGGCTTCTTCCAATGTCTCTTTCACGTTTTCCGGGCTGCGCGTGGGGTTATCAAAAGCGATGCGGTACTTGCTCTGGTAGAGCGAGCCCGGTTGGATCAGCCCTGCGTCATGCGGCACCGCTTCTGCGACAATCACGCTTGGGCCAAGCTGAAATCCTTCAGACAGGCGATCAGGTTCATCTTCGATGATACCTGCGGCGTTTAAGGAAAGCGTGCCGATCCGGAAGCTGTCACCGACTGCGATATCAAGCCGATCCGCTGCGCCTTGCGCGAGCCAGGCATCGCGTCCGGTCGGGGCGGCGGCTTTGGTGCCATCAGCCAGCGTGAGAGTGCCATAAAGCGGCCATTGCGCATCCACCGCTTTCAATTCGACCGGCGCTGCATTGTCGCCCGCGCTCGCCATCGCCTGTAGCCGTGTCCCGCCTGATAGCGTGCCATATTCAGCCAGCGCCGCGCGCTCTTCGTCAGTGAGATCGCGCTGCCACACTTCAACTTCGAGATCGCCGCCAAGGATCGCTTGGCCACTGGCGGCAAGCTCGCGTTCGATCGATGCCGTCAACGTGCCGATTGCTGCAAGCGCGCCTGTGCCTAGGAAAATGCACACCAGCAGCAGCCGCAAACCTTTAAACCGGGCGTTGAGATCGCGCCGCGCGATCTGCCATGCGCCAGCCCAGGTGAGATCGCCTGCTGTGCTGGTCTCAGAGGCCGCGTGGGCCTCAGCCGCGCTTTTGCCTGCCGCACCGGCAGGTGACGCCGCTGCCCCTGCGGCTGATGCGTTCATTGCGCCGCCACCTCTTCCAGCGCGCCTGTCCGCTCATCCGAGACGATCGCGCCGTCAGCCATTGTCAGAACCCGTTCGCACCGTTCAGCGAGGCTCCGGTCATGCGTGATGATCAGCAAGGTCGCACCGGTTTCGGCTCGGCGCGCGAACAAAAGCTCGATGATCTCTTCGCCTGTCCCGACATCAAGATTGCCGGTCGGCTCGTCAGCAAATATGAGCTCAGGGCGCGGCGCAATCGCGCGGGCGATCGCCACGCGCTGCTGTTCTCCGCCGGAAAGCTGCGTCGGGTAATGACCGGTCCGATGGCTGAGCCCGACTGCTTCTAGTTCAGCAAGCGCGCGCGGCTGCGCATCAGGGCTTCCGGCAAGTTCCATCGGCGTTGCCACATTCTCCGCAGCGGTCATGGTCGGGAGCAAATGAAACGCTTGCAGGACGATCCCGATCCGGCCGCGCCTCGCTTGCGCCAGCCCGTCTTCATCAAGCGCGGCAAAATCGGCGCCGGCGACGCGCAATGTGCCGCTGCTGGCACGTTCGAGCCCCGAGAGAACCGCCATCAGCGAGCTTTTGCCAGAGCCTGAAGGGCCAAGCAGCGCAACCACTTCGCCGGGCGCGATATCGAGATCGATCCCGCGCAGGATTTCAACCGGAGCACCAGCGCTGCCGAGCGTCAGTGTGAGGTTGCGCGCGCTGATAGCGAGCTCTGAATTCGGCATGGAGGGACTTGTCACAGGCACCATGTGGCATAGGTGGAGAAATAAGCGAACCCGCTTTAAATCGGGTTTAATCGAGGAGCTTCAAGGATGCTGTTACTGCGTGCGACAAATTTGCCTTATCCCAGGCTCAAGGCGGCTGTGCTCCTCGGGTTTGCGACCCTTGCGCTTTCCGCATGCAGCGATAGCAGCGAACCGGGCGCACAGGGAGGCACAGGAGCCAATGCTGCGGATAGCGCGGAGCTTCCTGCGATCCCGATCATGGGCGAGGAAATCCGGATCCTTGCGTTCGGCGACAGCCTGTTTGCAGGCTACGGTCTGGATCCCGAAGAAAGCTATCCCGCACGGCTCGAGGCGGCTTTGCGTGCGCGCGGGATCAACGCCGCGATGACCAATGCTGGCGTCTCAGGCGATACCAGCGCGGCCGGGGCTCAGCGGCTTGGCTTTACGCTTGATGAGCTGGACGAAAAGCCGGATCTGGTGATCCTCGAATTGGGCGGCAATGATCTGCTGCGCGGGCTGTCACCGGCGGAAACCCGCGCGAACTTTGACGAAATGCTCAGTGAGCTTGGTCGCCGCGAAATCCCGGTGCTGTTGATGGGGATGCGCGCACCGCCCAATTACGGGGTGGAATACCAAAGCGCGTTCGATGCAATCTATGGCGATCTGGCTGAGACCTATGATGCAGCGCTGATCCCGTTCTGGCTTGAAGGCATCTATCAGGATCAATCCCTGTTCCAGCGCGATCGGATTCATCCCACCGCTGAAGGGATTGAGGAATTGGTCAGCAGCACGCTCGATCAGGTCCAGACCGCTTTGCCTGAGCCACAGCGCGCGGCGGCTCGCGCTACCGCAGACAGTTAGAGCCGCGTCAATGCGCCGTCGCTGACCTGCCAGATCGCGGCTTCCTGTGCGATCGCTTCGAACGGCGCGAGCTCAGTCCCGGTCATCCACACTTGCGCTTGGCCTGCGCGCAATCGCCGAAACAGCTCAAGGCGGCGGACTGGATCGAGATGCGCTCCGATCTCGTCGAGCAAAAGGACGCTTGGCCGACCCGACGCGGCAAGCGCGCCATGCGCCAGCGTAATTGCGATCAGCATCGCTTTTTGCTCTCCGGTTGAACATTGCCCGGCAGCTTGACCCGACGATGCCATCAGCACTTCGAGTTCATCGCGATGCGGCCCGGCGAGCGTGCGGCCTGCGGCCCGATCGCGCGGACGTTCGCGCGCCAGGTTTGCATAGAGCTCTTGCGCATTGGTCGGCCCGCCGGGGCGGTAGGCCAATAATGGCCGCGCAAACGGCTCAGGGGGCAGCGCGGAAAGCTCTTCGCTTAAGTGCTCGATCAGCCGCGCTCGGTTCGCTGCGACCTGCGCGCCATGATCGGCAATCTGCGCTTCGATCGCATCCAGCCAGCGCGCATCGCCGTGCTCTTCCAGCAAGCGGTTGCGTTCGCGCAGCGCCGCCTCCAGGCTCGCAACACTTTTTGCATGGCCTGGTTCAAGCGCCAGCGCCATCCGGTCGACAAACCGCCGCCGCGCGCCCGCGCTATCGGTGAACAGCCCATCCATCGCAGGGGTAAGCCAAGCGACTGCGTGCCATTCGCTCAGTGCGCTCGCGCTTGCATCGGCCCCGTTGATCCGAACCAGCCGCCGGGTCGGACGCTCAGGCTGCGTGTAGGTGCCGATCCGGGCAGAGACCTGGCCTTGCTCGATCAGGCTTGCGCCAATCGCAAAGTGTCCAGCTTCGTGTTCGTTCGTGTCATCGTCATGCGCGGGCTGACGGGCGAATTCTGCAATCGCTGCGCGGCGCAACCCGCGCCCCGGGCTCAGCAGCGAAAGCGCTTCGAGAACGTTGGTCTTGCCTGCTCCGTTTTCGCCAATCAGCAGATTGAAATGCGCGGTCTCAGCCAACTCGCTGGCGCGGTGATTACGGAAGTTCTCAAGGGTGATCTTAGCCAGCGCCATGGTCTGAGCGCGCGCTTAGCACGGCGGCTCGATTTGGCCAGCGTGAGCGGCTCAAAAGCGTGATCCCAACAGGTGGGAAAATTCCCCAATCTTTCGGATTGATGAACGAGACAGAGTTTTACAACCTGTTACAAAATCGCGGAATTCTGCGGTTTTTTAAGTTTGGCACGCCTCCTGCAGTGTTGTGGGTGTCCTTCAGGACCCGTTTCAAACCCTCACTAAGGAGACCCAATATGTACACCAACACCGCCAACCACATCGCCGCCGCCGCTTTCTCAGCGATCCTTTCAGCGGCTTTCCTCGCTTACGCAATCATCCCTGCCAGCCCGACGCTGATGGCCTGATCGCACACGCTTTAAACCCCACTCAACAGGAGACCACACATGTTCCGCAATGACACCGCAACCCGACTGTTCGCCGCCGCTTTCTCAGTGATCGTGTCGACTTCGTTTTTCGCTTACGCGATCGTTCCTGCCAGCCCGCAATTGATGGCCTGAGCCGCGATCATTCAACCCTCAGTTTAAGGAGACCCATCCCAATGAATTCCGTTTTCAATCTCGGCAAACCGTTTGCGGCGAGCTTCCTGGCAGCCGCTGGCGCGCTGAGCCTGTCGGCTCTGCTGCTTGCTGTCGCAATCGTTCCGGGCAGCCCGCAATCGCCTTTCATCGCAGGAGTTCTGGCATGAACAGCAATATCACTCGCGGCTCAGGCGGACGCCCGCCACAATCAGGATTTCGCCTCGACAAAGCCAATGGCAAGCTGATGGGCGTGTGTTCCGGGATTGCCAATGCAACCGGGATTGATCCCATCATTGTTCGAATTGCATTTGTCCTTGGCGCGTTCTTCAGTGTCGGCACCGCTGCTCTGATCTATCTCGTAATCGGTCTGATTGCTGACTGATCTTGGCGACACACGTAAAGCGGCTCCCGGTTTTCGGGCCGCCAAGAGACGCGTCGGACAACACCGGGAGGGGCCACACGGCCCCTCTGTTATGTCCAGCTTCAACAAAGCGTCTTCACATCGCTGAAATCCCGCCATCAAGCTTGATCTCAGCGCCGGTCATAAACCGGCTTTCATCACTCGCAAGATACACCACCGCATTCGCGATGTCGTTGGGCTCTCCGACGAATTTGAGCGGGATTTGCCGTGCGAGCTTATCGAGCAGCACGTCCTTTTCAATATTGTGATGCTGCGCTGTTCCATCGAGGATCGGCGTGTCGACAAAGGTCGGATGCACCGAATTGCAGCGGATCTGCATGTTCATCTTTGCACAATGCAGTGCGATCGATTTCGACAGCATCCACACACTCGCTTTCGAGGCGTTGTAGGCAGGCATTGTGTCGCTCGCGATGAGCCCCGCTATGCTGGAGATGTTGATGATCGAGCCGGGCGCGTGCTCGCGCATCAGCGGAAGCGCTTTCTGGCAGCCGTGGAAGATCGAATTCACGTTGATATCAAAGCAGCGCTGCCAATCGTCGAACGTGCAGGTCTCGATATTGCCTGCAACGCCGATCCCGGCATTGTTGACCAGCACGTTAAGCCCGCCGAGATGCTCGCGCGCTGCCTCGACCGCGGCTTCCCATGCGGCGGGATCAGTCACGTCATGCGCCAGGCCAAAGGCTTTGCCTGCGCCTAGCTCGGCGTTGATGAGTGCCGCGGTTTCGCCAGCGCCTTCGCCATTGATATCGGTTGCCAGCACGCGCGCGCCTTCTTGCGCCAATCGAATGGAGTGCGCGCGGCCAAGCCCTTGCGCGCCGCCGGTTACCAATGCGAGCTTTCCTTCGCAGCGTTTCGTCATGACTTAAATCTCTCCCAAAAATCCCAAGAACAGCCCAATTCGCACATCGACTGCGTGTCCGGCTTTGCGCCATTCGTCGACAAAGCGCGAGACATCATGGAGCGCGACGCGGTGGACATTGATATTTTCATCGGCCAGCCCGCCGCCGGCGCTGATCTGCGTAAGCTCACTCGCGCGTAGCAGGGTAAAACACTCTGACACCATGCCGGGCGAGGAATAGAATTCGCCAAGCACTTCGAGTTTGCCCGCGCGGTAACCTGTCTCTTCTTCCAATTCGCGCGCGGCCGCCTCCAGCGCTTCCTCGTCTTCGCTGCCTGCCGTGTCACCGACCAGACCGGCAGGGATTTCCAGGCAGAACCGGCTAAGCGGCACGCGGTATTGGCTGACGAGAACGACATGCCGGGTGCCGTCTCGATCTTCATCAAGCGCGATGATCGCGGCTGCGCGAATGCCGCGTGCACGCCCGACATATTCCCATCGCCCTCGGGTCTTCGCGGTGATGAAGCGGCCTTCCCAGCGCACCTGTTCGGGCTTATCCGCGTCGGAATCGCGGATCAGTTCGATGTCTTTCATGGCGAGGGGCCCTAGACTTCGATCAGGCGGTCGGGAAGCTCGTTTTCATCGTCTTCAGCGCGAGGGAAATGCTGCGAGAGGACAAACCCTACATCGCGCACACCCACCGCCATGCCTTGCGCGATCCGGCCCGCTTTGATCTCGTCGAGCATTTCCGCCATCGCTTCGCCCCACAGCTCGGCTTCGACTTTAGCGGCGATCGGTTCATCCGCGACAATCTCTGCGCGGTGTTCGCTCATCGAAAGGTAGATCAGCACGCCTGTGCGGCCATGCGTGCGGCGTTCGGCGCCGACTTTGAAATGCTTGATCGCCTGTTCATGCACCCGTGCGGTTTTGGCTGGTCCAGGGATCGCAGCGAATTTGAGCGGCTGCCACAATTGCGCCGCCCAAGCGAGCGCAAAGGTAATAAGGCCAAGCGCGATCGTGGCGCTGGCCAGTTCGCCGGTGGTCCAGTCATGCCCCCAACCGCCGATCAGCCCGTCATAGAAATCGAGGAACGGCTGAGGCAGGACCGCGAAAACGCTCATCGCGGTAAAGGCAAGCGCGGCTGCCCACAGCAGTGCGACATCTGTGTAGCCGTCGCTGCGATCAGCCAGCACAGTGAGGATTTCTCCCGAAGTGCCGAGCTCGGCTTCGCTTACGGCATCGGAGACAAGCTGGCGCTCTGCATCAGTCAGATAGGCCATCTCTTACCATCCTCCCGAGGCGCCGCCGCCTCCAAATGATCCGCCTCCGCCGGAAAAGCCTCCTCCGCCAAAGCCTCCTCCGCCGAAACCCCCGCCAAAACCGCCGCCGCGGTCACCGCCGAGCGCACCGCGGGCAATCGCGCTGCCGACTTCCCACAGGATGATATCGCGCGCTGTGCGGCCCCAGCCGTCACCATAATCATGATCGTCGTCATCATCGCGGCCCCACGGGCCTTTGCGCCGTTTGCCATATTTGCGGCGTCGGCGCCCGCCGCGCAGGAGCGGCAGGATGAAGAAAAAGAACATGAAGCCAAGCCAGATCAGCGCGCCGATCGGAAGCCCGCCTTCTTTCTCGCGTGAGCTGCGCGCTTCGCTGGCTTGCTGTGCGACTTGCGCGGCTTCGTCAGGATCAAGCTGCAATTGCGCGATGATCGCCTGCGTCCCCGCAGCGATCCCGCCGGGGAAATCGCCATCGCGAAAGCGCGGAAGAATATCGTTCTGGATGATCAGCGAGGAAACGGCATCGGTCAGATAGCCTTCGACCCCATAGCCCGCTTCAATCCGCACCCGCCGTTCTTCCATCGCGACCAGCAGGATCGCACCATCGTTTCGTTCTGCATCGCCGATGCCCCATTCGCGTCCGAGCTGATAGGTGAAGGTCTGCTCGTCATAGCCTTGCAGGTCCGGGACAGTGACGACCACCAATTGGCGCTGCGATTGGGTTTCGAGCGCTTCAAGCTCAGCGGTCAGCTGCGCTTCTAGATCGGCTGGGATTATTCCGGCATTGTCGACCACGCGCCCGGTGAGCGGGGGGAAGTCTTGCGCCGCCAGTGGGGACGCGATGAACATAAAGAGCGCAGCAAAGAAGAGTGCGATCTGCCTCATGCAGCGACCTTCAGGTCATAAGGAGTAACTTCCTCAATCAGTCGATCGACCCCGGCGCTGATCCCAGCTTCATAATTGCCGTTCTCGAAATGCGGGAGGATTACTTCACGGATGATCTCGCCCGCTTCCTCATCCTCAACAGATGCTTCGAGGCCATAACCAACATCGATGCGAAGCTGCCGCTCATTCGGTGCCACAACAAGGAGCAGCCCATCATCGCGTGCTTTGTCGCCAAGGCCCCAGGCTCTGGCGAGATTGAGTGAATACGTCTCGATTTCGTAGCCATTGAGGTCAGGCGTGGTCGCAACCACTAATTGCACACGCGTATCTTCCTCCAAGTCGGCGAGTATAGCGGTCATCTGCTCCTCGAAATCGGGCGAAAGGATATCAGCAGCATCCACCACCCTCCCTGTCAGCTCCAAAGCGGGTTCTGGTTTGCCCATTTGCGACTGTTCAGGCTCCGCGCCTTCAGCAGCGCAACCACCCAAAAGGATCGCACTTAGAGCTGCAAAAACGAGAGCTCGCACGCGTTTCAGTTCGATGTCAGATCGATCTGAGGCGCTTCTTCAGCACCTTCGGTTACAGCAGAGTAGGGCACCAGCGGCTCAGCGCCATGGATGATGTTTGCGCCGATTGTATCGGGGAAGGTGCGGATTGTGGTGTTATACTGGCGCACCGCTTCATTATAGTCGCGGATGGCGACCGCAATGCGGTTCTCAGTGCCTTCAAGCTGACTTTGCAGCGCGAGATAGTTCTGGTTCGACGTGATCTGCGGGTAGGCTTCAAAGCTGGCGAGCAAACGCCCGAGCCCGGCGCCCAACTGGCTTTGGGCTGCCGCAAATTCCTCGACTTTGGCCGAATCGCCAAGATCATCGGCGCTGATATTGATGCCGGTCGCGCGGGCGCGCGCTTCGGTCACTTCGGTGAGGATTGCCCGTTCGTTCTGTGCTGCCCCTTGCGCGACTTCGACCAGGTTCGGGATCAGGTTGGCGCGGCGTTGGAACTGCGCTTCGACATCGGCCCACTTCGCCTTAGCCGATTCTTCAGCGGCGGGGACCGAATTGATCCCGCAGGCAGCAAGGCTAAGCGAAGCGGCGGCAAGCGCGATGCCGCGAACAATTGTCTTTAAATTCATCGAAATCCCTCCAGAAGCCGCACGATGACCCCACAGCCGCGCGCGAAAGATACCTGTGTTGTTGATATAGCACACCGCTTTGCCTATTCAAGCCGGGCGCTGTGCCGCAATCGGGCTTGGCAGACGCGTTTTGCGCTGCAACAAGAATAAGAAAGAGCCAGCGCAAAGGGGACAACGATGCTGACCGAATTCAAGGAATTTATCGCAAAAGGTAACGTGATGGAGCTTGCCGTCGCGGTTATTATCGGCGGGGCATTTGCAACGATTGTGACGTCACTGACTGATGAGATCATCATGCCGATCGTCGGCGCGATCTTTGGCGGGGCGGACTTTTCAAACTATTTCATTCTGCTGTCGGTGCCTCCCGGATATGACGGGGACCCAACCGACTATGCCGCGCTTAAGGAAGCGGGCGCAGCGATGATCGGGTATGGTGCGTTTATCACGGCGATCATCAACTTCCTGATCCTTGCTTTCATCATCTTCTTGCTGGTGCGCTATGCCAACAAGGTGACAGAGCAAATGAAGAAGGAAGAGGAAGCCGCAGAAGAACCCGCTGGTCCTTCCGAAATCGATCTGCTGACTGAAATCAGAGACGCGTTGCAGAAGTAAGTGCACAAGTAAGCCAAAAGGAAGGTGTAAGTGCGGTCGTGCGGGCTGCACCTTCCTACTCACTTCCCATTAAGCCTGGCCGCGCTATATAGGCGGGGTCGGAGTGATCCGACTATGGCGATAAAGTGCGGCGTGCAATAGGCACAACGGACCCGGGGGCAGTACCCGGCGGCTCCACCAAAAACGGCGAATTAACGCCATTCTTGACGGGGCCGAACTAGGATCGACGTGTGTTGAAAAGCGGTGTTTTTGCCCGGGCTGAGTAACCCGTTAAAGGCTCAAACTTGATAAGTGCCAACGACAACGAAGCACTTGCTCTCGCTGCGTAATTTTAGGGCCTAACGGCCTGAATTTACAAAGCTAAGAGCGCGGTTGGACCGACCGGTCAACAGAACGGATACCGGAGGCCCGAGGGAGCCTAGCAACAGAATCCCTCATCCATCTTCAGGCGCTGGCGCGGTTCGCTTCAGCCTGCAGGTCCTTAAGCTCTTGCTTTGCTTTCAGCCCATCGAGGATCGCCGCGCCGCCAAGAAACACCGCCCCGCTTGTCGCCAAAAACAGCAGCTGGCCTAAGATCCCGGGATATTCCGTGAGATAGGCGCTCCCACGCGACATTGCCCCAAGCGCCAGTGCATAGATGATCACATAGGCTTCGAACCGGTTCTTGATCACGAACAGCCTTGAGATCTTGCCTAGCATGGGTTCTCCGATGTCGCTTGTTAACCGGGAGCTAGATGCAGCATGAATTACGCGGCGGCTGGCTGTGGTTAACAATATCGCAATTGTAAACCCAAGCGGGGGACCACCGCAATCGCGTTAACTTTGATTAAGCAAGTTCATCGAGGTTGAGCGCGGTGAGCAGTGCGAGGCGTGCGTCGATCACCGATTTCGCAAGTGTTTGAGAAGTAAGATCAGCTGGATCAATCTGCTGAGGCCAGTGTTCGCCAATGACCTGTTCAAGCCGATCAGCTTTGGCTTCATCGAGGAGAAAGCGCGGATCGACCGTGTCGGGGTCGCACACCACGCGCAGCCTCAGGCAGGCTGGCCCGCCGCCATTGGCCATGGATTGGCGCACATCGACCGGGATCACTTCGCGGATCGGTCCATTGCCTGCGAGCATCGCTTCGCACCACGTCCACACCGCTTCGCTTTCGCGGCATTCCTCCGGGACGATCAAGGCCATCGTCTGGTCAGGCATTGTCACAAGCTGGGCGTTGAACAGATAGGTGCGGATCGCTTCGGTAAGGCTGACGGCGCTGGCGGGCACTTCGATGACTTCAAGCGCGGGGAAGGCCGCGCGGATCGCTTCATAGGCGCCGGTTTGGTCGGCAAAGGCTTCGGCATGTGTGAAAAGGACGCGTTCATTCGCGACCGCCACGACATCGTTGTGAAACGCACCGGCTGCGATGGCGGCGGGGTTTTGCTCGATGAACACGCATTTGGCCGGATCGAGCTGATGGGACCGCGCTACGAGACGGCTCGCCTGTTCGTGCTGGCGGGCCGGAAACTGGCCGCCGGGCTTGCCATAGACGAACACCTCGACGCCTGGAGCGCCGTGGCCTTCGCACAGCCGCATATGGTTGGCCGCGCCTTCATCGCCAAAGCTCGGCGGGACTGCACTGTGTACGTTGAAATGCGCTGAGTCAGCAAAGGCAAGCTGTAACTGGCGCGCAGTGTCAGGCCATTCCTGTGCGCGGTGCACCATCGTCACAAGATTAGCCGGAGTCAGATGGCACTTGCCATCGTGCGTGTCGGGCGCAGGCGAGACTGTCGCAGCGTTTGCAGTCCACATCGCAGAAGCTGACCACGGCGCAGCGTGCAAAGGCGGCGGCGCGGTCTCATCAAGCGCAAGACGTGCGTGCAGATCCCGGTTTGGGCGGGGCAAAGGCACCAGAAACCCCTGCACGCCAAGCCGCGCGAGATTGCCGCGCATCTTCGCCAGGCCCTGAAGCGCTGCGGCGCGCGGATACGACACATCGCCGAGATGCCGCGCACTGGCGAGATTGCCTAGGCTGAGCCCTGCGTAATTGTGGCTTGGCCCGACCAGCCCATCGAAATTGACTTCCCGGAGCATTACCGCGCTGCGCTCCAAACCCTATCGCCTGCGCTGACATCGAGCGTATCGGCGGCCTGGCTGTCGATCGCAATCCCGCCTGCCTGATCAAGCACGCGTGCGCCGTAACAGGCGCGAAAGTCAGACAGCGTGCCGGTGGCAAGGATCGCGCGCTCGCCTTCTTCTATATCCATCGCCGTGACGTTCGCGCTCACGCTTGAGCTGACGCTTGTCACCATATCGGTCGGCGCGACCATAGTCGGCCCGCCGTCGAAGATGTCGACATAGCCTTCATAGCGAAAGCCTTCATTCTCCAGCATCCGCATCGCGGCTCGACCAGTGGGATGCGGCACGCCGATGACGCTTCTGGCATCTTCGCCCAGCATCGCGACATAGACCGGGTGCTTTGGCATAAGATCGGCGATAAACTGATTGCCGTTGATCGCGTTGAAATAGTCTGCTTCTTGAAAGCCCATGCCGAAGAAGCGCCCGGCAACCCCGTCCCAGAACGGCGAGCCGCCGCGTTCATCGATAATCCCGCGCAGTTCTGCGATCACCCGGTCAGCAAACCGCGCGCGGTGCATGGCAATGAACAGATAACGCGAGCGCGCCAGCAGCAGGCCAAGCCCGCCCGCGCGTTCATTAGGGTGAAGGAACAGCCCGCCCACTTCGCTTGAGCCTTCAAGATCAGTCACCAGGCTCAGCAGTTCGGCGCGAACCGTGCGGTCAAGTTCCTGACTGTACTGCGTGAGCGTGTTGAGGCGGTAGGAATAGAACGGCCATTGCTGACCGACAGTCGTCATCAATTGGCACGTCCCGCGCACTGCACCGGTGTCCGCGTTTTCAAGCACCAGCACGAATTGTTCGTCCGCTAAGCCATCCTCGCTCCTGGCAAAGGCTTCTGCCGCGCGCGCCAGCTTGGACGCGAGCGCCGCGCGATCGGCCGGCAGATTGGTGAACCCTCCGCCGGTCAGTTTCGCCATTTCATAGAGCGGCTCAAGATCGCTCGGGCGCGCTGCGCGCAAACGAAAGCTCACCGGCTTGCGCCTTCAAGCGCTCCTTGTGCGAGCCGTTCGATCACTCTGGCCGACAAGGCGGCGCGTTCGGCCAGGCTGGAGACAATCATGAACTCATCGGCCGAATGGATCGCTCCGCCGCGCACGCCCATTGTATCGACCACCGGAACCCCGCACGCGGCGATATTGTTGCCATCGCATACCCCGCCGGTGGATTTCCAGCGAATGTCCTGGCCCAGTTCCGCGCCGCATTCCTTGACCAGATCGAACAGGCGTTGAGCGGGTGCATCGACTGGCTTAGGCGGACGGGTGACCCCACCATGGCGCGCTGTCGTCACTTCATGACTGCTCGCAATACTATCGAGGATCGTATTGAGATCATTGTCAAACCGCTCCATCGCATCGGTGCTTTTAGGGCGGATGTTGAATCGCAAAAGCGCATGATCAGGCACCACATTATTCGGCCCGCCACCTTCAAGCTTCGCGGGATTGACAGTGATATCGTCCGCTTCAAGCGCTTTCAGCTCCAGGATCAAATCAGCCGCCGCGACCAGCGCATTGCGGCCTTCTTCGGGATTGCGCCCGGCATGGGCAGACCGCCCTGTCAGCGTGATCGAATAATTGCCGGTTCCCCCGCGCGCATGAGCAAGCGTGCCATCCGGCAGCGCAGCGGGCTCATAGGTCAGCGCGGCGAGTTTCCCGCGTGCGAGCTGAGCAATCAAGTCAGCGCTCGCCAGCGATCCGGTCTCTTCATCCGAATTTATCAAGATGTCATAGCCTAGCGAAGAGGCGGCAGCCGTGCGTTCAAACGCA
>JBCCJD010000016.1:0-58028 GCA_039027955.1 Pseudomonadota bacterium
TGGTCAGATAATCGGCCTGCTTGTCCTCGCCCATCCGGTCCCAGGTTGCGTAGATTCGCCCGATCCGGTGATTGCTGGCCAGACGGTCGCGGTGGCGGTCCATAAAGTGCCAATAAAGCGGGTTGAACGGGCAGGCGTCCTTTCCGGTCTTCTTGGCTGCCGAATAGCTGCATTCCTTGCAGTAATTGGACATCTTGTTGATGTAATTGCCGGAGGCAGCATAGGGCTTGGTCGCAAGCTTGCCGCCATCGGCATAAAGCACCATGCCAGAGACGTTAGGCAGCTCGACCCATTGATAGGCGTCGGCATAGACTGCCAGATACCAGTCCTGCACATCTTGCGGATCGATGCCTGCCAAAAGACAGAAATTGCCAAGCACCATCAGCCGTTGAATGTGATGTGCATGCGCATCCTCTCGGGTTGAGCGGATGCAGTCCGCCACACAGCGCATATCCGTCTCACCCGTCCAGAAAAACTCCGGGAGCGGCCGGGTCGCCATAAGTTCATTGTCGCGTTCAAGGCCCGGCATATGCAGCCAGTAAAACCCGCGGATATATTCACGCCAACCGATGATCTGGCGGATAAAGCCTTCGACTGAATTGAGCGGAGCGCGACCCTCTTCGTAGGCCTGCTCCGCGCGCTCGCACAGCGCAAGCGGATCAAGCAGTCCGCAATTGATGCTGGTTGAAAGCATCGAGTGATACAGATCATCTTCGCCATGCACCATCGCATCTTGGTAAGGCCCGAATTGCTCGATCCGCTCCGCGAAAAAGGCATCGGCGGCTTGCTCGGCTTCATCACGCGTCACCGGCCAGCCAAACGGCTCAAGGTCCCCGAAATGATCGTCGAATGTCGCTCCGACCAATTCGATCACATCGCGGGTGACAGAATCTGGCTCAAATTTAGGGACGGGCGGCGCAGCCATCCTCGCTTTAGGCGGCTCGCGATTGTCCTTGTCATAGTTCCACTCGCCGCCTTTGGGTTTCCCGTCATCGTGCATCAAGATGCCGGTGGTTTTGCGCATCTCGCGATAGAAGTGCTCCATTGTAAGATGTTTGCGGCCTTCGGCCCAATCGCGAAACTGCTGATGCGAGCATAGGAAGCGGTCATCGGGATGGATCTGAACCTCGCACTCGAACTTATCAGGCCATTCTTCGAGCGCTTGCTGAACCCGCCATTCGCTTGCTTCCGTGACATGGATAGCGCGCGGCTGGTGCCGTTCGATTGCGCGCGCGACTTCGCCGGTGAAGCTGCCTGAATTACCATCATCGTTGAGCATCACGTAATCGACCATCCACCCCGCCTCGCGCAGTTCAGCAGCAAAATGGCGCATCGCAGAGAAGATCAGGACGATCTTCTGCTTGTGGTGTTTGACGTATGTCGCTTCGTCCCACACCTCCATCATCAGGATGACGGTATCGTCCTTAGCGCGCCCCCGAAGGCTGGGAAGGGTACGGCTCAGCTGATCGCCGAGGATCGGCACGAGGATCGGGTTTTCGGACAGGTCTGGCATTGCTCGATCAATGATCGAGAGCCTGCTTAGTGCCGCTAAACGAAGCTATAGGGGTCGATATCCACTCCGACCCTGATGCCGGGCGGAAAGTCCTGGCTCGCGAGCCACGTTGTCAGCACTTGCTGCAAATTGGCGCTGCGCCGGGCATTGACCAGAAACCGATAGCGATATCGTCCGCGCAAAAGTGCGAGCGGCGCTGGTGCAGGGCCAAGGATATAAAGATCATCGCGCTGCGGACGCACATCGCCAAGCCTCGCTGCTGCCTCGCGCGCTTCCTTCTCGTCTTCACTGGACAGGATAATCGCCGCCCAACGTCCGAATGGCGGCGCTCCCGCATCGCGCCGTGCTTCGGTTTCAGCGTTATAAAACGCATCACGGTCGCCATTGGCGAGCGCTGCTATCACCGGCGCGTTCGGGTGGTGGGTTTGGATCAGCACTTCACCGGGCTTGGCTCCGCGTCCGGCCCGTCCCGCGACTTGCGCAATCTGCTGATAGGTGCGCTCTGCTGCGCGAAGATCTCCGCCCTCCAGTCCGAGATCAGCATCGACAACGCCGACTAGAGTGAGCTCAGGAAAGTGAAAGCCCTTTGTCACAAGCTGCGTTCCGACAATCACATCGATGGCTTTGGCTTCAGCGCGCGCGATGAAGTCCGCAGCGCGTTCGGGACTGCCCAGAGTATCGGAGGTGGCGACGGCGATGCGGGCATCGGGAAACAGCTCCGCCACTTCATCAGCGATCCGCTCGACACCCGGTCCGCATGCAACCAGGCAATCGGGTTCGCCGCATTCAGGGCAGCTGTCAGGAACCTTGGTTTCGAACCCGCAATGATGGCATGCCAGCCTTGCAGAGAGCCGGTGTTCGACCAGCCACGCAGTGCAATTCGGGCATTGAAAGCGGTGACCGCAATTGCGGCATAATGTCAGCGGCGCATAGCCGCGGCGGTTCAGAAACAAGAGCGATTGCTCGCCGCGCTCTAGCCTCTCCCTGAGACCCTCGATCAAAGGGCCAGCGAGCCAACGTCCGCTGCCAGGTTTCTCGACGGTCAGATCAACAAGCCGAATATGAGGCAATTGCGCTTCGCCAAATCGGCTTGGCAGTTCAAGCCGCTGATAGGTCCCGGTCGCAGCCATATGCAGGCTTTCAAGCGCAGGCGTGGCGCTCGCGAGGACCACCGGAATGTCTTCAAAGCGCGCTCGCATGACTGAAACGTCTCGCGCATTGTAGCGCACGCCGTCATCCTGCTTGAAGCTTACCTCATGCGCTTCATCGACGACGATCAGGCCAAGCTTTTGGTAAGGGAGAAACAGGGCAGAACGCGCGCCGACGATCACTTGTGCGGTGCCTTGCGCGATCGCGCGCCATGCGCGCCGCCGCTCGGTTGACTTGAGCGATGAATGCCACAGCACTGGCGGCGTCCCGAAACGCTGTTCAAACCTCACCAGAAAGTTCTCGGTGAGCGCGATTTCAGGAAGCAGCACAAGCACTTGGCGACCTTGTCGGATCGACTGGGCAATCGGCTCGAAATAGGTCTCGGTCTTGCCTGAGCCGGTCACGCCATCAAGCAGAAACGGCGCGTAGCCTCCCGTCTCGACCGCTCTCACCAGCGTTTTTGCGACAGAAAGTTGGTCAGGCGCAAGCGCGGGCTGATGAAAATCCGGGTTTGCCGGGGCATAGGGCCGGTCGATCGCGACAGTAACAGGCTCCATCAGACCAGCGCCGACCATTCCGCGCAGCACACCTTCAGACACCTGCGACAGGCTTGCCAGCTCGCGGATCGTGCCTTGTTCGTTGCTAAGCCTGTCGAGCGCTTGGGTCCGTTGCGCAGTCATCCGGCCCGCTGGTTCAACGTGGCTGAGGCGGTATTCAGTAGTTGTGCTGGGTCCGCCGAGCGCGCCTCCGCTCGACAGCACCATGCGCGCAACGCTGGCGAGAGGAGCACAATAATATTCTGCGGTCCATTCGATCAGGCGGCGCAACGGCGCAGCGATTGGCCGAACCGCAATCACTTCGCGGATCGGACGCAGCTTTTTTGCGGAGACTTCGCTGCCTGGCAGGCGCCCATCGTCCCACACGATGCCTGTCACTGTGCGCGGGCCAAGCGGAGCTACAACCACGCTACCGGGTTCAACCGCAAGGCCTTCAGGCACGCTGTAATCAAGCGGGCCAAGCGCTGAGTTAAGCACAAGCAGGCGAACACGGCGGGTCACGCCCGATAGTATGGGCGTAGGTGCCGGTACGCTTCAAGCGTCTCAGAAATTCATGAACACATTGACGTTGGCGACATGATCGGAGCGATCCTCGCCGGCGCGGAAAACATGTTGATTAAGGTAGCCGGGGACGACTTCGACACCTTTGGCGATGGGGAATGAAATTCCGGCGAAGTTTCGCCAGATGTTGATGCCGCTGCGTTGCAGCGGAGTTTCATTGAGCGCGATGAAAGGCTCGGTGTAGGCGACGAACTTGTTATGCTCGGTAATTGGAGCGCGCAGCTGCACGAAATTACGGAATCGCCAAGCGGTGTCGCCGTCCTCTTCAAAAAAGCGCTGCTCGAGCCGGGTGCGAGAATCGAGAGTAAGACCGTTATCGAGCTCAAGCAGGCGGATGTTGAGCTCTTGATAAATCCGGTGCTCGTTAATCTCGACCGGGCCCACCGGATCGGTCAGGATGAAGGCATAGCCGCCGCCGATATTGACGCTTTTGGAGATCCGATATCCGACAAAGGAGCGCAGCAGCAATTGCCCGAGACGATCAGCGTCGTTGGTGAAACGTTCTTGCGCTTCACCTCGCAAAATCCAATCGTCATCAAGGTCAACGACTATGAATTGGCCTGCCCAGATGTTGAAATCATCTTCCGAAGCATACGCTGGAGAAGCCATCAGCGTGCTTGCTGCAACAATGACCGGTGCAATAAGGCGCATAAAAAAGTGTCGCTTATAAACGATTAATGCCAGCCGAACGTGCTCTGCTGGCCTCTTGTGTTGGCCTATGCCATCTCGGGCTTAAACGAATCGCAATCGAGGCGAGAGGGAAACCGCGCATATGAAATTCTTCGTCGACACAGCCGAAATTGACGACATCAAGGAACTCGCCGCGACCGGACTTCTCGATGGGGTCACGACTAATCCGTCTCTGATCGCGAAGTCAGGCCGCGACTTCATGGAAGTCACCAAAGAGATTTGCGGTATTGTCGATGGACCGGTCAGTGCTGAAGTTGTTGCGCTCGATCACCAGACGATGCTGAAAGAAGCTGAGGTTCTGCGCAAGCTTGCCGACAATGTCTGCATCAAGGTCCCGTTGACGGTCGATGGCCTCAAAACCTGCAAGGCGCTCAGCGAGGATGGCACTATGGTCAATGTCACCTTGTGCTTTTCCGCGACGCAGGCGCTGCTCGCCGCTAAAGCCGGAGCGAGTTTCATTTCACCGTTCGTCGGACGACACGATGATAACGGCACAGACGGGATGGAACTCATTCGCGATATCCGCCTGATCTACGATAATTACATGTTCGACACCGAAATCCTCGTCGCCAGCGTGCGGCATGTCACCCATGTGCTTGAAAGCGCGCGGATCGGGGCAGACGTGATGACTGCACCGCCTAAAGTGATCCATGGCCTGTTCAAGCATGTGTTGACGGACAAAGGGATCGAAGGCTTCCTTGCGGATTGGGAAAAAACCAAGCAGAGCATTGTCTGACACTATCCTGTACTGCTGATGGCTGAAGAATCCCCGCTCGATACATTCAAACAGGCGCTGACCGGCGCTGCCCGCGCAATCTCCCAAGACGGCGAAGTCGAAGTTGCGTGGAGCGCCGATGTGCCTGGCAGCTCGGGCAATCGCTTTCGAGTGCCGCTTCCCGGGCGCGATCTTCCGCCTGAGCAGGTCACTGAAGCGCGCGGTTTTGCGGATAGCTTTGCCCTTAAACTTCGCCACCATGATGCTGGTCTGCACGCTGTCAGCGCGCCGCCTGAGCCGGTTGCGCGGGCATGCTATGATGCGATTGAGCAGGTCCGTTACGAAGCGCTGGGGGCTAATCGCTTCGATGGGATCAAGAGCAATCTCGATGCTGCGACCGAGCTGCGCACTGCTTCGGATTCGATTGTCCGAGCTTACAATTCAGCCGAAGTTCCGTTGCAGACCGCGCTTGCCTTGATGGTTCGCGAAGCGCTCACCGGTGAAGCGGTTCCGCAAAAGGCCGAGCGCGGCCTTAGCCTAGTGCGCGATTCCATCGTGAGCAAAGTTGGAGATGACTTCTCGGCACTCAGCGATTTGCTTGAGGATCAGGAGGGCTTCCAGCGCCTTGCGCTTGATATGCTGCGCGAGCTTGATCTGACGCGGCCAACCGATGCGCCCGACGACACAGATTCAGATGACAATGAAGATGAAGAAAACGCGGATGATGATCAGTCGGGCGACGAGCAGGAAGACGGCGAAGCCGATCCGCAAAGCGCTGAAGTTGCCGGAGACATGGCGGAAGGCGATGGCGAAGGCGAGGCCGACAGCGACCTCTCGACCGAGGAAGACTTATCCGATGCCGAGCCAGGCGAAGAAGGCGATGCATCGAATGCCCCGGTAAGGCCTAACCGCCCGCAAGCCGATATTCCCGAAGGTCTGGATTATCAGGCCTTTACCGAGCGATTTGATGAAGAGATCGAAGCCCCTGAATTGTGCGATGCGGAAGAGCTGGACCGGCTGAGGGCCTATCTCGACAGCCAACTGACCGGGCTCCAAGGGGTTGTGACCCGGCTCGCTAACCGTCTCCAGCGGCGGCTCATGGCGCAGCAGAACCGTTCATGGGATTTCGACCAGGAAGAAGGCATTCTCGATGCTGCGCGGCTATCGCGTGTTGTGGTCTCGCCCGGCACGGCGCTGTCTTATAAAGTTGAGCGCGACATCGAGTTTCGCGATACGATTGTGACGCTCCTGATCGATAATTCCGGTTCGATGCGTGGGCGACCGATCAGCATTGCCGCAATAAGCGCCGATATTCTTGCCCGCACTTTGGAGCGCTGCGGGGTCAAGACCGAGATCCTCGGCTTTACCACCCGCGCTTGGAAAGGTGGGCAGTCGCGTGAAGCCTGGCTCGCCGATGGTAAACCGCAAATGCCTGGCCGCCTTAACGATTTGCGGCACATCATCTATAAGCAAGCGGATGAGCCATGGCGACGGGCGCGCCGCAATCTTGGCCTGATGATGCGCGAAGGGCTGCTTAAAGAGAACATCGATGGCGAAGCGCTTTTGTGGGCGCATTCGCGTCTCGTCTTCCGCCCAGAGGAACGTCGCATCCTGATGGTGATCAGCGATGGCGCACCGGTCGACGATTCGACGCTTAGCGTAAACTCGGCCGGTTACCTCGAAGCCCACCTTCGCGGTGTCATCGAATGGATCGAGAAGGTCTCACCGGTGCAGCTGGTGGCGATCGGTATCGGCCATGACGTAACCCGCTATTATCGCCGCGCGGTGACGATCATGGATGTCGAACAATTGGGCGGCACGATCATGGAGCAACTGGCCGAGCTGTTCGAGGACGAGAAAGGGCAGCGAGGGCGGCGGTGAGGTTTTGGCCTTCAGCGATGCTTTCTGCAGTTGTCGGTTCTGCAATATGGGCGATGGCAAATTATCAGAGCGGCAGGCTTGAACCTTGGGATAGCGACAATTTTGCCGCCTTTTATCTTGCAGCCTGCGTCGCGGCTTTCGCGTTAGGCGCTATCGCTCAAAAGCATGCTTGGTTGATGGGAGGTATAGTCGTTGTCTCAATGCTCCCGGTCATGCTTATTGCAAATCCTCAGCTTGGCTCATTAATCGGGTTGGGCCTGCTATTTTTGCTCATCTTATCCCTGCCTGCCGTTTTTTCATCTATCCTCGGAGCGGTCATTTCCCGACAAATCCGGCAGTACCTCGAACCGTAGGCAAACCTTACCGCGCACAAAACAGCAGCCGCGGGCCTTCCCAGCAGGCTTTGTCGCGTGTGCTTCGGGTGACGCCTACAACCACATCGTTGCCATCGGGATAGCGCAAGTAGATATCGCCAGCACCTTTCGACCTCACATCGAGATCAATCTGGCGGACATTCTGGAAATATGGTCCGTCCATGCTGGTGGTATTGAAGTCACCGCCTGGGCCAAACTGGAACCGGCAGCGACCGTTATAGCTGAAGGTGCCGTTATCGAAGCTGCAATTGACCACGCGCCCTTGCGCGTCAGAAGACGGCTCTGAGCTGGTGCTGCTGGCAAGAGAACCGGTCGGCGCGAGTTCGTCTTGGCCCTCTTCAATGGTAATGTTGTAGCCAGCGCATGAACGCACAATCCGCGTAAACTTGGCGATCTGTGCTTTGGTCGCACGCTTGCCATCACCGCCGAACATGCCGACCTGGGCAGTGTTGGAGATCCCGGCATCGGTCGCGCGGTTGACCATGCAGCCACAATGCTCGCCGACAATCGTCAGCGTGCGGGTGCACATCCAATAGGCGCTTCCCATCCGATTGGACAAACCTTCGCGCAGTTTCTCGGTTGAAAGCGCGCGGCTGGCGTCGGCGGCAGCCATGTCGGGCTTATCGGCGTCTGAAGTGCTGGAGGCATCGACGCGCGATCCACCTTGCGCTTCGGCCTCCCGCTCGCGCTCGGCCAGCGCTTTTTCGACCGCTGCGTCAATTGCTGCCTGATCGGGTTCGCCGCCTGAGCACCCGGCGAGCATTGCCAAAAACCCAACTAGCACCATTCGCGACATCGCTGGAATCCCCCTAGCTTTAAGCCCTAGGAGAGCGTCATGACGCAAACACACAGCGAGTACCAGCACCCTTTGCTTGCCTCGTGCTGGCGTGGTCTCTAGGTCTCGCGCTCATGGATGTCACACAAGCAGTCACCTCGCGTCGTTCGATCCGCGCTTTCCTTGATAAGCCGGTTGATCTGGAAACCATTCGCCGGGTGATGGACAAAGCGCGCTGGGCGGCTTCGGGTTGCAATTATCAGCCTTGGGAAGCGACCATTCTCACCGGCCAGCCGCTTGCCGACTTGCAGGCCAAGATCACCTCAACTCCGCCGCAAGAGCTGGAATATGATTGGAACGCCCCGCTCGCTGAAGACGGATACAAGAGCCGCCTCCACGGCATCTCGAAAGGTATGTTTGGAGCGCTTGGCATCGCGCGCGACGATCACGAAGCGCGCATGAAGGCGATGGGGCGCAACGCAACCAGTTTCGATGCCCCTGCGGTGATGTTCGTTTACTTCCCGCGAATGATGAAAGAGCCGCAATGGTCGGACACCGGCATGTGGCTGCAGACAGTCGCATTGCTGCTGCGGGAAGAAGGGCTCGACAGCTGTTTTCAGGAATTCATGGCCTATTACGCGAATATCATTCGCGATCACCTGGGCCTCGACCACGAGCGCTACATGTTCTTTTGCGGCATGGCGATCGGCTATCGCGACCCAGAGGCGCCGGTTAACGCCTTCGAACGCGAACGTGTGCCGCTCGATAGCCAAGTGACATTTCTTGGCTGGGATTGACCCAGAGTGCCGCGCGCGCCAAGTCGCACACACTATGGCTGAGGATACAACATATCATGAGTTGCGCCTGTTCAACTCGCTGACGCGCCAGCTGGAGGATTTCCAGCCCGTCCACCCCGGTGAGGCGCGCGTCTATACTTGTGGTCCGACCGTCTACAACTACCCGCATATCGGCAACATGCGCGCCTATGTCTTCGCTGACATTCTGGGACGCACGCTCAGCCATAAGGGGCTGAAGCTCACCCACATCATCAACATCACCGATGTGGGCCACCTCACCGATGATGCGGATGAGGGTGAGGACAAGATGGAGAAGATGGCTGCGGAAAAGGCGCAGTCGATTTGGGATATCGCGCGGCATTACACCGAAGCTTATTGGGCCGATGTGAAGGCGCTCAACATTCGACAGCCCGCGCAATGGGCGGTTGCAACCGATTATGTCGCGGACATGATCGATTTTGTTGAGTCCATCTCCGACAAACATATCTACGAAATTGACAGCGGCCTGTATTTCGACGTTTCGACGATTGAAGATTACGGTCGTCTGGCGCGCGCGGTGACTGAAGAGGAGGGCGAGAGCCGCATCGGCGCGGTCGAAGGCAAGCGCAACGCGGCGGACTTTGCGTTGTGGCGCAAGACACCCCCGGGCGAAACGCGCCAGATGGAATGGGACAGCCCATGGGGCAGGGGCGCGCCGGGCTGGCACCTTGAATGCTCCGTGATGGGCGAAAAGCTCCTGGGCTTTCCGTTCGACATCCACACTGGCGGGATCGACCATCGCGAAATCCACCACCCTAACGAAATCGCTCAGAATCAGGCCTTTGCGCAGGCGAACAATAGCGCATGCTGCGGCGGCGGGCTTGATAATCCGCGCAATTCGGGCGCCAACATCTGGATGCACAACAACTTCCTGGTCGAACGCTCAGGCAAGATGTCGAAGTCGTCCGGTGAGTTCCTGCGCCTGCAATTGCTGATCGATAAAGGCTACCACCCGCTGGCCTATCGGATGATGTGCCTGCAGGCGCATTACCGCAGCGAGCTCGAATTCAGTTGGGAGGGACTGGAAGCCGCTCTGACGCGGCTGAAGCGGATGGTGATGGCGGCGGAGCGGCTTTCCGATGCGCCCGCGCAGCCGATCGCCGAGCATCCCAAATTCGCAGCCGCGCTGAAAAAGTTCGAAGAGGCAATCGCAGACGATCTCAACACGCCGATCGCGCTTACTGCGCTTGACGATGCTCTTGCTGTCAAGAAAGTGGATCCAGGGATCAAGCGTGCGGTGGTGGAGTATATGGACGCGGTTCTCGGCCTTGGCGTGTTTGACCTCACTCGAGCGGATTTGCGCATTCGTCCGAAAACCGCTGCAATCTTTGAGGAAGAAATCGACGATGCACTTGCCCGCCGTAAGGCAGCGCGCGCCGAAAAGGACTTCGCCACCTCGGACGCGATCCGCGATGAACTAGTCGATAAAGGCATCGAAGTGATGGACGGCGATCCGCTAGGCTGGGATTGGAAACTCGCGTGACAGTTCTCGCTATTTCCGGCCTCATTCGCCCGCTGCTTGAACCGCGCTTGCCTGACAGCGTCGATGTGCGCTGGTTTATGACTCATGATGAGGCTCTCGAGGCCGTCAAAGACGCCGAGATCGGCTGGTTCGATTCCAACAACTCGCAAGACATGGTCAAGACGTTGCGCGCGGCGACAAAGCTTAAATGGCTCAACTCGATCTATGCCGGGCTCGATTTCCTGCCGATGGATGTGCTGATCGAACGCGGGATCACCGTCACCAATGGGGCCGGGATCAATGCGATCACCATCGCGGAATATGTCGTCATGGGCATGCTTAATATCGCCAAGGGCTATCGCGAGGTCGTGCGCGCGCAGGACCGTATGGAATGGCTGCTCGACAGTCCTGGCAAACGCGAACTGGCAGGATCGAGAGCCCTGCTGCTCGGATATGGCGCGATCGGAAAGCTAATCAAACCGAGGCTTGAAGCGTTCGATGTCGATGTGACGGTGGTGCGCCGTTCTGGCGGGGAGGGCACGCTGAAGCCTTACGAATGGCGCGCGCAGTTGGGAGAATTCGACTGGGTGATCCTTGCTGTGCCGGCCACCGCAGAGACCGAAGCGCTGATTGGCGTGGAAGAGCTTGCCGCCATGAAATCGGACGCGGTGTTGGTGAATATCGCGCGCGGCTCTGTGGTCGATCAGGACGCGTTGACCGCAGCGCTTGAGACGAAGCGGATTGGCGCAGCTTTCCTTGATGTGACAACGCCAGAGCCGCTGCCGCAAGATCATCCGCTCTGGTCGCTTGATAACGCACATATCACGATGCATCTGTCGGGCCGCGCGCAGGATAAAATGTTCATCCGCTCGGCTGACCGTTTCCTCGACAATCTTGCCAAATATCGCCGAGGCGAACCGATTGGCCCGATCTTCAATCCCGTCCGAGGCTACTGAGGGTGTGTCAGAAGGCAGCCACAACCGCGGGTTATTCGAAGGAGGCTTGCGGGTCGTAAATATTCTGTAACCGCCTGGCGTCCTCGGAGCGTAAGGGCAGTTGGTAACAAGGTGAGCGGCAGGCTTTATCCGGTTTCGTGACCGGACCGCATCGCACAGGAGGACCAGCCATGACCGTATCAAAGAAAGCGTCGGACCTGTTTGTCGAATGTCTCGAAGCAGAAGGCGTTGAGTACATTTTTGGCGTGCCCGGCGAAGAGAACCTCGATTTTCTTGAAAGCCTCTCGCATTCCACACAGATCAAGCTCGTGCTGACGCGGCACGAACAAGGCGCAGGGTTCATGGCTGCGACCTATGGCCGGCATACCGGCAAGACCGGGGTATGCATCTCTACTCTTGGCCCGGGCGCAACCAATTTTGTGACCGCTGCCGCCTATGCCCAACTGGGCGGAATGCCGATCCTGATGATCACCGGACAAAAGCCGATTAAACATTCCAAGCAAGGACGCTTCCAGATCCTCGATGTGGTTGCGATGATGGAGCCGCTTACCAAGTTCACGCATCAGCTTGCGAGCGGGGACAATATTCCCAGCCGGGTGCGCGAGGCGTTCCGTCTTGCCGAAGAAGAAAAGCCCGGTGCGACGCATCTTGAACTCCCGGAGGATATCGCAGCGGAAGAGGCGAGCACTCAGCCGATCCCGCGCAGTCTGGCGCGTCGTCCGTCCGCCGAAGCAAAGGCGGTGCGCCTGGCGGTTGAAGCGCTCGAAAACGCGACCAAGCCAGTGCTGGTGATCGGGGCTGGCGCCAACCGCACGATGACCGGTCGGATGCTCAATCAGTTCATCGAAAAGACCGGCATTCCGTTTGTTACGACTCAAATGGGCAAAGGCGTGATCGATGAACGCCATCCGCTGTTTCTGGGCTGCGCTGCATTGTCTGCTGGCGATTTCTGCCACCGAGCGATCGAGGATGCGGATTGCATCGTCAATGTCGGGCATGACGTGATCGAGAAGCCCCCGTTCTTTATGCAGGCGGGCGGGGCAAAGGTGATCCACATCTCGAACAAAACCGCTGAAGTCGACCCGGTTTACTTCCCGCAAATCGAAGTCATCGGCGACATCGCGAATGCCATCTGGCAGATCAAGCAGGACATTGTGCCGCAAGGCAAATGGAGCTTTGATCGGCTGCTTGAATACCGCACAGCCGAACTTGAACACACTGCGCCGCTTGCTGAAGACGCGCGCTTTCCGATCTTTCCGCCGCATTTGGTCAGCCAGGTGCGCAAAGCCCTGCCCGAAGACGCGATCATCTGCTTGGACAACGGGATCTACAAGATCTGGTTTGCGAGGAATTACACCGCGTATCTGCCTAACACAGTGCTGCTCGATAATGCGCTGGCGACCATGGGCGCGGGCTTGCCGTCAGCAATGATGAGCGCAATGCTTTACCCTGAGCGCAAGGTCATGGCGGTGTGCGGCGATGGCGGGTTCATGATGAACAGTCAGGAATTGGAAACGGCGGTTCGGCTGGGGCTCAATCTGACTGTGCTGATCCTGCGCGATGACGCTTACGGCATGATCCGCTGGAAACAGGCGAATATGGGATTTGCTGATTTCGGACTGACCTACGGCAATCCCGACTTTGTTGAATACGCCCACAGCTATGGTGCGCATGGGCACCGGGTAACCTCAAGCGAGCATCTTGCTGATGTGCTCAACCATTGCTGCGAAACCCCGGGCGTGCATTTGATCGATTGCCCGGTCGATTACTCCGAAAACGACCAGATCTTGAACCACGACATCAAGGAACTGAGCGCAAAACTCTGACAATCCAGCCCTCCGGGAAGGACATAGCCCATGCATGACGTCGTAAATCCGTTTGATCTTTCGACCATCGGCAGCGTGCCCATGAGCGATTGGGAGGCGGTCGATGCCTTCCTCACACGGGCGAAGGAGCTCTCCGAGGATCGCGCCGCTTGGATGAAGCCGCATGAGCGGGCCGCGATCCTTAAAAAGGCCGCCGAGATCATGCAGGAGCGCTTTGAGCACCTGTCCTTTCAGGTCGCCAATGAGGGCGGCAAGCCGCTGATTGACGCGCGGGTCGAAGTCGCACGCGCGATCAATGGGATGGAGCTTTGCGTTGAGGAGCTGGGCGCGCTGCGTGGGACTGAAATCCCAATGGGGCACACGCCGGCTGGTGATGGACGCCTCGCCTGGACCATGCGCGAGCCGATCGGGCCGGTGGTGGCGGTTTCCGCCTTTAATCACCCGCTCAATCTGATTGTCCACCAGGTTGCGCCTGCTGTAGCCACCGGGTGTCCTGTGATCGTAAAACCCGCCGGTGATACGCCGCTATCGGCGTTCGAGTTTATCGATATCCTCTATGAGGCGGGCTTGCCTGACGAGTGGGCGATGGCGGTGATGACGCCGCGCGAAGTGGCATCGAAAATGGTCGCTGATCCGCGGGTTGCGTTCTTCAGCTTTATCGGTTCAGCCGCGGTCGGCTGGTCGCTGCGTTCGCAGCTTGCGCCTGGCGCGCGATGTGCGCTGGAGCATGGCGGCGTCGCGCCCGTGATTGTCGATGCAACGGCCGATCTTGAAGCGGCGGTGCCTAGCTTAGTGAAGGGCGGCTTCTACCATTCCGGCCAGGTGTGCGTGTCGGTCCAGCGGGTCTTCGCGCATTCGTCGATCATCGACGATCTGGCGGCGCGGATGACCGAGGCGGTGAAGGCGCTCAAGGTCGGCAACGCGATCCATGAAAACACCGAATGCGGGCCGCTGATCCGGCCCAAGGAGTGCGACCGTGTCGCGCAATGGGTGGACGAAGCGGTCGAAGGCGGCGCGCAGGTGCTGTGCGGCGGCGAGAAGCTCTCGGATACCACCTATGCGCCGACCTTGCTGCTCAACCCACCCGCGGACGCAACGATTTCTCAAAACGAGGTGTTCGGGCCGGTCGTCTGCCTTTATTCCTACGATGACATTGACACCGCGATTGCGCAGGCAAACTCGCTCGATGTGTCGTTCCAGGCGGCGATCTTCACAAGTGATCTCAACGCGGCGATGCATACCTATCGTCACATCAACGCTTCAGCCGTGATGGTCAACGACCACACCGCCTTCCGTACCGACTGGATGCCGTTTGCGGGCCTCAAAACATCGGGCCACGGTGTGGGCGGCATTCCCTACACGATGCACGATATGACCATCGAGAAGATGATCGTCATCAAGACGTGAGCGAAGCCCTTTTACCGGGGTATCACTTTCAGCTCGTAGGGAATGAACAGCAATACCTCGCCTGGGCCAGCTGGGGTCCATTGCACCGGCATGTTGAGCCCGGTGAGTTCGACGGCATAGTCATCACCCAGCACGCTGGCTTGGCGCTTGGCGTCTTCGGCAACCTTAGTGATGATCGCGTCGCGGTAGCTGTCTGGTCCCACGACCGAGAGCTTGGGATCGCCCATGCCGTCCATCTGCGCGCGGCCGACTTCGGGAACGGATTCGATAAACGCCTCTATCGCTGCTTGCGCTTGATCGACGGATCGGTCGCTTAGCGGCGCCTTTACCAGAAAGTTGATCCGCTGCGCGTCCACGCGCCTGTCGCGTTGCAAGGCGACCTCGTTCGCGTTCTCAAGCGTCAAGCGCGTCAGGATATAGTCGCCTGTTGCAAGCTCTATGTCGCTGCGATCGGCGATCCCGATCGCATCGCGCAGCATGCTCTTGATCTCGTCAGCGCGCTGCTCGGCATCGCGCGTATCTCCGCGAATGGCGACTTCCTGCACGAGAAAGTCGCCTTTGCGTGTAAGGCCCACTGCGGGTTGATAATCGGAATAGTCATTTTGCTGAATGCGTGAGCCGGTAACGACGATGACTTCCCGGCTGCTGAGATCCTGAGCGAGCGCAGGCGCAGTCGCAAGGCTAAGGAGGAGGGCGAAGGGCAGGATACGCATGGCAGAACTCCTTTAGTAGCGCGCCAAGCAAACCCAGTTCGCCCCCTTCGGTCAAGCGCTTACGCCTCTTCCAGCAGAAGTAAGACCGCTGTCACCACCATTCTCTCTTCCGCGCCGAAGCGATGATCGACTTCGGTCACACTCGCTTCTGCGACCAGCTGGCCGGGGATCCGAAATTCATGCTCGGGCAGGTTGACGATGAACTCCTCCCCAACCTCCACTGCGTCCGCGCCGACGAAATCGAGCATCACTTCGTGACGGGTTCCGCTGAACGTAATCGAAGCCCAGGCCTTTTCTTCGTGCGTCAGCAATTCAGCCCGACCTTCCGCCAGCATCAAGAGCGCTTCGCGCACGCGATCAGCAATGCTGCGCCGTGGCCGGTAGCGCGCCGCTGGGACGCGCTGGTGCTGCGGTGCAGGCGCAACCGGAGCGGCGGGCTCATCGTCAGCCAATTGCCCCAGGTCAGCTGATTTGGTCTCGAACATCATGTCATTCAGCATGACTAAGCTCCTTCGATTTAGAGTTGGCGGTGGCGGCGGCATTGAGCGCGTAGTCAGCCATCCAGCGCCGTGTGCGCGCTTCGGTCGCGGCGCGCGGAATGCGGCCCATCCGCAGATCAAGCACAAACCGCGGGTCGTGCGCTGCAAGACGCCCGAATTTGGTGGCCGGCATTTCGTGCTGGTTTAGAAATGCTTCGATAGTGCGAATTAACATTGACGCTCCCTCTGTTGCTTTCACCGGTGTCCCGAATCATCCGGTGTTCCTAAAATGTTCCACGTGAAATCCTACTTGTCTAGGAAAAATCTTTCCTATAGGGGATGCGCATGAGTGAATCAGCAAAAACCCCGGATGACGTGCGGCTTAAGCTGCTTGAATTATCGCGAGAGCGTGGCACCAGCTTAGCCAGCCTGTCGGAGTTGCTCGGCAGAAACCCGAGCTATCTCCAACAATTCATTAGGAAAGGCAGTCCTCGCAAATTGGAAGAAGGGGATCGTCGCACGCTCGCGCAGTTCTTCGATGTCGATGAAGCGGTCCTTGGCGCAGCGCCGATGCCAATGAAGGAAAAATCCTATACCGGTGCTGACTTAGCGCTCACTGAGGCGAATCCGCAATGGATCGAGGTGCCTCGGTTGGAGATCGGCGCGTCCGCTGGCCCTGGGGCTATTCCGGGCGAAGAGCAGGCATTCGACACGTTCCGTTTTTCCAAACGTTGGCTGGCAGAGCAGGGGCTTGAAGGCGGTGCGTTGTCGTTGATCCTGGTTGAAGGCGATTCGATGGAGCCATTGCTTAATGACGGCGATCAGATTTTGGTCGATCGCAGTCCTCGCGCCTTTCGCGATGGTGTGCATGTGGTGCGTTTTGACGATACGCTGATGGTTAAACGCGTCGCCAGCGCGGGGGCAGGGCGGCTTTCCTTGCTGTCGCAGAACCTTGCCTATCCCCCGCTCAGTGTGGCTGCAGATGACGTCGAGATAATCGGCCGAGTGGTCTGGAAAGGCGGGCGGATATGACGCATAGCCTCACGCCATGACTGACAAACCGCTTCCCCCGATGCGCGCTGCGATCGTCCCGGTGACGCCGCTTCAGCAGAATTGCTCGCTGATCTGGTGCACTAAGACCATGAAAGGCGCGGTGGTCGATCCGGGCGGTGATCTCGACCGCGTCAAAGCCGCGATGGTCAAATCGGGCGCCGAATTTGAGAAGATCCTGCTGACTCACGGCCATATCGATCATTGCGGTGAAGCAGGCGTTTTAGCTGAAGAACTCGGCTTGCCGATCGAAGGCCCGCACGAGGCTGACCGGTTTTGGCTCGCCCGGCTTGAGGAAGATGGAGCGCGCTACGGCATTAGAGGCGTCAGCTTTGAGCCGGACCGCTGGCTTGACCATGGCGACACCGTAATAGTCGGTGAGCTCACGCTGGAGGTGTTTCACTGCCCTGGTCATGCGCCCGGCCACATTGTCTTTTTCCATAAGCCGAGCCGGTTTGCAGTCGTCGGTGATGTGCTTTTCCAAGGCTCGATCGGGCGAACTGATCTGCCCATGTGTGATCATCAGGCGCTCATCGACTCAATTGTGAACCATCTGTGGCCGATGGGCGATGACGTGACGTTCTTGCCTGGGCACGGGCCGGTCAGCACATTTGGTCAGGAACGCAAGACCAACGCGTTTGTAAGCGATATGGCGCTTTCTTAAGGTCCGATTGGGACCGTGCAGCTCCGGCTTTTGAGCTAGATTACCCTTGCACCAATCAGCGATGCGATCACCGCGAGGCCGAGCAGGATCAGCAAAGTGCCGATCGTCCCGAGCATCCGGCCTAACGCGAGAGAGCCTCCATCCATGCCGAAAGCGTGCGCAATTCGGGCAATGAAATAGAGCGCTGCGACAACGGCCAGCCACAGTTGACCCTTTCCTGAAAGTTCGATCACAGCGATGAGCGCCAGCACAAACGGGGTGTTTTCAACGAAGTTGGCTTGTGCTCTCATTCGCCGAGATAAGGGCTCGCTTCCTCCATCGCCGACGCTGATCCCTGCCGCCCGGCGGATCGCACCGATGCGAAGCGCGAGCCAGATATTCAGTATCGCTGCCGCAGCTGCTGCGGTCAGAGTTATGGGCAGCACCACCATTGTGTATTCCCCTGTCGGTTGAGACAGCAGTCTGGTAGGCGGACCTAACTCAGCTTGCAACGCACGAATATTTCGCTATACGGCGCGGCTTCCCGTGAGACTTGGGATAGGTAAGCGCGCGCGGCTAAGCTTGTGCGCCAGCGGACCTTGCCCTAAGAGCCACAGTTAAGACGTTGCGTCAAATGGCGCAAACATATGGATTTATTTGAGGAAATGGTGCCGCCATGGCTGTTCCAAAGAGAAAAGTATCGCCTCATCGCCGCGGCAATCGTCGGGCTCATGATTCGCTGAAGGTTGAAGCCTTCCACGAATGCCCGAATTGTGGCGAGATGAAACGGCCGCACAATATGTGCCAATCTTGCGGTCATTATAACGGTCGCGAAGTCATGGTGCCTAAAGCTACTTGGCCTGCCAACCGGTAATTGAAGAAGGAACACGTGCATGACTTTACCGCGTATCGCTGTTGATGCGATGGGCGGCGATGAAGGCGTGCGCGTCATGGTCGAAGGCGCTGCCTTAGCGCGCCGCTCGCATGAACGCTTCAAGTTTTTGTTAGTGGGTGATCAGGCCCGGATCGAGCGAGCGCTCGAAAACCACCCCAATATGCGCGGCGCCTCTGAAATTCTTCATTGCGAAGATGTCGTTGGCGGTGACGAATTGCCTAGCCGAGCCATCCGCCGAGCGAAAACCACATCGATGGGTTTGGCGGTCAATGCGGTCAAACAGGGTGAGGCAGGTGCTGCCGTAAGCGCCGGCAATACCGGTGCGCTGATGGCGATGAGCAAGCTTGCCCTGCGCACAATGCCCGGGATTGATCGCCCGGCTCTGGCAGCTCTATTACCGACCCTTGAGCCGCATGATGTGGTCATGCTCGACCTGGGCGCGAACACCGAAGCCGATGCCCGCAACTTGGTTCAGTTTGCGGTTATGGGGGCTGCTTACTCGCGTATTGTGAATGGATTTGAACGTCCGAGCGTGCGGTTGCTCAATATCGGCACTGAGGAAATCAAGGGAACCGAGGCTTTGCGAGAGGCGGCTTCGTGGCTGCAAGCAGCCTCGCAGCAGACGATTGGTGGCTTGGCTCTGGACTTCGCTGGTTTCGTTGAATCTGACAAGATCAATCGCGGCGAAACGCATGTCGTTGTGACAGACGGCTTTTCCGGCAATATCGCGCTCAAGGCTATCGAAGGTGCCGCGCGGTTCGTAACCGATCTGTTAAAACAGGCATTCACCAGTTCGTTTCGCTCGAAAGTCGGCTTTCTCGTATCGCGTCCGGCAACTGAATTGCTGCGGCACCATCTCGATCCGAACAATCATAATGGTGCGGTGTTTCTCGGGCTTAATGGCGTGGTCGTCAAAAGCCATGGAAGCGCGAACGCTAAAGGTGTCGCGCATGCGGTAGCGGTCGCCGCGCGCTTGCTTGAAGACAAGCTCACGGAGCGAATCGCCCAAGACCTTAGCCAGCTCGGTGAAACAGCGCTGATCGAGAACGGGAACGGCAATTCCGAAAAGGGCGCGGTCAAGGACGCTGCGTCAGATCCCTTGAGTGACAATGCAGGGGGTCCTCTTGGAAGCGCTCCCGATAACGAAAAAGCGCTTTGAGCGGACCGCGAGTGTGATCGGATCGCGCATAATCGGGACGGGTTCGGTGCTGCCTAAACGCGTCGTCAGCAATGCCGAGTTGGCTGAGCGGATCGACACCAGCGATGAATGGATTATCGAGCGCACGGGTATCCGTCAGCGTCATATCGCAGGCGACAATGAGACAACCGGAAGTCTCGCCATTGGCGCTTCGCGCGCGGCTTTAGTCGATGCTGGACTTACCGCTGAGAAAGTCGATCTGATTGTCCTTGCTACAGCGACACCGGACAACACATTTCCTGCGACAGCAACCAAAGTGCAGCATGCCCTTGGGTGTGCCGGCGGGATCGCGTTTGATGTGGCTGCGGTGTGTTCAGGCTTTCTATATGCTCTGGCAACCGCCGATTCGATGCTACGCACGGGCATGGGCAAACGCGCGCTCGTGATCGGCGCTGAGACGTTTAGCCGCATACTCGACTGGGAAGATCGAACGACCTGCGTGCTCTTTGGTGACGGCGCTGGTGCGGTTGTGCTTGAAGCTCCAGGACAAGGCGAAACAGGTCTCAGCGGTCAGGCTGCACCCGGCATTCTTGCAATGAGGCTCCATGCCGATGGGGCGCACCATGATCTGCTATACGTCGATGGCGGTCCTTCAACCACTCAGACCACCGGGCATGTACGGATGAAAGGCCGCGAAGTGTTTCGTCACGCAGTAGTCAACCTCTCCGAGGTCTTGCGCGAAGTGATTGAAGCAGCGGGGGTTCTGGTCGAAGATATCGATTGGGTCGTCCCCCATCAGGCAAACGCGCGGATCCTTGATGCGACTGCCAAAAAGCTCGGCATACCCGCTGAGAAGGTCGTCATGACCGTGAATGCCCATGCCAACACGTCGGCGGCTTCTGTACCCCTCGCGCTTGACACGGCGCGGCGCGATGGAAGGATCCGTCCCGGCGATCTCATTTTGCTCGAAGCGATGGGTGGAGGCTTTACCTGGGGTGCAAGCCTGATCCGCCTCTAATTGTGATGTTCGCACTCAAAAACCACAAATTGTTGGATAATTTTTGTGGTCCATTGCGATTCTTGCACCCTCTCGTTACACTGCGAGGTCTTTCATTAAGGGTCGCACCGTGGGAGGTTATCGCTGATGACGCGTTCGATGGGCACGCTCACCCGGGCTGATCTGGCTGAGACAATCAATCGCAAGCTTGGCTTTAGCCGCGCTGAGTCGCTGGAATTGGTCGAAGCAATCCTGGACAAGATGTGTGATGCCTTAGCTGACGGTGAGAACGTCAAGATTTCAGGTTTCGGTAGCTTCGTCTTGCGTGACAAGAATGAGCGGATTGGTCGCAATCCCAAGACTGGTATCGAAGTTCCGATCACACCTCGCCGAGTGATGACGTTTAGGGCCAGTCAGCTCCTTAAGGAACGCATCTCCAATGGCAGCTAACGCAACCCGACCTGACATGCCCCATAAGGTCTTTAACTGACGATGGCAGAGTTCGACGATGGCAAGGATGACGGAGCTCTCAGAACCATCGGGGAGGTCAGCGAAGCGCTTTCCATCAAGCCGCACGTGCTGCGCTATTGGGAGCAACAATTCTCGCTTCTGCAGCCGCTCAAGCGAAGTGGTGGTCGACGCTACTATCGCACCAGCGACGTCGAATTGGTCGAAACAATCGATCGCCTGGTTAATCAGGAAGGCTACACGCTTAAAGGCGCTGAAGCGGTGCTGCGCGCGAAAGCCAAATCGGAACTGGACCGCAGAGCCGATGATCGCCGGGCAGGCGATCGGCGTGCCGAAGCGGATCAAGAGGGCGCATCAGGCTTGCGGGTGCCAGCCGATGTCTCTCAGTCGCTGATCCGACTAAAAGCAATCCGGGACCGTCTGGCACGCGCGCTTGAAGCCTGAAGCCATGTCGCAGCAAGGCACGCTTGCGCTTATTCCGCTGCCATCAATTCCGCTTCGCCAAGGTCCACGCTGACCAGTCGCGAAACACCTCGTTCGATCATCGTGACACCGAACAGGCGATGCATCCGGCTCATCGTGACCGCGTTGTGTGTGACGATCAAATAGCGTGTTTGAGTGGTGCGCACCATCATATCAAGAAGGTCGCAAAACCGCTCAACGTTGGCATCATCAAGCGGCGCATCCACTTCATCCAGCACGCAGATCGGGGCTGGGTTGGTAAGAAACAGCGCGAAAATCAAGGCGGTCGCGGTCAGCGCCTGCTCGCCGCCAGACAGCAGTGATAGCGATTGCAGCCGCTTGCCGGGCGGTTGCGCGTAAATCTCCAAACCTGCTTCGAGCGGATCATCGCTATCGATCAGCGCGAGATGCGCCTGGCCGCCTTCGAACAGACGCGTGAACAGCACGCGAAAGTGTCCGTCGACTTCTTCAAAAGCCGCGCGTAAGCGCTCGCGCCCTTCGCGGTTAAGCTGACCGATCGAACCGCGCAGACGCCCAACCGCTTCGGTCAGCTCAGCCTGCTCGCTCGCATTCGTGCCATATTCCTCTTCGATCCGGGTTAGTTCATCAGCAGCGACTAGATTGACTGGCCCGATCCGCTCACGGCTGGTGGTAAGCCGATCAAGCTCGCTCGATTCGTTCGACGCATCGCTCAGCGCATCGGCATCAAAGCCGAATTTGTCGGCCAGCAGCGGCGGCGGGCATTGGAAACGCTCGCCGGAAATGCGCGCCATTTCCGTCCGCCGCATCTCTTCGCTTTCAGCCTTCGCCGCCAGACTGGCGCGGCTTTCACGAGTTTCGAGCAGTCTTTCATTAGCGCTCGCAAAATTGCGCTCAGCATCCGTGCACGCGTCCTGACAGGCCTCCATAGATTGCTCTGCCGCCGCAAGCTCTTCACTGAGGCGCTCGCGAATTGTATCGCCAGCTTCGATTTCGGCCATCAGCGCGGCTGGTTTTGCCGCTACGACGGACCGTTCTTGTTCGATCTCTTGTAAGCGCTGCCCGGCTTGCGCAACGCGCTGTGCCGCTTCGCCAGAGCGCTTATGCCAATTGGCTTGCTCGGCTTTTTGCGCCGCGACCCGCTCGCGGGCTACGGCGAGCGTCTGATCATGCGCTGCCAGTTCAGCGAGTGCCGATTGGACCGCTGTGCGCGCTGCTTCATGTCTGGCCTGGGCTGCTTCCAGCATCGCGCGGCCGGTATCGGGTGCAGGCAATTTCGTGCGCTTCTCTTGCGCAGCGGCAAGCTCAGTCTCAGCCGCTGCCTGTCGTTGAGCGAGCTCGTGTGTCGTCTGCTCCAGCTCTGCAAGCCGCGCTGCGATCCTTTCGCGGGCGGTTTGTGCCCGGTCGAGTGCCAAGAGTGCTTGGCGTTCGGCTTCGCTCGCGTGCGTCACGGACTGCTCGAGGCCGATCAATCTTTGTTGCAGTGCTGAGAGTTCCTCGCGCGTGGCGGCGTCGGCTGCGGCTGCTTCATCGGCTGCCGCGCGCAGGGCAGGCAGCGCCGCTTCAAGCTCTTTAACGCGATTTACCGCCTCAAGTTTAGCCGCTTCTGCGGAGCCTTCACCGCGCGCGATGAAGCCATCCCAACGCCTTAAATGTCCAGCGCGCGTGACAAGCCACTCTCCCGCAGCGAGCGCGCGGTTGTCGTCTTGTTCAACGCAATGCACCAGCGCGAGGCGGGCGCGCAGCTCTTCCGGACAGGAGGTGACGTGGCTGAGCAGGGTGTCTTCGACTGGTGGCGGAGCGCTGCCGCCAGTCCAGAACCGACCGTCGCTATCACCGGGCGGGCTTCCGATTGGTGACTTGCCATCGCGGCCCAGGACGGCTGCCAGTGCGCGTTCATAGCCCGGCGCTACTTGCACTTGGTCGAGAGCTGCCGGCAGGCCAGCGCGTGTTGCAGCCCGTTTGGCTCGGGCATCGCGATCTCTTGCGAGCGCTGCGTGCTCTCGCTCGACGCCTGCAAGTTCAGCTTTAGCGGTGGCGAGCTGGGCACCGGCTTCATCGCGCGCGGTCTGCAGTTCGCTTTTGCGTTCCTGAGCTGAGCTTAGCTCCCCGCGCAGCCTATCAAGCTCTGTCGCAGCCTCATCCGCCGTAAGGCGTGCATCGATCACGGCCTGCTCCGGGTCCTGCTCGGCGGCGAGTTCGGCGCCTTGGGCATCAATCCGGCTGGCTTCGCGCTTGAGCCGCTCAAGCAGCGCTTGCGCTTGATCAATGGCGGCTTCGGCTACGCGCCATTCGGCTTCCACTCCGGCCTGATCGGCGGTTGCTTTAGCAAGCGCAATTTCGGCCGCGCGGCTCGCTCGTTCGCAATCCTCGCTGCGCGCTAGAAGGGCAGGGCGGGCTTGTTCGCTAGCGGCGACTTGCGTTTTTGACGCGGAATATTCTTCACCAAGGCGTGTTAGGGCGTCGGCTGCATCGTTTGTCAGCCGGTCCGCATCCTTGCGATCCGCTTCCAGCCGCTCGCGCTGACGGTCCAGATCTGCAAGCCTTGCATTGGCGGCATCAAGCTTTTCCGCGAGCGTTGCCATCCGATGTCCATGCGCGCTGGCATCATCCCGGCGGTCAGCCAATTCGTCGCGCGCACGGGCGAGATCGCCGGCAAGTCGAGCCTGCTCGGCTTGTGTTTCGTCCATCGCTTTCTGCGCTTTTGCGACTTTTGCGCTGGCCGCTTCGGCTGCTTCGCGCGCTTGCTTGGCGGCGGCTGCCGCATCGCGCCAGCGAGCCAGCACGAGGCGCGCTTCGGCAGTCTGGATCTGCGTAGTGAGAGCCTTGTAACGTTCAGCCTGCTTTGCTTGTCGCCGCAGGCTTGAGATCTGAGCATCCAGCCCTGCCATCAGGTCTTCGAGCCGCGTAAGGTTTGCCTCGGTCTGCCGCAGCTTGCTTTCGGCATCCTTGCGCCGGACATGCAGCCCGGAAATCCCTGCGGCCTCTTCCAGCATCTGCCGCCGCTCGGCCGGTTTTGCAGCGATCACTTGTGCAATCTTGCCTTGGCTCACAAGGGCAGGGGAGTGCGCGCCAGTCGCGGCATCGGCAAAGGTGAGCGCGACATCCTTCGCCCGCACATCGTTACCGTTGACACGGTACGCGCTGCCTGCTCCGCGCTCGATCCGCCGAGTAACGACCAGCTCTTCCAGCGCATCGTCGGCGGCATGGAGCACCACCTCGGCAAAATCGCGCGGCGGGCGGGTTGAGGTTCCGGCGAAGATCACATCTTCCATCCCGCCTGAGCGCATCGACTTCGCCGAGGTTTCGCCCATCACCCAGCGGATCGCTTCGAGCAGATTGGATTTGCCGCATCCATTAGGGCCGACAATGCCGGTCAGCCCAGGTTCGATGCGCAATTCAGCCGGTTCGACAAAGCTCTTGAAACCGCTGAGCTTGAGCCGACTGATCTGCATAGACGTTCAAAGACCCCCGTATGCGCCGATCAGCGCGCGCCAGCGCGTTGGAGGACAGGTTCGATGTCTTCCCAGCTGATCCCTTCGACCCGATTGCCATTGAGGAAAAAGGTGGGGGTCCCGGTGACGTTGAACTCTTCCGCTTGTTCGCGCGAGGCGTTTTCGAGTGCTTCGATCTTAGCGGTGTCCGCAAGGCATACGCGGGCTTGATCCGCGCTCAATCCGCGCGCTGCAAAGAAATCGATAAGACCGGCAGCTTCGGCAATGCGAACGAAGCGCTCATTCAATGGCAAGCTCTCCGTCGCCTGGATCTGAGGCGAACTGCTTTGAACCGAATTCATGATGTCATTGAAGCTCTGCCATGCCGAGTCCGATAAAGGCTGCATGCTTTCCTTCGCTCCGCACTGAACCATCAAGGCAATCGTCAGATCGACGGTGTTGCGCAGCAATTGGCGATGCTCGAAGCTCACAATTCCGGTCGAGACGTAGTTTTCTTTCAGCGGCGCTTTACCCTCGGTCGAAAAATAGGCGCACGCACCGCAGGTATGCGAGGCGTACTCGACCAGCTTTAGTGGGGCTTCAGGATTGCCGAGAATATGGCCGCCTTGGTCGCTTATGGTCACCACATCGGTCCACGCGCTGCCTTCAGGCGCGGTGATCGGCGCAATCGGCTCACCTGCAATCGGCCCTTCAACGCTTTCGCTCTCTGAGCAGCCCGACAGTACCAGCAGCGCGGCCACGCCAGCCGACGCAAACAGGCGATTGAGAGTGGGACGGTTCGAGGACATACGTGAGAATCCTTAACTCTTGGGTAGGAGAATAGCCGGGCGGCGACTGCTCTTAAATAGTCACCTCGCACCTGCTTGTGCACAAATGTGTCAGTTTGGAGTCAATTACTCTCAACTCGAGACGCAAATCGCTCCGTCAGGATGGGGTAGAGCTGTCTCCAATCATGCACACCGGCCAGAACTTTTCCGTCAAGCGCAAAGCTAAGCCGATTGTCGGCAACATCCGGCAGGTCGAATTCCGCTTCGTCGGCTTCACTGTTGGCGCGAAGTCTTGCAACATTCTTCGTGTCGGTCAGACAACGTTGCACTTCGGTCCGCGAATAGCCGCGTCGGCGCGCCATCATTTCATCGAAATCAAGCGCATTAGCGAGACTAGCGCGAGCTCGTGGCTGACGCGTTTGCCAGAATGCTCGCTGCGATCCGGGCGCGGTCTTGTAACGTTCCAGCCAGACGTCCTGCGCCTGCAGGAACATGGTATGATTACGCCTGAACTTATTGGGCTGACCGCAGCCGGCAAGCAACGCAACAGTAAGGTCGAGTTGGCTCCCAACCCTGGGTCGGATTTCATAGCTAAGCTTGCCCGGGGCTAAGAGAGCGAGATTGAGCGGGGCGTAGGCTTGCCTGGCGAACTGCGCGCATTCGGTGCAGGAATAGCTGACAAACGCAATCAGGCGCGCTTCGGCTTTAGGATTGCCAATCAGATGACCGCGCGCGGTTGGCGTAATCTGTGTGTGCCAGTTCGATCCTCGGGCCTCTTTGAGAGCCTCCAATTGCTGCGGATCGAGCGACTGGCTGGGGCGGGCTGCTGCTCCGGCTCCGATAAGGAAAGCCAAAGTGCTGATGGAGCCTATGATCCGCTTTCTCATGAGCGCTCGCCATCACCATCAGCCGGGTCGTCGCGTTCTGCGTCTCCAAGGCTACGCGCGAGCGATTCAAGCACTGTACGCAGTTCAGGATCGCCGATGTCACGCAGGCTGTCGCCCAGTTCCATCGGGATCGGTTTGAGTGAAGGCGGGGGTTGAGCGGGCTTATCCGCATCGGCTGGCGTCACTTCGCCTTGTCGCAACCTGATCCGCGCGACCGCTTTGTAGCCAAAAAACCGATTAACCCGTTCGATGATCTCTGGCGTGACTTGCTGGATCAAAGGCGCGCGCGCTGGCGTGACGACAAGGTGCAGAACGCCTTCCGATTTCTCGCCAGGCGGAAACCGGATCGCCTCTGGCATACACACGCGGGCATGGGTCGGGCCGACAATCTCAGGCCATCTGGTAACCACTGAACTTTGCACAAAGCCAAATCTGCGAAACGCTGTGCGACCGATTTCCGGCATAAGCTCGCCGATCGCTTTCGCGGGGCCGCCGCGCGGGCGGGCATAGTGTTTGGCTTTGCCGGCGCGCGGTCCTTTCACCGGCTTTTTTGAGTTTGAAGAGGGTTTGTCAGTCATCAACCATTTCGCTTCGTGAACGCGCTTGCCATAACCCCAATGTGACCGCCAGCGCTGTGCATAAAATATCCCGAGACCTGCTCGCATGGTACGACAAAAGCGCTCGCCAGCTGCCGTGGCGCAATCCGCCCGGTGAGCAGCCGCCAACCGATCCGGATTGGCCGTACCGGGTTTGGCTATCAGAAGTAATGCTCCAACAAACAACAGTCGCTGCGGTCAAACCGTATTTTACAAAGTTTACCAGTATTTGGCCGTCGGCTGAAGCGCTCGCCGCCGCCAATGACGATGACGTCATGGCGGCATGGGCGGGGCTCGGATATTATTCGCGGGCGCGCAATCTGGTAAAAGCCGCGCGCGAGGTTAAGGCACGAGGCGGGTTTCCGAAAACCGAAGCCGAGCTGCGCGAGCTGCCTGGGCTCGGGGCCTATACTGCGGCTGCTATTGCCGCGATTGCGTTTGGCGAGCGCGCGGTGGTGGTCGATGCCAATGTCGAACGCGTCGTCGCGCGCCTATTCAATCTAAGCGACCCTTTGCCAGGCGTGCGCAAAGCAATCCGGGCGCATGCCGAAACACTGACCCCGCACGAGCGAGCGGGGGATTTCGCTCAAGCGATGATGGATTTGGGCTCCAGCATATGCACCAGCAAAGCGCCGCGTTGTTTGCTGTGTCCGCTGCAAGATGCATGCGAGGGCCGTCGTCTAGGTAAGCCAGAGCGTTTGCCTCTGAAGCCGCCTAAGAAGGCGAAGCCTGAGCGCTGTGGCACAGCGTTCTGGATAGAGCGCGAAACCGCAGCCGGGGCACGCGAGGTATGGCTCGTGACGCGGCCAACCAAGGGTATGTTAGGCGGGATGCGGGCCTTGCCGGATGATGGCTGGAATGCTCGCGAGGATGGGACGGCAAAGGCGCCTTTCGCTGGGCCTTGGGAACCGCTCGGCGTGGTCCGCCACACCTTCACTCATGCCCATCTCACTCTTGCCGTGAAGCGCATCCAATCGGACACTGACCCCTCGCAAGCTGGGCAATGGTGGCCGGTTGACCGGCTGGACGAGGCTGGCCTTCCAACTCTGTTTGCGAAAGCGGCGAGACTAGGGGTCACAGCTGAGCAACCAACTGCGCCATCGGCCTGAGGTCTTAAAAAATGCCTCCGCCAAGCATCAGCCGAACGCACGCGACGAGAAAGACGATCAGACAGAAATTACGACCGCTATCGTGCGACGACAAAGCGCCGAACAAGATGCCGATCACTATCAGCGGTAGCGCAAACCAATTCGCCCAGCCAAGCAACGGAATTTGAGCCGGGATCACGATCACCAGACTGATGAGTCCGATAAGAAAAGCGATGAGATTGAACATGTGTCTTATATGGATAAGACACCGCCGCTTTGCAAGCCCACATGGTCAGACAACTCCAGACCATATCAGGCGCCCGATTGACGCTGCGGATCATCTGCCCCACACACCACGCACCAAGTCTTCTGGAGATTCCCGTAATGGCATTTCGCGAGTTTGAAACTGGTCTTGATGCGTCTCTGCTTTCCCGGCGCGCGCTGTTTCGCGGCGGGGCTTACGTCGCGGCGGGCAGCGCTTTGGCCTCTCTGCCATTTGGCCGCGAGCTTCTAGCGCACGATGTCAGTGAGAGCTGGGTCAATATCGCCGCATTGGCGGAAAAATACGTGTCCGAAGGTAAGGTTGCGAACATGTTCCTTACCTTCGGCTGGCGGCAAGAAGACCACGCGCACACTGTTGGCCGAGGCACGCTCTCATTGGCCAGCGACGTCGAGGTCGATGAAGATTCGCTTTATCGGATATATTCGATGACCAAGCCTATCACTGGCATGGCGACGATGATGCTGATCGATGATGGGCTGATTGCGCTTGATCAACCACTCTACGATCTGATCCCGGCCTTTAAGGACATGGCCGTTCTGGTGGATCCAGAAGGCCCGCTTGAAAACACCGTGCCTGCCGAGCGTCCGATTACGATCCGCCAATTGCTCACGCATACAGCAGGGCTTGGATATAACATTGTCAGCAAAGGGCCTTTGCTCGATGCGTTTAATGCCAATGGCCTTGTCGGAGGCCGGGTAAGCAGGACGCCGATACCGGGTTTTCCTCCGGTAGATCCTGCCCCCGGTCTCGAAGCGTTTGCAGACCGCCTTGCGACGCTTCCGCTGATGTATCAGCCGGCGACCAAGTGGAGCTATTCTTGCAGTATCGATCTTTTGGGCCGTGTGATCGAAGTCGTGTCCGGCAAAACGTTTGAAGCATTCCTGCAAGAGCGCATGTTTGATCCGTGCGGGATGACCAGCACATATTTTACGGTGCCCGAAAGTGAGGTTGGGCGTCTCACGGACAATTACGGCATTTTGGGCGGCAATGCTTTCCCCATCGATCCCGCAGCAACGTCGATCTATCTTGATCCACCCAAAGTTCCGGCCGGCGGGGCCGCTCTGGTGTGTTCGCCAAAGGATTATGACCGTTTCTTGCGGATGCTACTAGGCTACGGCACGCTCGATGACACCCGCGTGATGAACGAGTTAGCAGTGCGTGTAGGTACATCGAACCTCATCCCGAAAACGGTGGAGACCAAAGGCTCATGGGCTGAAGGGGAAGGGCACGGCGCTGGCGGCCGGGTAAAGGGCAACACGTTTGGCTGGGGCGGGGCTGCAGGAACGCTGGCGATGGTCGATTATGGGCTGAAACTGCGCACCACGCTGTTCACGCAATACATGCCGCCGGAGGCCTATCCGATCCGCGATGAATTCATGACTGCGTACGAGCAAGACCTGGCTGCGATGCGCGCGGCTAAGGCGGCTTGAGCCGTCCTGCTGGATGAACCATCCCGCACACCCTGAGCTTCCGCGCACTGGCCCGATCGCTTTCGCTGGCTCGCCGATTGACCGGGCGGACCAGGTCCGCGTCGATCCCGATGCGTTAGCTGCGCGGATGGATTGGCGCGCCAAGGTTCTGCTGCTTGATGGCCTGCTGCCACAGATCGATCCAGCGGGCGGCCTTTCGTGGGGAACGCTGGCGGATGTCGCGCAAGATGCTGAGCTGGTGTTTTTGGGACTGCTAGAAAACAAAGCGTGCTTTGCTGCCGTGCCCGATGATGGTGCGACCGGTCCTGCCTATGCGATGCCGCGCGCTTGGCAAGCGATCCAGCAGCTCTCGCCTCCTGATCTCGCGATCTATGGCGGAGCGCGCAGCCTCGTCGATTGGCACGCCCGTCACCAGTTTTGTGCGCGGTGCGGCGCGCCGACAAAAATTACCAAAGGCGGCTGGCAGCGACATTGCGACAATTGCGGCGCAGATCACTTTCCGCGTACCGATCCTGTCACGATTATGCTGGTTGAGAACGCCGATCGCTTACTGTTGGGGCGTCAACCCCGCTTTCCTCCGCGCAGCTTTTCCGCGCTTGCCGGGTTTGTCGAGCCTGGCGAGACAATTGAAGAGGCTGTTGCGCGCGAAGTGTGGGAAGAGGCAGGTCTTAGAGTCCGCGATGTCGAATACATCGCTACGCAGCCTTGGCCTTTCCCAAGCCAGCTTATGATCGGGTGCTACTCGCAAACTGATGAGACCGACATCACGCTCGATGTCGAAGAGTTGGAAGAAGCGCGCTGGTTTACTCGGGACGAAGTTGAGCATGCAATGGCAACGATCGGCTCGGATGAAGGCCCGTTCAACGCGCCGCCTCCTGCGGCGATCGCCCACAGCCTGCTTAAATGGTGGCTGGAGAAACCACAGTGAGCGCGCATCCTGCCAAGCCCGATCGCGTTACGATCGACATCTATTCCGACGTCGTGTGCCCCTGGTGTGCAATCGGCTACGGTCAGCTTACAAAAGCGCTGGCCGAGCTTGAAGGCGAGATCGAAGCACAAGTGCGCTGGCGTCCGTTTGAGCTCAATCCGGACATGGCACCGGAAGGTGAAGGCTTCGAAGAGCATCTTAGCCGTAAGTATGGGCGCTCTGCTGAAGAAGGCGCCGCGATGCGTGGGCAGATGAAACAGATCGCTGAAGAAGCAGGTGTCTCGCTCTCGTTCGAAGGTGACGGCACTCCTCCTCCGCAGCGGATGTGGAACACCCGCGATTGCCATAAATTGCTCACCTTTGCGCTCGAACAGGCCGGTCCGAAGGCCCAGACCGAACTGAAACTCGCCCTATTCGAAGCGCATTTCAATCATCGCAAGCCGCTTTGCGACCGCGATGTCTTGCTCGACATTGCGGCCAGTATCGGACTGCACCGGGAAGCGGCTAAAGCCGCGCTTGACCATCCGGATCTGGCCGCGCGCGTAGTGGCTGAAGAGCGCCAAGCCTGGGATCTTAATATCACAGGAGTTCCGGCGATGATAATCAACGGCAAATTCATGATACCGGGCGCGCAGAGCCCTGAGACCTACGTCAATGCGCTGCGCCGGGTTGCTGAAAAGAGCCGCGCTGCTGCATCTGCATAAGAGCGCGGCGCGTATAAGGGTGATCATGCAGAGCATTATCGTTTTTGTTGTCGTTACGATCATCGCATTCGGGTTCGGATGGTTAGCGGGCGCTGATACTGTCGAAGTGTTCGGCACTTCGGCGTTTTTCCTATGTGCCGTGATCGCCATGGCGGTGAACTGGCTCGCATTCGTGCCTTCAGCCATCGCGAAGTCGGACAAATTCTATGATAGTATAGGCGCTGTTACATACCTGTCGGTCACAGGGTTTGCTTGTTGGGCCGCTTACAATGCGCTCGGGACGCTCGATACAAGAAGTCTCATGATTGCAGCGATGGTCGCGATCTGGTGCATTCGCCTCGGCAGCTTTCTCTACATTCGGATCCATGCAGCGGGGGGTAGCGATTCCCGGTTTGAAAAGATCAAAGTGAACCCTGCGCGTTTCCTTGTCGCATGGACGCTGCAAGGTCTGTGGGTGATCCTCACTGCGTCGTCGGCATTGGTGGCTATCACTGCGACGACTAAAGCGCCGATTGATCTGTTTTTCTGGATTGGCGCGGCGGTTTGGCTTGCTGGGATTACGATTGAAGCGGTTGCCGATGTGCAAAAAAGCGCTTTCAAAAATGACCCGTCGAACAAAGGCAAGTTCATCAATGTCGGCCTTTGGCGGTGGTCGCGTCACCCGAATTACTTTGGCGAAATCACCCTTTGGACCGGAATTCTGATCATGGCCGTCCCGGTGCTGTCGGGATGGGCGTGGCTGGTTGTGATCTCACCAATTTTTGTGACCTTGCTGCTGACGAAGGTAAGCGGGGTCAATCTGCAGAACAAACAGGCCGAAGAGCGCTGGGGCGATGATCCCGACTATCAGAAGTACCGCGCCAACACACCGGCCCTTATCCCTCTGCCGCCGAGCGCTTGAAAGGTCACAAAAGCGCGAGTTTTTCCAGCTTCGCTGCGAGCTTTCCGGGCAGCGCATCGCCAATGTCTTCACCCGGCGCGAGATCTTGCGGAGCCTTGTCTTCGGTCAGATAGCGCCAGCCTTGATGCGCGCGTTTGGGTTGCGGATGGACGCGGATCAGCACTGGCTCGAGGTTGATATCCCAGCGTCCGTCCGCCGTCTCAGTAAACCCGATGATCTCGCTGCGCGCGACCAGCGCGTGATTGAGAATCCAGTAAAGCGATCCACCCACCATTTCTTTGTGCCGCTTAGGCAAATAACGGGTCGTAAGGCCGATATGGCGACGGCCCTCATACCATCCAGCAAGGTGCTCGAAGCTCTTCGCGCCGAACGCGATCTTGGTCATGTGAAGCGGCATGATGTTCAAGATAGCGCGCCGCGCTCAGCACTCAACCCGCGGGGACCAGCCCACTCACAACTGCAAGGCCAAGAAACGCAAAGAAGCCCATAGAATCGGTAATCATCGTGACGAACACCGAGGAAGCGACCGCCGGGTCTTGGCCGAGCCGTTCAAAGACCACCGGGACTAGCACGCCAGCAAGCCCTGCCACCACGATGTTGATGAGCATCGCCGCGGCAATCACGACACCCATCATCGGCGTGTAGAGTGCGCCAGCAGCAAGCCCGATGAGAAGCGCAACCGTCGCTCCGTTCAGCAGCGCAACGCGCAGTTCGCGCCACAGGATACGCTTGGTGTTAGAGCGCGTAAGCTGATTGGTCGCAATTGCGCGCACCGCGACTGCCATCGTTTGCGTTCCGGCATTCCCGCCGATGCTGGCGACGATCGGCATAAGCACCGCGAGTGCCACCAACTGCTCGATCGCCGCGCCGAAAAAGGCAATGATTGCGCTCGCGACGACCGCCGTGCCCAAATTGGCGATGAGCCAGCGCACACGGCTCGAATAGGCTTCACGGATCGGCTCGTTAATGTCCCCGTCGCCAGCGCCAGACAGCAGCAACGCGTCTTCGCCGGCTTCCTCGGAAATGATGTGAACCACATCATCGACGGTCATCTGCCCGACAAGTCGCCCGCTCTCATCGACCACTGCTGCTGAGATCAGCGCGTATTTCTGGAACATGAGCGCGACTTCTTCCTGATCCATCGTAACGGGGATCAAGGTCTGGTCTCGCTTCATCACGTCAGTGAGCTTGACACTGCGCGGTGCGGTAAGGATCCAGTTGAGGGCGCAAGTGCCGACCGGGTGATGCGCGGCGTCGATTACAAACACTTCGAAGAAATCGTGTGTCAGATCGCCTTCCTCGCGCAGATAGTCGATCAGATCGCCAACCGTTAAATGCTCTGGCACCGCCATGACATGGCGGTTCATCAGCCGCCCGGCGGTCTCTTCCGGATAGGCAAGCGCGCTTTCGACCGCTGCCTGCGTCTCCGGCTCAAGCTCTGCAATGATCGCGCGCTGATCGATTTCGTCGAGATCTTCGAGCAGCTGGACCGCATCATCGGTTTCAAGCTGCTGAGCGATGGTCGCGACCGCTTCGGGAGCGAGCGCTTCCATCATGTCTTCGCGCACGTGATCGTTGAGTTCGGCAACCACGTCAGAGCTCATCAGATCCGTGATCGCTGCCGTCAGATCAGCCCGTTCATCTTTTTCGAGGAGCTCAATAAGGTCAGCAATGTCAGCCGGGTGAAGCGGTTCGACCAGCTCATAGACTGCGTTCTTGTCGCCTGCTTCGAGTGCTTCATGCACCGCATCGACATATTCAGGCTTCAGCCGGTTCTCTTCGTCATGGCGCTCATCATCGACCCGGTCGTCGGGGCGCACGTCTTCGTCGAGCCGGTCAGCCAGCGCCAGATCGTCATCAAGGGTCCGCTCATCCGCCATGGAGCGCGGGTTTAGGCAGGGTTCGCGGAAAAGCAAGCGACAGCGCCTGCGCTATGGGTGACAGGCACCAGCAAACCCTCTAGGCCGCGATTGATTGTTTATAGAGGAGAACTTTTCATGGCCGACAGCACGCTAACCCTTACGCTTGATACTGGAGACGGGGAAGGCAAGGACGTGGTGATAAAGCTGCGCCCCGATCTGGCGCCCGGCCATGTTGAGCGGATCACGGAGCTTGCTAAGGAAGGCTTTTATGATGGCGTGGTGTTCCATCGCGTTATCCCTGGCTTCATGGCGCAGGGCGGCGATCCGACCGGCACCGGCATGGGCGGAAGCGACCGAGAGGACCTGAAGGCGGAGTTCAATTCAGAACCGCACACGCGCGGCACCTGTTCGATGGCGCGCACGCAAGTGCCTGACAGTGCGAACAGCCAGTTTTTCATTTGCTTTGAGGATGCGGAATTTCTCGACGGCCAATACACTGTATGGGGCCAAGTTGAGAGCGGCATGGACTATGTCGACCAATTGCCTAAGGGCGAGCCGCCATCAAGTCCGGGCAAGATTTTGAAAGCGAGCGTTGGCTAAGCTTCCACCGGGCGTTTGTAGTTCGGTTCAGAACCTCGCTGAAGTACTCGCTGGCGCGCAAGACCCTTGGTGGATCATTGGCAGCACGGCGGTCGCGCTATACGGCGGGAGTGCCGGCACGATCGCTGACATCGATGTAATGACGTCCAGGCGCGATCTCGCCGCGCTTTATGAACGCCTGCCGCTGACTGATACGCCTGAGCGCGGCAAGGACATGTTCACCTCTGATCTGTTCGGGCGCTGGTCTGAGCCTGCGCTTGATGTCGAATTCATGGCTGGCCTCAAACTGCGGGTCCGGGGTGAATGGCAGCTCATCGAGCTGGAGACGCGGGTGCCGGTGCGCCTGCGCGGCGAGACGGTGTTCGTGCCGGACAAGGCGGAGTTGATCGCGATCCTTACGCGCTTTGGTCGACCAAAGGACTTGGCGCGCGCTGCTACGCTCGCTTAGCTTTGCGGCTTCAAGATATTCCGAAGGGTCTTTGTGACGGGCACATGCCAAGGCAGTTCGGTATTCGTATGGTGCCAGGCATTGGGAATGAGCACATCAACTGCGATGTCAGGTCTTGAGTTAAGCGCGCCAAAACTGTCGAGATCGCCCATCACGTCAATCACTGTCTTGATCTCGGTCGGCATCGCTATCCGGGCGCCATAGGTGACGATCTCGACCGCCTCGGCGATCGCTTCGAACCGCTTCGGGGCGATCGTCCGAAGGGCATAAAGCGCCTCTGAAATGACCAGATTGCCTTTCGAATGGCCGACCAACAGATTGGTTTCGACTTTACCCGACAGGAGGTTGATAAGGGCTTTTACATCCTCGCTGTTTTGGCTCAGCGCGAACTTGGACGCAGGCTCAATCGCGCGCAATGCGCTCGGTGCTAGGGACGGGGCAAACGGCCATAAAGTGCTGAAAGATTGCAAGCCGTGTCGCACCGCATTCAGACCGCCGAACAGAAAAAATCCGCCCATCGCCTCGGTGGTTAGATCGGCCATGCCCAGCCCTGACACCACTGCCAGTACTTTGCCATCGACCGCGTCAGCGACGTTGCGCGCCAAGGCTGCGGCCCCGAGCGCTGAGGAACCGACGCCCGCGACCGTAATCGCACGATAGCGCCGTGCGAGCGCATCGCAGTCGGCAAGGCAGCGCCAAACCTTCAGATCACGCGCATAGGACGGTCCGACTTCGAGGATCATCCCTTCAGGCTTGTCTGAGTTCGAAAGTGCGGCCTGCTCATCGTCCGTCAGCGTGCCGATATCGTAAAACACGGCGTCGAGCGCGGTGTTGTCGGTGTTAAGAAGCGGCGCGAAAGGAGGCGTAAGCATAGAAGATGCTCCCTATCGCCGAATTTGCTTAAGTGCACGAACTGGTTGGTGCTTGGAGCATAGCTCGCTCAGTCGCACCCGATTGATGTGATGCGCGCAAGGCGCTAAAGGCGCACCCCTCATGAAACCGCAAACGCCTCCTAAGACATACCGGGTCAAGAGCTTTGGCTGCCAGATGAACGTCTATGACGGCGAGCGCATGGGCGAGCTTCTCGCTGAGCGCGGGATTACGCCTGCGCCGGAAGGCGAGGACGCCGATCTTATTGTCCTCAATACCTGCCATATTCGCGAGAAAGCGGCGGAAAAAGTCTATTCCGATATTGGTCGACTGACAAAGGGCGATGGCTCCAAGCCGATGATTGCTGTTGCCGGCTGCGTCGCGCAGGCTGAAGGCGAGGAAATCATGGCGCGCGCACCTGCGGTCTCGATGGTGGTCGGCCCGCAGGCTTATCACCGTTTGCCTGACATGCTCGACAAAGCGGTGAAGGGCGAGCGGGCGACTGATACCGACATGCCCGCTATCGCTAAGTTCGATAGCCTGCCAAAACGCAAGAGACGCGCGCCAACCGCGTTCCTCACGGTTCAGGAAGGGTGCGACAAGTTCTGCACCTATTGTGTTGTGCCATATACGCGCGGTGCGGAAATTTCGCGCCCCTACAGTGATTTGATCGCCGAAGCTCGCAAGCTGATCGAAGCAGGTGCGCGTGAAATCACGCTGCTGGGGCAGAACGTCAACGCCTGGAGCGGGGAGGACGACAAGGGCCGAGCAATCGGTCTTGCCGGTCTGATCCGGGCGCTGGCACCACTCGATGGGCTTGAGCGCATTCGCTACACCACCTCGCATCCCAACGACATGGAAGACGATCTCATCGCCGCGCATGGCGAGATCGAAAAGCTCATGCCGTATCTCCATTTGCCGGTGCAGTCAGGCAATGACCGTGTGCTGAAAGCGATGAACCGCGCGCATACGGCCGAAAGCTACTTGAAGCTCCTCGAACGCTTCCGGCAAGCACGCCCTGATATCGCATTGTCCGGCGACTTCATCGTCGGCTTCCCGGGCGAGACCGAAGCTGAGTTCGAAGACACTTTGAGCTTGGTCGATGAGGTCCGGTATTCCCAGGCGTTCTCGTTCAAATATTCCCCGCGCCCCGGCACGCCTGCGGCGACGATGGACAATCAGCTTCCGCGCGAGGTCATGGACGACCGCCTCCAACGCCTTCAAGCCCGCCTCAACCGTGACCAGCGTGCGTTTAACGATGCGCTAGAGGGCAAGACCTGCAAGGTTCTCGTCGAGCGCAAGGGCAAACACGCAGGCCAATGGCTCGGAAAGTCGCCGTGGCTCACCAGCGTGTGGTTCGAGGGCGAGAGCGAGATTGGCGATATGGCTCAAGTCGATCTGGCCGAGGCTGGACCGAACTCGATCCGGGGCGAGCTGACTAGTCGCATTCGGTAGAATACGGGCCATCGTTTCCGACGGGGATACGCAATTCACCGTCTGAGATGATCAGCTCTCCGATACCCTCAGCACTGATAGGCTCGACCGTAGGATTTGATGCGTAGTTCTCTCCATCAAATCGCAAGATACGCACACTAGGTGCCATACCGCCGCCGCCTACGCTCACCGTAAGGTCTCTCATCCCGTTGGTCTGGCTTTCAAGTACGCCAACGGGCAATCGCGTGACGGTGGTCTGTCCCAGCAGGGTTTCCCCTGCTGGCGAGACCCGATGAACATAAAGCTTGCATCCGCCGGTTCCGCAGAATCTTGGGCCGCCCAGATAGATAAGAGAATCGTTTAATCCGTCCCCATCAAGATCGAATTGGCCTGATCGATATCGAGCGCAGACGCCGGCTTTCTCCACTATCCACCCCATCATGTGTCCGTCTTGGAGGGGCTGCGGGGATGAATCGGCACCATTGTTGTCCTGGACAGACGCTCCGGAGCGATCCGCCGTGGCACTCTCATCCGTACTGTTTGCAGCGCCATAGGCCGTGAAGAGCACGAGGAGGGTGAGCAATTGGAGTGGTTTTGCGAGCATAGGTCCAGGCTATAGTTGGGGCAGCGCGATTACAATCGCATGACTTTCCACGTCCGACAGATCTTGCAAGCTTGCTTTGACGCAACGTCGGCTTAGGTTCTGATGGATCGACCGAGGCAAGTGTAAAGGAACCTATGGGCCGTCGACCATCCCGCGCAGGCAATCCTGCAATTTCGCCTGATCCGCGGTCCATCCTGGCCAGTCCGCGCGATACGCGCCGCGCGAAAGCTGAGCTGACCTTTGAGAACCAGTCTTTGCTCGGGCCCTTGTTTGGAGAGTTTGATGCAAATTTGGTGCAGGTCGAAAACCGGCTTGGTGTGATGATCCATGCACGCGGTGATCAGATCCTGATCGAAGGCCTTGAAGACAATGTTGCTCGGGCAAGAGACACGCTTACGACGATGTATGATCGACTTGCGCGCGGGGAGGATCTCGACAGCGGCGCGATCGAATCGCTCATTGCGATGTCGAATGAACCGACGCTTGAAGGAATAATCTCAGGCGAAAAAGAACAGCCTCCGATTATGATCCGCACCCGGCGCAAGACGATTGTGCCGCGGTCAGCGATGCAAGTCACCTATATGCGCAGTCTGGCGCGCGATGACATCATCTTCGCGCTTGGCCCGGCTGGCACAGGCAAGACCTATCTAGCAGTGGCGCAGGCTGTGAGCCAATTGATCAGCGGCACCGTCCAGCGGCTGATTTTGTCTCGCCCGGCTGTCGAAGCAGGCGAAAAGCTCGGGTTTCTGCCTGGCGACATGAAAGACAAAGTCGATCCTTATCTGCGCCCGCTTTACGATGCGCTGTATGATTGCATGCCGCCGGAGCAAGTTGAGCGACGGATCGCGTCAGGGGAGATCGAAATCGCGCCGATAGCTTTCATGCGCGGTCGCACGCTCGCCGATGCGTTCGTGATCCTCGATGAAGCGCAAAACACCACGCGCGAACAGATGAAGATGTTCCTCACGCGCTTTGGCCAGAACAGCCGGATGGTGGTGTGCGGCGATCCGCGGCAGGTCGACATTCCGGGTGGGGACCGCATGTCAGGCCTCGCTGATGCCGTCGACAAGCTTGAAGGGGTCGAAGGCTTCGGCACAATCCGCTTTACCGCCGCCGACGTGGTGCGTCACCCGATCGTGGGGCGGATCGTGGAGGCGTATGAGGGCGAGGGGTGACGCCCAAAACAGTTCTCAGGACGATTGTAAGCCCTGATGGGCCCGAGCGTGTTCAGATCATGCAACGGCCAGATGGACGAATGACCTACCAAAGGCACTGGTTCGACGCGGCAGCCCACAATTGGAGCAAGGGGTTGGATCGTGGAATATACGGTTCCGAGATGACAACGGAGACCGAAGCGCGGCAAAGCGTCTTGTGGCATCGCGAGCGTTTCCTCTGATGGACTTTGATATCGACATTGAAGGTTGGCCGGTGGGTGAATGGGAGGCGCTGGCCGAGCAGGCTAGCAAGGCTCTGGGCAAGGTCGCGGCTGAGCTTGCCAATCCGCGCCTTACAGTGAGTTTGCTTTTTACCACCGACGAAGAAGTTCACGCGCTCAATCGCGATTGGCGCGAACGCGATAAGCCCACCAATGTCCTCAGTTTCCCGATGCTGACCCGCGCTGAATTGCTAAGTCTCGCCGCTCACGGTCCGCCGGTCATGCTTGGCGATATCGCGCTCGCTTACGAAACCTGTTCCCGTGAAGCTGAAGAACGCAGCATCGCGCTTGAGCAGCATGCGGCGCACTTGATTGTTCATGGGCTGCTTCATCTTGCCGGATATGATCACGAAACAAGCGAAGCCGAAGCGGAAGCGATGGAGACTCTGGAAACACGCATACTTGCCAAACTGGGGATTGCTGACCCATATATCGTGTGAGGTTAGTCAGGAGCGGAAACCGAAAGGGCCATGCCCGATTCATTTAGCGCCGCAGGAGAAGCGGAGAGTAGCAGCGGGCTGTGGCTCGCGCTCAAAAAACTGATTGGTGCTTCCGATGGCGAGCGCAGTCTAAGGGCGCAGCTCGAAGAGGTCATCGACGAGCACGAAGACGAGAACGGCGATACGCCTGCGACCGAGCAGTCTGCGGCAAACGGTGATTTGCTTCCGGTCGAACGCCAGATGCTGCGCAATTTGCTGCATTTTTCCGAACATGATGCGGACGATGTTGCCGTGCCGCGCGGTGAGATTATTGCAGTGGATGCAGCGATAAGCTGGAAGGACCTGGTCGACACTTTCTCCGAGCACGGACATTCGCGCATGCCGGTCTATCGCGAACGGCTCGATGAGGTGATCGGGATGATCCACCTCAAGGACGTGTTCCCATACCTCGCGGGCGATAAGGCGCCACCGCGCGATTGGACGGTGTTGATGCGGCAACCGCTTTATGTACCGCAAACACGCGGAGCGCTTGATGTGTTGGCTGACATGCGTGCGCGGCGCGTACATCTGGCGATTGTGCTTGATGAATTTTCTGGAACTGATGGGATCATTACGATCGAAGACCTAGTCGAGGAAATCGTCGGCGAGATTGAGGACGAGCACGATGAAACCCCTGAAGCGCTGATTGTCCCGATCGGCGAAGGCATGTGGGATTGCGATGCACGCGCCGAACTCGATGATGTCGCGGAAATGGTGGATCCGCGTCTGGCTGAGGTAGAAGAGGCGGTTGATACCCTTGGCGGATTGGCGTTTGTGCTGGCCGAGCAAGTGCCTGCCGTCGGCACAATGCTGGAACACTCCTCCGGTTGGCGGATTGAGGTAACAGCTGGCGATGAAACCCACGTCAAGCGACTGCGTTTGCACGCTCCAGCTGATGCGAATGCCTTGCAGTAAATACAAGAAAATTCGCTTTATTCACAAAATTCTTCGATTTTTTGCATCCTTTAGGCTCGACGCGCGTACCTCCTGTCAACAAGGAGTAACCAATGCCAGCTCGTCGTCTTCCTCCATTGCGTGCGCTCGAAGCATTCATGCGCACGGTAAGGCTCGGCTCAGCCCGCGCTGCGGCTGAGGAAATCGGTCTTTCTCCGTCGGCTCTTTCGCGGCGGATCACCAATCTGGAAGAGTTTGTCGGCAAGAAACTGTTCACCAGAGCTCGTCAATCGATGCAGCTGACCGATGAAGGTCAGGCTTTCTACGAAGCGGTCAATCCGCATATGGAAGCGCTTGCACGTGCAGTGGAAAGCCAGTCTGACAACGTCTCGTTGCTGCGCTTGCGATTAGGCGTGTTACCGCTGTTCGGCAGCCAGCGTCTGTTTCCGCGACTGGGCGAATTGCGCAAACGCCACCCGTTGCTGCACATCGACATCGATACCGGCCCGCATCTTGAAGACCGGGTTGGAGATACGCTTGACGCGGCAATCATCTTGTCTCGCGGTCCTGCATCCGGCCTTCATGCGGTGCGGCTGGACCATAACCTTGTCCATGCTATTTGCAGCAAGGACGTTGCAAAAGCAGTCGGCAGCGAAGTCAGCAATGAAAGTCTCGCTAAGCAGACCTTCCTGATCCACAATGAACTTCCCGAGAGCTTCGTCGCTTGGAAAGCGGCGCATAAGCTGGAAGATATGGAACCGGCCGCGATCGACCATTACGATTCGGGGCAGCTCATGCTTGAGGCCGCCGCCCAAGGGTTAGGCATTGCGATCATGCACGATGACCATATGCGCCGCGCTGCCGACAATCGCTTGACCGACCTGTCGTCCATGGATGTCGAAAGCCCGTATAGCTATTGGTTCGTGTGCAAGCCGACAGCGTTAGAGACCCGGCCTGTGAGGCTGTTCCACGACTGGCTCGTGCGCGCGGGTCTTTAAGTTTCGCCAATTCGCCTCGCGTGTGCCGCGCTACGCTTTCGTGTCATCAGGCACTTTGGGTTGCTCGGCGGCCTGGTAACGCACCGGCGGCACGTCATGCGCAAAGCCGCGCAAAGGCTTGCCGAGCGCTTCGCACAAGGCTTCTTCGATCCTACGCCGCGCTTCGGCGCTGATTGCCTTTCGCCCACGAAAGTCTTCCGGACTGAACGGCTCTAGAAAGTGCACCCGCATCGCAAAACTGCCGCGTCGAGCGAGCAGACGCTTGGCATTGTTAAGACCGCCTTCTTGGCCAATCCAGCCGATCCATTCTGCAACCTGGCCATAGTCGAGCAGCACCGGTTGCACCAAGACGCCTGGAGGAGGGGGCTCAAGCACGCTCAGCATGCTTGTCTTAAACGGAAGGAGCGACTGACCATCGGTGGTGGTGCCTTCAGGGAAGACCGTGACAGACCAATTGTCCGCCAGCGCTTCTCTTAGCGCGTTGATTTGTTCAGCCACGCCTAAGCGATGTTCGCGTTTCACGAACACGGTCCGGTTTAAAGATGCTAGGAAGCCGACCACCGGCGATTTTTCAAGCTCGGCTTTAGCGACGAAGGCGGTCCCGCTCGCTCCGGCAAGCGCGAGGATGTCGATCCAAGAGATATGGTTGGAGACATAGAATACATCGCGCTTGAGATGCGTCCCCACGACTTTCACCCGCGCTCCGGCGACGCGTGCAGCATAGCGCAAAAACAGCATCGGAAAGGGCGAGCCGTAAGCGAAGATGCGGTATGCAAAGTGCAACGGCACGAACACGATCATCAGCAGCAGCAACGAAAGCGCTCGCGCGATGATACGGCACCATCCGATGATCGAGATCGCGGTTTTCTCGCCGCGCGCTGCAGCCACGCGGACTGCCCAGGCTTTCGCCTCACGCTCGCTATCGGGATCGATCCGAGGCTTGGTATTCATACGCTGACTTGCTCAGTCGTCGCGTGAAAGGCGGACGCCGTATAGCTCCATACGGTGATCGACCAGCCGGTAGCCCAGTTTTTCAGCAATCTGGCGTTGGAGCGATTCGACCTCTGGATCGACAAATTCTACGACTTTGCCGGTTTCCACATCGATCAGGTGATCGTGATGCGCTTCGGGTGCAGGTTCATAGCGCGAACGTCCGTCTCCAAAATCGTGCCGATCAAGAATGCCAGCTTCTTCAAACAGACGAACCGTGCGGTATACTGTTGCGATAGATATCTTGGGATCGATTGCCGAGGCCCGCCTGTGCAGCAACTCGACATCGGGATGATCGTCGCTTTCTGAGAGAACTCGAGCAATCACGCGGCGCTGTTCAGTGATGCGCAGGCCTTTTTCCGCACACAACTGCTCAAGATCGATTTTCTGGCTCAAATTCAGCTCCCTTGCTCGACATGATCAGCAAAACCGACTTGTAGCCTATCCGCTCAATCACGGAAAATCCCTTAGCGAGATTCTCTATCTCGTGCGGCTTTACCGACACCATGAGGCATGCTCAAGCGCTCCCCTGTTTTGCGATCGAGTTAGCTGAGCGCTTCAGCTGGATTTATAGAACTGGGATTTGGTTGGCGACGCATCAGAATGGTTAGCCCACATGTCTCGCGTTAGATACTGAATGCGCCGCCAGACCATCATTACTTCTTACGACGTCCGCGTCCGCTTCCAGGCTTGCGACCAAGCCCGATCTTCTTCGCCAAGTCACGGCGTTTTTCAGCGTAGTTAGGCGCGACCATCGGATAATCTGCCGGCAGATTCCAGCGCGCACGATATTCCTCCGGGCTCATATCGTAATTGGTGCGCAAATAGCGCTTGAGCATTTTGAGCTTCTTACCGTCCTCCAGACAGACCAGATAATCTGGTTTAATCGAAGCGCGAATTGACACCGCAGGCTCTGGCGGCACTTCCTCTTCTATTGGCGCTTCGCCAAGACCCGATAAAGCCCCGTAAACGCTGGTGATCAACTCAGGCACATCATCAACTGCGACGTCATTATTGCTGACATGCGCGGCGACGATATCGCTGGTGAGCGTTATCAACGTCTCTTTCATTTCGATTTCTAAGTCTTGCATGAGTCCCTCGTTTTTGCTCGGATTTTTATCCGATTACTGGCCCATGAACTACTCTAGCAGTCTTGGCAAGATACTCTTAATTTCATCCACGTTCAAAATGGATTATACCAAAATTTATATTGAGCGACCAAAAGTAATGGCGTCCACCCGTGTTCCATTTGCGAGTCGGTAATAGTTGCGGCGTTCCCCGATCGGTTTGAACCCGGCTTTGCGATACAAGTGCACAGCAGGATTGCCTCGACGCATTTCGAGAAAGATTCTGCTGACACCGCGACCGCGCGCTGCGGCGAACAAACGGTCAATCAGGATCTCGCCAAGGCCTTGACGGCGGAATGCCGGAACGACCGCGATCAGCAGCAATTCCTCTTCGTCGGCGGCGTGACGCGTAAGGACAAAACCGGCGGCATTAGTGGTGCCTTCTTCGATCGGAGCGCCAGCCGCGTCGACTATCAGCGCTTGCGTGCTAGGCAGGCTCAGCGCGTCGTGGATTTGCTGGCGGTTCCAAGCTTCCCCAAAAGCGGGATCGAACGCGGCCTCCATGACCGTCATGATCTGGTCGATCGTGCGTGGACAGGCATTCATGGGAGCGCACTAACTTTTCGGGGTTGGGCATCAGGTGCGCGGCCATAGATTGGTGCCAGATCATTGCTGAGCACACTTGCGCAAAGCAAGGCGACAGAGCGGGCATCAGGCTGCATCGCAAGTGTTTGCGCGCGCGCTGATGGATCAAGCACTGCCAATTCAGCCGCGCGATTGCCCACAATAAAATCATGCTTTTTCGCTTCGCGCGCTGATGCCGGCGTCAGTGACCGAACTTGATCTTGCGCTTTTCCCGACATGAAATTTTGGACAAACCACTCGCCATGTCCACCATTCATGCACACTGTAACGCCGATCTCCCCGGTCTTCCGCGATGCTTCTGAGGCAAGCAGTGCGAGCGTCGGATAACCAAGCACTTCGGCTTGCCAAGCAAAACCGAGCGCTCGAGCGGTCGCAAGGCCAATTCTAACACCGGTAAAACTTCCCGGGCCAAGCGAGACCAATATGCGATCCGCTTTTCCTTTGTCAGGTAGGGCCGCGATCATCGGCACTAAGTGTTCGGCATGACCACGACCGATCACCCGGTGATCATGGGCGAGCAGTTCGAATACGTCGCTGGCACCACGCTCAAACAGCGCAATGGAACAGGCTTCGCTGGCAGTCTCAATCGCGAGCATCCGCATGTCCTTTGCGATGCCCTAAGGTTGCCGCTCTCGCAAGATTCGAGTCGCCCGACTAAATGCGCAGCATAGCTTTAGATTAGTCAGACTATTCGGTTGAACTTGTCGAAATCAGGACGGGGGCTGCGCGGATGGATGCTCGCTGGATCACCGTAACCGATCGAGCAGATGAAATTGGCACGATGGCGCGGATCGTCGGTGAAAAATGCTGCATTGACCGCAGCAGCATCAAAGCCTGACATCGGCCCGCAATCGAGCCCGAGCGCGCGGGCCGCCATAATCAGATAAGCGCCTTGGGGCGAAGAATTGCGGAACGCTCCCTCTTCGCGGGCAACCTCATCGCCTTCGAACCAGCTCTTGGCATCGGTGTGCGGGAACAGCCATGGCAGCTCTTCATGAAAATCGATGTCATAGCCGATGACGGCAGTGACAGGAGCAGCCGCGATCTTGTCTTGGTTTCCTTCAGCAGCGCATTCGATCAACCGCGCCTTCTCGCTTTCCGATTTGACCCAGACGATCCGAACGGGCTGCATATTGGCTGAGGTCGGCGCCATTTTGACAAGGTCCCAGATCGCGTGCAGCTGTGCATCGCTCACCGGTTTGTCGAGCCACCCGTTGTAGGTGCGCGCTTCGCCAAACAGCTGCGCCATTGTGTCATCAGACAGCACGTGGTCGTGGAATTGCTGTGTCATCGCTGACCTCGCCAGATTTTAAAGGGTTTACGCTGCGCGAACTTCGGTAACTTCAGGCACGTAATGTTTGAGCAGGCTTTCGATCCCGTGTTTCAGGGTCGCAGTACTGGAAGGGCACCCGGCACAGGCGCCTTGCAAGGTGAGGTAAACCACTCCGTCGCGAAAGCCGCGATAGGCGATGTCGCCGCCATCACCTGCCACCGCTGGTCGAACGCGGGTTTCCAGCAATTCGTTGATCGCTGCAATGGTCTCAGCATCATCGGCCTGGTCTTCGACGATCAGATCGCCGCTGGCTAAAGCGGCACCGGCGCTTGCGTCATCGTCGTTGAAGAGCGGCGCTTCGGACACGAAGTGATCAAGCAGGCTTGCAACGACTTGCGGCTTCAGCGCGCTCCAATCGCTTCCAGGAGCTGCCGTCACAGTGACGAAGTCGGCTCCGAAAAAGACATTCACGACTTCGCCTGTATCGAAGATCGCGCTTGCCAAGGGGCTCGCTTCAGCCGCTTCAGGTGAGACGAATTCGCGCGTTCCTGACAGCATGACGCTGCGTCCGGGCAGAAACTTGAGGCTCGCAGGGTTCGGGGTTGTTTCGGTCTCAACGAACATGAGCTAGAAATAGGGTGCGATACGTGCCGCGGCAACTGCGGCAAGACGAGAAATACATTCACTATCCCTTCACACCTGGTCTCCCTATATAGCGACAATGAAATTGATATCTCGCGTAGGTCGCGCTTTCCTTCTGCTCGCGGCGCCGCTCGCGCTGGCGCAGCCTTTAGCTGCTCAAGAGCCGGGTGCTGAACAACCACCGGTTCCGGCTCCAAAGGCGCTTCAAACCGGCGACGAAGTGCCGTGGCTTTATCGTGGCAGCGATGTCCCGATTGATCGTGAATGGCTGTTCGGCGAGATGGAGAACGGCCTGCGTTATGCGGTAAGGCGCAACGGCGTACCTCCACGCCAGGTGTCGATCCGTGTGCGGGTCGATGTGGGATCGTTGCATGAACGCGATCCTGAGCAAGGCTATGCCCATTTGCTCGAACACTTGTTGTTTCGAGAAAGCAAATATCTCGGCAAAGCCGAAGCGATTGCTGCGTGGCAACGGCTCGGTGCGACCTTTGGCAGCGACGCTAATGCTGAAACCAGCCCGACGCACACCGCTTACAAACTGGATATCCCGAATATCGATCGGGCTAAGCTCTCGGAGAGCTTTAAGCTGCTGTCGGGAATGATCCGCGAGCCAGTTCTAAGTGCTGAGAATGTTGCGGCCGAACTGCCTATCGTGCTTGCGGAAAAGCGCGAGCGAGGAGGAGCCTCCCAGCGCGTGGCTGATCTCACGCGGCGCACGTTTTTTGCCGGTCAACGGCTCGCAACGCGCAACCCCATCGGAACGGTCGAGACGCTTAAGGCGGCAACTGCCGAGCAGATGCAGGCGTTCTATGATCGCTGGTATCGCCCCGAAAACACGGTGGTCGTTGTCGCAGGCGATGCGCCTGCCGAAGTTCTGGCGGGTTTGGTTGAGCAGTGGTTTGGCGATTGGCAAGGCACTGGAGAAGGTGCCTCGCCGCCTGATTTCGGCGATCCAGTTGCACCGGACGGTACAGTGGCCGCAGCAGGAGATGGCTCGCCGATTGGCGAATTGGCAGTCGGGGTCGAACCCGATTTGCCAAGGAACCTGACCTATGCGGTGATGCGTCCTTGGCGCAGAGTGGATGATACGATTGTCTATAACGAAGGGCTGCTGCTTGATGCTATTGCGCAAGCCATCATCAATCGCCGGCTCGAAGCGCGTGCGCGCGGCGGTGGTAGCTTCCTCTACGCACAAGTCAGACAAGATGACATCTCGCGTTCGAGCGATGCGACATTCGTTTCATTCGCTCCATTGAGCAATGATTGGCAAGCTGCGCTTAACGATGTGCGCGGGGTGATCCAGGATGCGATTGCTAATCCTCCGACACAGGAGGAGATCGACCGTGAAGTGGCTGAATTCGATGTCGTCTTTGCCAATCAAGTCGAGCAGCAAAGTGTCCAGGCTGGTTCGGAACTGGCGAACAACATCGTCAATGCTGTCGACATCCGCGAGACTGTGGCCGCGCCTGAGACAGTGCTAGCGGTGTTTCGCGGGATGAAAGCGCGTCTTAACCCTGATGAAGTGCTCGCCCGCACGAAAGCGCTGTTCGAAGGCGATGTATTGCGCTCTGTCTATGTGACACCTGAAGCCGGCGAAGCGAGCGAAGAAGGTCTGCAATTGGCGCTCGCCAGCGAAGTCGAAGTCGATGCAAGCGCGCGGCTTGCAGCGCAGACCATTTCGTTCGATGAATTGCCTCCCGTCGGCTCGCCGGGCGAGATTGTCTCAACTGAGCCGCTCGGTCTGCTTGATATCGAACAGATCAACTTTGCTAACGATGTCCGTGCCTTGCTGTGGTCTAACAATGCCGAACCTGGCCGGGTGACTGTCAAAGTCCGGTTCGGAGCTGGATATCGGGGCTTTGACCAAGCCAGCGCGGTGTATGCGCCGATTGGTGAGGTTGCGCTGGTCGGTTCAGGCTTGGGCGAGCTTGGTCAGAACGAGATTGATCGGCTTGCAACCGGGCGCAAGCTTGGCTTCGACTTTGCGATCGAAGATGCGGTGTTCACGTTCACCGCGCAGACCCGCTCGAATGATGTTGCTGATCAGCTTTATCTGTTCGCGGCAAAGCTGGGCATGCCGCGCTGGGATCCCGATCCTGTGATCCGCGCCAAAGCCGCTGGCGCGCTAGCCTATCGCTCGTTTGCGACAAGTCCCAGCGGTATCCTCAATCGCGATCTTGAATACCTCGTGACGGATAAAGACCCGCGGTTTGCGACCCCTGATCCGGCTGCGTTGGAGCGGGTCACCCCGGAAGGGTTTCGCGAAGTGTGGGAGCCGCTGCTCAAGCAAGGCCCTGTCGAAGTGCTGATCTTCGGTGAATTTGACCGTGATGCGATTGTCGAGAAACTCCGCGAGACTTTCGGCGCTTTGCCTCCGCGCGAGCCGATCCCGCCACAAATTGCGGCCCGCGTGCCGGAATTTCCTGTGACGGACGGCACGCCCGACGTGCTCACTCACCGCGGAGATCCAAATCAGGCCGCAGCTGTGATTGCATGGCCGAGTGGAGGAGGAATGCGCTCGATCAGAGAATCGCGCCAGCTCGAGATTTTGACACAGCTGTTCAACAATCGTTTGCTTGAGGCTCTGCGTGAGAGGGCAGGGGCGAGCTATTCGCCACAAGTCTTCTCAAAGTGGCCGACCGACATTGCGGCCGGTGGACGGATCACTGCGCTGGCGCAGCTTGAGCCCGACTTCGTGCCGATCTTCTTTGCTGAGGCAGACCGTATCGCGCAGGATTTGGCAGCCAATCCGCCGACCGCTGATGAGCTTGACCGAGTTACAGAGCCACTCGCGCAATTGGTCCGCCGTGCATCGACCGGAAACCAATTCTGGCTGTTTAACCTCGAAGGTGCGACAACCGATCCACAACGTGTCCGCTTAGTTCGAACTCTGCTGTCGGACTATTCGCGCACCAGCCCGCAGATTATGCAGTTTCTGGCTAAGCGCTATTTTGCAGGGCGCACGCCGTTGAAACTGGCGATAATACCTGAAGGTGAGGAATTGGCACAGGGACCAGCCGCGGCCAGCGCGATACCGGCTCCGGCCCCTAGTGCGCCTGCCGTGCCCGTTGCTGCCGAGCCGCTCGGGCGATGACTCACGACGACCATGATCGCAGTGATTGAAATAATGTTGTCGCAACCGGGATTGATGCTTTACAGATTGAACTATGCGAGTGTAGCTGCGCGCCCAATTCAGGACTTGTAGTGCACGCTAATACACCGCAACCAGTTGAACGAGACAGATACGTGAACACCCCTTGGACCCCGCACAGCTGGAAAGCTTTCGAAGCGCGGCATTTGCCCGCTTATGAAGACGAAACTGAACTGGCGGCAGCCGAGGCTACCTTGTCGACATCGCCTCCTTTGGTCTTCGCTGGCGAAGCGCGCGCGCTCAAGGCTGACTTGGCCGAGGTAGCGCAAGGCAAAGCGTTCCTGCTGCAAGGCGGGGACTGCGCTGAAAGTTTCGCAGAGTTCCACCCAAACAACATCCGCGACACTTTTCGTGTGTTGCTGCAGATGGCGGTCGTGATGACCTTTGCCAGCAAGCATCCCGTGGTCAAAGTGGGCCGGATGGCAGGGCAATTTGCAAAGCCGCGCTCTTCAGCAACAGAGACGAAAGGCGACGTCACGCTGCCGAGCTATTTCGGCGACAACGTAAACGGGATTGAATTTGATCCGGTTCAGCGGCGAAACGATCCTGCGCGTATGGTCAGGGCCTACTCGCAAGCGGCTGCAACTCTCAATCTCCTGCGCGCCTTTGCCGGTGGAGGCTATGCCAATCTGCGTCAGGTCCACCAATGGACCCTTGAGTTCATGGGGCGCACGCCTTGGACGGACAAATTTGCTGAAACAGCGGATCGGATTGGCGAAGCGCTTGATTTTATGGAAGCGTGCGGAGTTGATCCGGCGACCGTTCCGCAGCTGCAAGGGACGAGCTTCTACACCAGCCATGAGGGTCTTTTGTTGCCGTATGAGCAGGCGCTGACCCGGCAGGATTCGCTGACGGGCAGATGGTATGCAACCAGCGCGCACATGCTGTGGATCGGCGATCGCACGCGCTTTCCTGGCAGCGCGCATGTCGAATTCGCGCGCGGGATCGACAATCCGCTGGGTATGAAATGTGGGCCGTCACTCGAGCCTGATGCGCTGCTTGAATTGCTCGATGTGCTTAATCCCGAGCGCGAGGCTGGACGGATCACGCTGATCAGCCGGTTCGGCCATGACAAGGTCGAACACGGACTTCCTAAGCTGGTCCGAGCGGTCAAACGTGAAGGGCACCCGGTGGTTTGGAGCTGTGATCCGATGCACGGCAATGTCGTAAAGTCTGAAACCGGCTTCAAGACCCGCCCGTTCGATCGCATCCTGACCGAAGTGAAGGGCTTTTTTGCAGTGCACCGGGCAGAAGGTACGCATCCGGGCGGCGTGCATATCGAGATGACTGGGCAAGACGTCACTGAATGCGTAGGCGGCGCAGTGGCGATTACTGAAGAGCGTTTGGGTGATCGGTATCACACGCATTGCGATCCCCGACTCAATGCAGAGCAATCGTTGGAGCTCGCGTTTCTGGTGGCTGAAATGCTTAACGCAGAAGCCAATGATCGGCTCAAACTTGCCGAAGTGGACGCGGCCTAGGCGCTTTGAAGCGCTTGTTTTTGCTGCGCCTTAGGTAATGAACCGGGGAGCGCTTCAGGACCATTGCAAAGGGTGAATCGCTAGCTCTGGCGGCGTGATGCCGCGCTTTGTCCAGCCTCCTTTGCTGAGCTCTACCCCAGAAGCCGCGCCTGCGCTGCCCGCTGAGTATACGACTGCTCTGGGGCAAGCTGTGGGCTCGGATACTTTGCTGGCGGTAGCGCTGTTGCTTGCACTGGTAGGCGGATTGGCTGTGGCTGCTGTGGTCTCTTCGCGGCGCGAGGCCCGGGTCTTGGCTCGTGTCGCAAGGCGGCGCGGAAAGAGGCTCAGCGAGTTGCTGCGCACTGTCCGGATGGCGGAAAGTCTGGCTGAGGTCGGGGTGTGGCAATATGATCCTGCGACCGGCACTCAGCACTGGTCAGATGGTATGCGGCGCTTGTTTGGCATCCAAACCGATGAGCCGTTCGTTGCGGGCGATGCTGAAACAGTTCTGTATGCCCATGACATCGACCTCGTTGGTGGCACGATAGCGCACGGCGCCAGTCTTGATCCTTATTCGCTCAGATTTGAAATCACCGGCTTTGACGGCAATGCGCGCACTCTATCCGTTGAAGCCTGCAATCTGCGTGCGCGCGATGGCAGTATCAGCCGGGTCGTTGCGGTGCTGCGCGATGTAACAGAGCAAAAGGAGCGCGAGCGTGAGCTCGAATTCTCGCGCGCTGCGGCCGTGCGTGAAGCGAGCCGGGCGCAAGATCTGGCAGAAACCGATGCCTTGACCGGGTTGGCAAACCGCCGCCGCGTCATGAAGCGGCTCGACGCAATGATTATGGCTGCTCGCAAACATGGCCAGCCGTTGGTTTTGGTGGTGTTCGATATCGACCACTTCAAACGGGTCAACGACACGTATGGTCACCCTGAAGGTGACAAGGTGCTTGAGAAAATTGCCAAGATCACAGTCCAGCAGGCCCGCGAGCGAGACTTGGTCGGGCGCATTGGCGGCGAAGAGTTCGTGTGGGTTGTGCCTGGCGCAGACCCGACCTTTGCTCAGGCAATGACTGATCGACTGCGTCAAGCAATCGCGCTGGAAAGTGCGACCGGACCAGTGCCAGCGGTGACGATCAGTGCCGGATTTGCTGAGTTGCGCGGCGATGACACATCACTGAGCTTGTTTGCGCGGGCGGATGAGGCGCTTTATCGAGCCAAGCAGGCAGGGCGCAATCGAGTGCAGATGGCAGCCTAGAACTTGGCCTGGTGAGCTCGTGAAAACTGATCTGTCCAACTCATCTGACAGAAAAATCGACAGGTTGCCGCGAAATTTGAGATAGAGACGGGTTTTAATCCGAGGCTCTATCGGGCATGGCGGGCCTCCGCACAGATACCTCGTCCCAATTTGGGACGGTCAGTGCGGAGGGAGAGCGATATGCCTCTAACCAAGCACGAGCCTTCTGCGCTGTCACAAGCGTCGCTCAATCTCGCCGAGGAATTTGCTCGGACAAGGGCCTTGCATGAAGCGCTGGTCGAGCCGCTCAGTGACGCTGATGCTTCGCTTCAGTCGATGGAAGACGCCTCGCCTGCAAAATGGCATCTCGGGCACACGACATGGTTCTGGGAAACGTTCCTTTTGCGCGACCATGCCAGCGATTATTCGCTGTATGCCGAGGACTGGCCGTTCCTGTTCAATTCCTATTACGAAGCAGAGGGCGCGCGGATTTTAAGAACATCGCGCGGCATGCTGTCGCGCCCTTCGCTCGATGATGTGCTCGGCTGGCGCAAATATGTCGATACCGCGATGGCTGCGTTGCTTGAGGAGCCTTCGCTCGCGCCGCTGATCGCGCTTGGCATCGCGCACGAACAGCAGCACATTGAACTGCTGCTGACTGACATTAAGCACGCTCTGTTTCAGAACCCGCTTGGCCCGGCGATGTGGCGCACTGATGCGCCGGAGCTCGCTAAGCCGATTGAGCTGGGCTGGCATTCTCATCCCGGCGGCATCGCACTGGTCGGGCATGACCAAAGCGACTTTGCGTTCGACAATGAAGGGCCGCGCCACCGCGTGCTGCTCGAACCGTTCGCGCTCGCCAACCGGCTTGTCACAAACGCGGAGTGGGACGAGTTCACCCAAGACGGTGGCTACGAGACTGCCTCGCTCTGGCTGTCTGATGGTTGGGCTTGGGTCAAGCAGCACGGCATTACCGCGCCGCTATATTGGCTTGAAGACCGGCAGTTCACTCATCAAGGCTGGCAGCGCCGCGATCCAGATGCGCCTGTGACGCACCTTTCCTATTTCGAAGCCGATGCATTTGCGAGCTGGGCGGGGTATCGGCTCCCAACCGAGTTCGAATGGGAAGCGATCGCGCGCGGTCAGGATGGTGAAGGCACACCGCAGGCGCATAGTGCAAAGGCGGGCAATCAGCTTGACCGGGCCGCAGCGCCGCACCCGCGCGGAGGCAGCGAGCTATTTGGCGATTGCTGGCAATACACGCGCTCTGCCTATCTGCCCTATCCGCGGTTTGAGCCGGCAGGCGGTGCGATCGGTGAGTACAACGGCAAGTTTATGAGCGGGCAAGTTGTCTTGAAAGGTGCCAGTTGCGCGACCGTGCGCGGCCATTCACGAGCTTCGTATCGCAATTTCTTCTATCCGCATCAGCGTTGGCAATTCACTGGGCTTCGGCTCGCGAAGGATCTTTGACTATGGCAACCGAAAAAGGCCTGGCGTTGGTTGAACGCGATGCCAGCGGGGTGGATCTCGCTTTCAGGGCCGATGTCTTAAGCGGCTTTGCTCAAACGCAGAAGGCGCTTCCGGCACGCTGGCTTTACGATGAGGCTGGATCGCAGCTGTTCGAAGACATCACGCAGCTTCCCGAATATTATCCGACCCGCGCTGAGACCGAGATTCTTGCCGCTTCGAAAAGTGATTTTGCTGCCTTGATCGGACCCGACCGAGCGGTAATCGAATTCGGTTCAGGCAGTTCGGTCAAGACCCCGCTGTTGCTGTCAGCGATTGATCCGGCGGCCTATGTCCCGCTTGATATCTCGGGCGACTTCCTGCGGGCCGCAGCAGAAGAACTCGCCAGTAAATTTCCAGGCCTCCCGGTCTATCCGGTTGAAGCTGACTTCATGCGCGAAGTGGAATTGCCCGGTCCGGTTTCTGATCTGCCTAAGCTTGGTTTCTTCCCCGGCTCGACGATCGGCAACATGGTCGCACGCACGGCGGTCGATCTGCTTCGCTCCATGCGGGAGACGCTTGGTGTTGGTGCGCAGCTCTTGATCGGGATGGACCTGATCAAATCGTCGGAGACTCTGATCGCAGCCTATGATGATGCAAGCGGGGTCACCGCGCGGTTTAATACCAATATCATCAGACGGATAAACCGAGAGTTGGACGGCAATATCCCACTCAATGCGCTCCTACACGAAGCGCGTTGGAACGATGATTACGCGAGGATAGAGATGCATTTGGTCGCGCGCGAAGCGCTTCATTTCGAAGTGGCCGGCAGATCGTTCGCGATGGAGAAAGGCGAGACGATCCACACTGAAAACAGCCATAAGTTCAATCGCCGCACCGCCAATATGCTGCTGCTGGCAGGGGGATGGGAGCCGCAAGCGCGCTGGCTCGACAGCGCTGAGAGGTTTTCGCTGCTGCTCGCTGAAGCTCGCCCCGCGCGCTCGGCTCCGTAAACCATGCATAAAACGACCAGCGACATCGCCATCATTGGCGCCGGGATGGCCGGATTGTCATGTGCAACGCGCTTAGGCGAAGCGGGGCGCGATGTTCAATTGTTCGACAAGGGCCGCGGAGCTGGCGGGCGCATGGCAAGCCGCCGCGTCGAGCTCGGCAGGGAGGAGGTCACCTTCGACCATGGCGCACAGTATTTCACGGTGCGCGACGTCGAGTTTCGGGCTGAAGTGATCCAGTGGCAAGCGCTTGGCGCAATTGCTCCTTGGCCGGCTGCGGGCGAGGATGCTTTCATCGGATTTCCCGCGATGAATTCGCCGTTGAAGGAAATGACGGTGCTGCAGGAGATCGCCTGGAGCACGCGGATCGACAGCCTCGAGCGCGATGGACGAGAATGGGTCTTGCGTGCGGCTGAGCGTGAACACCGCGCGGCCAAGGTGGCAGTCGCGATCCCTGCAGAGCAGGCGCAGCAATTGCTGGCGAAACCCGCGCCGCAGCTTGCGGAAATCGCCGCTGGCGCGACGTCTCAACCATGCTGGAGCGTTATGGTCGCGTTTGCCGCTCCCTTAGACCTGGCAGAAGACACACTGCGCGCCTCTAATGCAGCGATCGCCTGGGCTGCCCGTAACCCAGCCAAGCCCGGGCGCGGAGAGGCCGAAGCCTGGGTGCTGCACGCCAGTCCCCAGCGCAGCCGCGAACTCTTGGATTTATCACCTGAGGAAGCAGGCAAGATATTGCTCGCTGATTTCTTCGCTCAAGCTGGATTGGCACCGGTTGAACCGGTCCATCTTGCGGCTCACCGTTGGCTTTATGCGATGGCGGATCCCGTCGCGGGCGAGCATGCGCGTTATGATCCTGATCTCCAGTTAGGGATTGCGGGCGATTACTTGCATTCTCCGCGCGTCGAAGGAGCTTGGATTTCGGGCCGGGCCCTCGCTGAAGCGCTGCTGGACTTGAAAGCGGCTTAATTGGCTTGTCGTTACCTGGCAGCATCGGCTTTTGCCAAAAGCGGTCGGGTCTTGAGATTAGGCGAGTGCTATCGCGGATTGCTTATCATCCTCAGCGCAGGCTTGTCGTAAGCGCGCGAGCGCTCGCCAATTCCTGCATCTGCGCATAGGCCCGAGCATTGGTCACAGTTGCGAGCGAAAACTCGACTTCCGTAAGCACTCGCGCGCGTGTCGGAATGTCTGAGCATCCCTTCCGGCACATAGCCAATGCCTCGCTCGCGTGCCTGATCGATCTATGGCTGGCACGCACACTCAAGACAGTAGGTTTGCATGAGGACTGGCTGGGGTGGCAGGATTCGAACCTGCGCATGGCGGTACCAAAAACCGCTGCCTTACCGCTTGGCTACACCCCAGCACGAAGCCGCGCTCTATAACGCGGCATTCCAAGATGTGAAGAGGGCGAGCGCGTATTAATCGCTGCCTTCGTCTCACTAACGCGCACAGGTCAATCGAGTTTCTTGCCTTCAAAATCCGCAGCCGAGTGCCTTTCGCGCAATTGTGTGTCTTCATCACCCCAGGTCTTGTTGACGATCTGGCCACGCTTCACCGCTGGCCGGGCGGCGATTTCATGGACCCAGCGTGCGACGTTTTCATATTCGTGGATCGAAAGGAAAGTCTTCGCTTCGTTATAGATTTTGCCGAACACGAACGGCGCAAGCCACGGGAAGTTCGCCATGTCGGCTATCGTGTACTCATCACCGGCCAAAAACCGACTGTCCGCTAAGCGTTTGTCCGCAACATCGAAAATCCGTTTGGTCTCCATGGCATAGCGGTTGATTGGGTACTCGTATTTTTCAGGCGCGTAGGCGTAGAAATGCCCAAAGCCGCCGCCGATGAACGGGCCGGTTCCGACTTGCCAGAACAGCCAGCTCAGCGTCTCTGCGCGGACTGCTGGGTCGGTCGGCAGAAACTCACCGAATTTCTCAGCGAGGTGAACCAGAATTGCGCCCGATTCGAATATCCGCACAGGCTCATCGCCGCTCACATCGAGCATAGCCGGAATCTTGGAGTTGGGATTGATGGCGACAAACCCGCTGGTGAACTGTTCGCCTTCACCGATAGTCACCGTGTAGGCATCGTACTCAGCCCCGGTGTGACCGAGCTCAAGCAATTCCTCCAGCATGATGGTGACTTTGACGCCGTTGGGTGTTGCGAGCGAATGCAATTGCAGCGGATTGTCTCCGCGCGGCAGCTCGCGGTCTTCGCGTGGACCGGAGGTCGGGCGGTTGATGCTCGCAAACCGGCCGCCTGAGACGGTATCTGCGCTCCAAACGTCTGGCGGGGTGTAGGTGGGATCAGCCATTGTCTCGTTGCTCCTTGGTGGGAGGTTTCGCAGGATTTCCCTGACAAGCGCGCATGTGAGCCTTTGCCTGCACCAACGCAAGCATGCTCGGTAAAGCAATCGCTGTTGTCTCTAGAAGCTTAACTTACGCCTGATTGCTAGGCACTTGGTGCAAATCGGGCTAGAGCCCCGCTCGCACAGCAAACCTCGGAGATTTTGCTCTGGTATGACCGATACGTCGCACCCCTTTTTTGACATGCATGCGCAGGGCTTTGTGCGGGTTGCTACGTCGACCCCATGCGTGCGGGTGAGCGACGTCGCGTACAACACAGCAGGTGTGATCAGCGAAGCCCAGCGCGCGCATGAGGCTGGAGTTGATCTGGTTGTCTATCCCGAATTGACGCTGTCTTCTTATGCGATCGACGATTTGCACTTGCAGTCTGCATTGCTTGACCGGGTCGAGCGCGCGGTTGCCGATGTGGTTGCAGCAAGCGCCGAGCTTACGCCGGTATTGGTGCTCGGTGCGCCGCTACGGCGGACTGGCAAGCTTTACAATTGCGCGCTGGTGATCGCTGGAGGCGAACTGCTCGGCGTTGTTCCAAAAAGCTACCTGCCTAATTACCGCGAA
>JBCCJD010000017.1:0-54504 GCA_039027955.1 Pseudomonadota bacterium
CCGAAGGCGTGTTGATTGAGAAGGTCCCAATATGCGCCGATCGCCTGGCTGCGCCATACTTGGTTGATGCCGTTTAGCGAAACAACAAAGAACTCTGACAACGCCAGGGCAAAGCGCTTACGCAAGCTGTTATTGCCCGACATAAGCTGCGACCAAACCATGTAGTCGGCCACCCGCGTTATGTTGTAGTAGCGGTTGCTGTCGACTTCGTTGTATCCGCGACTTTCGAAGAAATCGTATGCTGTACTATCGCTCGGCACGCTCATCTGACTGTCAAGCCAGGCTTCATAGCCCTGGTCGCTTACCTGGGCGATCGCTGGTGCACTTGAAGCGAAGCCTGCTTGCAGAAGAAAGCGCGAGGCTTCGGCATCGTTCTGAGGCGCGAGCACTTCAGGGGCTGGGGGTGCGCCCGCAACCGGAGGAGCCCCGGCCGTTGGCGGTGCTTGTTCGCCGCCACCGCCGCATGCCGCCGTCGCCAGCGCAGCCGCTCCGATCCCAGCCATCCGCGGCAGAGCAGGTCCTGTGTCTGGTGAACCGGCGTCGACCGCTTCATTGTTGAGCGGTTCAGGCAGTCCTGAGTCAGAGCCAACCAGCGTTTCCGAGAATGTTTTGCTTTGCATATCCCACCCACTTTGAACGACGCGTCGGATACAAGACAAACTGCAATGAGAGGTGTTATAATATGCCTAACGCTGAAGTAGGACCTTGCACATTAATCCGCTCGCCCGAGCGTTGCTTGCCTGGGGTCGGTTCCTTTGGTGCTGTCAGTCTATCGCGAACTCGTCTCTGCCAGACATGGGGCACGCTACCCAGCTTGATAGTTAGGCTGCAAGATTTTCCCTTTCAGCCAAAGCAGCTGAGTGGTTGGTCTTGTAAGTTTGTCTGTCGGTGAGGTGACGGTCTGAGTTGAAGGGGCTGTGGACATTGGCGTGAACGGAAGCGAATTTCTGCAAGCTCTTCATTCTCGGAAATCGCTGCATGACACGCTCTTTTCGTCCGAACGGTAAGTGCGAGTTTTACGCTCGATTGTTCTTCCACCTACCCATTTCGCGACGATTCTGGTTGCCAGGCGCGCGCATCGCTGAAGGATAGGATTTGAGACCATCTGTCACAATCACCTCGACCGATCCACGCCGTTTCAGAGCCCTCTTAAAGAAGCGAAGAGCAACCTTCTTATTTCGCCTTTCCGTCACGTAGCTCTCAAGCACTTCCCCCTTCTGGTCGACCACTCGCCCGAGGTAGTGGGTCTCACCCTTGATGTTCGCTACGCGGCCCTGCGGGTTATGAGCCGCCGCTAGCAGCGAAAGCCCTCGCCTGCCACGTTAGTCTGACAATGCCTCTCAGCGCGTTGCAAACGCCCCTGAAACCAGAGATTAGTGCCAGGACTAGGTGGCGGAGACGGAGGTGGCAAGTCGGCTGATGCAACCAGTTGTGGTTTAACGGAAATGCGAAGCTCTTCGAGGGCCATTTACCACAATTGTTCCCCGACTTCGCTGAACTGCGATTTGAGCCTCTGACTTTGAGTAGCTTTAGGCTCAGTGTCACGAAATTTTGGAAACGTGTAATATGTCCCGTACGGGAAAGCGCGCCTTTCAAAGTCGCCCTTTGAGCGGAAAATATCCCTTTCGGGAAAATCATCTTGAAATTGATCCATTATCCGCATAGATTTCCCGCTCGGGAAAGGTAATGCTCATGCTCAATGTTGCCACTATCGGTCAAATCATCCGCGATGAACGCAAGGAGCTTGGTCTGCGCCAAGACGAGTTGGCCGCTGCAAGCGGCGTCGGCTTGCGCTTCCTCGTTGAACTGGAGCGGGGGAAGCCCACTGTCCAGATGGGCAAGGTTCTTGATGTGATTTCAGCACTTGGATGTGAATTGCAAATCAAGCGGCCTGACGGGATCGTGATAGCGGGTCGAGCGGTCGCGCCCGAAAAGGATGAGGCGGAGTGACGCTGCCAATTCTGGATACGCTGGTGGTCTGGTGGGATGCGCGTCAGGCAGGCGAACTCTCGATCGACAAAGGTGGCGCGATGCATTTCGCATATGCACCTGCTTGGCTGGCTGATGAAACGGCCCCGGCACTTTCTCATGCAATGCCAAAACAGCAAGAGCCATTTAGAGATCATGCCTGCAAGGCTGTTTTTGGCGGACTGCTACCCGAGGAAAGCCAGCGTACGGCTATCGCTCGCGCACTTGGGGTTTCGCCCGACAATCCGTTTCGGCTGCTTGAGGCTTTGGGCGGAGATGTTGCTGGTGCTCTAGCCTTCCTGCCCAAAGATGCAGAACCGGTCCAAGAACACTCCGAGAACGCTCCAGAACCACTCCAAGAGAACGAGCTGGCGGCACTGCTCGATCGGTTGCCTGCTGTGCCCATGCTGGCAGGCGAGGGCGGCGCGAGGCTCAGCCTTGCAGGAGCGCAGAGCAAACTGCCCGTGGTGGTCACCGCAGATGGAGGCATTGCGATCCCCCGACCCGGCGAGCCATCTACGCATCTGATTAAGCCCGAACCGGATCGCTTTGCCGGATTGGCTGCAAATGAGGCCTTTTGCCTCACACTGGCGCGCGCGGTGGGCATTGATGCTGCCAATGCAGAGTGGCGCGAGGTGGCAGGCAAGCCGTTGCTGCTGGTCGAACGCTATGATCGGATTATACTCGACGGAAAGACGCACCGACTGCATCAGGAGGACTTCGCTCAGGCACTTAGCGTCCCCTCAAACCGCAAATACGCGGCGGAGGGCGGGCCGACTTTCCGCGATAGCTTCGCACTGTTGCGCAGCGCTGCGACGCGGCCAGCACGCGAGGTGTTGAAGCTCGCCGACGCCGCGATCTTCAATCTCATCATTGGCAACGCCGATGCCCACGCGAAGAATTACAGTCTGGTGCGCCGGGAAAACGGCGAGGTGGTGCTCGCCCCGCTCTACGATCTTGTTGCCACGCATATGTGGAAGGAGCTCTCCCCCAAGCTCGCAATGCGTTTTGGCCGTGCGGCGACACTCGAAGAATTTGACAGAGAAAGTGTGGCGAGGTTCGCGGAGGAGGCAGGGCTAGGTGCCCCGTACATTCGCCGCCGGGTAACTGACCTTGCTGAAACGGTGACGGAAGAAATTGAGAAGGGCATCGAGGTGCCCGGCAATCCACCTGAGGATGCTGTTGTGCCAATTGCCGAAGCATTATCGGCCCGCGCCAGCGTTGCTACACTGAAGATTTTGGAGGCCTGAGTGTTAGAATTGATTGCACCAGACCAACCGTTGATCATCACGATGGGCAAGATCGCTGGCAGATTTCGTCAATTGCATTCTTGCTAAATACTTCTTTATCAAGTCAAACGAGCACAAAATCAGATCGCAGGGGCAATCGTGACAACCTCATTTCAGACTAATCCTTACAAGCTCAGCGATCTCATGCGTGAATGCGATGAGGGCAAACTCCAGCTGCCAGACTTCCAGAGGGGCTGGGTCTGGGATCAGGATCGCATCACAGATCTTTTGGCGTCAATTTCTGAGGGCTTCCCTGTGGGGGCGCTCATGACTTTGGATGCATCGGGCGAAGTTTCGTTTGCGGTACGTCCGGTAGAAGGAGCGCCGTCACCGGCCAAAGAGATCGAGGCCTACTTACTCGACGGTCAGCAGCGTATGACCTCACTTTACCAGTCGACCTATACAACTGTCCCCGTCTCCACACAGACAGTCAAAAAACGACCAATCAAATTGCACTTCTACTTCGATATTCGCGCGGCGCTGGACCCGGATGTCCCGCGTAGTGAAGCCATCGTGCCCGTTCCCGAAGATCGGATCATTCGGGAAAACTTTGGCCGGGATATCAAGCTCGACCTCTCCGCCGAGGAGAACGAGTTCGAACATCTGCATTTTCCAATCGACCGGATGTTTAGCGCTCAGGATTGACAGACAAATGCGATCGACTGGATTTACAAAGAGCTAGACCAGCGCAGCGAACACCTGAAGCTGATCAATGCCTTCATGCAAGGCGTGGTTAGAAACTTCGACCAGTATCAAGTACCGGTGATAAAGTTGGGCAAGGACACAAGTAGGGCGGCCGTCTGTCTCGTGTTCGAGAAGGTGAATACGGGAGGCAAACCGCTCGATGCATTCGAGCTCGTGACCGCGATGTATGCGGCAGAGGAATTCCATCTCCGCGATGACTGGAAAGAACGCCGCAAGCGATTGGTTTCGAACCAACCGGTGCTTGACAAGATTGAGCCCGTTGAGTTTCTATAAGCAGTATCATTGCTTCATACTAAGGAAGTGCGAGAGGCAGCCATCGCAGAAGGCAGAGAGCCTCCTGCCATAAGCGCGACGCGCAATAGTCTGCTTCAAGTCCCACTTTCGGCTTATCAGCAGTTCGCGCCCAAGGTCGAGGCTGGCTACATCGCAGCTGCCAAGTTTCTGCATTCGTTGAAGATATTTAAGGCGCGCGATCTTCCCTATCAGACTCAACTTGTCCCACTTGCTGCGATCCTAGCGGAGCTTGGAAACACATGGGAGAACGACGCGGTGCTTCAGAAGCTGGCGCAATGGTACTGGTGCGGCGTGTTGGGAGAGCTCTACGGCTCGGCAGCTTACAAGGGCGTACATGCATTGCTGATGAAATGCGGAGCCGAGGATTTCAAGTCGGGCCAACCCTATGACCAGGCGGTGTTCTTCGACGAGAATGTCGACATCCATCACATCTTCCCGCAGGCTTGGTGCAAGAGTGTTGGGATTGGGCCAGAGATCTACAACAGCATCGTCAACAAGACGCCGATTGCCTCAGGCACCAATCGAATGCTCGGCGGCGTTGCCCCGTCTTCCTATCTGGGCCGACTGACCAAGGGCAATGACAGCAACCCTCCCATTGCCCCTGACCGTTTGACAGCAATCCTAGAGAGCCACGAGATCGAGGAAAGCTACCTCCTCGCAGACGACTTCGACGGCTTTATGGACGATCGAAGGCGGCGACTTTTGGCTCTCATCGAAAACGCGATGGGCAAGGAGGCTTTGAGGGAGGCTGAGGTTCCGTCCGATCATGAGGAAGAGGACTACTACGCGGAAGAAGAACAGGAGGCTGCGGAGTAACCGCTACTCATGACACCTGCTGAGTTTATCCAGAAATGGCGCGCTGCCGAGCTGAAAGAGCGCACTGCATCGCAGGAACACTTCCTCGACCTTTGCGAATTGCTTGGTATCGAGAAACCGGCCAGCGCCGACCCCAAGGGTGAATGGTTCACCTTCGAGAAGGGCGCATCGAAGACCGGCGGCGGTGAAGGCTGGGCGGATGTCTGGCGCAAGGAATGCTTTGCTTGGGAATATAAGGGCAAGAAGAAGGACCTCGACCGCGCCTTCGCCCAACTCCAGCAATATGCCATCGCGCTGGACAATCCCCCGCTGCTGATCGTCAGCGACATGGACCGGTTTCGCGTCCACACCAATTGGACCAATACGGTGCAGGAGGTGCATGAATTCGCTCTCGAAGACCTGCTGAATGGCGCTACTCGCGATCTGCTGCGCAACTGCTTCGAAGCTCCTGAGCGTTTGAAGCCTGCCAAGACGCGGCAGATGCTTACCGAAGAGGCGGCTGAAGAATTCTCCCAGCTGGCCCAGCGCCTGCGGTCGCGCGGGCACGAGGCTCACGCCGTTGCCCACTTCGTCAACCGGCTCGTGTTCTGCATGTTCGCCGAGGATGTTGGACTGCTGCCCGATCACATGTTCACCGCCATGCTCAAAGCGAGCGCGCCCAGGCCTGACACCTTTGCCACGAACGCAGCGATCCTGTTTGGGGCGATGAAATCGGGCGGGCTGGTCGGCTTTACAAAGGTCGAATGGTTTAACGGCGGCTTGTTCGACGATGATAGCACTTTGCCCCTCGAACGCGCGGTTATTGATAACCTGATTGCCGCCGCCGCTCTGGACTGGTCCGAGATCGATCCATCGATCCTCGGCACTCTGTTCGAGCGGGGTTTGGACCCGGACAAGCGGAGCCAGCTGGGCGCGCATTACACCGACCGCGAAAAGATCATGCAGATCGTCGAGCCGGTAATCATCCGGCCTCTCACAGCCGAATGGGAGGCAATTCGGGTCGAAATTGAGGCTCAGATCCACAAGGCCGAGGAAGCCCGAAACCGAACGCCGACTAAACAAAGCGAGGCGAAAAAGGTCTATGCTGCCGCGCGGCGTGCGGAGGCGAATGCGCTCAAAAAGGCGAAAGAGCTACATGGCACGTTTGTAGATCGCCTTCGCAGTTTCCGAGTGCTTGATCCGGCGTGCGGCTCGGGCAATTTCCTTTATCTATCGCTGCTTGCGCTCAAGGATCTTGAGCACTTGGTTAATCTTGAGGCTGAACAGCTCGGTTTAGGGCGTTTCTCACCGACGGTCGGACCTGAAAGCGTTTTTGGAATCGAACTGAATTCCTATGCAGCGGAACTGGCGCGGGTGTCGGTTTGGATCGGTGTGATTCAGTGGATGAGGCGCAATGGCTTTGAGGCAGCGAGGAACCCAATCCTTCGCAGTCTTGGTAATATTGAGTGCAGGGATGCGATCTTGGCTCCCGATGGGACAGAAGCACGATGGCCGGATGCAGATGCAATTGTTGGCAATCCGCCGTTTCTAGGAGCCAAGCTCATGAAGCGTATGCTCGGCGTGAGCGAGACGGAGCGAATTCGGGCGGCTTTTGAAGGCCGATTGCCCGGCTTTACTGACCTTGTCTGTTACTGGTTCGAGAAGGCGAGGGAAAAAATTGCCGAAGGGCGCTGTGAAAGGGCGGGCTTGGTTGCCACGAACTCAATCAGGAAGAATACGAACCTTCCAGTTATGAAACGCATACTGGATGCCACGCGGATCTTCTAGGCTTGGAGCGAAGAGAAATGGACTATCGATGGCGCAGCAGTCGACGTTTCGCTCGTTTGCTTCGGTCATAGCGAACAGGAAGCCAAGCTCAATGGCGAGAGCGTCGGTTCAATCAATCCGGATCTGACAACTGGCCTCAATCTTACACTAGCAGTCGTTCTCCCCGAGAATAGGAATGGTGCATATCTGGGGATCCAGAAGAGTGGTCCTTTCGACGTCCCTGGCGGGGCAGCAAGAGCATGGTTGACCGAGCCTACAAATCCCAATGGTCAGCAAAACAGCAACATCCTAAAACCATATTGGAACGGAGACGACGTAACCGGGCGTCCGAGAGATTATTGGCTTATCGATCTACCCCTCGGCCTTAGCGAAGCGGACGCATCCGCATTCGCGAGCCCATTCGACCATATCCAAACAACTCCAGACGAAGACGGAAAAACAATCGCTGAGCTTCGCGATCTGAGCGGAAGCGATAGTGTAGGTTGGTGGGAACTTTGGCGTTCCCGACCGGCAATGCGCAAGGCTATCGCGCCTCTGAGCCGTTACCTCGTGACGCCGGAAACTGCTCAGCATCGCATCTTTGTCTGGCTCCAATTGCCCATTCTGCCCGACAAGAATTTGATCGTAATCCCCCGTGACGATGATACGATCTTTGGCATTTTGCAGAGCCGGTTCCATGAACTTTGGGCGCTGCGAAAGGGTTCTGACCTCCAAGATCGCCCCCGGTACACTCATACATCGGTCTTCGCGACTTTTCCTATTCCAGAAGGCCTTACGCCGAACATCCCCGCCGCTGACTATGCCGATGATCCGCACGCACGGGCCATCGGGGAGGCAGCGGCGCGGCTTAACACCTTGCGCGAAAACTGGCTCAACCCGAAGGAACTGGTCGAGCGCGTGCCTGAAGTGGTCGAAGGCTATCCCGACCGTATCCTGCCGAAGGACGAGGCCGCCGCAAAGGAGCTGAAGAAGCGCACCCTCACCAATCTTTACAACGCCCGCCCCGCCTGGCTCGACCACGCCCACCGCGCGCTCGATGAGGCGGTTGCCGAAGCCTACGGCTGGGGCGATGACTACCGCGCCGGTCTGCTGACTGATGATGAAACCCTTGCACGCCTGTTCAGGCTGAACCAAGAAAGGGCGGATGTCTGATGCACGCTCCGCTCGCACCTGAAATCAGTCGCCTGATCGACCTGATTGACTACGTCGAGGCCACCGAGCGCGACAAGCTGAAGACGGTTCTGGATTATCAGGATCACAAGGCCTTCCGTAAATCCGGGGCTGAGCTTCAGGGATTACCCGGTGTCGCGCTCGATGTTGGGCGCGATGATGATCCGATATGGTTGCGTGTCGACCGGCTGCCAAAGAAGGCACCACCAGCACCGGAGGACGTGGAGCTATCCGTCTGGCTGACTTATCGCGACGATCCCAAAAGCGAACCGCGACTGAAGAGCGAAGTCGCAGGGGCTGTCCTTGTAGAGGCGGGCCTGATCCCCGCCGAAGATGCACCCGAGCATGTTTCCTTCGAACATTTTGCCGAGCGCGAGATGGTCGAGCTTTTGTTTGAGTACTGGCTTAAGGATGCCTGGTCGAATTGGGTCGATACCGAAACCCCGCGCCGCGAGACGATCGCCCTCTACAATGCGCTCTTCATGCTCCGTCAGCAGCTCGAAGGTGTCAGCGACATCCCGCTTGAGCTGACCTGCGGCATCGGTTTTGCCACGCTGTTTCGAGACGGGAAGCGGTTGCGGTATCCGCTGCTTACGGTCTCGCAGGAAATCAGTCTGAATGAGTTGACCCACGCGATTGAGGTGCGACCTCGTATGGAAGCGGACCCGGGTCTCGAATTGGACGCGCTAGATAAGATGGGGCTGGGGGCGCTGGACCAATGGCGCTCCGCGACTGAGAAATTCCTTGGTGAACTTGAGGAAGAAAGCTTGTCTCCATTTGCCCCGGAGACGTACGCGCCGCCGCTACGCCAGGCCGCCGCTTTGCTCGACCCTGATGCGGTGTACTTACCCGACCAAGATCCAGCGCAGCCCGGGATTATCCCTTCGATTGAAACGCAGTTCAAGATCGGCGATGCGTTCGCATTCTTCCAGCGCGAGCGTCGGGCAACGCAGCTTATGGAAGATTTGCGCCAGTTCCGCGCGCTTCTCGAAGATGGAGAAGAGACAACAGAACTGCCGAAGGCAGTGGCTTCGCTGCTTGTCGAGCCTGCTGATGCGGTAAGCGAAGAAGAATATCCCGAGTTCCGCGGCATCTCCAGCATTCCGGGCGTTACCACTTCTAACGGGGAGGGGAAGGATCTGTTCTTTCCATTGCCGTTCAACCGTGAGCAGGTCGAGGTGGTGCAGCGACTGGAAGTGCGCCCGGGCGTGGTTGTTCAGGGGCCGCCCGGCACGGGCAAGACGCACACCATCGCAAATATAATCAGTCACTATCTTGCCCTCGGCAAGCGGGTGCTCGTGACATCTCAGAAAGCGCCCGCGCTAAAGGTTCTTCGCGACAAGCTGCCAGAAGCGGTGCGTCCGCTTGCAGTGAGCCTCCTCGAAAGCGATCGCGACGGGCTCAAGCAGTTTCAGGAATCCGTCGATATCATCGGCGAAAAACTACAACGGCTGCGGCGGCATGAGTTGCAAGACGAGATTGATGATCTGGACGAGCAAATCGACCGGCTGCACCGACAACTCGCGCTGATTGACACGGAAGTCGACAAGATCGGGCGAGCTGCTATTTCGCCAATCACGCTGGATGGCGATACTTACGAACCAATTCGCGCCGCTAGAATGGTCGCAGCCTCGCCGGAATTAACAGCTTGGATGCCTGATGATCTGGAGGTTTCATCAACCTACGATCCAGCATTTTCCGATGCTGACATTGCCGAACTCAGGACGGCTCGGAAGGCAGTTGGTGACGACCTCGTCTATCTGAATGCGTGCCTTCCGGACCTTGAGCGCCTTCCCAAAGTCGAAGCGCTCCTCAATGCGCACAAGGATCTTACTGAAGCCGAGCAGATAAGGGAGAGGATAAGCAAGGGCGAACTTCCGACTTTGCGAGAGGACCAGGATGACACTGTGTCGCGCCTGCGAGACCTGACGGCAAAACTGAAGTCACTATCTGCAGAGGAGCAACGGGTATCAGGGGCACCCTTTGCATGGACCGAAGACTTGCTTCTGCGTCTCGAGCAATCGGGACCGGACGACCGTCTAACCGCGTTGGAGAGCTTGCGCGAAGAGGCTTTAAGGCTTGGAGCCGAGTATCAATACTTCCTGACCAGATCGGTTTTCGTGCCGGAAGAAGCGCTTAGCGATCCGAAGTTTCTTGTTGCGATTGAGAAAGAGGCCGAAGGTAGACCGGCAGTCGGGCTCGTTGGCGGGTTATTCGCTTCCAAACTCAAGGCTCAGCTGGGTGAGGTCACTGTGTTGGGCGAACCAGCTTCAGCCGCCGACGAATGGAGCGACGTCCAACGATTTGTTACAGCACGGGCTTCAATTCGGCGATTTCAGACAGCGTGGAACAACGTGGCGGCTGGCGGGATGGGTGATCGTCTGGAAGGACAAGAGTTGGGCGTGGCGCAACTCGCAAGACGCCAGTTCGATCATATTGACGCTGCTAATGCATTGATCGCAAGTCGCCGAGAGATCCGTGCCGCAGTCGATGCTACTTTTGTTTCGTTCCCTGCGTTGCGGGATGGTGATCAGCAGGCAATTCGCGGTCTGCTTGAAGCCGTCGATGCTCATCTTCTGCGATATCGATTGGCTGATGCAGAAGGTTTGCGCACCTCTCTCCTCTCCGAACTTGAACCTTGCGAGTACGAAATCAGCACGGAGCTTCGTACCCTTGCAGCTACGCGTTTGGGTAGCCCGGAAATCTCAATCGATGCACTGGCAGAAGCGTGGAATTCGCTCATCACGCGCCTGAGAGAAATAAAAGGGAAGCACGACGCTTTCGCGAAGATTGCGGAGGTGACAGACCTCATTGAGATGTCAGGTGCGCCAAAATGGGCTCGGCGCTTGAGCACCAGTCCGGTCAATGGTGTTGAGGACGAACTTCTACCCGGTGATTGGCAAAACCGTTGGCGTCTTCGTCGCCTAGAGGGGTGGCTGGATACGAATGACAAGCATCACCGCCTTAGGGAACTCGGCACTGATCGCAGCGAGAAGGAGGTTCTCCTCAAACGAGCATACGAACGCTCTATTGAACTGCGAACCTGGTTGGAGCTCAGCAAGAAGGCTAGTGATGGGGTCAAGGCGGCACTTGCCGCCTATGCAGATGCGGTTCGAAGAATTGGAAGAGGTACTGGGAAACGTGCTGGCCGATACAGGCGCCAGGCGCGTGAGGCATCCGATCGCGCCAAGGGCGCTTTGCCTTGCTGGATTATGCCGCATTACCGGGTCTCAGAGTCCCTTCCAGCAGATTTGGGACTCTTCGATCTCGTGATCGTTGACGAAGCATCGCAATCGACAGTGGCCGCATTACCCGCCCTATTGCGGGCCAAGACAATCCTCATCGTTGGCGATGATAAGCAGGTAAGTCCGGACCTTGTCGGACGCGACCAGACGCGTGCAGATGAACTCGCGGTACGACACCTTTCTGGGCAAGTCCCCGATTATCGGGCTTCGCTACGCGAGGAACAATCGCTGTACGATCTTGGCAAAGTGGTCTTCGCCGGTGGAGCGATCATGCTTACCGAACATTTCCGTTGTGTCGCGCCCATCATCGAATTTTCCAAGGCGCAGTTCTACAATCACAGGCTGAATCCTCTGCGGCTTCCGACTGCTTCAGAACGGCTTGATCCTCCCTTGATCGACGTTCGAATTGAAGACGGATATCGACAGGGAGACATTAATCCTCCTGAAGCGGCATACATCGTCGAAGAGATTGAGAGAATCGCATCCGACCCAAAGATGGCAAAGCGGACAATCGGAGTAACAACCCTATTGGGTCAAAAGCAGGCAGCTCACATTTATGGCCTGATCGAGCAAAAACTCGGACCAGAGGTGATCGAACAGCACCACCTGCGCGTGGGCGATCCCACAGCTTTTCAGGGTGACGAGCGAGACATCATGTTCATATCGTTGGTTGCTCAAGCGGGTGGTAGCGCTCTGTCGGGAGTCCGATTTGAGCAACGCTTCAACGTCGCCCTTTCGCGAGCATGTGATCGAACGTATTTGGTTCGCTCAGTAGACGTTGAAGCCCTTGGACATGCCGATCAGCTTCGCCGCGCGCTGCTGGACCATTTCCGGATGCCCTTCCCGTCTGATGGTCAAGAGGCCAAGGACCGGCGGGAAAAGTGCGAGTCCGATTTTGAGCGCGAGATGTACGATCTGTTGGTCGAGCGAGGCTATAGGGTCGACACCCAAGTCAAAGTAGGCGATTTTAGGATCGACCTCGTGGTCGAAGGTGAGAACGACCGCCGCGTCGCAATCGAATGCGATGGCGACCGATATCACGGGCCTGATCGTTGGGCCTCCGACATGAACCGGCAGCGCATCTTGGAAAGGGCTGGTTGGACAGTTTGGAAATGTTTCGCATCACGATTCGTCAGGGATCAAAGACAGGTGATGGAGGAATTGGTCGGGTTCCTATCCGAGCGTGGTATCCAGCCAGTTGGCGGTTCAGATGAGTGGACCAGTCGACATGTAGAACAAAGAGCCTGGCGTTCCTCTGACTCGACTGAGGATGACGCGCAAGACGAAGTCGATCTACCTTCTGAACCCGTTGAGAATTGTGAGGGCCAAGCAGACCATTCGAGCGATGAACTCGCTACCGTTGTGCCTTCTGACGATGAGGAGCAGGGCTCCGCTCGGGTTACTGAAGCTCAGGTTCAAGAGCAGATCTTGCAGCTGATGTCAGATGGACAAGTCTGGAGTAATTCCCAGTTGAAGGAAGCGTTGCCTGACCACCTCCCGCTGTCGTCAGCAGACCGCGCACCTGCGGCTTTCAGGCCGCATGAGGAGAAGTGGGAGGAGCTTGTAGACAACGCGCTCTCTCCATCCCGGAGCAACTCTTTGCATTCGCGCGGTTTGGTCGAAAGTCGAGGCAGTGGGCTGCACCAGCTTACTTCCTCATGCGGTAAAGATGAGACACAAATTTCGAGTGATCAGTCACGGCAACCGCATGAAACGGTTTATCGTTTGCCTCCTCACGAGGTGGGTCAAGAGTACCAATTTTCCGAACTTTCAGTGCCTGAAGGTGATGGCGATCTGCTTTATGAAGATGAATATCAGCGACGTCTCGAAACAATCGTCGAGGAGGTCATCGAGCGTGAAGGGCCCGTCTATCTCGACCTTGTCGTCGAGCGGGTCGCCCGTGCGCACGGGAAGCAGAAGGCGGGACGGATAATCCAGGAGAGAGTTGTTTCAGCGATCCCAACCGAATTAAGTCGGTCGCATGACGGAGATCGCCTTGTCCTTTTCCCCAAGCATTCGATCCCTGAGATGATCGTACCCTTGCGGCCCTCACGATCCGACTGGAGATCGCATCGGGACATCCCGTTGATCGAGTTAGCGAGCTTAGCGCTGCCCGGTATCCGATCGAAGAAACCAGCCGAAGACGTACTCGCGCATTACTCCAAAGCTTTCAAACTGGCGCGGCTCCGCCAACCGACAAGAGTTAGATTCGAAGAGGCCATTGCGATTGCACGATCGGCAGTCGAGGCCGAGGATTAGTGCCACCCAGATTGTAGGGATCCTTCGCCGCGTGAGAGCGGGGATTCTTTTGGAAGTGGCTGGAAAACCCTATCAGAACGAACCGGCGAAATGACTGGTTACGTGGGGGAATATAGGAAATTGGAGGGCACACCGTACCCGGAGATCCGGTGTCTTTAAGGCGAGGATTTCTGCGGGTTTCGCCGATATTTCGGCATCTGTCGCCAAGTAATGTCATCTGATGTCACTCCGCGATCCGCAACTCACATGTGAGTTGCTCGCCGCTAAGCTATTAATTTGAAATCAAAAAATAGCGTTTTCCTACAGGGTGGGCGCTGCCGTAGACTGATGTCAGTCCAGAGGGGTCATTGGGCCGAGGAGAGGCGGCCAAACGTCAGGTGACGCCGTGCGATTTGCCCTTCAATGCTATGTCGACGAAGATCTTCATGCGCTTGTTAAAGCCGCTGCTGATGCAGCGCATATGAGCGTCAGCCAGTGGCTGAAGCTTACCGTCATCGAGGCGCTCGACGAACCCCGGGACGAGGCGTTTCGCGATCAGGTTCTGGCCGATTTGCTGTTTACCAAAATCGCCCTCGATGGCTGGCTCCGCACACACAAGGATAAGGAACTACGGGACCGCGTGGTGGTCGCTTATCAGCGACGCATCCGAGAATATCGCGAGCGCAAAGCCGCGATGCGCGAGGGGCGCTGAGCGATGCTTTCGGTTGCCAATGTGCGCTCGGCAGGCGGTGCGGCCAACTACTTCGCCAACGACAATTACTACACCAAGGCGGACGCTGATCGGTCAGGCATCTGGGTCGGTAAGGGTGCCGAACGGATGGGTCTTTCAGGCACGGTCGATGCCAGAGCGTTTGAGGCAATCCTGCGCGGAGAGTTGCCTAATGGCGAACGTATCGGGCACCAAGGCCAGTATCATCGTGCTGGGACCGATCTGACCTTTTCGCTGCCCAAGAGCTGGTCACTGTTGGCGCTGATCGGCAAGGATCAGCGGATCATTGACGCGTACCGTTCAGCGGTCGTCGAAACACTCCACTGGGCAGAGAAGAATGCGGCCCAGTATCGTACCGAGAAGGGCGGCAAAGAACGGCTGCATGCAAGCGACAACCTGACGGTCGCGCTGTTCCAGCACGACACCAACCGCAACCAGGAACCGAACCTGCACTTCCACGCTGTGGTCGCCAACCTGACGCAGGACAAGGACGGCAAGTGGAGGGCGCTGCGCAATGACAAGCTGTGGCAGCACAATACCTTGCTCAATGCCATAACGATGGCGCGTTTCCGGATCGAGGTAGAGAAGCTTGGCTACCGGATTGGTGATTTCGGGAAGCACGGAAATTTCGACGCCAAGGGCATCGATCGGGATGCGGTGATGGCCTTTTCGTCGCGGCGGCAGGAAGTGCTCGAGGCCCGGCGAGGCGGTGGCCTTGAGGCGGGTCTGGTAGCGACGTTGGCGACACGGCAGGCCAAGCAAAGCGATGTCGATCGCGGTGCCTTGATGGCCCAATGGGAGGGGCAGGCCTGGAACCAAGGGCTCGACCTTGAAGAGATGGTGCGCGGCGCCAAGCTGCGTTCGCACGAGCTGGCTATTGCTGCTGCCAAGCGGGCGAATGATCGCCCCACTTTGCTTGAACGGGGCAAGGCCATGATCGCCATCCTCGCCGAGCGAATGGGCATCAAGGAGGGCGATCCGCTTATCCCCAAGCGGCTGCATCTGAAAGGCCGCGAAGAGATTGCGACGGCCCATGCGGTCGCATCGGCGGTGCGGCATCTTTCCGAGCGAGAGGCGGCGTTCACCGCAACCGATTTAGCCAAGGCAGCGCTCGATTTCGGCCTGCCAACGTCGATGAAGTCGGTCGAAAGGCGCATTGGCCAACTCGCCCAGCAGGGCGCGCTTCTGCGCGGACGAGGCGCGCAGAAGGGATGGCTGACCACTTCCGATGCATTGGCCTTGGAGGCCCGCATGTTGGCGGAGATCGAGAAGGGAAACGGCGCCGTTCGTCCAATCCTTGACGCCAAGACCGCTGGGCCGTTTCTGCAAGCTTCGGCAGCCATCAACTACGGGATGAAACTCAACGCCGGTCAGGAAGCGGCGGGCCGCTTGATCCTGTCCTCCACCAATCGCGTCGTAGCCGTTCAGGGTGTGGCAGGGGCAGGCAAATCGAGCGTGCTGCGGCCTCTCAACCAGCTTCTGTCAGAACAGGACAAGAGGGTCGTAGGCTTGGGTGTCCAGAACACTTTGGTCCGTTTGCTGGAAAAGGACACCGGCATTCCATCGATGACATTGCACCGCTTTCTCGGTGGACATCGAACGTTGCTGGATGGCTCCGCTGGCAAGGCCGAGATTGCCGCTGCGCGCGAGGAGTATCGCGACACCATCCTTGTTCTCGATGAAGCCTCAATGGTCTCTACCCGCGATCAGGATCGCCTTATTCGCGTCGCCAATCTGTTACAGGTCGATCGCCTCGTGCTGATGGGCGACGAGAAGCAGCTTGGTGCCGTCGAAGCGGGCAAGCCCTTCGCTCTGGCGCAGCGTGCCGGGACAGACACGGCGCGCATGGACCGCAATCTTCGCGCCCGCTCCGATACTTTGAAGAAAGCGCAGCAGGCAGCGCAGTCGGGCAAGACCAATGATGCTCTCGAGCATCTCAAGGATCACATTGTCGAGGTGCAGGAGAACAGCGCGATAGTTGCAGCCGAACGGTGGCTGTCCCTTCGGCCAGCCGAACGCGAACGCACGTCAATCTTCGCCGCAGGTCGTCGGTTGCGCTCCGAGATAAATGCCGCCGTTCAAACCGGGCTTGCCGCCAATGGCGAAATCGGACCAGTGAGCGCACGGCTTGCAGTTCTATCCCGTGTAAACGCCACACGCGAGGAATTGCGCTACGCGCGCAACTATCAACCGGGAATGGTGCTCGAAGTGGCGAGCCGCCAATCGCGGCATGGTCTCGGACGTGGAAGCCATGAGGTCGCCGCCGTCGATACTGAGAAGGGTGTTGTTACGCTTCGCGATGCGCGAGGGCATTTGCGCCGCTTCGCGCCAGCGAGGTTGTCGGCGAAGGGCAGCGACCAAGCATTGCAGCTGTTCGAGAAGAAGGATCTCGATCTCTATACCGGGGACGCCATCCGTTGGACGACGAGCGACCATAAACGCGGAATGATGAACGCCGATAGGCCCATAGTGACAGCGATCGATCAGGCTGGGGTGACGGTCACGAGCTCCAGCGGCATGGAGTATAAGCTGAAGCCGAATGACCCGATGTTGGAGCGGATCGACCTAGCCTACGCCCTCAACGCCCATATGGCGCAGGGCCTCACAGCAGATAAGGGCATCGCCGTGCTCGACAGCCGCGAGCGGCGACTGCTCTCGCAGCGCAATTTCCTCGTCACGATCACGCGATTGCGGGACGAGCTCACGCTGATTGTCGACAGCCGGGAAAAGGTCGGGCGAGGGATTGCGACCAATCTGGGCGAGAAAACATCAGCCGCTGAAATCACCAAGAGACTTGGCCTAGCGGCAGCCAAGGGACGGCGCGCAGGTCAGATCCAAGCGACTAACCAGGAGCAGCAGTTTGAACTAGAGAAGGCACCAGAGCTTACCAAAGAGCGGAGCAAGCCGTTCGAGATTGGCTTATAGCAACAGGGCATGAAATGGGCCGTTTGGCGACAGTCCGGTTTGGGTTGCCGGTCTCTCAAGAACGGACATTCGGCTCACGACCCAGTTTACGCCTTTCGATCCCGCTAACCCTTTTCCCCAAAGGCGGACGCCGGTCGCCCTTTTTCGGTGCGTCAAGAGAGCCGTGGGTGGGAGCAGACAATGCCGTCGCTGGCCTTGCGAATGGCCGGGCGCGATTGATCGGGCCCGGCCATTGAGATCAGCGATGTCTTCCTTGCATCAATCGTTGAAGGTGAACCGGCCGCGGCCCGGTCCGACATCCATCCGATAACCGCGCACCAACCGCCCGTATTTGGGATCGCATCGCATTGCGACGCCGGTTTTGTGGGTGAATTTCTTCTTCTTGTGCGCGACGCAGAACTCCAAGCCATCGCCCTGCCAGTCGGCAAATTGGCCTTTCTTGTGCGACTTGTGGTCGGTTGAAGCGTAGAAAAAGACGGGCCCCTCATAACCTTGTGTGCCTGCCCAGTTCTTCGCCCCAGCAAAGTAGCACTCTCCGCGTTTCACGGTGAAATTGCCACGCGCACGCCAGCGGTCAGCGATCTTGTTGCCGTTGGGTCTCTTGTAAATCCAACTGACAAAGATCTTCTTGTGCTGCGTGTTGTTGCAGATATCGAACGTGGTGCGCGGGCGCGCGTTTTCGCGGTTTTGAGCGATCATACGGCCCAGCGCGTTCCCGAGCGCGAAACCGACATTTTCGGCGGCCGCATGGGCCTGCGGGTGCTTTTCAGCAAAGGTGTCGACGGGATTGCGCGCGGGCGCTGGAGAGATCGTCGGTCCGACCGGGCGCCGTGGTCGCGAGGGTTGGTAGGCCTCCACCTGGGTGTAGCCATCTGAGGGTAGGCTGCTCGATGCCACCACCGGGTAGGTGGAAAGCGTCTTGGTAGTGTTGCGAAAATAGGCCAGGCTGAATTTCGCACCTGCGGTGATCACCGCGCTAACCGAGGACACCTCGGCGCTTCCATAGTTGAACGATACCGAGGCACCGCTTCCTCCGACTGCGGCAAACCCAACCGTCGCGCCGTGCCCGTCGCCGGCCATCGTGTTGTTAGGGCCCTTACCAAGCCCCACAGTCACAGCGCTGCCAGCGCCAATGCTGCCAAAGGACAGGCCAAGCGTGTGGTAGGTGACGACCGGCAAACGGCGTGCGGTGTCAAAGGCAAAGCCGTTTTCGCCATCCACGCCAACGCCAATCGCGCCGCCTCCGCTCGCGCCGAGGGTAAGCGTTTGATAGCCGTTTTGCCGCGCTTGATCGAGCAGCGCGTTAAAGCAGGGACGCTCCTGAATTTCGCGCACGACCATGGCGCGATTGCCCGTGTTGCTCTTCGACACCAGAGTTTCAATCCCGCAGTCGACCACGCCCAAAGCGATGGTTCGCAGAACAGGGCCGACTTCGCGGATAGTATTGCGCGCCATGAAGACGATGTCGTCATCGTTGATGATGCACCGGTTCTTGATGAAGTGCTGGACGAGGCCCTTATCGCACGAGGGAAGGATCGGAGCGAGGCAGGGCTTCTGGCCCCGGCCGCCGCAATTGGGTTGATTGTTAGGGTTGAGCTTGCTGCCCGAGAGCGTCTTCTTGAAGTCGTCAAACACCGGTGGCGGCGGCTTCTTGCGTGAGCAACGCTTGCCAAAGGGTCGCTCAACCAGGCCGGGCATGCATGAGGGAACATGGCGATTGGGGCCAAACAAGGGGCACGGCTTTTGCCCCTCACGCCCGCAGGACTTGGGAAAGTCTTTCGCGTAGGCACCCGCCGCAAGCGGCCCCGACGTGACGGGAACAAGGTTGGCCAGACCGAATAGCGTAGCAAGGCCAAGCGCCAAGGCGACCACGCGCCATCGAGGCAAGCGGTAACTTGTCGCCCCATCCGCCGCTTTCACTCTTCCAAACATAGCTCAACTCCTGCGTCCTGCGTTAGTGGTGAGCGGCTGCTGGGCCCGTTGCCCGGTCCCCAGGTGTCCTGACATCAAGCCAAACACCCGCTCGATTGGGAAAGCCGGAATCCGGATCAGAAACAGTCAAAAAATTTGATCTTTTATGAAATTTTGTCTTCAAGACGCGCCAAGAGGGTCATCGCCTTGGGGGCACTGGAGCTTCGATCACAGCAATTCGGAAGGTGTTTGAAGCATGGCGGAACCTAAGGATATCACCCAGCTTCTCGCGCAGTGGTCGAGCGGGGACGATAAAGCGGGAGATCGAATCGCTCCGATTGTCTCTGACGAACTGCTTGCCATTTCGCGCAGGCTTCTTCGCTCCGAGCGCGCTTCGCACACGCTTCAGCCAACAGCGCTCGTCAACGAAGCGTTCGAGCGCTTGATGAAGGTCGATGTCGATTGGCAGGATCGCGCGCATTTCTTTGCGCTTTCCGCTCGCCTGATGCGCCGCATCCTTATCAACTACGCCGAACAGCGCGCCGCGGCCAAACGGGGCGGGGGCCAAATCATGGTGACACTGTCGCCCGATCAGGAAGCGATCGATGATACTGACGCCAGTCTGCTGGATCTGAACCAGGGTATCGAAGAGCTGGCGAAATATGACGAGCGCAAAGCCAAGCTGATCGAGATGCAGTATTTTGGCGGCATGGCGGTGGCGGAGATGGCGAAGGTTCTGGACACGTCGCAGAGCACCGTGACGCGCGATCTGCGCTTCGCTCGCGCCTGGCTGAAAGACTATCTTTCGCCAACGTCGTGAGGCTGAGCGACTTTTTCTGACCGTTTGTTTTGGGTTTTCCGGCTTGGCATAACATGACAGACCGGACGAAGGGTGCATGACGATGACGGGTAAAGACCAGCTTGAAGAAGCGTTTGCGGCGGCCAGCGAGCTTACCGGCGCTGAGCAAGAGGATTTTCTGGCGCGCTTTGCCCAGGAGCATCCCGATCGCATCGACCACCTTCGCAAACTGCTCGAAGCGGACGCGGACACCGAGCGCACGGTGGGCGATGCAGTCGTCAGTTCGCTGGAGCGGATCGAACTTGTAGAATTGGATCTCTGGGTGGGTCGCACCTTAGGTGCGTGGACCATCATCAAGCGGATTGGTTCGGGCGGAATGGGCGCGGTGTTCCTTGCGGAACGAAGCGGCGAATTTGCCCAACAGGCCGCGCTTAAGATCATGTCGGCCCAGCTTGTCCACTCCGACGCCAGAGCGCGGTTCGAAAGCGAGCGGCAAATTCTGGCGGGCCTACGCCACCCCAACATCGCCACGCTGATCGACGGGGGAACGGACGAAAACAATCTCCCTTTCCTTGTCATTGAATATATCGAAGGCGTGCCGATCGACGTCTATTGCCAGGAGCGAAATCTGGACGTGGGCGAGCGTGTCGCTTTGATGCGCAAGGTCTGCGCGGCCGTTGATTACGCGCATCGCAATCTTGTGGTGCATCGCGATCTCAAACCGTCCAACATTCTGGTCGATGAGGACGGCAACCCTAAGCTTTTGGACTTCGGCATTGCCAAGCTGATTGCGGCGGACGACGGCGCCCCTGTCGTCGATCAAACCGCGCCCCAAGCGCAGGTTCTCACCCCGCAATACGCCAGCCCAGAGCAGGTGCGCGGCGAAACGGTTTCTGTGGCGAGCGATGTCTACGCTTTGGGCGTGCTGCTTTATCGGTTGCTGACGAACCGATCACCCTATGGTGATGGTGGCACATCGCGCCGCGAGATCGAAAGCCGGATCCTCGAGATGGAACCCCAACGGCCAAGCCAAGCCGTGACGCAGCCGAGTTTCCCCAGCACCACACAGGGAACGACGCACGGCGCGCCGGTGCAGCTCTCACCCAAATTGTTGCAGCGCAAGCTGAGGGGCGATCTCGATAACATCGTGCTGATGTGCCTCATAAAGGAGCCTGAGCGCCGCTACGTTTCCGCCAGCGCGCTTTCGGATGACCTTGAGCGTTATCTCAATCTCGAACCCGTTCTGGCGCGTGGTCAGAGCTTTGCCTACCGGGCGCGCAAGTTCGCCCAGCGCAACACCGCGCCGCTGGCTGCGGCCGGGATTGGCCTTTTCGCGGTGGTGGCGCTCACGGTGTTCTACACGGTGCAATTGGCGCAGGAGCGCGACGAGGCACGCTTGGCCGCGGCGCAGGCCGAAGAAGTCTCAGGCTTTTTACGCAATCTGTTTGGCGCTGCCTCTCCCGAAGTGGCGCAAGGCGAGGATGTGACCGCCTCTGATCTGCTTGAGCAGGGTCTGGAGCGGATCGAAGCGCTTGCGGATCAACCCGCGTTGCAAGCCGAATTGCTCGATGTCATCGCAGGCAGCTATGCCGGACTTGGCCGGTTCGAGGAAGGCCAGATGCAGGCTCGCCGCGCGCTCGCGATCCGTGAGGAGAACTTCCCCGAAGACAAGCTGGCGATGCTCCCTTCGATTTACGCGATCATGGACAACCAGGAAGATATCGAACGCGAAGACATGATCGAGCTGGCGCAACGCGCGGTGGCGATCGTCGATGCGCAGCCCTCCACCGATCCCGAAGTCGCGGCAACGGCGCACGGGCGTTTGGGGCGCGCTTTCTTCAAATTCAAGCGATACGAGGATGCCGCCGCGCAGCTGGAAAAATCGCTCGCCTTGAAGGAAAGCGCGAACGCACAGCTTGATGAGCTTTCGCTCAGCATCAGGACCGATTTGGCCAGCAGCTATGATTATCTGGAGCGTTTTGACGAAGCCGGCCCGATGTTCCGGGAAGTATCAGCGAAGTCCGATGAACTGCTCGGCGCCAATCACCCCGATTCCATTCTTGGCGTAGCGCATCTGGGCCTGTTCCTTGCTCGCACCGGCAAGCATCTTGATGCGGTGGACGCCTTTACCGAGGCGGTGCGGCGATCTGAAATCGTCTTTCCCGGTCACCCCTATCTCACCGCATTCAAGCGCGAATTGGGGTACACACAATACGATGCGGGCCTGTTTTCTGAGGCGCGCCAAACGCTCGAACCTCTGGTCGCACAGGTCCTTGAACAAGACGGCGAAGCCCATCCGCAATTCATCAATTTGAGCCGCAATCTGGGCCAAGTGCTGATCGGAGGCGGCGCGTTTGAGGAAGGCGAGGCGATGCTCGGCCGATCGGCACGGGCCGCCGCCAAGATGGGAGCCGAATACGCGTTCCATATCCAGCGGGCCGATATTCAGATCGCAAAGTCCCTCAATCTGCAGGGCCGTTTCGCAGCGGCCGAGACACGCGCTCGGAATGCCATCGACGCTGGCCCTCTGGGACCGGACTATCAGCGTTACGCCGCGCTTGAACTGGCCGTGAGCCTGAGCGGACAGGGCGGATACGCGGAGGCTGACGAGGCTTTTGAGACGCTCATCGCCAAACACGAGGAAGAGGTGGGAGCGGACAGTTTTCTGCTCACCGAAGTCTTGGCCCAACATGCCGCGCATTTGCGCCGCTCTGGCCAGTTGGATGAAGCCGTCACTGCGGCCCGACGCGCTCGCATGATCGGGAACGAAAACATCGGGGCCGAGAATTGGCGCACCGTGGTGGCCACGGCGCAGCTCGCTTTTGCGTTGAACGAAAAAGGCGAGAGGCAAGAAGCCACCGATCTTTTGCGGCAGGCGGACACAATTTTGGCGCCAATTATGGACGAAAGCCACCCATATCGTCGTGAAATTGCAGCCGTCATTGGCGGTTAAAAGCCTCCGCCTGAGGCGAAGAACAGGTGTCTGCTGTTGCTGTATTCCTGCTTAGAATTCGACCGTCCGCTTTCACCTACCAGTTTTGGTCATAGAGTTGCGGCACAATCTGGGCCGCTTGCCGACTGTCCGGTTCTGGTCGGGCAAAGAGCAAAGCGGACATTCAGACTACGGTGCGCGAAACGGCTAGAGTGCCGAGCGATCGCAAGATTGTCCTTCGCCCAAGAATGAATTGCAAAAACGCGTTGCAAAGCATCAGGTAGCGACGGCGGTCTGTGCGCATAAGAACTCAACATCAGGACCACGGTGAACAAGATATCTCCCCGGACGAAGCGCTTCTCCATCGAGGATGAGCCGGTCCTTGGTTTCGATCTCGAAGCTTCTTTCCGCGAACCGGTGAATGCCTTTGACGCCAGAGTCGGTAATCGTCGCTCCGGTTAAAAGCGCAGGAAGGTTCGCGAGCGACCTCCAATTCATGTGATCGACGACCAATGCCTTCAAGCCAGCGGTGGGTTTTCCGAAAGGCGCGAGCTTGGCCGGAAGCGAATAAAGCGTCGACGCCAGCAGTATCTGGCGATGCGAGCGCGCACCGCGGCCACTTCGGGCCAAGGGTTCGCGAGACGCACCTAGCTTGATCGACATCGCGCTGCCACGACGCCAAGGGTCGGCGAGTTCGCCGACGAAGCAGCGCGCAAGGCTCCAGCATGTCGTGGTCGCGACGGCGAGCGCATCGAATGCGCCCCAACGATGCGCGGTTTGGCCCAGCTCAATGGCGTGGGTGAAGACGCCCCCGCCAAGCACGAAGCCAAGCGCGGGCGCTGCATCCGGTTCGTCCAGAGGCGTTACGACCATCGGCGAGCGAGCGATAGTGCGATGCGAGCGCTGTGCTCTGAGGACATCGAGCACCGACCAATCGTCTGGTACTTGCAGATCGTGTGCGAGCGCGTTGGTCTTGCCCGAGGGAAGAATTGCGAGCGCGGGCCAGTCCTGACCGAAAACGCTATGACCCATTGTGAGGACGTCCCGCACGGTCCCATCGCCGCCCGCTATGATGAGAAGGTCGATGCCGTCATGGGCAAATCTGGATAAGGTGAGCATGAGTTCGAGCCGCGTCGCAGGCGCCTTGACGGCGACGTGAGATCCGACAGCGCTTTGCGAGGCTTGCTTGGCGTTGCGATGGCTGCGCGCGTTATAAATGATCCCGATCCGCGACCTTTTCGAGTGGACCGGTCGGTTGGATCGTCTTGTTGAACGCATCTGCGCTTGGGAGAGCCTTGGAAGCTCCTGAATAATTTGCCGTCCAGTTTCGATTGTGCGCAGTCGCGGTTCGTGGGCCAAGCGAGCCGCTTTGCGTGGGCCGGGCGAAACTGGCTCAATGAGGTTCATGACGCGCCTCCTTCGACCACGGCGAGCCAGGGGTCTGTTTCGCTGCGTTCAAGCGGCGGCCGATTGACTTCGGTTTCGGGATAGAAATGCTGCCAGATCACCCAATAGGCGCCGGCGCGCATCTTCGGCACGCGTGCGAGCTTTCCAAGATCGCTGTCGCCGTCGAACGCGATGGAGCTAACAGGTTGAGGGTGCGGGTTGAGATAAACGCCGACGCTATCGAATTCTGAATGATAGGCGACGACCACCCGTGAACCGCCGATGACGGTGTTGACGCGATCGCCTTGCGCACGGATAAAATGCTCGGTGTAGGCAACGACGTCGTCTTCGATAATGATGCCGTAAATTTTTGCCTTGTTGTCCAGGCGTTCATCGAATTCCGGGATTGTCGGGAAGGTCGGGAGCCGCTTTTCCTTCTGCTCCTTAATGCCCATCAGGAACATGAGCTGCACGATGCGATCGTAGATCGCAGCGAGCGGATTTTCGCTGAAAGTCGGCAGAGGGTTCAAAAAAACTTTACCTTCAGGAAAGGCTTTCTCAAACGCCCAAAGAGGCATGCGGTAGCTCGGCCACTCTTCCATGGCAGCGCCCATGGGCCCATCTCCGATGCGCCGTCCCCAGAATTGTTGGATCGGCTCGCCGGTCGTTCGGTCCCACATGACGAAATTGTTTTCGAGCTGTGTCATCGGCGCAAGTTCGACCGCTTCGCCGTCGATAACCGGTTTGTATGCGATACCAAGATTGGTGAGACCGCAATAGGTCATGACCACATTCGTGCCGCACAGCCCGCCTTCCTCGCCTGCTACATGAGGACGAAGGATGTGCTTGTCGGGATGACCGCGCGCACAGCCATTGGCGTCCATCACGATAAGGCTGGTATCGGAAGCGAGATGCGTTCTTGCCTCCTGGATCGAATAATACCGCGCCGAGCGGAACTGGCTACGCATCATGAGCGGGGGATTGATATAGCCCATGAAGAGGCCGAAGAAGGCAACCAGCGAGAGCGCGCCGAACACCCAGGCGTTGCCGGCCGAAGCGAGTGCGAGCGTGGCAAGGGCAGTCAGCGAGGCTGCCGCCCAAATCGCGGCCAGGCGATGGCGTTTGCGAAAGGTCGAGAAGACCTTCTCACGCTTCACCGTAACGAGCCATTGGCTGATGTCTGCAAGATCGCGGAACATCCACCAGGAAATGACGAGGGCAACGCCAAGCGCGCCCCAATGCAAAAGCTCGACGGCGGTCATTGCTCAGTCTCCACCAGTGGGATCGGAATGTCAGATGTGGGCTGCTGGGGGGGCGAACGCTTTCTTCGCGCGCGCCACCCCTTGCGCAAAGAGCATCCGCATGAATTCGGTGTCAAAGCGCTCGTCGACCTCCTCATCAGACAGATCGCCGGCTTCGAAGACACGAAGCGAAGTCCCGTTCTTCTCAGCGAAGGCTCTAAGAGCTGCGAGCGAGCGTCGGTCGGCTTCGATGATGGAGACGCTGAGCGCGCGTTCGAGCACTTCGAACGCCCGCGGCTGCACGGTCACCGCATCGGGCGCGAGCTGGCCGTTGTAGAGAATGGTGATCCGTGAGGCGAGGCGGGGGGCGCTTGCGCCCTCGGAATACAGGATCGAAGGCGGCGCTGCAAAAAGGCTCGATGTCGTCCCACCATCGACATGCATCTCGACAACCGTGCTCATCTCTTGCGAACCGGGTCTGATGAGAACCGGCGGAAAGAGACCGTGTATGCTGGCAGAAGCCAGCAGTACTTGCCGAAAGAGCGAAAGCCTGTCGCTCCGATCGCTGGCGGCGAGCGCGCCCAAGTCCCAGACAACACCGCGCCCCGCATCGAGATGGGTGGTCTGGACGAGCAGGCGCCTTCCCTGTCGATGCGCAATCGCGACGCGTTCGAGCACGTCATCATCGACATACATCTCGATGAGCTGCGCCATGGGGCTTGTATCGGCGAGCGCGGGACCACCCAGGAACCCCGAGACAGTCGTCGGGCGATAGATGTGCCTGGTTTCGATTTGCGTGTAGAGCGTGCGCAAATGGTCGTCATAGCCCGTGCCCAGAAACGCAAAGGGCGCGATCAGCGCGCCGGTGCTGACGCCCGAGACGATGTCGAATTGCGGGCGGGTACCGGTCTTGGTCCATCCGTTCAGGAAACCAGCGGAATAAGCGCCTTTTTCCGATCCGCTCGAGATCGCGAGGATTTCAAGTTGCTCCGACTGCCCCGCTTGGCGCCGCTGCTCCATAAGACCGCTGCGCCATTGAAGCCAGCGCTCGGCCGGGGCATCCGACCAAATCCGAGCGGTTTCCACGCCTTCCAAGGGTGCGAGATCGGCACGCGCTTTTCCAAGCTCAGGGCGCTCGGCCCATGTAACGCAGCCCGAAAGCGTCGCCGCCGATACGAGGACGAAAACCTGGGTGACGCGCGGAGATCGCGTTTTTGGCGGCTGTGTCGCGGCTGATGCTGCGCCTGCGGCGCGCGATCCCCAGCGCGGCGGTCGCAGCTTCACAGCTCTTCTCCCGCTGTCAGCGTGCAATAGAGATCGTCGGCATCCTCGAAGTAGCGGTAGACCGTCACCTTCGAGACGCCGGCGCGGCGCGCAACTGCGGCCATCGAAAGCGCACGGGCGCCGCGTTCGCGCAGTTCGACCGCGGCAGCGAGCAAGATGACGCGCCTTTTGTCTGTCCGACGAGCGGGACCCTTGGTCTTGATGCGCTCGCGCGCGATCGGCAGGCTCATGTTGGAATGACCTACGCTTGAGCGTGCTTGGTGATCTCTGGTTGCGCTGCTCATGCTGGCTGAACCTCCGGTTCGGGCGCGTTCGTTTTCTCACCGCCGTCTTCTTCATCCGCGCCGTCGCTTCCGACCTGGAAGATCAGCCCGTAAAGGGCTGGCAGGAAGAGAATGGTGAGAACCGTGCCCATCAGCGTGCCGCCTATGAGCGTCACCGCCATGCCGCCCCAGAAGGAGGAGAAGCTTAAGGGGATGAAGGCAAGGATCGCGGCGAGCGCTGTCAGGATCACCGGCCGCGCTCTGCGAACGGTTGCTTCGATCACCGCTTCGCGTGTGCTCAGTCCATTGGCCCGTTCCTGATCGATCTGATCGGTCAAAATGAGCGTGTTGCGCATTATGATGCCGGCGAGACCGAGGATGCCGAGGATGGCGGTGAACCCGAACGGCTTGCCGCTCATAAGCAGCGCAGGAACAGCTCCCACCAAGCCAAGCGGCGCAGTTGCGATCACCAGCGCGGTCAAGCGGAACGAACGGGTCTGGAGGATGATCAGCGTCAGCATCAGGATCAGCATGATCGGGAAGAGCGGCAGCAGAGCAGCCTCGGCCTTGCCCGATTCTTCCACCGAGCCCGAAGTGACGATCGAGTATCCGCTCGGCAGCGAAGCGCGCAGGTTCTCAAGCTTGGGCTCGATAGCGGCAGTGACCTGAGGTGGTTGCAGACCTTCGGCAATGTCCGAGCGCACGGTGATGGTGGGCATGCGATCGCGGCGTACCAGAGTTGGCTCTTCGAAGGTCGGCTCAAGCTCGGCGACCGAAGCGAGCGGGATGGCATCGCCGGTGGCCGTGCGGATCGAGATGTTACCAAGATCGGAGGCTTTGAGTTCAGGGCCTTCCGGCGAGCGCAGGACCACGCCGACATTGCGGGTTCCGATCCGGGCTTCGGACACGATCGTTCCATTTATGAACCCGCCGACCTGGCGCGCAGCCGATGCTGGGGTCAGGCCGATTTGGCGCAGGCGATGCTCGTTGAAGTTGAGGCGCAGAGCGGGTGCGCGGTTGCCCCAATCGGTGTTGACCTGAACGGTACCATCGGTCTCGCCCATGATTTGCGCAACCTGGTCCGAGAGATCGCGAAGAACATCGATGTCTGGGCCGGAGATGCGGAAGGCGACTGGGAATTTGACCGGCGGTCCATAGAGAAGGCGTGTGGTCCGCACACGCGCTGCAGGGAAGCGCCCTTCGGCTGCGAGCGCATCGACATGGTCCATGACTGCGTCACGGTTTTCCGGGGACGTGGTGGCGACGATGATCTTCGCGAAGGCGGGATCGGGAAGCTCAGGGTCGAGCGACAGGAAGAAGCGTGGGGCCCCGGCGCCAACGAAGGAATCGATCGTTTCGGCTTCCTCAAGCTTGGCAAGTTCGCCTTCGATTTCCTCGACGACGTCAGTTGTCGCCTCGATGCTCGAGCCCTTGGGAAGATAGACTTCCACAATCGCTTCGCCGCGATCCGAGCTAGGGAAGAATTGCTGCGGAACGACCGTCGCCATGAGACCTGCGCACAGGAAGAACGCGCCGACGACCGCCGCGACGACGAGCCCGCGCTTCTTGACGCACTGGACGATGGCGCTGCGCAACTTGCGGTAGTTCTTGGAATCGTAGATCGCATCATGCCCGCCTTCGACCGGTTCGATTTCAGGGAGCATCTTCACGCCGAGATAGGGCGTGAAGTAGACCGCGACGACCCAGGATACGAGAAGCGCGAAGGCGACGATCCAGAAGATGTTGCCGGCATATTCGCCTGCGCTCGATGGCGCGAAGCCGATGGCGAGAAAGCCCACCACGGTCACAAGCGTGCCTGTGAGCATCGGCGCGGCGGTCGCGCCCCAGGCAAAGGTGGCTGCCGCCACCCGGTCGAAGCCCTCCTCCATCTTCACGACCATCATCTCGATCGCGATGATCGCATCATCGACCAGAAGGCCGAGCGACAAGATGAGCGCGCCGAGCGTAATCCGATCGAAGTCGCGGTCGACCCCAAGCATGATGACGAAGACTGCGGCGAGCGTGAGCGGTACTGCGGCAGCGACCACCAGCCCGACGCGGAAGCCGAGCGAGAGGAAACTGACGATCATCACGACCGCGAGCGCTGCGACGAATTTGGTCATGAATTCCGAATAGGCTTTGTCGATATTCTCCGCCTGATCGGCGATCTGGGTGAGCGACATGCCGAGCGGCAGCTCGTCCTGGATCGCTTTGGTTTCCGCTGCGAGATTGTCTCCAAGGTCCAGTCCGTTGAAACCAGGCTGCATGACTACGCCGAGGGTGAGTGCTGGCGCACCTGCATGGCGGACCTTGAAGCGCGAGGGATCTTCATAACCGCGTTCGATAGTGGCGATATCGCCAAGCCTGATCGAGCGGCCTTCAACAGCAATGGGGGTCGCGCGAACGGCTTCGATATCATCGAAATCGCTTGTGGTCGTGAGGCGCAGCGACTTGCTGCCGGTCTCAAGGCGGCCCGCTGGCACGACAAGGTTCTGTTCGCCGATCGCGGCGGCGACGGCATCGACGCCCAACCCCAGCGTTGCCAGACGCGCATTGTCGATCTCGATAAAGATGCGCTGCGGCTGCTCGCCAATAATGTTGACCTTCGTTACGCCCTCAACGCCAAGATAACGTCCACGCAGGCGCTCCGCCTCATCCACCAGCTCGTGGTGCGGCATTCCGTCGGCTTGCAATTGAAAGAGCGCAAAGAAAACGTCGGAATATTCGTCATTGATGAGCGGACCACGCACACCTTGAGGAAGCAGTGGCACTTCGTCTCCAAGCTTCTTGCGCGCCTGATAGAATTGATCTTCCACCTGATCGGGCGGCGTTGTGTCCAGAAGGTTCACGGTCATCAGCATTACGCCAGCGCGCACAGTGGTCTCGGCCCGGTCGTAATAGCGCAACTCCTGGAGGCGCTTTTCCAGCGGATCGGCGACCTGGTTCTGCATTTCTTCTGCGCTTGCACCCGGCCATTCGGCCGAAACGGTGAAGACCTTGATCGTAAAGCTCGGATCTTCCGCGCGCCCCAACTGGAGGAAGGCGAGCACGCCTGCACCGATCGTCGCCAGCACGAAGAAAAGCGTGATCGAGCGGTATTTGACCGCAATCTCGGAGAGGTTGATACCGGACATCAGCCGCGCTCCTTGAGGATGCGGACTGCTTGATCGGCGCGCAGGCGTTCGGCACCAAGCGCAACGACGCGCGCGCCGCGTTTGAGGCCGCTGCTCGAGACATACGCGAGCTCGTCCCCAAATCGGGTGACATCGACTTCGACGAACTCGAGCTTGTTGTCTTTGCCGATGACCCAGACGCCTGTCTTGCCATCGATCTGATGGATGGCCCCAAGCGGGACCGAAAGCTTGTTCGGCGCTTCAGCGATGCCCAGTTCGAGTGAGACGGTCGAGCCAATGGGGGCTTGTGCAGCATCGCCGCGCAGAGTGTAGCGAGCCGTGTAAGTGCGCGTCAGGGGATCGGCTGCGCCAGACACTTCGCGCAAGACGGCGCTCGAACTCGCATTTGAGCCATAAGGGGTCGCCGTCGCGCTCTTTGGCAGGTCGCGCACGAGCGTTTCGGGGATGGAAACCACCGCTTCGCGCTCGCCCGAGCGCGCTAGAGTCATGACTGGTGCACCGGCGGCGACCACCTGACCGGGTTCGGCCATAACAGTAGTTATCACCCCCGAGGCATCCGCGCGCAGAACGGTGTAGCCTTGCTGGTTGCGGGTTTCGCCGAGCTCCGCTCGCAGCGCGCGCACGCTGGCAGCGCTCGCATCGCGCGCCGCGACTGCGGTGTCATAAGTCGCCTGTGAGACCGCGCCTGCTTCTACCAGACCTTCGAGACGCTCGGCATCGGCCGCAGCGCGGGCGGCCTCGGCTTCCGCGGCGCGAAGCCGGTTCGATGTTGCGGAGACGAGGAGTTCGAAGTCACTGGGGTCGATGCGCATGAGCGGTTGACCGCGGCGCACCGTGTCACCTTCGTTCACAAGCCGCTGCGTGATCTGACCGGGCACCCGAAAGCCAAGATTGCTCTCGATGCGCGCGCGCACTGTGCCGGTGTAGCGCGCTTGTATTTCGGAACCGGAAGCAACGACGAAGGCCCGGACTAGGGGGGGCTCGGAGGGTCCGGAGCCTTCGCCGCTACCACTACAGCCACTCAGAGCTGCGACCAGGACGACCAATGCGCCGGTTGTTGGGGAGAGTGTTTTACGCACGGGAAGCCCTTTGCTCGTTGAGTGACGAGCAGGCCTCTACGCGATTCGAATAAGAAATAAAAGACGTAATTTATAATTTATATGTTTACGCGCCTGATCCCCGCGAGTATGAGCTCGGTCAGACGCCGGGTGGATGCCTCCAGGTCATCGTCCCGGAAAATCTCGACGAGGTGCGGATGAAAGACCTTGAGCATAGCTTCGACAATGGTTTCGGCAGTGGCTGCCGTGTCTTCGATAGCGAAGGACCCATCGGCGACTCCGCGGTCGAGAATGTGCGCGACCGCCGCGCCGAGATCCGCGACGAAAGCATCGACGATCGGCCAGCGATCGCGCGAGGCGACCTTGCAGATCTCGAACATCTTGAAGTTGTCGACCACCATCGCGACCGTGTTGCGCATGATCGCGAGATTGAACTCGCGGAACAGGCGCTCAGGCATGTCCTCCGCGCGATCCCGCTTGGCGATCATCCACGCCATATCGCTGACCCCGTCCAGATGACGCTCAACCACCGCCTCGTCGAGCTCGCGCCGGTTCTTGAAGGTCCGGTAGACATTGGGCTGGGTCATGCCGAGCCGTTTGGCGATATCGGATACGGTCGTCTTCTCGAAACCGATGGTTCCGAACAGCTCTTCGGCCGCATCCAGGATCTCTCCGCGGCGATCGACTGTCGGGCGACCGCGCGGACGCGCACTTGCGGCGGGTTTTTCTTTTTCCAAGGAACTTTTCATGATGAAACATGTAGAATATAATCGCGCGCGCCGCAACATGCGTACCGCACCTCTTATCGCTTTATCTCTCATATTGGCGGCATGCGCCACGCACGCGCCCTATGAAACGCCGCGCGTCGACTTGCCCCCAAGCCTCCCGATGGCGAGCGCCGAGAAGGCGAAGGAGCGCAGCGAACCATGGTGGCAGACCTTCGATGATCCCAATCTCACCAAGGTTGTCGACCAGGCTCTGTCTGAAAACCTCCAAATCGAAGCCGCTGCCGCTCGTCTGCAACAAGCCTCGGGCGCCGCGAGCCTTGCAGGCGCGCAGCGATTGCCGGAAATCGGAGTGGACGCTTCGGCAGCCGAGGTGAGGCAATCGATCGCCGACCCCATCATCGGCAACTTTGCCGATCTTCCCGGCTTCAACCGTAATCAGTCGATCTACGGTATGAACTTGGCTGCGTCTTGGGAGCTCGATCTGTTTGGGCGCTTGGCGGCCGGTGAACGCGTGGCGGTCGCCGATGCGGCGAGCGCGCAGGCGCAGCTCATCGGGATCCGCCTAACGATCGCGGCGGAAACCGCTCTATCCTATATCGCTCTTGCCGAAACGCAGGCGCTGCGTGCCAACGCCACCCGCCGTATCGAAACGCTCGAAGAGCTCGCCCGCGTTGTTCGTCTTCGTTACGAACGCGGGATCGCGCCGCGCCTCGAATTGGATCAGGTCGAAGCCGATCTTTCTTCTGCGCGCTCAACCTTGCCCGTGCTCGAAGCGGCCGAGCGCTCCGCCGAGGTGCGCTTGCTGATCTTGACCGGTGGCACGCCCAACCTCGATGCGCTGCCGTTTGAAACGGCGCTGATCCCTGAAGCGCCCACCATCGAGGTCTCGCAGACGCCGGCGCAATTGCTACTCGCCCGTCCCGATCTGGTCGCCGCCGAGCGACAGGTGGCTGCAGCCGATGCCCGCGTCGCGCAGGCGGTCGCCAATTACTATCCGCGTTTCTCGCTTAGCGGACTTCTCGGGCTCCTCTCGGGCGATATCGGCGATCTGCTAACCGGCGATGCGTTCCGGGCAGAGGGCGCGATCGGTGCGGCCGTCCCGCTGTTCGATTTCGGGCGCCGCGATGCGCAGCTTGCGATCAGCGAAGCCGGGACCGCAGAAGCCATTGCTCAATACCGCCTCGCGATCGCTCAGGCGCTGGGAGAGGTCGACACCAGCCTCATCAGCGCGGATCGCGAACGCGCCCAAGCCAAGGAATTGGCGAGGACCGTCACCACGCTCGACCGGGCGCGTGAAACCTCTCGCCTGGCCTATCAGGCTGGTGCGGTAAGCCTCATCGAAGCGCTCGATGCCGAACGCCTTCTCCTCGAAGCGGAAGGGCGCTTGATCAGCGCCAGGGCGCAGCTGTCGCGCTCCACCGTTGTCGCCTACCGCTCACTCGGTGTGCGAAGCGTGGACGCAGGCATCGTCGATAGCAAAAACAAGCAAGTAACTACCTTACGTTAGATGCGAGTCTTTGTGTGGGCCGACTGCCGACTGGCCGCTCTGAGCGCTACTAAGATGAAAAGCAGACGTTCCGCTCGCGACCCATAAGCCGTCGCGGTTAGCATCCTCTTCAACTGGTGATGGATTCATACGGCGGTCATTTCTGCCAATGACTCACAGGAAGTATTTGGGCCGGGGCGATGTAAGGCTGATCTCACAGCCCACAATTGGCCGACGAATGCCCATTAGGCTGGCGATAGCTCGGTGCTCACGGTCGCTTGTGACGAAATCAATCACCCATCGTCCGGATTTCTCACAAGTGTAACACCACGGACACTGACCCGTCTCAATGCGGTGATAGGCGCCGCTCAAGGTCCAATGACGCGGGGCGCTCGGTTTGCACAATTCAAACGCTCAGGCCCGTTGTTTTTGAATCGAAGCAGGGGCCGCTCATTGAGGCGGTAGATCCAATTGGATTGGACGAGGGTGCGCTTACTTTGCGCTGGCCTTCGTCACGGCATAATCGTTCAAGGAACAAGAAAATCATATGACAAAGACCGCTCTCTCTCGCCTTTCGCTCCTTGTCGCCTCTTCATCAGCTCTCGCGATTTCGCTCGCAGCGCCTCAGGCGGCTCTCGCGCAAACTAACGAAGAGGCTGAAGAAGGTCTAAACACGATCGTCGTCACCGCAACGCGCCGTTCAGAGAGCCTTCAAGACGTTCCTTTGGCCATCCGGGCCCTCGATGAAGAGCAGCTTGAACAGTTCCGGATCGATAGTTTTGAGGATTACGCGCAGCTTGTCCCGGGTCTTGATGGAGCGGGTCAAGGGCCCGGCAAACAGGACCTGATCGTTCGCGGCATCTCTCCGGGACGTTTGGGCGTGCGGGTTGCAGGGATTGGTTTTGAACCCAGCGTGGCGTTCTACCTCAACGAGACACCGATCTCGACCGGCGGCCGGAACATCGACCTATACAGCACCGACCTTAGCCGGATCGAAATTCTCAAAGGCCCGCAAGGCACCTTGTTTGGTGCCAGTTCGCAAGCGGGCAACGTGCGGTTGATCACCAATGAGCCGGTTCTTGATAGCTTTGAAGCGGGCGGCACATTCGGCGCATCGACCACGCGCGGCGGCGAGGAAAGCTACCAGGTAGAGGGCTATGTGAATATCCCGATCGTCGAAGACACATTAGGCGTTCGCTTCGTTGGGTATTCGTCCAGCCAAGGCGGATTTATCGACAATATCCCTGCGTCGCGCGAACTGGCCTTGTTCAATCCCGGTCTCAATCCGGGTCTTCAACAGGCTTTCGCGGACGCCGGATTTGCTTTCACGCGCGAGGACCAGACGATTATCAATCAAGCCAATCAGCTCGGACTTGGCCCGCTTCGCATTCCCTCTTCGCGCGAACAGGCCGACAACATTCTGGTGGCCGAAGACGATTTCAACGATGCGGTTTACGAGGGTTTTCGGGCGTCTGTCCTGTGGGAAATCAACCCCGACTGGCGCTTGAAAGTTCAACACTTGCGCCAGTCTCTCGAAACCGAAGGCGTGTTCGAGTTTGAGCCGGATATTTCCGAAGATGGCGATCTGGCCGTGCGCAGCTTCGCGCCGAGCGAGGGCAACGATGATGTGTCTATCACTTCACTAACCCTCGAAGGGCGCTTTGCTGGGCTCGATCTGATTTACAATGGGTCGTACACGGATCGCAATTTCGAAGGGCAAACCGACTACACTGGATACGCTGATAATGGACCTTTCATTCCCTATTACATATGCGCTCCGGGCTATGACAGTTGCGGGTCGCCCGTATTGTTCACCGATGAGGTTTTTGAGACCGAACGTCAAACGCACGAAATTCGTCTTTCAACGCCGCAAGACGGCCGTTTTCGGGGCATCGTTGGTGTGTTCTATGACGATCAGGAAACCGTTGAACGCACAGATTTCGTCTATCCGGCCTCAACTCTTGTTGGGTTTGTAAACTCGTTCCCGAACCCCGATGCGTTTGCGACCGATCCCAATCCGCGCCCTAACGGCGTTACCTTCTTCAACGACTTCTTGCGCACACGCGAGGAGATTTCGTTCTTTGGAGAAGCCGAGTTCGACATCCTCGACAATCTGACCGCGACCTTTGGTATGCGCTATTACGATATCGAGCAGGACTTCACCGGTCAGTCGCGCTTTGGCACGCGGTTCCCTGGGTTTACGCCTGGGCAAAACGTGGATGCGAACCTTGAAGGGTTTACCCCAGCGACCGAAAGCGACGTGATCTTTAAAGGCGGTCTGGATTGGCAAATCACGCCCGATGTTCTCGTTTACGTCCTTTACGGCGAAGGTTTCCGGGCTGGCGGCTTTAACCGTGCGGGCAACACTGGGCCCAACCCGACCAACCTGGTTCCGCCGACCTTTGAATCCGACACGCTTGAGAACTACGAATTTGGCTGGAAAACCCAGTGGCTCAACAACCGGCTCAAGTTCAACGGCGCCATTTTCCAGATGGACCTTGGCAACATTCAGCAAGGCGTTCTGGATTTCAGCATTACCAATACCGCGATTTTCCTGAATGTTGGTTCGGCGCGTCAGCGTGGGCTTGAGTTCGATTTCGAGTTTCTGTTGACGGACAACCTAGCCGTGTTTGGCGCGGGCCAGTTTCTCGATTCTGAACTTACGGACCTGCCGCCGACCATCGTCAACACCGCGCCGCTTGGCGCAGATATTGCCTATTCGCCCGATTTCACTGGCGTTGGCGGTGTGCGATACGAAAAGGACTTTGGCGGGGTAACAGGGTTCTTCCAAGGGACAGTCAATTACACCGGTGAACGCTTCACTTCGATCAACGCCGGGCTTGGCGCGGTTGTATCCCCCCTTGTCGAAGAGGATCGCTTCCTTCTCCCGGACTACACCCAGGTCGATATGAGCGCCGGTGTTAAAACCGATCAATGGTCCGCGACGCTGTTTGTCGACAACCTGACGGATACGCGAGGGTTGCTGTTTGCAACGGCCAATGACGGCATCATTCGTGGCATTCCGACACGCCCGCGCACCGTCGGATTGCGTTTGAAGTTCGATTATTGATGATGGGACACAGGGATGGGCTGGCGAAAGCCGTCAGCCCATCCACCCTCTATAGACGCCGGGAAAGAGCATGACAGTTCGCCTGCGATGTGACTAACGTGTACAGGACAAACTCCCGGCATCGAACGCAAGACTGAAAACAGCATGGCCTCAACCGAAAAAGGCGTGCCCGCTGAACCGGGTCCAAACGGTTTGAAGACCGACGAATTGAGAGCCGTCCAGAGCCTTATTCAACAAGGCCTGTTTGAACGCGCTCTTGTGACAATCCAGCCCCTCATTGGCTCCGAGCAACCCGATATTGAGCTGCTTTACTGTCAGGCGGTCTGCCACAGAAAGCTGGGCAATCATCGCGAGGCCTTGCGCGTTCTTGACGCCATCTTAGCCCGCTCTCCCGATCACGCCCGATCGTATCAGGAGCGTGCCTATAATCACTTGACCAAGAGCGAAATCACCGAGGCTGGGCGGGCGTTTGAGGCCGCCTTGGAACGCAATCCTGCGCTGATTTCCAGTTGGCAAAGCCTTGCCAATCTGCCGGGTTATCCTGGCGCGGCGCAGGCGCGTGAAAACGTGCGCCGCCTAAAAGAAATGCCGCCCGCCTTGCTGAGCGCGACCAGTCTGATGCACCAAAACAAGCTGCATAAGGCGGAGACTTTGTGTCGGCAGTTTGCGCGCCAAAGTCCGTCGCACCCCGAAGCCATGCGCTTGCTCGCTGAACTGGCACAAAAATTCCAAGCCCTCGACGAGGCCGAGTTCCTTCTGGAAAGCTGTTTGGAGTTTAACCCAGACTACGCGCCCGCTCGCCATGAATATGTGAAGGTCCTGCATAGGCGCCAAAAGTTCGATCTGGCGCTTGTTGAGGCGCAGTCGCTTGTTCAAAGCGATCCACAGAACGTCGCCTACCGTATCGGCTTAGGCAACGCGCTGTTGGCGACGGGCGACTTTGATGCAGCGATCACGGCCTACCGCGAGATTTTGAAAGTTCAGCCGTCGTTGACTTCGGTCAGGGTTGCGGTCGGGCACGCGCTTAAGACCATCGGGCGTACGCCACAGGCGATCGAGGCGTATCGATCATCCTTTGGCGGTCGCTCTGGCTATGGCGACGCTTTTTGGAGCCTTGCCAATTTAAAGACCTATCGGTTCACCGACGACGAGGTGAACGATATGCGAACCCTCGAAAGTGACCCGGCCACAGGGCTGAGCGACCGAATTGCCTTGTGCTTTGCTCTGGGCAAGGCGCACGAGGATCGGGGCGATGATGAAACCTCTTTCGAATTCTACCGTCGCGGCAACGGATTGAAGCGCGCAGACAGCGCGTTCTCCATGGATCGTATCGCGGCCGAACTCGATCATCAGCAAACGCATTTCGACGATGCGTTCTTCGTTGAGCGGGCGGGTTGGGGTGCGGCGGCGCCCGATCCGATCTTCATCGTCGGTCTTCCGCGCGCCGGATCAACACTGCTGGAACAGATATTAGCCTCTCACAGTATGGTCGAAGGGACTATGGAATTGGGCGCGATGATTGGGATCGCGCAGAAATTCAACGCACGGCAGAAGGCAAGCGCGACACCGAACTACCCGCGCGCATTGGCCGATTTGAACGCTCATGAGGCGCGGGAACTGGGTGAGCACTATCTTGCGGAAGCCGCGCGGCATCGCACTGACAAGCCCTATTTCATCGACAAGATGCCGAACAACTTCCGGCACATCGCGCTTATCCAGTTGATCCTGCCCAACGCCAGGATCATCGATGCGCGCCGCCATCCTCTCGCTTGCACGTTCAGCTGCTACAAACAGCTCTTCGCAGAGGGGCAAGAATTCAGCTACAGCCTTGAAGACTGCGGAGATTATTATCGCCGGTATCATCAGATCATGGCGCATTGGGACGCAGCGCTGCCTGATCGGGTGCTGCGCGTGCAGCACGAGGACGTGCTCGTCGATCTGAAGGCGCAGGTTGAGCGTCTTTTGCAGTATTGCGGCTTACCCTTTGAAGAAGCCTGCCTGGATTTTCATCGCACTAAGCGCGCGGTAAAAACGCCCAGTTCCGAACAGGTCCGCCAGCCAATTACAGAGGCCGGAACGAAAGTCTGGAAACGCTTTGAACCCCATCTGGACCCTCTTAAAGACGCGCTTGGCCAAGAGATCTTGTCGGAATATGGCGTCAACTAAGCCGCCAAACCCGACAGTCGCCTAAACCTGTCTCATCGGCTCGCGCGAGCGTTGGCTGTGCTCCCAGTTCTCTTCAATCCAAGTGGGCGCCTCGCTGCGTTGTAACGGCTCTTTACCCAGGATGAGATCGGCGGCTTTCTCAGCGACCATGATCGTTGGAGCGTTGATGTTGCCGTAAGGAATGGTGGGAAAGACTGACGCATCGACAACGCGCAGTCCTTCGATACCCACGACGCGGCACGCGCTGTCAGTTACGGTTTCAGCGTCATCTATTGACCCCATTTTGCAGGTTCCGCATGGGTGATAGGCGCTCTCGACGTTATCGCGAACCCATGCGTCAATGTCGTCGTCTGAGGTAAGGTCGGCGCCCGGCTGGATCTCTTCCCCCCGGAATTCGTCCATCGCCTCTTGCCCGATTATTTCGCGGGTGAGCCGGATGCATCGACGCCAATCCTCCACATCTCTTTGGTCTGACATGTAATTGAACAGGATGCTGGGCGGTTCATCGAGATTAGATGATGTGATCGCAACGCGCCCTCGGCTGAATGGCTTGTTGGGTCCAACATGCACCTGAAACCCATGCCCTTCGATTGACGGGGTTCCGTCATACCGCATGGCTGCGGGTAGAAAGTGGTACTGGATATCGGGGGATTTACGCCCGGCTTTGGACCGTATGAATGCGCAAGACTCAAAATGGTTCGTCGCGCCAAGGCCGGTTTTGAACAATACCCATTCCACGCCGATCATCAGCTTGCTGAGCGGGTTGAGTTTTTCGTTCAAACTCACCGGCTGTTTGCAGCGATATTGGAAGTACACCTCAAGATGGTCTTGCAGGTTTCCACCGACACCGGCCAGCTCATGCTTGATGTCGATGCCAAGGCTTTCGAGCATCGCAGAAGGCCCGATACCCGATCGCTGCAAGATCATGGGGGAAGCGATGGATCCCGCCGACAGTATGACTTCGCTGTTTGCGCGCAATTCAAACGGCTGGCCGCCGCGTGCGCCGGTCACGCCAACGGCCCGCTTGCCTTCGAGCAGCAGCTTGTCGACCAGAACATCTTTGAAGACGGTCAGGTTAGGCCGCTTCATCGCTGGCCGGAGGTAAGCGCGCGAGGTGGATTCTCGAACGCCGCCGCTGACCGTCATATGCATCGGGCCAAAGCCTTCTTGGCAATATCCGTTGTAGTCCTCGGTGCGCGGGTATCCAGACTCTACCCCGGCGTCGATGAACGCCTGATAGAGCGGGTTGCGGGTCATATTGTTGCCGCCGCCTACGCCCAAGGGTCCCGACCCGCCGCGATACTCGTCCTCGCCGCCCTGCCAGGTCTCCGCGCGCTTATAGTAGGGTAGGCAGTCAGCAAAGCTCCAGCCCTGCGCGCCATGTTCCTCCCATTCATCAATGTCGCAGGCGTGACCGCGCACATAGACCATACCGTTGATAGAGGATGTCCCGCCCAACACCTTGCCGCGCGGGCAAGTGATGCGTCGGTTGTTAACCGCCGGCTCTGGATCGGAATCGTAACCCCAGTTGTACGTCTTGGAGGCCATTGGATAGGACAACGCGGTTGGCATCTGAATCAGGATGTTGCGATCGCTTCCGCCGGCTTCGAGCAAGGCAACGGTGTGCTCACCGCTTTCGGAAAGGCGATTTGCAAGCACGCAGCCCGCGGAGCCCGCGCCCACGACGATGAAGTCAAATCTCGTGTTCACTACGCAATTGTCCTGTCGAATTTTGGTGAAAGCCAGTCCGCTCGCCGACGAAAAACGAGCGTGTAGATGCAGCCATAAAGGCCAATGACCACAAGGCCGATCCATTCAATTTTGAGCGGTGTCAACTGATACAGCAGGATGAGGCCAAACAGCAGAAACCAATGCGTCGTGATATAGCGGCCCTTGCCAAGGCGATCGACGGTTAAGTTCAGATTTTCGGAATAGAGCCGTGTGAGCGAATCGAGTGAGTTGATCACGAAAATCACGCCAACGGTCACCATCGCCAGACGGATCTGGCTAGAAAGAACGATGCCTTCACTATGGACGAAGAATAAGACCGAAAACCAAAGCGCGATCGAAAGCGAGGGGATCACCAGCAAGGCGATGAGCAGGTGCCAGACCCTCCAGCCGCCCACAAAGCGGGCGACGAACTGCCCGATCATGATGCTCCAAGCAAACCACCAGAACAGGTAGAAAGCGTGGTAATCGGTGAGCGGCGCGATGAATTTAGGAAGGTTTGCAAAATACCCGCTCAGATTACCGGCTGTCGCGACCAGCGCTTTGAGGCTCAACCCGCTGACCCACCAGACCAACGCGATCAGAGCAAAGAAGAGCGCCGTGGATCCCACGCTCAACCACTTAACATAGCGGATATCAGTGCTTGAGCAGACAGCGATCAGCACCACCAAGGCGACCAGAATGTAGCGAGCGATTTCGGAAATGCCGTCGATGTAGGTGGGCAGGTAGCTCAAAAACAAAAAACCCGTGAACGCGCAGGTCGCGATGATCGTGAGGTTGTTGATCCAGCGGATCGGCCCAAGCTCGAAGAGCTTGAGCTTGGGCTCAACGATGCAGAAATAGAACGTTGTCAAAAAGTAGAAGGCCCAGATCAAGAAACCCCAAAAGCCGAACTCAATCGCCAGCGGGTTTGTAAATCCATATTCCGCTTCGGCCTCGTAAACCGGGAACTCGGTCAAAGGGAACATGACCAATCCCACGTCCAGTCCCGATGTAAAAAGGATCGCCATAAACGTGCTCAGGATTTGAGGATCGTCACCCTCAAGCCGCGTTTGACTATAGCGCAGCACGATCGCAACGCATGTCGCAAGCGCTACAAAGATAGCCACAGTCAGGATTTGGTTCATGAGAAGCAGGTCACCGCAATCGGAGCGTCGCTTGCACCTATGCTGGAAGTCGACCTTCAGTGCCATGAGAATATCGCTTCGGGGGCTTCGACACATACCGAAACGCCAATGAGACAGGGATATCGGTAGTGCCCAAGATCAAAACAGCACAAATCCCTTCGATGAGCCTTCGTTAAACAAAGGCCGATGGTCCGCTTTCACCCCCAATCCCGGACGTCCAGCCGAGGCTTGATCTGGGCCGATAGTGGTCAGTCACCTTTTGTTGCGGGCATTGTTAGGAACGGACCGATTGGCCTTGAGGCCTTCGCTTTATAGACGCAACTGCCATAGTCGCAAAAACAGCCAGAACAGCGCCTGCGAAGCCTGTCCATGAAAGCGAGCCGAAAGCGATTACTAGTCCACCGCAGACCGCTCCAAGCCCTTGTCCCAAATAAATCATCGAACTGTTGAGTGCGAAGGCAATGGTTGCTGCGGGGCCTGAAGACCGTGCCAGCTCTGTCTGGACGATTGGATTTGTTGCAAACATAGCGCCAGAACCAAAGATAATGATAGCGATGACGCTGGGGATGGCGAGAACGCCAAGATCGTTGAACATGCCCAATGAAAACGCTGCCTGGGTAATAGCCGCCACCGTCATACAGAACGCGAGAGAATATCGTAATGGAAAGCGCGCGAGGTAGGCACCCGCCGAAAGTCCTAATAGGCTCCCGACGCCGGTCGAAATCTGGACCGCTCCGATCGCCGCCCCTTCAAGCGAGGTAACGGCGGTTATGATGGGCCCGATAAAGCTAACAGTGGTAAACGTAGCGGTGAAGCCGATGAGGCTTATGAGCAGAAGCTTTGGGTTCTGTTCCACCAGAGCGGCTTTGAAGCTGGCGCTTATCGCTGACGGGGCGCTGCCTTCTGACGGAACGGCTAAAAGAGTTATGCCAAGCGCAACCATCCCGCTCACGCTCGCCAACCAGAACGCAGCGCGCCAGCCCAGCCAGTCACCCAGTGCAGTCGCTACGGGTATTCCGAGAAGAAACGCGAACGTGTACCCGCCCAGAACAATCGCAATCGCCTTAGGGCGTTTGGCCTCATCGACCAGACCCACGGCAATCGTCGAAGCAACTGGCAAAGTGAGCGCCGCAAAGACGCCGCCAACCAATCGCGCGAAAACGATCGCTTCGAAACTGTTCGCGATCGCAGAGACCGCGTTCATGGCAGCCATGCCAGCGATGACCCAAAGCAATAGACGCTTGCGATCAAACCCTCCTGTGGCGCGCGCCACGAATGGCCCGCCAATCCCGCAAGCAATGAAGAACGCCGCTTGCAATTGACCGATCACCGCCACGCTTTCATTGAGGTCTGCCGCCATCGGATCGATCAGCCCGACAAAAGCAAAGCCGCTTAGGCCAAACGCAAGAGGCCCAAAGGCAAGCGCTAAGAGCTTTGCATTCATGAGAGCGCGGTTGGATTCATGTAAGCGCGCGCAGCCGTAATGGTTGCGTCCTCAATTTCGAACACGTCGATGCCAGGTATGGCGAAGGACGATCCATCACCCTTCTCGCCTTTCATAATCCATTCTACGACAACGCGACCGTCTCCCGCCTCGAAAGTCCCACCAACATCGAAAGTCAGGTTCTTCGTTAAGGCCATCAGCCCTATGAAACCTGGCTTCAATTCTCGCATTGGTCGGGGTTCGGGCATCTGGTTGTCCCAAAATGTGCCGGAGTCGCCGAATAGAGAGGCAATCTGGTCGACGTCGTGTGCGTTCCAAGCCGCGAAGTAAGCGAGGGCAATTTCCAAGGGTGTTAAAGCGGTCATTTCCGGCCCCTTTTCTACTTGACGGCTGGAAGCCAGCTTCCATGGAATGTCACGGGCATTTTGACTGGCAACAGCACTTCAGCGAGCGGCCCCTTGGCAACTTTCTGGGAATCGAAAATAGACACGCGCGAGGCACCGCTTTGCGCATCGGTCGCTGCGGCCAGAACATAGCCTTCGCCTTGGGCAGCCGTATCCGACTCGGGCACGAAGACGGCCTCACTGGTCACGACGCCTTTGCCCATGCTCCAAGCCTGGGGCTCTGCGTCGTCATAGTGCGCAATAATGCCGGTCTCGCCAGTGAAGCGGAACAACTCCGTTGTTACAGCGAAATTGTGTTTTTGGCCCCAGAAGCGATCGTCAATGCGAGCAAATTCCTGAGCGCGCGGATCGATCTGTTCCTCGGTCATCTGTCCCGTGGTGAGGTCAAAGGTCCAACGATAGAGCTGCGGCGGGGCCATATCGCCAGGCCCTGTGCGCACCTGGTCGTACATCTTGGGATAGCGGCAGGTGTCGCACACGACCTTGATAATTTTGCCCGATGCATCGGTTTCTTCCCACGCGTTCACGGGGTGGAAGACAAAGGCCTGCGGGCCGTCGAACCACAGAACGCTAGCATCCTCGGCATCGAGCCTGCGCAATCCAACTCGCGCTTCATAACCGGGCGTCCAACGAAACGGGATCTGCGCTCCAGCAGCGGCCATTTCGGTGTTGTATTGAAGCGGAAGGTCCCAAACGATCATGAAATGCTCGCTGGCGGCGAAATCATGAATCCAAGAAGAGCCACCCAGCTCGAGGACGTTCTTGCGCAAAGGTGAGCCATCGGCGGCAAAGACAAAGTGCGTGGCCGCCTTGTCGGGGCTTACGTCATAGCCGATAGCGTGCATCTGGCCGGTGCGCGGGTCAACATGGGGGTGAGCGGTAAAGCCTGTGTCAATGAAACCATCGAAGTCAGCGCGCCCTTCGGTGTCGAGATCGGACGATACGGCGTATGGGATCGACGTTTCGGTGAGCGCGTAAAGCGATCCTGCAAACGGGAAGATATGGGTGTTTGCGCAATCGAGATGATCGATCGGTGCGTCCTTAGGCTCTTCGCCTAACTTGCCGGCAACGGGCTCAGTGCGCACCCAACGGTTGCGGTAGCTGACAGCTCGCCCGCCTTCGAGCGTGAGCGAGTGTATCATGCCATCACCCAGAAACAGCTGGTGGTCTTCACCCACTTCGCCGATCGGGTTTGGGCCGATGCGCGCAAGCATACCATTAAGCTCAGGAGGGATGACGCCATCAACCTCCAGATCGACACAATCGACTTCCTGTTCGACCGGAGCATAAGCTCCTTGCACCCAACGGCTCATACAAATGACCTTTCTATAACGTTGTTATAACCCTGGAAATAACAACGTTATAGCGATAGAGCAATAGAAATGAGCAAACAGGTCGATACGCGATCCAAAATTGAGGCCTCCGCCAGCGCAATCCTCCGCGAGCAAGGCGTTGAAGCGCTAACCGTGCGCAATATCGCCGCGCGCGCAGGGCTTTCGACAATGGGTGTCTACAGCCACTTCGGTGGCAAAGATCAGGTGTGCGAAGCGCTCTTTGTGGCTGGCTTTGCCGAGCTGGGTGAAAGGGTCGAGCAAGCGAAAAGTGAGAATGACCCCAGAGACGCGGTCTTGCGTTCCGCAGCGATCTACTTCGATTTCTTTCTAGCCAACCGACACAGGTATGCGCTCATGTTCGGCATGAATTCCTCGGTCGCGCCGCCCAGCGAGCGCGCTCGCGATGCAGCCAAGGCCAGCTTCAAGCATTGGGCGTTAGTCATATCGCTCCTGTCAGGCGCGATGGAAGTGGGGCCAGAGGAGGTCCGCCTCGCAAGGCAGATCTGGGCATCCACGCATGGCTGCATTGCAATCGGCGAACACTCACCCATCGGCACTATCGACGATGTCCGCCAACTGGCTCTCGATAGCGTCGCGTATCTGGTTGACGGGTATCTAGCCAAAAACGCCAAGTAATTGGAAAGTTTGGGCCGCGAGTGGAATGTCCGCATTCGCATCACTGAGTAGCATTTTTTGAGTGACCGCTTTCACCCCCATAACCTGACGCTCTTTGGCTGATTATTGACCAATATGAGCGGACTGGCGGCTTAGTCTCAGTTGCAACCAATAGCCGACCGGGAGTTCACGACCCATTTGCTGTCTCCTGGTCCGTGTTTGCTCGAAGTCGCCGATTCCTGCTAGCGAGCTCACCATACGTTTCTGGAATAGGTCTGCTGCGTTGAAAATTCTTTTGGTCGAGGACAATCAGGAAACGGCGGACTTCATCTCGCGTGGATTGGCCGAGGCTGGCGACACGCTGCTTCATGTGCTCAACGCCGAAGAAGGGATGATACAAGCTGGCAGCCGAGCCTTCGATGTTATCATCTTCGATCGCATGCTACCGAAAATGGACGGAGCCGATGCCACTGAAGTTATGCGCAAAGCGGGCCTCGAGACGCCTATTCTGATGCTTACCGCGCTCTCTGGCATAGATGATCGCGTCTCGGGCCTTGAATCAGGCGCTGATGATTACCTAGTTAAGCCCTTCGCATTTGCTGAGCTCTACGCCCGGCTCAAAGCGCTCGCACGGCGCAAGCCGCTCGCTCAGGAAGCCCCGACTGTGATCGCGGTGGGCGACCTCTTGCTGGAGCGGACCACGCAACGCGTTGAGCGGGCTGGGCAGGTTCTTGATCTCTTGCCGCGCGAATACAGGATCCTTGAGTTTTTGATGCTGAACGAAGGGCAATTGGTAACGCGTACGATGCTACTCGATCGGATCTGGGGCTACAATTTTGATCCTAAGACCAGCCTCGTGCAAACTCACCTCAGTCGTCTACGCGCGAAGGTGGATAAACCTTTTGATCGCGATCTCATCACGACAGTTCGAGGGTCTGGCTATGTCCTCTCGGCCCAATAAATCCAAAAAAGGGTCCGTTTTTGGATCAAGCGTTTTTCGCCGCGCAGTGCTTGCCGCAATCGCAAGCCTTGCGGTGCTTCTCGCGCTGGGCTGGTTGGTCCATTCTGTGGTGCGCGAAAGTGAATTCGACCTTTTGCGGGCGGAGCTATCCGATACGCGCGAGGAGGCAGAAGCCCTTGTTCGAGACGAAGGTTTGGAAGCCTTGGCCAGTGCGCTTGCGCATGATGGCCGGCGGATATGGGATCCTGACGATCTCTATTTTTTGCTCGAAGAGGAAGAGCGGGTTGTTCGCCTTCTCAATGCGGATGATGAAACACTGGCTGGCTATCCCGGTATCGACCCGCCAGGCGGCCTGATCGATTGGTACTTCCTCACGCACCCCGATCTAGGCGATGAGCCGCTGATTGTATCGCGCGAAGCGATTAGCGATGATTATGAGCTCGTGATCGCACGCTTTGTTCCGGGCCGCGTGTTGTACAACGATGAAGTTATGTGGCTGGCGACACTTTTCCTGGTTTTGGCGTTAGGCCCAATCGCACTGATTTCGGCATATTTCACAAGTCGCTCTGTTTTCCGCAGGCTGGATGCAATTGCTACAACAACAAGTGCTATTGGCTTTGACCGCATCGACGCGCGAATTCCGCTTTCAAATAAGGATGATGAGTTTGATCGCCTTGCGGGCGGGGTCAATGATATGCTCGATAGGATTGAGGCGCTGACCCGCAATCTAGAAGGAGTGACTGTCGATGTCGCGCATGATCTCAAAACGCCGATCTCCAACATTGCTGGTCGACTTCAATTGATCGAACGCGATGCGGGCAATCCGCAAGCGGTCGAGGAGCATGCCGGTGTCGCCAACGAACACATTGGGACGCTTCTTCGGACGCTCGATGCGCTCTTGCGGCTCGGCCAAATCGAAGCAGGGGCGCGGCGAGAGGCGTTTGAGCACTTCGATCTGAGCGAGCTGGCCAACGAACTGGCGGAAAGCTTTGATCCGCTCTTTGAAGAAGATGACAAAGCCTTTGAAGCCGAAATCCCACCCATTGTTGCGGTCTTGGGAGATCGCAATCTGATCGCGCAGCTGATTACCAATTTGCTTGAAAACACACTTGAGCATGCGCGCGATGGTGCAAAGGTTTGGTTGGAGCTCACCGCTGGCCATGATCACGCAAAGCTTGTGGTTGGGGATGACGGTCCGGGTATCCCAGCCAACCGAGCACAGGACATCTTTGACCGATTTGTCCGGATGGATCCGGGGAGAACCAAAGCCGGCAATGGCTTAGGGCTTAGTCTCGTTAAATCTATCGCCGGGCTACACGGAGGCACGGCGGAAGTTGTGGCGACCGAGCCCGGTCTTGTGGTCGCGATTACGCTTCCCAATTCGGCATTGATCGACGTGTAACAGGCCCCTGTTTCTCCCTTACAAATTTGTATGGAAACGCCCCGCAAACTGTAACCTCCACTGGCTTCGCCATGCGTTAGACAGGCTCTCACGAGAGTTATCTTTTCGGGAGTTTGTTAAGGTGGTCAGACAGCGGCTCAATTCCAGCCCACGCAAGCTTGCTTTCGCCTCGGCGCTGGCGGCGTCATTCCTGTTGACCGGATGCGACGGAGAAGACAGCGGCTCTGCACCTATCGTGATAGACGGTCCATCGATCACGACGGGCGAAGGCGCTTTCGCGACCTCACAGAGCACAGCTCGGTTCCTGACCCAAGCGACATTTGGTCCAAAGCCCGGGCAGGTATCCAGCCTCACAGGTACATCCGCATCATCATGGTTCGCGCAGCAGCTCGCGATGGAGCCCACTTTGGTTGAGCCCGATTTCGACGCCTATTTGGCGCTTGCTGAGGAGGAAGGGGAGGAGAGTGAGCTCATGTTTGCTGCGCCCTCTTATGTGTTCTGGAAGCAAGCCATCAATGCGCCCGATCAGCTGCGCTTGCGCATGGCATTCGCCTTGTCGCAGATCTTAGTCGTATCCGACGCGGGCGGTGAGATATTGTCGGATGTGCCTGAAAGCATGGTCGGATACCAAGATATTCTGAGAAACCATGCTTTTGGCAATTACCGCGATCTGCTCGAAGCGATCACCTACAACCCGGCCATGGGCGAGTGGCTAACCTATATGGGCAACCAAAAGGCCGATGAGACAGGACGCGTGCCTGATGAAAACTACGCACGTGAGCTGCTGCAATTGTTCACAGTCGGCATCGTTGAACTGCAACCCAATGGCGAACCGCGGCTTCAGAATGGTCAGTCAGTTGAGCTGTACAACAATGAAGATGTAACTGGCCTTGCGCGCGTGTTCACCGGTTTGGACATCGCAGGGCTTGATCGACAACAATACCCTTCGCTGGTCGATGCCGTTGGCGAAGTTGACGATCTGGGCGAGAATTTTCTTCGCCCGATGACCTTTAACGACGAGCTGCATTCGGAGCGCGAGAAGCGGTTCCTAAATTGCTTCATTCCGGCTGGAACCCGCACGCTCGATAGCATCACACAAGCGCTGGACTGCATAATGGCTCACCCAAATGTGGGGCCCTTCGTGTCGCGGCAGTTGATACAGCGCTTTACAACCAGCGACCCCTCTCCTGACTATGTTGAGCGGGTTGCAACAGCGTTTGATACCGGCAGCTTTTTACTGCCTGACGGACGCCGGGTTGGGGATGGCAGCAAGGGTGATATACCCCCCACGCTTGCTGCCATCCTGTTTGATCCCGCAGCGCAGATTGATCAGGCCCTGGACAATGCGCAGTTTGGCAAGATCCGAGAGCCTGTTCTGCGCTTCACCCATTGGGCGCGGGCCTTTGATGTCGAAGCAAGCAAGCCCGAATACGCGCTGGAGCTGACGGACACGAGCGGTCCGGGCGCTTTGTCGCAGCATCCGCATCGCGCGCGCAGTGTCTTCAACTTCTACCGCCCCGGATACACCGCACCAGGGACGCAAACAGGCGCCTTGGGCATGACGGTGCCCGAATTGCAGATCGTCAACGCCACTTCGACGACTGGTTACATCAACTTTATGTCGTTCTGGGTCTTTGGCGGGCTTGATATGCTGGACCCCGGCGAGATTGAGGCCGAACTGACTGAGCTCAATATACCGTTCAACGGCGCCGAAGTCGCGAGCGCCTGGCGTCCCGACTATGCCGCTGAGACCGCGCTGGCGAACAACGCGCCCGTGTTGCTCGACCGCCTCGATCGCATTCTCACTTACGATACAATGTCGAGCGAAACGCGCGCGTCGATTGAGAGTGCAGTCAATCAAATCCCATTGGACGATGAACAGGACGAGGAAGGTCGCGAACTGCGCGTTCAGTTGGCGATCTTCCTGATCATGACCTCGCCCGATTATCTGGTCCAGCGCTGAGGAGCCTCGCCAATGCCAAGCAACCTTTCCATCAGCCGCCGCAACGCTATCCGCTTGCTGGGCGCTAGCGCTATCGCCGGAACCGCAATGACAAGCGGCCCGGGAGTGTTCACATCGCATGCTGCCGACACATCCGACTATCGCGCGCTCGTTTGCGTATTTCTGTTCGGCGGAATGGACAGCCACGATGTGGTGATCCCCTTTCAACAGGCTGAGTATGATGGCTGGCGTGCCATTCGGCGCTCCTTTGTGGCGCGGCAAGGTGCCTCGCGAGATCGCGGGTCGCTGTTGCCGCTCACTCGTGCCAGCCGACCGCCCGAAGACCCACCTCAGCATGCGCTCGCGCCGGAATTGGCGAGCATCAAGGCGCTCTACGACGCGGGCGATGCGGCTGTGATTGCCAATGTTGGGCCGCTTGTCGAGCCGGTCACTCGCCAAGCTTTCGAAGCAGGTGTGGCGCAAGTGCCGCCGCGCCTCTTCAGCCATAACGATCAGCAGAATATCTGGCAGGCCGGGGCACCTGAAGGCGCTCAGTTTGGCTGGGGTGGTTTGTTCGCTGACGCGGTTCTGGCCTCGGGGGGCAACAGCAGCCGCCCGCAGTTTACGACTATTTCGACTGAAGAAGTGGGGCCCTTTCTCACCGGTCGAACCGCATCCCCCTTTCGCATCGGCATTAATGGTGCCCCGCAAATCAACATCCTTGAGGAATTTGCGGATCAGACCGATCCGGCCTTCGTCAACGCTGTTCGCGATCAGTTGGCTTCACGTTCATTCTCAGGCGGGAACGCGATTGAGCGGGACATTGCAGCCAAGTTTGCAGCCGGCTTGGATAGCAACGATTTCTACGGGCAGGCGCTTGCACAAGGCATGCCTAGCTTCAGCGGGTTTGGAGCCGGTCCATTGAGCGCCCAGTTGCGCGCGGTAGCCAACACAATTGCGGTCCGCGGCCAATTGTCCGCTTCGCGCCAAATCTTCTTTGTTGGTCTCGGCGGCTTCGACACGCATTCAGCGCAGGCTTCCGACCTGCCCAGTCTCTTACGCGAGCTTGATAGGGGCGTCGCAGCCTTTCACGGCGCGATGGCGTCTCTAGGCCTTGCGCAGCAGGTCACTCTGTTTACTGCATCGGACTTTGGCCGGACTTTGGCGGTCAACGGCGACGGAACCGATCATGGCTGGGGAGGGCACCACTTTGTGGTCGGTGGCGCTGTTCGAGGTGGAGATATCTATGGCGAAGTTCCACCCGCGACAATCGGCCACGATCAAGAAGTGGGTGGCGGGCGGCTCATCCCCAGTCTGGCGGTTGACCAATATGCAGCTCAGTTTGGCCGATGGTTTGGATTGGCTCCATCAGAAATCGAATTTGCACTTCCCAATCTGAACCGCTTCTCACCCCCAGACTGGAACTTCATTTGATGCAAAACCTGGCTCGCCAAAACTGGCTGCGCTGTGCTGCAATTTGCGTGGTGGTAGCGCTCCCCGCATGCGGCTCCGACACGATGTTGGACGGTCCCAGCGGCCCCCAAATCGGCGTCAATCGATCCCCTGCCATGACCTCCGCCACAAGCGCGAATGTCCCGGAAAACTCTACTGGCACAGTCTATGCAGCCGCAGCCGAAGACCCCGACGGTGATGCGCTGATATTCACGCTTGAAGGCACGGATGCGTCGCAGTTCTCAATTGACAGTGCGTCGGGTGAAGTTGCGTTTGTTTCGCCGCCAGACTTCGAGTCTCCCTTGGATGCTGATGGCGACAATAGCTATGAAATTGACCTTGTCGTGAGCGACCCGAGCGGGGCCAGCGACCGTCTTTCCGTTACGATCAATGTGACCGATGAGACCGAAATCAGCCAACGCTTTGTCGATGAGGTTTTTACCGACTTAGATGTGCGGCGAGGGGTAGAGTACGCGCCTGGCCTGTTTCTCGATCTTTACGCTCCCGCTGGCGACACGGTGACTAATCGCCCGGTTATGATCGTGGCTTCAGGCGGTGGCTTTATCGCTCAAGATCGCGAAGGTGTCGAACCCATTGCGCAAGCCTTTGCCCGGCGCGGCTATGTCGCTGCAACGATTGACTATCGGGTCTTGGGGGCACAGCCCGCCAATGCTGAAGATCTGGCGATTGCTGGAATCCAGGCCACGCATGACATGTTCGCCGCCGTCCGCTTCTTTCGTGCTGATGCAGAAGGACCGAATGCACTCGGTGTCCGATCCGATGCGATCTTTGTGAGCGGTGAATCGGCCGGTGGGGTCATGGCAGCGGTCGCGGCCACGATCGATCCGAGCGATACGATCGCCGCGGCAGCTTTGCGTAACTATATCGACGCCAATGGTGGCCCATTCGGAATGATCGGCGACAATCTGACGACAAGCTCAGAGATAAGCGGGGCGATGCCTCTGTCCGGGGCCATACTTGAGCTGGGGTGGGTTGATGTCAGTTCGGCTCTGCTTTTCGCTGCGCATGAAGAATTTGATCCGGTAGTGCCCTGCGGCACTGCAACTGAGGGATCGAGCAACACGGGCCTGGTCGTGTCAGGTGGATGCGCGATTACCGATGCATACCAAACTCAAGGGGCGCGCGGTGAGCTGTTCCTGGTAGAAGGGTCAGACGGCCATGTCGGGTTCATCGAAAATGAGCGCCGCGCGATCTACGCTGGCGCTGCACGGTTGTTCTTTGATGCGTTGATCTCGCGATGAAGGCTCCGGCTACAGGTTCCTAAGCTCGATCAAGTCGATAGAAAGCCATACTGCGGCAATCCGCTGTGTTCGCTATCACTCCCAATAGCGGACGCCGGCTCTCTTCGAGCCAGCGCCCGTGAGCAGTCAGATCTCAGTTTTCTCCGCAAGCGTAAGAGCGTCTTCAATGTCGACGCCAAGGTACCGCACGGTGTTTTCGATCTTGGAATGACCAAGCAAGATCTGGATGGCCCTGATATTCCCTGTGGCTTTGTAGATGATCGAAGCCTTGGTTCGGCGCAGTGAGTGGGTGCCGTACTCCTCGGGCCGCAAGCCGATAGCTGTTACCCACTCATCAACAAGTCGAGCGTATTGTCGCGTGCTCAGGTGCCGAGCGGGATCGACTCTGCTCGGAAAGACGAAGTCCTGGACGTCGCCACCTCTGAGCTCCAACCAGGCAAACAAGCTTGCACGAGCATCCGACGCAATTTCGAACTGAACGGGCCGACCTGTCTTACGCTGAGTGATCGTCGCTCTGGTCCTGACTTCTGGACCGCTAACCAGATCGCCGATCTTCAGCTCAACGAGATCACAGCCTCGCAGCTTACTATCGATCGCCAAGTCAAACAGCGCTCGATCTCGAACGCGCTCTTCTCGATCTAGAAAGAAACGGATCGCCCAGATCTGCTTCTGATTGAACGGCCACTTGGGCCCGATCTTCGCACCGAAATTCCAGGGCACTCGATTTTGAGTTGCAGGGTCAAAGTGTGAGTATGTCATGTTCTTCTCCTTGGCCAGAATGGCCTCAGAGAATGTCCGCTTTCGGGAACTAAGATCTCGGATGGCTACGTCTTGGATTGGGGCGCAAAGCCGTCATGCCCACCAGAGCGCTTCTTTATCTTCCCACGCAGAAATCCGACCACTCGCGCATCAGCTCGCGTCGTTTGTCCAGGTAGTTGGTGCGGCGATAGGCGGCCTCCACTTTGTTACTGACCGAGTGCGCTAGCGCCGCTTCCGCCACTTCGCCGGGGTAGCTTGTCTTCTCGGCGACCCAATCTCGGAACGCAGATCGAAAGCCGTGCACCGTGAAGGGTAGTTTCGAGTAACGCAGGATCTTGAGCAGCGTCATGTCGGACATCGGGCGCAAGACGTTGCGACCGGGGAAGACCAGATCGCTGCATTCAGCGTAGTAAGGTCTGGCACGTTCGAGCACGTCGATTGCCGCATCGGTCAGCGGTACCACGTGTTCCTTTCCAACCTTCATCCGCTCAGCAGGGACAGTCCAGAGCTTTGCGTCCAGATTGATCTCCGCCCATTTAGTACCCCGCACTTCGCCCGATCGAGAGGCAGTCAGGATCAGGAACTCAAGCGCGAGCCGTGCGACATTCGTTCGCTTGTGCAGATGCTTCAAGAAAGTTGGGACATCCTCATAGGGCATCGCAGCGAAATGGCCGTCCTGCTTGGGCTGTCTTGGCAGGGCACGGCTCAGCGAGCGCATCGGCGCTTCGGTCGCGCGCATTCCGTTTGCGTATGCCCAATCCAAAACAACGCCTATCCGCTGCTTTACTCGGCGAGCCGTCTCTGGCTTTTCCAGCCAGAAATCGAGAAGCACTTCACGGATGAGCGGTCCCTCGATGTCGTTAACGAGTCTGTCGCCAAGCTTCGGGAAGGCATAGGTTTCGAGCGTCTTGATCCACTGATCCTGATGCTTGCCGTTCTTCCAGGTTGCTTTCTGCTCCGTGTGGACCTTCTCTGCGGCGGCCTTGAACGTGAGGATTTCGATTTTCTGGCGCTTGCGCTCTTCGATCGGATCAATGCCTCGCTGAATATCGCGGCGCATGTCGATCGCGAGTTCGCGCGCTTCAGCCAATTTCACCAAGTCTAGCGGCCCTAGGCCGATGTCCCTTCTGCGCCCGTTTATGGTTGCGCGCAGCACCCAATACCCCTTTCTTGGGGCGGTGAGCAGCAGCGATAGTCCATCGCCATCCATGTAGCGGCCCGGTTTAGTGAGAGCTCGAATCTGAGCAGCGGAAAGTTTTCCCATAGCCATCTATCCTGGTTCTCTTCCCACATCTGCTCCCACAATGGTGGGTAGAAAGTGTGGGAAGGGTTAGAACAAAATAAGAACTAGAGATTCCGATGCAAGTCCGAAAAACCGCAGAATTCTGCGGCTTTCAGGGACTTTCTGGGATCTCTTGGGATGGTATAGGTGGCGGAGACGGAGGGATTCGAACCCTCGATACCCGTAG
>JBCCJD010000018.1:0-50636 GCA_039027955.1 Pseudomonadota bacterium
GGGATTTACCTGCGCAACACCGAAAATCCGGTGCATCAACCGCTTGGCCGGCATCACCCCTTCGATGGCGATGCGATGGTGCATCAGGTCAGCATCTCCGGCGGCAAAGCAAGCTATCGCAACAGGTTCGTGCGGACCGATTGCTTTACCGCTGAACAGATCGCGGGCGAAGCCTTGTGGGGCGGGCTGATGGACCCGCACGGCACGTCAAAACGCCCCGGCTTTGGCGCGCATGAAGGGCTCAAGGACACAGGCAGCACGGATATCATCGTTCATGCAGGGACTGCGCTGGCAACCCTCTACCAATGCGGTGAAGCCTGGCAGATCGACCCGATTACGCTCGAAAATCTGGGAAAGGCGAGCTGGGGCCCGCTCGATGGAGTCTCCGCTCACCCGAAAGTGGACGAAGACACCGGCGAGCTGATGTTCTTCAACTACTCCAAATACGCGCCTTACATGCATTACGGCGTGGTCGATCGCAGTGGACGCCGGGTCCATTACGTGCCGATCCCGCTCCCCGGCCCGCGCCTGCCGCACGACATGGCGATCACGAAGAACTTCTCAATCCTGAACGACATGCCGCTGTTCTGGGATGAAGAGCTGCTGACCCGCAACGTCCATGCCGCGCGCCTTCACGAAGGGCTGCCGACCCGGTTCGCGCTGATCCCGCGTTATGGAAGCCCTGAAGAGATCCGCTGGTTTGAAGCCGCGCCCACCTATGTGCTGCACTGGACCAATGCGTATGAGGTGTCAGGCGAGCAAGGCGATCAAGTCATCCTCGAAGGGTATTTCCAGGACAAGCCGATGCCCGATCCGATCGAGGAAGCGGGCCGATACGGGCATATGATGGCCTATGTCGATGAGCATTCGTTCAAGCCGTATCTGCATCGCTGGCGCTTCAATCTCACCACTGGTGAGACCCGCGAAGAGCGGCTATCTGACCGCATCGTCGAGTTCGGGATGGTCAATCCGCGGCATCTGATGCGCCAATCGCGCTATGTCTGGTCGACCACCACGAAGCCCGGCTGGTTCCTGTTCAACGGCTATGTCAAGCATGACACCGAGACCGGTAAAGAGCAGGTCTATCAATTGCCAGACGGGGTCTATGCGAGCGAAAGCCCGATGGTACCGCGCAAGGGCGCGACTTCAGAAGATGACGGCTATCTCATCACCTTTCTGATTGATGAGAACACCGGCACATCCGAATGCGCGATCCTCGATGCCGCCGACATTACTAAAGGGCCGATCTGCCGCCTTGCCCTGCCGCACAAGATTTCAAGCGGAGTGCACTCGACCTGGGTCGAGCATGATCGGCTGCGCGCTGATGCAAAGTTCAAGCGCCAGCTTTTGACAGAGCAGGCCGCCTAACGCAGGGGCTAACCTTCCCGCGCTTCGCGCGCGTCGATAGCATCCTCGGGTTCGCTGTGATCATGTTCCGGGCCAGCGCTGGAGCCAAACTTTGGCAGCAGGCTTCCATCAAGGCGCGCTACCATTCGACCCACGATCCGATCAAAATCGACATTGCCTAAGCGGCGCGCACTCGTTGACTTGTGCGACAACCCGCGCAGCCCCACCGTGCCGTCCATGCTGACCGCATAGACTTGCTTCACGATCAAGCCGAATTCAGGATGGTCGACCAGCACAACATCGCTCCGTTTCACGCTTTTGACCGCGCGAAACAGAGCGAAGCTGCCATCCGGCAATAGCGGCTCCATCGAACCGCCTTTGATCCGCGCTATCTTCCATCCCAGCATGAAGAAAAGATAGCGGTGCTCAATTTACTCAGCAAGAACCGGGAAAACCACAGGGAGCTTTGGCTCGTAAGGACACGGTGCTTTTCCGGTCTTCACGCCTTTGGTCGCCCAGAAGATTTCGGCGAATTCGTTTACGAGTTCGACCAGCTTTTCCCCGTCTTCACGATGGCAATCCTGTTTACATTTGGATGCCGTCATCATGATCGAATGAGTCAGCTCATGGATATGAGGATATTTTTCAACAATCGGCGGTTTGACATAATCACCCCAAATTACGCGGATTTCGTGCTTCACCGCTTCGGCTTGTTCTTCCTTATTTGCCACAAGGCGCGCTTTGGTGAGGAACGCGCTGTCATCAGCTGCCAGGAACTGATCCATCAGGCGCACGACTGAAACGGCGTGGTACAGCGCTGGTCCGGTGTCATAGATCCCGCACGGCACATCGCAGTGCGCTTCAGCGGTGACCAGCAGCCCGGACTTTTCGAGCAGATTGGTGATCATATTGGTCATTCTCAAATCTCCTGAATCTCGGTGCGCTTATTTGCGAGCGATTGACATCGCGATACGGATTGCAACCGCGACAGCAACGACAAACCCAACGACCCCGATCAGGTTCTCGCCGTGGGTATGCACAAAGTCAGCTTCATGAGCGAGCGCCGGAGTGGCAGCAGTCATCGCGGCCAGCGCGAGCGGTAGACGGTGAAGTTTGGACATGAGTTCTCCTTCGAGTCATTTGCGCAAATGTCTTGCACAGGTGGCTAGCCGTGCGAACCTTTCCTCGCAACTTCGCAAATGCCCCTTTCTTTGAAAAACCTGCCAGTCGCTTGACCATGAACTGATCTCAAAGCCTATATTTGTTTTTGCGACTTATTTGCATTAAGGTGAGCGTGATTCAGGAGGAGGCAAATGCAAAAGATCGGCTCCGCCATCATGACCGTGCTGTTTTTGGCGATAATCGTTGCGGTGATCTGGCGCTGGGAGATCAATGGCTGGGGCAGCTTGGCGTGGGTTGCCGGTATGATCGCGATAAACATCGTGCGCGCACCGCATACCAAGGCAAACGCGGCTAATGTGGTGACTAATGTCAAGGAAGCGCGCCGCGAGAAGCTGCTCCTGGCGCTGGTGGGCGTGTGCGGCACGGTGCTGCCTTTGTTGCATCTTGCGACCGGGCTGCTTTCCTTCGCGGACTATGACGCGCCGCAATGGCTGCCGGTAGTGGGCCTCGCCATTTTCCTTCCCGGCCTATATCTGTTCTGGCGCAGCCATAAGGATTTGGGCCGCAATTGGAGCGTCACAACCGAACTGCGCGAAGACCATACATTGATCACCGACGGCATCTACAATCGTATCCGGCATCCAATGTACTCGGCTATTTTCCTGATGTTCTTGCCGCAGCCATTGTTCCTGCACAATTGGATCGCAGGCTTGGCTGCCCCACTCGCTTTCGTCATCATGTACTTCATTCGGGTGCCTTACGAAGAAGCGATGATGCGCGAACAGTTCGGCAATGAATATGACGAGTACTGCGCGCGAACGGGGCGCCTTTGGCCGAGCTGATTTGTTGTCTCGACATAGAAAAAGGGGCGCATTTGCCGTGCGCCCCTTCTCCGTTGCGATTGTCGCAAAGAACTTAGATTACTCTTCGGTCGGTCACATCTCCATTCCCGTAAAACAAGAAGTAGAGCCCGCCGGCAAGGATCAGACCTTGGAATTGCCAACCTGACCATGGGCCGAAATAGATCATCACGATCACGCCAGTGACGACGATCGAGATGGCCAAACCACCCAGGCGGGTCAGAGCATCAGTGATCCAGTTGTTACGGATCAAGCCGCCAAGCAGAATGGCAAGACCACCCGCGATCTCGGCAAATGCTGACATGCCATACACAAACGGGTGCAGCCCATAGCCTTCAGCGATCAGCCAGAAATCCGGGCTGATCTTCTTCATGCCTTGCTCGATAATGATTGCTGCAAGTGGGATACGAATAGCCCAGTCAGCAATTCGGAAAGTTGGTATGCGGAGCATGCTCTGTTGAGCAAGTTGATAAGCAGTCATAGAGGCGTTCCTTCTGCCAAAAAACAACACCCCTCCCAATTTGCAGTCTTAGCTGTCAGACACTCCTGATCCATCAGAGCGCCACACAACGAATTTGAGAATACTTCTCAATAACGAGAGCATTGCGAATTGGTTTCCGAATTTGTGCAATGCAAAATCACTTATTGTGATTCAATGATTTACGCGGCGCTTTTAGGAGGGCTGCGGAGGCTATACGGGCCTCATCACTCACCGGCATGGTCTGGGCCCTTGGCAATCCCGATCACCGCCAGATTGTCGATCCCGAGTTCGCCCAGCACATCCCTGACGCTCGAAAGCTGGCCCTTGCCGCCTGTACGGCTCTGCTCACGCCGCTGATGCTTCGCGATACCCGTTAAGATCGCCTTGGCGAAGCACGTCCAACCCACCCGGCTTGCCAGTCCGATAGCCCTGGACCAGCTGAATGCCCGCCCTTTTCGCCATCAACAGGCCAAGCTCGTCTTCTACACCTTCAAGCAAGCACTCGACACCGAGCGTATCAGCCAGTCCGACCATGGAACGCAGCACTTTTTCAGCCATCGGATCACCAGGGTTTTCGATGAAAGAGCGATCAAGCTTGAGTTTCGTGATCGGCAGCGAGCGCAGATAATTGAAATTGGAATAGCCAGTGCCAAAATCATCGATCGCAATCGCATGACCACGCTCAGCCAGGACCAGCAGATTGGCGCGGGCTTGCTCCATATCGAACAGCATCGCAGATTCGGTCACTTCAAATTCAATCAGGGCAGGATCAAGCCCGCTTTCATCAAGCCGCGCAAGCAAGGCTTTGATCGGTTCTTTGGTGTTGAGGTCCGCGCCTGAAAGATTGACAGACAACGGGATCGGATCGTCCAAGTCGCGCAAAATCTGGATCGTTTTATCGATTACGGTGTCTGTGATCTGGCTTACCATGCCGCATTCTTCAGCCACTGCGATAAATCGGGACGGGCTGATTTTGCCGTATTCTTGATGCTCCCAGCGCGCCAGCACTTCGGCTTTCACGATCGTCTCGCCGGCAAGATCGACTTGCGGCTGGAATACCAGTTCGATCTCGTCAAATAGCCGCGCTGAACGCAAGGCCTGTTCGATCTGAAGCCGCTGCGCCAAGGCCTCGGCGTGATCGTCATTAAAGATGACCACCCGGTTTTTGCCTGCACGTTTTGCCCGCAGCAACGCGAAATCGGCATTCTGGTATGCCGCGTTCTGGTTCATCTCAGACCCGATCGGACAGCAGCCGATCGAGCCTGACACATGGATCAGACGGTCATCGATCGGGTAGGTCTTCGCCAATTCCCACAACAGCTTTTCCGCCCAGCGAGTGATCGCTGCCTCACTCAACGCGCTGACGATCACGATCCCGAACTCATCGCCCCCTAAACGGCTGATATGCGCGTTGTCGCCGCACCGCGCGCGCAGCCGGTCGCCCACCGCTTTAAGCAGTTCATCACCCATCAAGTGCCCATGCGTGTCATTGACCGCTTTAAACCCATCAAGATCAAGCAGCGCGACCCACCCGTCGCCTGCCCCTTCAAGCTGAGTGCCGAGCGATTTGAAGAAAGCACGACGATTGGGAAGCCCTGTGAGGCTGTCGGAAAGCGATTCGCGGCGCAGGATATCGCCGATAAGCTTTTCATCGCGGAGCATCTTTTCGGCCTTCTCGCGCGCACGGCTGGCTTCGCGCTCAGCGGTCGCAGCAGACGAGATGCCTCGCCTGAGATAATACGACATGCCAACAGCCGCAAACGCAGCCGCCGTTCCGACGAAGGTGAAGATAAGGGCTTGCTCCGATGCATGGAGCGTCAGTTCGAACGCCAGCCCGCCAAGCGCTCCGGTGATTGAGATCAACGCTTGCACAAGCGACACGCTCATCAATGCAAAGACCATCGCCGCCATGATGAAGTAGACGAGCTTGGCTTCGCTGTAATTGACATGCAGCGCGACCAGGATGTTAACCAGAATAAGCAGATTGACGATGCTCGATGCGACATTGATCGCAAGCAATGTGGGGCGTTTGCGCACCCGCCAGAACAAAGCCGCCAGGATCAAGCAAGTGATGATCGACACGCTGGCATAGGCGGCCAGCTCTGCACCCTGCATAAAGTAGAAGTGGGTGGTCGTCATAGCGGTGTAATAGGTCAGCGCGACGAGGACATAGCCTCTGATTAACGGCCAGTAGGCATCTGCAATGACGGCCTTGGTTTGCTCGCTAGTCACGCCCGAAATCACCCTTCAACCCAGTGGCTGAACACGCTGTGCAGCGGTGCTGTCCTGAAGCGCTGTGTGCTAGTCGCGAGACATCAAATTCGGGTTGCCGAGCCGTCAGCCAAACTGCGCGCAAGTACCTAGCCGCGCGTTCAAATCTTTTGCGGACAGTGTCCGGGCTGCAGGCCCTTAGTCCCGCGCGCTCTTAGTCCCGCACGCCCCTAGTCCCGCACGCCCCTAATCTCGCACTACCGCCCAGGAAACGACCCGGGCAAGGTCATCGAGCTGTTTGGCAGCGGCGCCTGTGCGGGGCTCACCCATGCGCTGAGCCAGTTTCGCCAGCACCGCTTCGAATTCGGCATAGATTTGGGTGATCTCGCGCTTCGCTTTCGCAGTGGCGCAGACCCGCACTCCTCTGCGATCCGCCGGGTCCGGCGACCGCTTGACCCAGCCCAACGCTTCGAGCCGGTCCACCAGCGTCGTGACCGAACCGCTGGTTAGCGCGAGCTGTCCCATGATCCGCTTAGGCGAGGCCTGCCCTTCGCTCACCAGCAGATGAACACAGCGCAGATCGTTGCGCGCAAGGCCCGTCCGGCGCGCGGCCTTGGCATCAAGGTGATCAAGCGCAAGCTGAAGCGAGCGCATCGCATTGGTGAGAGGAAGACACGCCGCATCTGTCATATCTCAGGCATTGGACGCACAGTGTCTTGGCAATCAAGCTAGGGAAAGCCCGCATGGGCGCTACCCGCTGGCGTGATAAAAGTCGTAGATTTGCTGTGCGACCTTATCGCTTACCCCAGGCGCGCGCTGCAAGTCTTCAAGCGCGGCGGCGCGCACTTTGCTCGCTGTGCCAAAATGCAAAAGCAGCGCTCGTTTGCGCGCAGGGCCGATACCGGGAATTTCATCGAGCGGGCTGGCTGTGATCGCTTTTGAGCGCTTGGCCCGGTGCGCTCCGATAACATAGCGGTGCACTTCATCGCGCAGGCGCTGGAGATGGAACAGCAGCGGCGAATTGGTCGGCAGCGTCTTTTCCCGGCCATCGGGAAAGTGGAACACTTCGCGCCCTTCGCGGCCATGGTCAGGGCCCTTGGCAATCCCGATCACCGCCAGATTGTCGATCCCGAGTTCGCCCAGCACATCCATGACGCTGGAAAGCTGGCCCTTCCCGCCATCAACCAGCACCAGATCCGGCCAGACCCCTGCCCGCTCGCGTTCAGGATCATCCTTGATCGCGCGGGTGAACCGGCGTTCAAACACTTCGCGCATCATCGCAAAATCGTCATTGGTCTGCGCGGACTTGATATTGAACTTGCGATATTGCGATTTTTCAAAGCCTTCAGGGCTGGCAACAACCATCGCGCCAACCGCTTTGGCGCCTTGAATATGGCTGTTGTCATAGACTTCGATCCGCTCAGGCGGCTCATCAAGCTCAAGGAATTCCGCAAGATCGCGGTTGAGCTTGGCTTTTGTCCCGGTTTCAGCGAGCCGCCGTTCCAGCGCTTCGACTGCGTTGCGGCTCGCTTGTGCCAGCAGTTTGCGCCGATCGCCCCGCTGCGGGACCGACAACTTGACTTTCTTGTCCGCCACTTCAGACAGCGCCGCTTCGATCAGCGCAGCTTCCGGCAGATCGCGATCGACCAGCACAGTGGGCGGCGGCGGCACTTCTTCATAGAATTGCAGCATCACTTTAGCGAGGATCTGCGGCTCCTCGACATCCTTGGTGTGGCTGGGAAAGAACGCGCGATGCCCCCAGTTCTGCCCGCCACGAATGAAGAACGCCTGCACGCCGACATGGCCGCCTTTGCTGGCGAGCGCGAACACGTCGGCATCGCCTAACCCGCTTGCATTTATCGCTTGAGAGCCTTGGATAAACGTCGCCGCGCGCAGCCGGTCGCGCAGGATCGCAGCGGTTTCGAAATCGAGCTCTTCGGCCGCTTTCGCCATCTGCTTTTCAAGATCGGCCTGCACCTGGCTGGACTTGCCTGCGAGAAAATCCTTCGCCTGGCGCACCAACTGATCGTAATCCTCTTCGCCAATCCGCCCGACGCAGGGGGCAGAGCAACGCTTGATCTGGTAAAGCAGGCAAGGCCGGTCGCGCCGCTCAAAAAAGCTGTCAGTGCAAGACCTTAGGAGGAACAGCTTCTGTAACGCATTAAGCGTGGTGTTGACGCTCCCCGCGCTGGCAAACGGGCCGTAGTAATTGCCTTTTGCACGCCGCGCGCCGCGATGCTTGTGAATGCGCGGAAACTCATGATCGGCGCGCAGCAGGATAAACGGGAAACTCTTGTCATCGCGCAGCAGCACATTGAAGGGCGGGCGAAACCGCTTGATCAGCTGCGCTTCAAGCAGCAAGGCTTCGGCTTCGGAATTGGTGGTGACGATCTCCATGCTGCGGGTCTGGCTGACCATCCGCTGAAGCCGCCCTGTCAGCCCGTTGACTTGCGTATAATTGGCGACCCGCGCTTTGAGGCTGCGGGCCTTGCCGACATACAGCACATCGCCGCGCGCATCGCACATCCGGTAAACGCCCGGGATCGGCTTAAGCGTCTGGACCGTGCTGCGGATCGCTTCGACCCCTGCGGCAAGATTCGGCTGCGCACGCGCAACAGTGCTGGCTGCGCGGCTTTCATTAAAGCGAGTTGCGCCGCGCGGATCGTGGGGAGTGCCAGCCTCGGTTCGTGACATATGGGAAAGATAGGGACTGGAGCCCGGCAATGGCAATGCGCAAAGCGTCCGCTTTCATCAGGTTGCACACAAGCGCGCACCGGCTTGAACCGCGCCGGGTAGAGCCATGAAATCGCGCAATTTTGTTACGCATAGCAGCGTCTCAAAATAACACTTGCCGCACGCGTAAGGTTGTCTTGGCGCACAAAGATGCCTAACCGACTGGACAGAGCTCAAAAATGGGTCAGTCGCCGCGCCGCTGCAAAGCGCGAGGCCAGTATGCGAAAACGCTGATTTTCAGCCGGTTTTCGCGGGAGAGAGCGATGGAGCAATTGCAGGGGATGGATTCCTCGTTCGTGGCGATGGAATCCGCCAACTCGCCGATGCATATCGGCAATCTGCTGATCTATAATCCTGAAACCGTGCCCGGCGGGTTTGTGCGGTTCAAGGATATCATCGAATTTTTCCGATCGCGCTTGCAGCTCTCCAAGATCGTCCGCCAGCGTCTGGTCCGCGTTCCGTTCGATCTCGATTACCCGTATTGGATCGAGGATCCCGATTTCGACCTTGAATATCACTTGCGCCACGTCGCTTTGCCAAAGCCCGGCGATTGGCGGCAATTGTGCATTCTGACGGCGCGGATCCATGCGCGCCCGATGGACCTCACTCGCCCGCCATGGGAATTCACCGTGGTCGAAGGGCTCGATAATGTGCGCGATTATCCCAAGGGTTCGTATGGCCTGATCACGAAGATCCACCATGCCGCGATCGACGGGATGAGCGGGATTGACCTGATGGAAGCGATCCACACGCTCGATCCCAATATGGCGCCGCCTAATGCGCCCGATGAATGGCAGCCCGAGAAAATCCCCGGACCGGTCGAATTGCTCGGCAAATCCTATTTCAACGCGCTGGTAAACCCGGTCAAGCAGGCCCGGGTCGCAGCGTCTGCTGTGCCCGGCGTTGCAAGCGCAATCAAAGGGCTAGTAAGCCGCGATTTCAAAGTGACGAGCGATCTGGTCGCCCCGCGCACGCGCTTTAACCAGAGCATCTCGGCGCACCGCGTGGTCGAAGGACGCACGTTCGCACTTGATGATTTCAAGAAAATGCGCGTGCTTCTGCCTGACGCCAAGATCAACGATATCGCGCTCGCTGTGATCGGTGGAGGCTTGCACAAATATCTCGTCGCAAAGGACGACCTGCCCAAATCCACCATGACGGCGATGGCTCCGATCTCGGTCCGCACCACCGATGAAAAAGGCGCGATGGGCAATGAAGTCGCAGCGATGATTGCTCCGCTCGGCACCCATCTGGCAAACCCGATTGAGCGGCTTGAATATGTCTTTTCGCAGACCAAGAATTCCAAAGCGCTGACCAATGCGCTGGGCGCGCGGCGGATGACGGAGATGAGCAAAGTCAATCCCGCGTTGTTCATGGCGCTGGGCGCACGGTTGTTCGGACGGGTCAGCCTTGCGCACCGCTTTGCTGTGCCGTTCAACACCGTCGTGACCAACGTGCCCGGACCTCCGGTGCCGATCTATTCCAGCGGCGCGCGGATGGAATCGATGGCGCTGGCGCTTATCCCGCTTAATGATGGGCTTGGTCTAGCGCATATCGTCGAGAGCTATTGCGATGAGCTGGTGATCTCGTTTTCTGCCTGCCGCGACATCATGCCTGATCCTGAGGTTTACGCGCAATGCCTGCAGGATAGCTTCGATGAACTGCTGGCGGCAGCTAACGCGCTTTCCGCTGGCGCTCGCAAGCCAGCCGCTAAAGCGAGCGCGAAGGCCAAGCCTGCCCGCAAAGCAGCGCCGGCAAAGGCTGCCAAAGCACCTGCCAAGCCCGCTAAAGCACCTGCCAAGGCCGCTAAAGCGCCGGCGCGCAAAAACTCAAAGGCCCCGGCCAAACGCAAACCCACCACCACCATCAAACGGACAGCGAGTAAAACCGCTGCCGCACCCAAAACAAGAACACGTCGCAAACCTGAGGAGACCAGATAATGGCGAGCATTCCATTCAACCCGGAGGACGATACTGCGCGGCGCGCTGTGCCGCCTAACCGGATCTGGACTTTGACCGAAGGGCGCGCGCTGTTCGAGCTAGGCTCCTTTTACGCTGTGCGGCACATGCTGACGATGCTGCCTAAAGGCGATGGCCATGCCGTTTTGACTTTGCCTGGCTTCATGGCATCCAACAGTTCGACTGTGCCGATGCGCGGCGTGCTCAATGAGCTGGGCTATGACGCGCATGGGTGGGATTCGGGCCGCAATGTGCGGGTCGATAACGCGCTGGTGCACCGGCTCGAAAGCCAGCTCAAACGGCTTTATAAGCTTAGCGGGCGACCGGTGTCGCTGATCGGGTGGAGCCTTGGCGGCGTGTTCGCACGTGAACTTGCGAAGATGCACCCGGACAAAGTGCGGCTGGTGATGAGCCTTGGCAGTCCGCTGGCGAGCGATCGCAATCATACCCACGCTAAAGCGCTGTTCGAACGCTTGAACGGCAAAGAGCCTGAACCGATGCGTGCAGGCTATTTTTCAAATCTCGAACAAGCGCCGCCCGTACCTACGACCTCCGTCTTCACAAAGACCGATGGGATCGTGCACTGGCATGCCAGCATTCAGGCCGAAGGGCCTCATCCAAGCGAGAACATTCAGGTCCATGCCAGCCATTGCGGGCTCGGCGTCAATCCGTCAGTGATGGTCACGATTGCGGATCGGCTCTCGCAACCCGAAGGCGAATGGGCCCCGTTCAAGCCGAAACTGAGCCAGCGCTGGATGTTCCCGAAAACACGGCTTCATTGAGCATCGGCTGACCCGAACCGAGCGCTAGCGCTAGAACAGCTTGCGGATATCGATCCCGACAAACCGTCCGACCGGATCGATCAGGAACGGCTGGAAATTAACCGGCGTCTCGCCGTTTTCAGCTCGCACGGCGCGCTGCCCGTCGAAGATGTTGTCGGCCCGCAAGGAAACGCGCAGGTTCTTAAGCAGCGGGCTTTTGCTGCCGGTCAGCTGATCCATATTGGCAAACATCCTCAGATCAAACGTCACCAGATCATCGAAAAACAGATCAGTGCTCTCAGGCAGACCTGACCCATCAAGCCGCGTTGTGCCTGTGTAGCGCCCTGACAGACGAAACCCGATCCCTTGCCCGAAAAGACCGGCTTGAAGTTCGCTCGAATGGCGCGGAAAGCCGAAGGTCCCGGTGCCATCGCCGTCGAGCTGATCAAGTACATCAATACCCGGCGCGATCAGGATTTCGTTTTCAAGTTCGATTGTATGAACGAGATTGAAAAAATAGCGCCAGCCGCTGCGTCTTGAACTGAAAGCCGCCGCGATCATTCCTGCGCGATTGGGACCGCCACCTCCGCCGCGCGCTGTGGTTTCCGACGCGCCCGGCGGTCCGGCAGGGCTTCCCACACCGGCTTCGCACAGCCGGGCCTGAAACTGTTGAAACGCTTCTGGGGCGATGGTGCCATCAGGTCCACGCGCGCGATCAAGCGCCAATTGCAGGAAACTGGTGTCGACGCCCGGGATGATCGCTGAGACGTCTTCCCCGCGCTCGATCTTGCCAGCGAGCTCGCGCATGGCGGCAAGGCCGTTCTCCCCGCATAACCGCGCCTGCAAAGAAGCGAGCTGCGCGCGGCGTTCGCTTCCCGGAGCGCCGTCTGGAGGCGCTTCGGCACCGGGCATGCCTGTTTGAGCCTCCGGCGCATCGCCTCCTGCGCTGCGACCGGGGCGCCCTTCCCCGCGCGGACCGGGCATCATGCTAGGATCGAAGCTGCACAAACGCTCGCGGAAGGCTGCGAGCGCTTCTGCGGTCAACTCGCCATCAGGGCCACGCGCACGCTCCAGCATCCGGGTGAGCCGCTGTTGATTGAACCCGGGAAGCTCGCTTGAAAGGTCTTCGTCTTGCTCGACCGCATTGGCAAGTCGCCTCAGAAAAGCCAGACCATCAGGGGCACACAGTTTTTCGCGCAACGCCATGAAGGCCGCGCGCCGCCCGCCTGCGCCCGGCCCGCTTGCTTGCCCGCCTGCCTGCCCATTGGCCTGCCCATCGGCCCGCGGTCCAGCTTGAACGCCAGCCGACGGTGCGCCACCAGCGACGGTTTCGCCATTAGCGCGAACGCTTGGGCGAGCAGGCCCAGACGCAGGCCCAGGCCCAGGCCGAGCACCGGCCGCTCCGCGAGGCGGGCCGCCAGACCTGCCGCCAAACTGCCCGCGGGTGGAAAGCCGAAACTGCAAGCGACCCGCGCGGCTTTCCGCAAATGTCACTGAACGCCGATCAAGCGCCACCAGCGTTCCGTTGTTATCGCGCGTGACCCGGTCCGGAAAAGCGGCTTCGATCTCAGGCGTGACTTGCGGAAAGCCGGCAACCACGTCGCTGGAACGGTTGCGGATATATTCAATTGAAAACCGTGTCCGCGCAAGCCACGGCACTTGCCAGTTGACCCCAAATTTCCAGTCGCGCTGGGTCTCTTGCAGCAAATCGGGATTGCCGCCTGTGGTGACAGCGACAAGCACTGTATCCCCAGTCGTCAGATCGAACACCGGTACGTTGAAGGTCGTGATCTGTTCAGCGCCAAGACTGGCAAGACCCGGGGCAACTTCGCGCTCAATATAGGTCGCTGAAAGGTCAAGACCGCTGACCGGCTGCCAGTTCAGCCCTAGCGTGTAATCGCCCAGCATCCCGAAATCGGATAGCTCTTGCAGCCCGATCTGGGCATTGAAGGTTAAGCTTCCGATCGCATCACCAAAGCCTGTACGCGTGCTCGTGATCGGGACGACCAGGTTCATACCGGTCGACAGATCACCGCGCCTTAATTCCGATTCTTGCAGCGAGCGCGTGTCTGCGGTCTCAAGGTTCGTCCAATTGTAGCCGACATCAAACGTTGCCAGCAGTTCGCCGCCCGGCAGGTCAGCCAGCGGGCCGCGCAAAGTGGTCAGCGAAGTCGCTGCAATCGTGCGTGACCGGGCGATATCGAACCCGTTGTCAGCATTGCTCGGCAGCGGTCCGTCGAGCGCCAACGTCCCTGCCATGGCGGCGTCTTGGAAGGCCTCGAGATCCGTCACAGAAAAAGGGCGATCAATCTCGGTCTCGGTCTCGGTCAAACTTGCGTTGAATGTGCTGGTCAGTTGAAAGGCATTGATCCGGCGCGCAAACGAACCAGAGGTGGAGAGGACATCGCTCGCCTGACGCCGTTCGAGCGGCGTCTCTTCGCCAAATGTGCGCGTCAGGCTTTCTTCGCCAAGAGGATCCGTCAGCGTAACCAGATTGAGACCGTCAAGACTGCGCGAATCGCTGCGGCTATAATTGAGATTGGCCGACAGCGTGCTGCCGTTTTCTACTGTTGCCTTGGCCCATGCGACATTCGCTTCGAGTGTCCGGCTGTCAGGGATCAGACTGCGGAATTCGGCAGGGTCTGGATCGCTCGCAAGCCGAGAAGTCGAACCGTCCACTTGATCGAGATCGCGTTCCGCTTCCGTCAGCAGCGAGACATCATTGGCAGTGAAGTTGAGATTAAGCCGCCCGCCATCGTTGATCTTCAGATAACCCAGCTCCTGCTCGTTAACCAGGCTGCCGCCGCGTGCCGGGCCTTCGAATTCGAGCTCGACTTCGCGGCTGGCATAGTTTTCCTTGAGGATCAGATTGATCACTCGCCGGTCAGGCGGAAATCCGAAGCGGAGCGCGACCTCTTCAGGGAACACTTCGACTTTTGTAAGCGCTTCAGGCGGATAGTTTGCTAATTCGCGAAACGAGCCCACTCTGATCCCGTTGACCAGAATGATCGGGCGCCCGCCGCCATCCCCGCGCCCGCGAGCGGACCCGGTCTGATCGGTAATCGACTCGATGAGATCGGAAATCGCTGAAACGCCTTCGGCTGCGATGTCTTCTTCGCTGAGTTCCAGCAAAGGCTCTTGCGGCACATCAAGCTGTCCGCGCAGGCGTTGGCCCTGAACCACGATCTCGCCTGGCGAAGACTGCCCGAAATCGCTTTGTGCATCCTGTGGAGGATCCGGCACTGCCGCCTCGTCGCGCTCAGAAGGCGCTCTGTCCTGTGCCGCCAGCGGCGCAGAGCACCAGCCAATCAGACACACCCCTGCCAAAAGTGCAGGCCGAACGGTTAAGGCAGTGGGGCTGGAGAGGATCATTGAGTGCCCTATGTGATCATTCAGGTTTGCCGAACAAGCAGCTGATTTGTATCAGTTTGCAATGGCGCAAGGCGCCGCGTAACACGCCAGATGAACAAGATATGATGCCGCTATGCGCCGAGCCGCTAACGCACAAGGCTTTCCTTTTGTCCTGCTGATCGCTAAAGCGCGCGTCCACATCGACTTACAGCGTGCAGATCGGCGCAAATTAAAGGATATCCATGGCCAAAGAAGAACTTCTCGAAATGCGCGGGCGCGTAGTGGAGCTGCTGCCCAATGCGATGTTCCGGGTTGAACTTGAAAACGGTCATGAAGTGCTCGGCCACACCGCTGGCAAGATGCGGAAAAACCGGATCCGCGTGCTGGTGGGCGATGAAGTGCTGTGCGAGCTCACTCCCTATGACTTGACTAAGGCCCGGATTACTTACCGTTTCATGCCGGGCCGCGGCGGTCCCGGCCCGCAGTAAAGCGCAACAGCCCACATGATGGGCGCGCTTCACCTAACCCTTGCTTCTGCATCGCCGCGTCGGCGCGAATTGCTAGCGCGGCTCGGGCTAGAACCTGATGCCATCAGCCCCGCCGATATCGACGAGACCCCGCACGCAGGCGAGCTCCCGCACGATTATGCCATGCGGATGGGCTCGCAAAAGGCGCTCGCGGTCTTTGCAACAGGCCACGTGCTTGCAGGCGATACTGTGGTTGCGGCCGGGCGCCGGATCCTGCCTAAGACTGAAACCGAAAGCGAAGCGCGTGCGTGCCTTGAATTGCTTTCCGGAAGGCGTCACCGGGTCTTGACCAGCGTGGTTCTGCGCGGACCTGAAGGCGAAATGCGCACGCGCCTTTCGGACAATATCGTCCGGTTCAAACCGCTTAGCAGCGAAGAGATCGCGGCCTATCTTGCAGGCGGCGAATGGCGCGGCAAAGCGGGCGGCTATGCAATCCAGGGCGCAGCCGAAGGGCTCATTCAATGGCTCCGGGGCAGCCATTCAGGCGTGATGGGCTTGCCGCTGTTTGAAACGCGTGCGCTGCTTAAGGCCGCAGGCTTCCCGCTTGCCTAGCGCCGCCGCTCCTCAATGGCTGATCGAACAAGGGATTGGCGAGACCCGCGCGCTGTTGGTCAGTGACGGCGAAGTGCTTGCAGCGCGGATATACTGGCCAGGCGAACTCATCGCCGGCTCGCAGCATCAAGCGCAATTGATCGCTAAAGCTGCTGGCGCACGGCGCGGCACAGCAGTGCTCAAAGACGGGACGGAAGTGCTGGTTGACCATTTGCCGGTGAGCTTGACTGAAGGCGCGCGGTTTGACCTTGAAATCTCGCGTGCGCCGATCGCTGAACGCGGGCGCCTGAAACAGGCGCAAGGGCGCTTCACTGAGGTAAATTTGTCTCATAATGATACATATTTGACCAGCACTCCTCAAAGTGAGGGGCAAGGCACCCCCGTAACCGCCGACAATCCGACCAGATCGTCCCATTTTAAAACATTTCTTCGCAATTCCCCGTTTGAAGCCCGGGTGACCCCCGCATTTGCGCCGGACCAGTGGGAAGAGGTCTGGTCTGCTGCCTCTGCCGGATCGATTGCCTTTCCCGGCGGCGAAATCCTGCTCAGCATCACGCCTGCGATGACTGTGATTGATGTCGATGGCACAGGCTCGCCGCGCACGCTTGCCCTCGCCGCGATCCCGGCCATTGCAACAGCGCTCAGATGGTTCGATCTGGGCGGGAACATCGCGATCGATTTCCCCACGCTTGGGACCAAAGCGGACCGGCGCGTCATTGACACAGCCTCAGCGCACGCACTGGCTGAATGGCCGCATGAGCGAACCGCGATGAACGGCTTTGGTCTGGTGCAACTTGTCGCGCGGCTCCACGGCCCTTCGCTGCTCCATCGCTTCGCAACCTCGCGCACAGGTCTTTGCGCCCGGTTTGTGGTGCGGATTGCAGAGCGTGCTGTGGGGGCAGGCCCGGTGCTGCTGCTGACCATCCATCCTGCGCTGAAAGCCAAGCTGAAACCTGACTGGCTCGATGAGCTTACCCGCCGGACCGGTAAGCAGCTGCGGATCGAGACCGACCCTGCCCTTGCGCTCGAAGCCCCGCAGGCCCAAATCATCGGACAATGACGAGCGCCTCCTCTCGCCCCTGCCCTATCTGCGCAAAGCCGCGCGTCCCGGACTTTGCGCCTTTCTGTTCGCAACGCTGCAAGGACCGCGATCTCGCGCAATGGTTCGGCGATGGCTACAGCGTGCCCGGTCCGCCAGCCAGTCCGGAAGATCTGGCTGAGCGGTTTCGCCGCGCTGACGACCCATTTGAGAGGTGAGCAGCGGCTTGGCGGCGGCGTTGATGCGACCGCCGCTTTTGATGATGCGTTTCCTCTTGCCAAGGCTGCGCTCCTTCGCCATAGGCCGCGCTCGTTTGCTCGCCGGTTGGTGTTTTTTGTGCTTTACCGATGCTGCAGCAAATGCCCGGGTAGCTCAGGGGTAGAGCAGCGGATTGAAAATCCGCGTGTCGGTGGTTCGATTCCGCCCCCGGGCACCATGCTCGCAAACGCCAGTCGCGCTGGGAGGCTCGCAACATGTCGCGTCGTCGCCAAATTTACGAAGGCAAGGCCAAGATCCTTTACGAAGGGCCTGAGCCCGGTACGCTCATCCAGTACTTCAAGGATGACGCGACCGCATTCAACGCTGAAAAGCAAGGCACGATCAACGGCAAAGGCGTGATCAACAACCGTATCAGCGAGCACATCTTCACCCGGCTCGCGCATATCGGGATGCCGACGCATTTCATCCGCCGACTGAATATGCGCGAACAGCTGATCCGCCAGGTCGAGATCATCCCGATCGAAGTGGTCTTGCGCAATGTTGCGGCCGGATCGCTTTCGAAACGCCTCGGGATCGAAGAAGGCGAGCCGCTGCCGCACACGCTGATCGAGTACTATTATAAAGACGATTCGCTCGGCGATCCGCTGATTGCCGAAGAGCACATCGCGTGTTTCAACTGGGCAAGCCATGAAGAGATGCACGACATTTCCTCGATGGCGATCCGGATCAATGATTTTCTGGTCGGGATGTTCGCGGCGATCGACATCCGTCTGGTTGATTTCAAGCTCGAATTCGGGCGCCTCTACGATGGCGATTTCAGCCGTGTGATCCTCGCCGACGAGATCAGCCCGGATGGCTGCCGGCTGTGGGATATGAAATCAGGCGAAAAGCTCGACAAGGATCGCTTCCGGCGCGATCTGGGCGGCGAAGAAGAGGCCTATCGCGAAGTTGCCCGCAGGCTCGGCCTGCTCCAAAGCGAAGACAGCGGCCCAGGCGAAGTGCTCGATTTGTCGAGCCACCGCTCGCGTCTGCGCGGAATGCAGCCGAAGAAATAGCGACCACGTCGCGGCCTCTGCCTGAAGCCGCCTCCTGATCGGGTGCAAAAAACACCTGACACAAGCGCCATATCCTCTAAGCTTGCAGTGAGAGGATACTGGGGTACGTCGAATTATATGCCTTTGATTGAGCGCGTTTTGATCGCTGTCTTCCTGCTAGCGATAGCGAGCAGCACCTTCACCGACACTTCCTATGCGCGCGAACCTGACGCTTCGCCAGCCACTGCCCAGCCCACGTCGAGCGAGCCGGTCTGGCCGTTCGAGCCGAGCGATGTCCCGGTCGATCCCGGATATGTGTTTGGCCAGCTCGATAACGGCATGCGCTATATCTTGCGCGAAAACGCCACCCCTGAAGGCACCGCTTTGGTGCGGATGCGGATCGGGTCAGGCTCGCTCGAAGAGACAGAGGCTGAGCGCGGGCTCGCGCATTATCTTGAACACATGGCGTTCAACGGGTCGACCAATATCCCTGAAGGCGAGATGATCAAACTGCTCGAACGCGAAGGGCTAGCGTTCGGGGCGGACACCAACGCTTCGACCGGGTTTCAAGCGATCACTTACATGCTCAATCTGCCGCGCAATGATGATGATCTGCTCGACACCGCGCTGATGCTGATGCGCGAGACGGCAAGCGAGCTTACCATTGCTGAGGATGCGGTTGAGCGCGAGCGCGGCGTGATCCTTGCTGAGCGGCGCGACCGCAATGGCTTCCAGCAGCGCAATTATGAAGACAGCACGGAGTTTCTCGCGCCCGGCGCGCACTATGGTGACCGCCTGCCGATCGGGACGCTGGAGGTTATCAAGTCGGCGACTGCAGCTCAGCTTCGCGCTCTGTATGAACGGACCTACACACCCGCAAACACAGTGCTGGTGATCGTCGGCGACTATCCGACCGAGCTGATGGAAGCGAAAATCCGCGCGCGCTTTTCCGACTGGCAAGGTCCGCCTGCGCCCGCTGAACCCAAAGCGGGTCCGATCGACGATACCCGCGCGGGTCTGACCGATATCTATCTCGATCCCGCATTATCAGAACGGGTTTCACTGATCAGGCTGGCACCTTGGCAGGACGAGCCAGACACACGCGCAAATCGCGACCGGCAATTGCTGCGCGCGATCGGCTATGCGATTGTCAATCGCCGCTTGGCACGGCTCGCCCGCGGCGAAAACGCGCCGTTTCGCGGCGCCAATTACAGCCGGGCCGCTCTCTTCGAAGACGCGATGATGACCGCGCTGAGCGTGTCGAGCGTCGATGGCGAATGGCGCGCAGGATTATCCGCAGCGGTGCGCGAGCTTAATCAAGCGCTCCAATTCGGGTTCACGCAGGCTGAAGTCGATGAACAACTGGCAAAGATCCGCACCGCGCGCGAGAATGCCGTTAAAGCCGAAGCGACCCGCAGCAATGGCTCTTACGTTTCAGCAGCGCTTGGTCTCATCGCTAATGAACGCATTCCAACCACGCCCGATGATCGGTTAGCGCAGTTCGAACGGCTGCTCCCTGAGATCACCCCGCAAACGGTGTTTGATGCGCTTAAACCCGATCAGGCTCCGCTTGAGGAACCCATGATCCGGTTCACCGGACGCACCGCGCCTGAAGGGGGAGAGGACGCGTTGCGTCTGGCCTTTGGTGAAGCGCTGGCCCTCCCGATCATGCCGCCTGAAGACAACGGCGCGCTACAATTTGCATACACCGATTTTGGCTCTGCTGGCGAAGTCATCGAAGATCGGGTTGATGAGCGGCTCGGTCTGCGCCTTATCCGTTTCGCCAATGGGGTGCGGCTCAATCTCAAGCAGACCGACATTCGCGAAGACCGCATCGCGGTGCAAATGACGGTCGACGGCGGCGTTCTGCTCAACACCAAAGATGAGCCGCTCAAAACGTATTTAGCCGGATCGCTTTCGGCAGGCGGGCTAGGCGCGCATTCATCCGATGAGCTTTCAACGGTGCTTGCGGGCCGCTCGGTCGGGCTCGGCTTCGGCGCAAGGGGGGAAGGCTTCAGCTTTTCTGGTGGCACCACGCCGCGCGATCTTGCGCTGCAATTGCAGGTGATGGCGGCTTTGCTGACTGACCCTGGCTACCGCGCAGAAGGCGTTGAGCGGTTTCGCAAAGGGATCGACAATTTCTTCGAAACCCTGCACGCAACCCCTGGCCGGTCCTATTCGACGGCGATCGGCGGCATTCTGTCGGACAAGGATCCGCGCTTCACATTGCAGGACAAGAGCGATTACTACGCGCTTGATTTTACAAAGCTCAAAGCCGCGATTGGGGAGCGTTTAAGCCGCGGCGCGATCGAATTGGCGATTGTGGGCGATTTTGAAGAGGAAGAGGCGATCGCAGCGGTTGCGAGCACACTCGGCGCGCTGCCTCAGCGCGAACCCGAGTTCCAGCCGCGCGATGAAGCCCGCACGCGCCCGTTCACATCCATGCGCGGTCAAAGCGTGCTCACCCATCAGGGCGAACCCGATCAAGCCTTTCTCCAACTGATCTGGCCGACCACTGACGACAGCGATCTTACTGAAAAGGTGCGGCTTAACCTGCTTGCAAGCGTGGTCCGGCTCGAGTTGCAACAGCGACTGCGAGAAGACCTGGGACAGGCCTATTCCCCTTCAGCGCAAAGCAGCCAAAGCCGGACGTACCGGGGTTATGGCACCTTTGCTCTGGGATCATCGCTCGAAGCTGCCGAGATCGAACCGGCGCGCGCTGCGATCGCCGAGTTGCTGGCTGACCTGCGCGACAAACCGCTCGCTGCAGATACGCTCGAACGCGCGCGAAAGCCGCTTAAGGAACGCTATGACAATTCGCTCAAATCGCTGGGCGGGTGGATGGCGCTGGCTTTATTTGCGCAAACCCAGCCGGAACGCACAGAGCGCTATTTCGCGTTTCCCGAGGTTCTTGCAGGGATAACTCCAGAAGATATCCGGGCCGCCGCAAACACATATCTTGCTCCTGAGGATGCAGTCGAAATCGTTGTGCTGCCGGAAGAAACCGCAAACGGACTGGCGCAGCAAGCGAAGCGGTAACACCCGGGCCCTGCGGCTGCGCCTGCCGCACGGTCATAAAAAAGGGCTGGCAGGTCGCCTCCCGCCAGCCCTAAACATCGGTTCGTGCCTAAGCCCGCTTAGTAATTGAAGCCGAGCGAAAGCCCGATCACTCGCGGTTCGTTCACAAATGCGGTGTTGTTGTTGAAGTCGACCACCCCTTGGACGTTGTCTTCATCTGTGATGTTGCGCGCAAACACCGCCAGCTCCCATTGCCCGTCTCCGCCGGTATAGCCGACCCGCAAGCCGCCTTCGATCCGGCTTGACGCGTTGAATTCAAGGCTTTCGTAGAGAAGGAAGTTGGTGTCGCCGAGGAACGTCCAATCTGTGAAGATGAAAAACTCGCCGCTGTCGCCCACCGGGATGCCATAACGCGCGGTGAGATCACCGCTCCATTCCGGCGCATTCGGGAACGGGTTCCCGTCAACCAGCGCGCGGGTGTTGCCGTTGATCACAGTGGTGGGATCCGTGACGGTGCATTGCGCGCAAATGCCGACTGCAAGGTCGCTGTCGTTGATTTGCGTATCATTGTACGCAACGCCCAGCGTCACGAGAAAGTTAGGCGTGATCTGGAACGCAGTGTCGAGTTCAAAGCCGTACGCTTCGCCTTCATTCGCGTTGATCAGCTGGACGAAATTGCCGCCTCCGCCGACCGCTGTGAACTGCGGATCGTTGACGGTGTAATAGAACACCGCGCCGTTGATCCTGATCCGGCGGTCCGCAAGCTCGCTTTTGAAGCCCACTTCATAGGAAGTGATCTCTTCTGATTGCGCAACGCTCGGCGGCTGGAAGAAGGCCACATCGCGGCCCTGAATGGTGGGAGCGCGGAAGGCGTTCGCAACTTTGGCATAAACGCTCGCGTCTTCAGACAGGTCAGCAAACAGGCTGACATCCCAGCTCAGCTGATCATCCTGCACGCCAACCGGCTGCGGTGCTGACCCGGACCGCACGAAGAAATCCTTTTCATCATCGGTGTAGCGCAGGCCCGCAGTCAGCCGAAGCACGTCGTTGAATTGATACGTGCCCTGACCAAAGATCGCCCAGGCCGAGTTGGTCTGGTTAACCGTTACCGGCGGGGGGAAATCAAAGCCGACCGTGGTGATATCGGCATCGCTGTCAAACAGGAACGCGCCGATCTGCCAGCTGAAAGGGCCATCGCCGTTCGATGCGAGCCGGGTTTCATTGGTGACCTGATAAAGGTCGATCGAATCCTGCGTGTCGGACGGAAACGGAATAAAGCCAGGCCCGGTCACCAGGTTGCCGCCGTCGATATCCCCGCGGCTGAACCCTTCGCTGGTGTAATAGCTTGTGATCGAGGTCAGCGTCGCAAAGTCGAAATCGTATTTGACATTCAAGGTCGCGCCAAACTGTTGGTACTCCGCTGGATTACCGCCGCCTGCGTCGTAGAACACCGTGTCACGATCGTAGTTTTCGTTGAGATCATTGGTGTTGTTGGGCTGATTTGTGCTTGGCCCAAGAACATTGGCGCGGAAGAAAGTGGAACTGCCGTCAAGGTCGCGGAACTGGACTTGAGCAAGGAATTCGCTGCGATCATCCGGCGTCCACAGGACCTGTCCGCGGATCGCGAAATCGGTGTATCCGCCAAGCACGCCCTCTTCTTCGGTAAAGCCGTTATCAATCCAGTTCCCGCGCCGCTGGAGCTGAGTGGAGACGCGAAAGGCGAGTGTCTCTTCGACCAGCGATCCGCCAACCGCACCGGTCGCTGCGATCGTGCCTAAGCTTCCGAACGAGAGACCGACCCTGACATCGGTTTCCTGGCTCGGTTTGACCGTGTCGACTTTAACGATCCCGGCCGGAGTGTTGCGGCCAAACAGCGTGCCTTGCGGCCCGCGGAGCACTTCGATCCGGTCGACATCGAAGATCGGGAAACTCTTGAGCGTCACATTCTCAAGTACGACATCGTCCATGATGAACGAGACCGGCTGCGAAGCGGCGAGATCGAAATCGGTGTTCCCTAACCCGCGAATGTAAAAGCGCGGGGCGACCCGGCCGTTCGAGCTTTCAACATTGAGGCCCGGCACTGACCCCGCAAGCGCGGTGGTGTCAGCAGCAGCGCTGAAGATTGCATCGACCCGGCCTTGATCGAGGATATCGGCAGACACAGCGACGTCTTGCAGGTTTTCCTCGCGCCGGTTCGCGGTGACGATGATCGAAGGCAGCTGACCTTCCTCTTCAGAGGCTGCATCAGCGCCATCCTGCGCTATGGCAGGCGCCGCCAATCCGAACGCAGCGGCAGAAAAGATCGTCGAGCTCGCCCAGAGCGCGCGAGCAGAAAGAATGCGGTGTGACATCAGACAAAGCCCTTTGAGACGTTCGCTGGAAAAATGGTGAATCGCGGTGACGCGCGAAAGCTGCGTGACAGGTTTGGCATCGCCTGACGAGTTCACCCAGGACACATGCTGCGTTTAAGTGGCACCTCTGAGTCACTCTTCTGACCATTGTTGCGTTTCGGTGACACATCAGCCCAGGAACATACCGGCCACATACCAGCCACATACGGGTCACACCCTGATCGCATCCGAGCAGCCGGACGCCGATTCCATCGAACAACCCGGCTTCACCGATTGCGCGGTGCAGGCGCTGACGTATAGGCTATGCGCATTCGCTTAGATCAGGATTGTGCTTATGAAAGTTCGCGTGACTGTCTCGTTGAAGCCCGGCGTGCTCGATCCGCAAGGCCGCGCGGTCCACCATTCGCTGAGCGGGCTTGGCTTCGACAGCGTTACCGATGTGCGCGTGGGACGCGTCATTGAACTCGAAGTCGCCGATGCAACCACACACGAAGCGATCGCGCAGATGTGCGAAAAGCTGCTCGCCAATACCGTGATCGAGGATTACGCAATCGAGTTTGCAAGCACGGAAGCGGCTTGATGAGCGCTCGCAGTAACGCATTCCGGGCCGGTGTAATTACTTTCCCGGGCTCAAATTGCGATCGCGACATGGCGGTTGCGCTCGAAGCGGTAAGCGGAGCACCGGCGCTGCGCATCTGGCATGGCGATGCTGAGCTGCCTGACAGGCTCGATCTGCTCGCGATACCCGGCGGCTTTTCCTATGGCGATTATCTGCGGGTCGGCGCCATGGCGGCGAACAGCCCGATCATGCGCGCGGTTGTGGCAGCGGCTGAGCGCGGCATGCCCGTGCTCGGCGTGTGCAACGGATTTCAAGTGCTGTGTGAAAGCGGGCTGCTCCCCGGCGTGTTGATGCGCAATGCTGGCCAGACTTTCATTTGCCGCACAGTGCCGCTTGAAGTCGGCAACACCAGCTCTGCGTTCACAGGCGGCTTTGAACCGAACGAAAAAGTGCGCATCCCGATTGCCCATCATGATGGCAATTACTTCGCTGATGAAACCACGCTTGACCAGTTGGAGAGCGACGACCGGATCGCGTTTCGCTACACCGAGCCAGTCAACGGATCGCAGCGCGATATCGCCGGTATCCTGAGCGAAAATCGCCGTGTGCTTGGCATGATGCCGCATCCAGAGCGCGCCATTTCACCAGCAGCGCATCCTTCGATGGGCGGAGCCGACGGGCGCAAAGTGTTCGAAAGCCTGCTTGAAAGCCTCGTGACGGTTTAAGCCGCCATGCCAGCGACGCTGCGTCAAGCCCGTCGCCGCGTACTCGCATCGAACAAGCGGCGAGCTTCCTCATTGGTCATCGGCCGCCCGAAATAGAACCCCTGGATCTTGTCGCATCCCAGATTGCGGATCAGTTCGGCTTCTTCCGCAGTCTCCACCCCTTCAGCCGTGGTCGTCATATCGAGGCTCTTCGCCATCGCGACCACGGCATTGATGATCGCAAGACTTTCTGATGCGCCTTGCGCCGCGCCTTGAACGAAGGTGCGATCCACTTTGATGGTCGAGAATTGGAGCTTGCGCAGATAGCCGAGCGAGGAATAGCCGGTCCCGAAATCATCGAGAGCAATCGAACAGCCCAGCGCCATCGCCTGCTCCAGCGCATTTCTGGCGATGCTCGCATCGCGCATGAAAATGCTTTCGGTCACTTCGATTTCGAGCCGCTGCGGTCGCAGCCCGCTGTCGTTGAGCGCTTCGACCACATCGCGGTGGAATTCCGGCTCAAGCAGCTGCTCAGGCGACACATTGACGTTGACCTTGATATGTTCAGGCCACGTCATCGCTTCCTGGCAGGCTTGCCGCAGCACCCATTTCCCGATTGGCACGATCAGCCGGGTGTCTTCTGCAAGCGGAATGAACTTGCCGGGACTGACAAACCCGTGATCCTGACTGTTCCACCGCGCCAGCGCTTCGAAACTGACGATGTTCTCGCTGCGCGCATCGACCACCGGCTGGTAATGGAGCACGAACTCGTCGCGTTCGAGCGCCTTGCGCAGCGATACTTCGAGCTTGCGGCGCTCTTCGGCGGACGCGTGGAGGTCCTTCACAAACCGGCAATGCTCGCCGCCACCGACATCTTTCGCGCGGTACAGCGCCAAGTCAGCGTTGCGCATCAGCTCTTCAACCGACTTGCCATCGCGCGGACCCACCGCCGAGCCAACGCTTGCCCCGACATAGAGCGTGTGGTGATCGACCTGATAAGGCTCTGACAGACTGTCGATGATCTGACGCGCCAGCGTATGGATCATATCCGGCTCGCTCGCATCACGGATCACGATTGCAAACTCATCGCCGCCCAGCCGCCCGCACAGCTGGCCTTCCCCCATAAGCGTTTCAAGCCGGGCCGAGACTTGCGCCAGCAATTTGTCGCCGGTCATATGGCCCAGCGAATCGTTAACCGCCTTGAACCGGTCGAGATCGACCATCATCAGCGCGCAGCGCGTGCGCCATTGGTCAGCATAGCTCAGCGCCTCGCCGAGCGCTTCGGTCAATTGCAAGCGATTGGGCAGCTGCGTAAGCGTATCAAAGCGCGCAAGATAAGCGATTTTTTCCGAGGATTCGCGCTGCTCGGTCACATCCGAACCAACTCCGCGAAAGCCGACGAACCGCCCGACCTGGTCGCGCATCGGCGTGCCGGAAAGCTCCCACCAGCGCTGCTCGCCTTTGATCGTGACCTGCACCAGCAGGTTTGAGAAATTCTCACGGTTTTTGAGGTTATCAGCCAGTTCGCGCAGGCTTGGCGCGTATTGGCCCTCTTCCCATTTGCGCCCGGCAATGAGCTCGAACAGCGGCTTGCCTTCCGCCATCACTTGCGGCGAACCTAAAGCAAAAGCAAAGCGCGGGCTGACCGAGCGAAGGCGCCGCTGCGGATCGACTTCCCACAGCCAATCGGCTTCGTTCTCTTCGAACTCGCGCAGCAGCAAAGACACCACTTCGTCTTTTTCCGCGATCCCGCTTTCAGCCAGACGTGCCATAAGATAGGTCCGGCCGACCTCGATTGTGCCGAACACCGATGCGATGAGAAACAGGATCGTCGCCCCCATGACGAGGTAGAGCCCGCTCATGGCGAGGTGGACGACGCTGGAAACGCCAACAATCAACGCGAACAACACAATGCTGATCGGCGCGGCGGTGTAAAAGAACACAGAGCCTGCAATCAGCAGCGCGATCACCAGCAGGAGCGCTGCCAGATCAGCGGTGCTGCCAAACGGCGAGAACACAAGCACCGGGACAGACCATAGCAGGCCGGAAAACACGGCGGTCAGCGTTTGCCGATGATATTCGCCCGGAAGCACTTTACGGCGCTGCGCATCCGACAGCGCGCGATCAAGCTTCGCACCGCGCACATGCACCATCAGCAGAGCAAGGATCCATGAGCCGACATAAAGCGGCGGGACCACCGGCAGATAGATCTGCGCAACGAACACGGACAGCATCGCATGCACATACACGCGATAAAAAGTAAGCTTGGACAACGCGGAATGCTGAAGGCCGCGCAAGCGAGCCCAGTCCGCATCGCCGCGATTGGTCAAGCCAAGCACCGCTGACACCGTCAAACCTTCGGCAACGCCCCGGTCAAACGGCGCGTTGTCAGCGTTTGCCTCACCGAAAGAGGCCTGGTCAGGGGAGGAAACGGTATCGCTCACATTCGAGCGCATACCCAGCAAAAGTTATGGCGCAGTAAAATACAGGCCGCAATGACGCGGCTGAACTTGCTTATTCCACCGTTACGGATTTGGCGAGGTTCCGCGGTTGGTCGACATCGGTGCCTTTAACCACAGCCACATGATAAGCCAGCAATTGCACGGGGATAGCGTAAACCAGCGGCGCGATCAGCGAATGAACGACCGGCATTTCGATGGTCGCAAGACACCCTTCACCGGCTTCGGCCAGCCCTGCTGCATCAGATATCAGGACCACTTGCCCGCCCCGCGCGCGCACTTCCTCCATATTGGAGACGGTTTTCTCGAACAGCGGTCCAGAAGGCGCGATCACCACCACCGGCACATCATCATCAATCAGCGCGATCGGCCCGTGCTTCATCTCACCCGACGCATAGCCTTCGGCGTGAATGTAGCTGATTTCCTTGAGCTTGAGCGCGCCTTCAAGCGCCAGCGGGTAATCCTGCCCGCGCCCCAGATAAAGCACGTCGCGGGCCGGCGCGATCAGCGGCGCCATCGCGGCGATGTCCTCATCGTGATCGAGCGCTGCGTTAAGCGCAGCCGGCGCTTCGAGAAGATGGCGCACGATTTCGGCTTCGGCTTCGCGCGTGAGGAGGCCTTTCTTGACCGCCATATTGGCAGCAAGCGCCGCCAGCACCGCAAGCTGACAGGTAAACGCCTTCGTCGACGCAACGCCGATTTCTGGCCCTGCATGGGTTGGCAGCAACAAGTCGGCTTCGCGCGCCATGGTGCTGGTGGGCACATTCACCACCACCCCGATCACCTGACCTTCGGCTTTACAATGGCGCAAGGCCGCCAGCGTGTCCGCGGTCTCTCCGCTCTGCGAGATGAACAGCGCCAGTCCGCCGTCTTCGAGCACCGGTTCGCGGTATCGAAACTCAGACGCGACATCGATATCAACAGGCACGCGCGCAAATTGTTCAAACCAGTATTTGGCGACCATCCCGGCATAGTACGACGTGCCGCACGCAACGATGGTCAAGCGCTTCACACCGGAAATGTCGAATTCGAATTGTGGCAGCGCAACCGAATTGTCAGAACGCCTGAGATAAGAGCCTAGCGTTTGTGCAACGACTGTCGGCTGCTCGAATATCTCCTTTTGCATGAAGTGGCGATAATTGCCTTTTTCGACCGCCGCTGCTGATGCGCCGGAGGCCTGGATCTCGCGTTTGGCAGGGTGGTTTTCGGAATCGAAGATTTCCGCGCTGTCGCGGCGCACGACGACCCAATCGCCTTCTTCGAGATAGGTGATCCGCTGCGTCAAAGAAGCCAGTGCCAGCGCATCAGAGCCCAGATACATCTCCGCTTCGGCTCCGCCCGGGCCGTATCCGACCACCAGCGGCGAGCCAAGCCGCGCACCGATCAGCAGATCAGGATGGTCCCGAAACGCGATCGCCAAAGCGAACGCTCCGCGCAGGCGCGGCAGGACATCGCGGACCGCTGCGACGGGATCGAGCCCGGCCTCGATGCGGTGCGAGATGAGATGCGCCACCACTTCGCTGTCCGTCTCGCTTTCGAAGGTGCGTCCCGCATGGGCGAGCTCAGCGCGCAATTCCTTGAAGTTCTCGATGATGCCATTGTGCACGATCGCCACTTCAGCGGTCGCATGCGGGTGCGCATTGGCAGCGGTCGGCGCGCCATGCGTCGCCCAGCGCGTGTGGGCGATACCGACCGTGCCCTGGGCCGGCTCGCGCTCCAGCACTCCGATCAGATTGAGCAGCTTGCCTTCCGCACGGCGGCGCACCAGCGCGTCATTATGCAAAGTGCAAAGCCCGGCGCTGTCATAGCCGCGATATTCCATCCGCTTGAGGCCATCCACCAGCCGCTCAGCCACATCAGACTGGCCCACAATCCCGATAATGCCGCACATTGGTCTTGGTCCCTTGCCTTCTGTGTGAAACGGGCTGCGCGATAGCCCTTAGCGATGAATGCGAGCTTGAGCAGTGCCTTGCGCGGACATTTGCGCTGCTTTCGGGATCAATCTGTACTTGCTAGGGGGCGCTCGACAAGCCCTGCTTTGGAGCAGCGCTGCTAACCCCATCGCGCCACAGATATAGCCCGGACGCGATGATCAGCCCTGCTCCTGCAAGCGTGTAGCCATCGGGCCGATCGCCGAACACCAGCCAGCCTGCCGCGATCGCAACCAGCATCTGAACATAGATCGCAGGGGCAATGGCAGCAGCGCCCGCCTTAGCGGTGGCTACATAAGCCAACCAATGAGCCGTGCTCGCAGTGACCGCGACGATGGCGCATCGGGCAACAACGTCCCAGCTTGGCCATCCGAAATCGAGCGCGGGAATGCCGGACAGCTTAGCCGCGAGCGACCCGGCAATCAGCAGCGGCGCGCAAAACCCCGCGACAAAAACCTGCGCGGCAAGCGGAGAACTCCGCCCGGCGCTGGCGCGATTGGCGATCATCAACAACGCAAAGAACAGCGCTGAATTCAAGGGTAGCAGCGCTGCCCAGCCGAGTTCGAGAATGTTGGGCCTCAGCACAATCGCCACTCCCGCCAGCGCGATCGCGGATAGAGCCCACACTTGCGGGCGCACTTTTTCGCCAAGGATCGGCCCGCTCAGCGCTTGCGTGAGCACGGGCGAGAGAAAGCCGATCGCCAACGCTTCAGCCAGCGGCATGATGTACACTGCAGAAAAGAAACTCAGCGAAGCAAGCGCCAGGCATGCCCCGCGCGCCGCTTGCAGCCATGGGTTAGCCGGGATGAAAGCCCGCCAGCCTTCAGCGCGTAGCAAAAGGACGGATAGCCCCAGCGCACCGAGCGAAAACCTGAGCGCTGCGACAGCAACGGCAGGCCAGGCCCCAGCCATGCTCTTGATCACGGCATCGCCCATCGCCAGCAACACAAAGCCGCTGACCGCGTAAGCGAGCCCGCTGCGTTCAGCCGGCGTCATCGCGAAGGTCCATCATACCGTCTCATCAGGCCCGCGCGATGAGCGAGCGCGTCTCAAAACGCAACCACTCGGCTGACCCATCGCGCGCGATTTGTGCATTCATGCATCCGCGCGAGCGAAACGGTCACCGCCGCAAAGGGTTTCGACGCGTCCCGATGGTAAAGGCGAGCTTAATCACGCGGCTCGCGCCAGCGCTCAATCGGCCAAGGACAGGCACTTAACGCCATGCTGCGGCCTCGCTCAGGTTTAGGGAAAAAATAAGCTTTCCCTTTTATTCACCAAATTTCGAGAGGCACTGTTCGCGTTAATCCGAACATGTGCCGTGATGGACGTGAAGCCTTCTGGGGGCCATAAGAATGAGTGCATTCGGCAAAAAAGGCGGCAGTATGAAACCTGGCGGCCGGCCAGCTTTTGGGGTTGCCCGGCCGATGAAGCCAGGAAATGGCCAAGCCAATGGCGGGGAACAATTCCCGCCTTTGCCAGGCGATGGCACAAGCGAGAAAGTCAAAAGCGACGCGCCGCCTGCACCCACGCCGAGCAAGCCTGCGAGCGGCAATGCCACGGCTGATGCGATGGATCGTCTGGCGGAGCGGATGGCTGCGACCAACGCGACCGAAAACGAAGCCAGCGGGTTTGAAGCGAGCGTCCACAAGATCAAAGAGCAAGTGCTCCCGCGCTTGCTTGAACGGGTCGATCCCGAAGCCGCCGCGACGCTCTCCAAAGAAGAGCTATCGGAAGAATTCCGCCCGATCATCATGGAAGTGCTGGCCGAACTGAAGGTCACGCTCAACCGCCGCGAGCAGTTTGCGCTCGAAAAGGTTCTGATCGACGAACTGCTGGGCTTTGGTCCGCTCGAAGAGCTGCTGAACGACCCAGACGTGTCCGATATCATGGTCAACGGCCCAGACCAGACCTATATTGAGAAAAAGGGTAAGCTCGTCATCGCGCCGATCCGCTTCCGCGATGAACAGCATCTGTTTCAGATCGCTCAGCGCATCGTGAACCAGGTTGGCCGCCGGGTTGACCAGACAACGCCGCTGGCCGACGCCCGCTTGAAAGACGGCTCTCGTGTGAACGTCATCGTGCCACCGCTGTCGCTGCGCGGCACCGCGATCTCCATTCGTAAGTTCTCCGAGAAACCGATCACCTTGGACATGCTCAAGGAGTTTGGCTCGATGTCCGACAAGATGTGCACCGCGCTCAAAATTGCGGGCGCGTGCCGGATGAACATCGTTATCTCAGGCGGTACGGGTTCGGGTAAGACGACCATGCTCAACGCCCTGTCGAAGATGATCGACCCGGGTGAGCGCGTGCTGACGATCGAGGACGCCGCCGAACTTCGTCTGCAACAGCCGCATTGGCTGCCGCTTGAAACGCGCCCCCCCAACCTTGAAGGGCAAGGTGCGATCACGATCGGTGACCTTGTGAAGAACGCCCTGCGTATGCGTCCTGACCGGATCATCCTGGGTGAGATTCGCGGCGCGGAGTGTTTTGACCTGCTTGCCGCGATGAACACGGGCCACGATGGCTCGATGTGTACGCTCCACGCCAACTCGCCGCGCGAATGCCTTGGCCGTATGGAAAACATGATCCTCATGGGCGACATCAAGATCCCCAAAGAAGCGATCTCACGCCAGATCGCGGAATCGGTCGATCTGATCGTGCAGGTCAAGCGTCTGCGCGACGGGTCACGCCGCACCACCAACATCACTGAAGTGATCGGGATGGAAGGCGAAGTGATCGTCACGCAGGAGCTGTTCAAGTTCGAATACTTGGACGAGACCGATGACGGTAAGATCCTAGGCGAATTCCGCTCCACAGGTCTCAGGCCCTATACGCTGGAAAAGGCTCGCCAATTCGGGTTTGATCAGGCGTATCTGGAGGCGTGTCTCTAAGCGTTTCTTCAGGTGCTGTGCCGAGGGTGGATCACTGCGCTCGCGACAGCGAGAATCGCGGCAAACGCGGTTAACGCGTTGAAGAATATGCCCGATCGCACCTCAGCAATTTAGACGCTTCCGAGGAAAACCGGCAGGCTCACTGCAAGGCACCCGCCGCCAGTGAACGCGCAAGCGAGGAAGATCGGCATCCACGGGACCCAGCCGACCCGCTCCAACCGCTCAAGCGAACGCCCACGCCCGCGCCGCCATTCCATCACGCCGCACACAGCGGCGACCAGCCAAAGCCCAGCGCCAAGCACGGCAAGTTGCACGGCATCGCTGGCGAGCGCGAAGCGGGTAAGCAAATCCGTCATCGCCTGACGAGCAGTGCTGCAATTCTCAGCATTCGCGTGATTTAAGGCCTCGGCGCGCTTGCGCAATGCTCGCGGCCCAGCCAAGGGATCGGGCATGGATGGCTCAGTCGCTCGCCCTCGCCCGTTCTTGGCGCTTGGCTTGCGTCTCGCAACCGCAGCAGCGCTTGCGACAATGGCGATGTTGATCAAGCTTGCTGGCACGCGCGGGGTCTATCTGGCTGAGCTGGTGTTCTGGCGCCAAGCCATCACCTTTGCCTGCGTCGCTGGATTGCTTGCCCTCGCCGGTAACCTTGCCAGCATCAAAACCACCCGCTTTCCTGCGCATCTGAGGCGCGCGGCCTATGGCATTGTCGGCATGTTCTTTGTCTATGGCGCGGTGGTGTTGCTGCCTTTGCCAGAAGCGACCGCAATCAGCTTTACCGCGCCTTTCTTTGCAGTGATGCTTTCGGTCATCCTGTTTGGCGAGAAAGTCGGCCGATACCGCTGGGGCGCAGTCGGTTTCGGATTTGCCGGCGTGCTGGTGCTGACGCAGCCCGGCACCGGGATGGTCGACCCGTTCGGCGCGAGCGTTGCGCTTATCGCAGCCTTTCTGGTCGCGCTCATCAGTTTCCAGATCCAGGATTTGAACAAGACCGAAAGCCCGTGGTCGATCGTGTTCTGGTTCAGCGGGCTGACCACGCCGCTCGCGGCGCTCGCTTTGCCGTTCGTGTTTACGCCGCATGACCCGGAGACCTGGGCAATCATCATCGCGATGGCGCTGTGCGGCGCGCTGGCGCAGATGCTGCTCACCGCATCGCTCAGATTCGGTTCAGCCGCGGTCATCTTGTTGATGGACTACACCGCATTGCTGTGGGCGACCTGGTATGGCTATACCGTATTTGATCGGTCAGCACCGGCAAGCTTGTGGCTTGGGGCGCCGCTGATTATCGGGGCAGGCGTGCTGATTGCTTGGCGCGAGCGGCAACTCGCCCGAGCCAAAGCGCAGTCTGTCGCACCGGTGCAAGCTTAGCGCGGCGGCACGCGTAACTGATCGACGAACGAGGAAAGCTGAGGAAACGTTATGGTCCGCAAAACTCTCATCACCGCTGCGCTCGGCGCGCTGTGCTTGTCCAGCACGGCCTGCAATACAGTCAAAGGGATCGGTGAAGACATCAAGTCGGTCGGCGAAACCGGCGAGGAAGTCATCAACGATTGATGACGAATTAGGTGCAGCGATAGATCAGCGTCAAGTTATTGGCAGGCATCTCGTATCGCTTGCTGCGCGCCAGTCCATTCTCGCGCCCCAGCTGATCAACCTTACTGAGTTGGCGAATGCCCCATCGCGGATCGCGCGCTTTCAGACTTGCATCAAAGTCGAGGTTTGAAGGCGCCGTCTCGACTGTCTCTTCAAAGTAAGGCCCATAGAGGATCAACGGCGCGGTTTGCGCAAGGCACTTGGCCGCGCCTTCGAACAGTCCGACGCTCGCTTCCCAAGGGCTGATATGGACCATGTTGATGCAGACTACGGCATCGACGCGCTGGGCCGGCCAGGTGTCAGGCGCGCTTGCATCAAGCCGCACCGGCGCATCGAGGTTCGAGCCTCCGTAGTCTTCGCGATAGGCCGCAATCGAAAGCAGCGCTTCAGGATCAGGGTCGCTCGGCAGCCAAGTGAGCTGCGGAAAACGCGCAGCGAAGTAGCAGGCATGTTCGCCTGAACCCGCCGCCACTTCCAGCACCGTGCCATTTGCCGGCAATTCATTCGCCAGAACGGCTGCTATGGCTTCGCGGTTGCGCAGAGTGGCGGGAGCATGCTTTTTCACAGCAGCGCGCCCGCTATCCGACTTGCCGCTCTTGCCCTTCCCAATAAGGCGCACGCAATTGCCGCCGCAAGATCTTGCCTGATGGGTTACGCGGCATCTGAGGGATCACATCAACGCTCTTGGGAGCCTTGAACGCGGCAATCCGCTCACGCGCATAAGCGATCACGTCGTCAGGATCGATCTCGGCGCCCGGCTTTGCGACACAGCAGGCTTTGACCTCTTCGCCCCAGCGCTCTGACGGGACACCGATCACCGCCACTTCAGCAATCGCAGGATGCCCGAAAATCGCATTCTCCACTTCAGCCGGATAGACATTCTCGCCGCCTGAAATGATCATGTCCTTGATCCGGTCCTGGATGTAGACGTAGCCATCCTCGTCCATCACGCCGGCATCGCCGGTATGGAGCCAGCCATCAGGATCGATTGTCTTAGCGGTCGCGTCGGGAAGCTTCCAATAGCCAGCGGTGTTCGATGGCGAACGAATGCAAACCTCACCGATCTCGCCGCGCGCCAGCTCGGTATTGCCGGCCCCGCGCACTTCAATCTCGGCACCCGGCACTGCTTTACCCGCTGAACGCATCCTATCATTGCCTTCAAGCGTGTGGTCTTCGGGCGGGAGGAGCGAAATCGTGCCTGAGGTCTCGGTCATCCCATAGGCTTGCAGAAAGTTGGCATTGGGCATGGTGCGCACCGCTTCTTTCAGCAGTTCAAGCGGCATCGGCGCTGCGCCGTACATAAGATAACGCAGATGCGAAAAGTCGGTCTCAGCCGCCTGCGGATGCTGCACCACCATTTGCAGCGCGGCAGGCACAATAAACATGTGGGTTGCGCCCGCTTCGATCGCTTCAAGCACACCTGCCGGAGTGAACTCAGCCTGGATCCGATTGCGGATGCCATTAGCGATCCCGATATTCACAAGGCCCATCCCGCCAATATGCGAACACGGCATCGCGACCAGCATGCTGTCGCCTGCTTCGAAGAAATTCCATGCCAGCCCGACCTTGTTGCCTGGGTTTCTAAGGCCCAGCAGATTGCGATTGGACAGCATCACCCCTTTGGGATTGCCCGTCGTGCCGGAGGTGTAGAGTTGCAGCACCGGCGCATCGGCATCAGGCGCTGTATAATCGGCTGGCTCAAGGCCTTGCGCATCGCTCAGCGCGGCTTCAGCGCCGATCACTTCAGGCTTGGCCGGGACATCGCCCGCGACCGCTTGCGCGGTATCAAGAAACTCATCCGCTGCAACCAGCAGCTTTGCTCCGGTATCGGTGAGGATGTAGGCGATCTCGCGCGGCGCGAGCCGCCACCCGATCGGCACCATAACCGCCCCCATCCGGGCCGCGGCAAGGTATATAAGGCACATTGCATCGGAATTCTTCCCAAGCCAGGCGATCCGGTCTCCTGCAGCGATCCCGCGCGCTTTGAACAGCGCAATCAACTGGCGGGTCAAGCGATCCAATTCGCCATAGCTTGTTGAACGGCCATCGAAATCGAGCGCAGCGCCATCTGCGCGCGCGCTGGCCCAAAAGGTCAAAATCTCATCGAAGGTGACAAAGTCGTGATGCGGCTCGCCTGCAATCGTGCCTTCCCAGCTCATACTCTCTCCCGGTCTATCTTTTGCGCAGGATTAAGCATGTCGCACTGGCGAGGTCTAGCGCCTTTCGCGCAGGCGCTGACGTTAGGGCGAGCGTGCTATTTGAACCGGCCTTGCCGACGCGCGGCAGGCTCGCGCACAAGCAGCCAGATGAGCAGGCCAAGCGGTCCTGCAAGAAACGTCGCGAGCAAGATCGGGGCCTGAACAAACCGCGAGATCCCTTTGGCATCGCCATCGCGCGCGATCCACAGCCCGACAAAGAGGTCAAACGCGAGGTAATGGGTCCATCCCACAGTCACGCCGCCATCGCCTGCAAACAGGCCGCGCACGCCTTCGATTGAAGAAAAGCTCATCTCGCCGCCGCCAGGATTAGCGAACGTACCGCTGACTATGCCGACAAGGCCAATCGCGTAAACGAGGCACAACAGCCCGATCCCGGCATAAAGCACCGCCGATAGCAAAGCAGGCCAGCGTGGCAGCAGGATCAGACCGACCCACGCGATAAGCGCGACGATATTGACGAAGCTGAACAGCGCTGCCCAGTCCCCTGCGGCCCCCATCGCTTCCGCCTATTCCTCTTCGTTTTCGCGCGCCGCCCGGGCGCGCCATTCGCGCGCTGCCCGCTTCATCGCTTCGTTGTCGTGCGTGTAGCGGCCTTGCGCGCGCCGCATGCCCAGCCCCAACGCCGCTTCAGCGACCAGATCAGCTTCGACCGAGCGGAACTTTTCAAGCTTGGTCGGCAGCAGCGGATCAATCACCGGACTAGCGAACCGGGCCAGCCCTTCGACTAAGCGAACGTCATCTTCGCGCTCACCCTTAAGCAGGCCAGGGCGCAAGATGTCGAGCCGCTTGAAGCCCACTTTGGACAGCAGCACTTCGGTCTCGCCTTTGACGCGCAGGTAGAAGTTCTTCGAACGCGGGTCAGCCCCGGCCGAGCTGATAAACACGAAGTTCGTCACGCCCGCTTTATGGGCCGCTTCAGCGGTGTTGACGACCAGTTCCTGATCGACTGCGCGAAAGGCCTCTTCATCGCGCCCTGATTTTTTCCAAGTGGTCCCCAGCGCACAAATCAGCGACGCTGGTTTGACCGCTTCGAGCACTTCGCCCCATTTCGCGGTCTCAGCAACGAACAGCTCCATCCGCGCCCCTTCGGGCAGGTTCAATTCGCGCCGGGCAATCCCTACGATCCGCGCGGAATCGCCTTCGCTCGAAATCTCGATGATCCGCCGCCCGATCAGCCCGGTCGCCCCGATAAGCCCTAACCGGACCGGAGCAGGCCGAGCGGCTCCAAAGGACTTAGTGCGGGGGCGCGTGCGAAACTTAGACATGGCTCAATCCGCTGGGCTGCATGCCATAGATCTCGCTGCACGCATTGATCGCAAAACGATCGCTCATCCCGGCGATGAAGTCGGCTATCACGCGCGCACGGTCAGGGTCGTTCGCAGGCAAGCGCTCGCGCCATTCGGCAGGCATCAGCGAGGCATCCTGCGAATAGGCCGCAAACAGCCGAGCGACCACATCGCGCGCGCGCTCGGCTGCGGCGACTTGATCGGAATGGTAATAAAGCTTGTCGTACATGAAGCTCTTCAAAGCGCGTTCATGCTGCGCCATTGCAGGAGAGAACCCCGCCAATTGGCGTCCCGCGGCGCGCACTTGCGTGACAGAGCCGAGCCCGTCCACTTGAGCCCGCGTGTATTCCAGCACATCATTCACCATCAACCCGATTTGATCCCGCACAAGCTCGCGCAATTGCCTTTCACGCGGTGCAGTAGGAAAGCGTTTTTCGACCACTCGCCATTGATCAGCGAGGAAATCAAGCTCAAGCAAGTCATCAAGGCTCAAAAAGCCAGCGCGCAGACCATCATCGATGTCGTGATTGTCATACGCAATGTCATCGCTGACAGTCGCAATCTGGGCTTCGAGCGAAGGCCAGTCCCACAGATCGAGCGGGAACGCCTCATCAAGCTGCGCCAGCGCCCAGTTCGGCGCATCGACCGGACCATTGTGCTTTGCCAGCCCCTCCAGCACATCCCAGCTGAGATTGAGCCCGTCATGCATCGGATAAGGGCTCTCCAGCCGCATCACCGTGCGCAAGGTCTGCGCATTGTGACAAAATCCGCCATGGCGCGCGAGTGCATCCTTCAGCGCCTGTTCGCCAGCATGTCCGAAAGGCGGATGGCCCAGGTCATGCGCAAGGCACAGCGCTTCGGTCAGGTCTTCATCAAGCCCCAGTGCTCGTGCCAGCACGCGTCCGATCTGCGCCACTTCGAGGCTATGGGTCAGACGCGTGCGGTAGTGATCGCCTTCAGGCGCGATGAACACCTGGGTTTTCGCTTTCAACCGCCGGAAGCTCATCGAATGGATCACCCGGTCGCGATCGCGCTGAAATTCGCTGCGCGGGCCGCGCCGCTCACTGGAACCATCGCTCAGTGCATCGCCGCGCTCAAACTCGCGCCCGCCATGCCCGCGCGAACTCGGCGCGAAAGGATCAGCGGCATAGGCGGCAAGGTCCATAATGAGCATTGCACCTAGGTCAGGACGCACTTGCGCTCAAGGCAAACAAACCAGCAAACCTGCCGCCTTCCCCGGCAAACTCAGCGCCGCGATGAGAATGAGGCCGCTCTCCGGGTGCAGTTGGGGATGGAGAGCGGCCCCGAGGGCCATCGGCAAAGCGACCCGAAGACCCGGAATCTGCCATGTTACGAATCGATGACAAATTCGCTGTGCGGTTAGAAGCTTCGGCAAACAGGCGCACCCGGCGAGAAGACCGCGTAGGACCAGCCGTGTCCGAACAAGGTCGAGCTGCAGACTAGCTCACCAATTCGTGTTGCAGGATCCAGTCAGCCGCCGCGTCGCAGTGGATTACAGTCGAATCGAACACCGGCAGGACGTTGGCGTTGGTGTCGACCACCAGATCAAGCTCCGTGCATGCGAGCACGATTGCATCGGCGCCTTCTTGAGCCTTGTTGGTGATGATCGTCTTCATCGCCCGCTGCGCATCGCGGCTGACTTTGCCGACCATCAGTTCATCATAGATGATCCGGTCGAGCGTTTCGACGTTGTCCATGTTCGGCGGCAGCAGATCGATCCCGTGCGCCACAAGCCGCTTGCGGTAGAAGCCTTCGGTCATGACATTGCGGGTGCCGATCAGCGCGACATTCTTGTGGTTCGTCTCTGCCAGCGCGCGCCCGACATATTCGGCAATGTGCAGGATCGGTATGTCGACCGCTGCAGCGACATCGTCATACACTTTATGCATCGAATTGGCACCGATCAGCAGGCCTTCAGCGCCGGCATCGCTTAAGCGGCGGGCACTGGCGACAAGCGTTTCGGCTGCATGCTTCCAGTCATTGTCAGCGCGCAGGCCATGCAGCGTGCTGAAATCGAGGCTCTCGATCAGCAGCGGAGCACTCGCCATTGCCGGGCCGCGCCGCTGCACGATCCGGTTGATCCGGTCATAATAAATCCCGGTCGAGACCCAGCTCATCCCGCCTATTAAGCCTAATTTGCGCAACGCTTTGCCTCGAATCCTGAACCTCGCGTGAGCATGGTTTAGCGAGGAACACCGAAGCGCGTCCATAGCTTCGAAATAGTGACCGCTCTACAGCCATTTAGATGGTTTATTCGAGGTTAAGAAGCCACTCTTGCACGCTTGCAAGGCTCGCTTCGGGTGCTTCCTTATGCGGCAAGTGCCCAATTTCAGGGTAAACGACCAATTCGCTGTTAGGCAAAGTCTGCTTCAGCCAGCGCCCGGCGGCGACTGGGATCAACCGATCTTCTTCGCCCCATTGGATCAGCGCTGGCGCTGTGATCGACGCGATCTCCGCCTCTGTCAGCGGATCATAGGCAGCCGAAAACCGCAGCAAGGTCGCGCGGCGATTGCCGGGATAGCGCAGCAGCTCCCAATACCGATCGACAATCGCGCCATCGACAAGCGCACGATCAGCGACAGTTTCAACAAGGCTCTGCTCGATCAGCGAGCGCGGCGTGATCTGTTCCGCGAGCCGATTGATGCCCGGCATCTGCGCAATCGCGAACCCGATATTGCCGCTGTCTTCCTCCGCTTCCGCTTGCGCATCTGTCTCCAGCGCAAGTTCAGGCCCGCCGCTTGCATCGACCAGGATCAGCCCTGCAACCCGCTCAGGATAAGCCGCCGCAAAAGCAAGCGCGTGTTTGCCGCCCATCGAATTGCCACCGAGGATGAAACGCTCAAGACCAAGCGCGTCAGCCACTTCGCCGATATCCTGTGCGTAATTGGCGCGGCTGTAATCCTCCTCAGGGTCTGGCCCGGTCAAGCCATGCCCGACCTGATCAAACCGGATCACGCGGTGGGTTTGCGACAGGCGCTCAGCCCATTCATCCCAGGTATGAAGATCAGAGTTGGAGCCATGGAGCAGGACAATCGGCAGAGCCGCAGCGCCATCGCCGCGCGGACCTTCATCGCGCAGATGGACTGTCACACCGCTGGCGATCTCGACGAATTGCGAAGGCGGCGCGCCATACTTCGCGCGCATTTCCGCTGGATCGGTATCAGGCGTGCGAAAGGCAAGAAACAGGCCGCCGAGCACCACAACGAGCACCAGAACAAGGCGCAGCGCCCATTTCACTAAATGTGCTCCGTCATCGCTCGCGCGCTCATCGGCTCCTCATAGACCTTGCAGCATCAAGTCAAACCCGCATCCGCCCGCGACGCTTACCACCGTCTCAATCGCTTCGCGGTCATCGACCCGGCGCAATCTCGCAAGCGCTTGGCCGGTAGAAGTCGGCACCGCGCTTTCGCCATCCTGCGGCGCAAAGCGTTCAAGCTTTTGCAGCTGCGCGATCGAGAGCCGGTCCGTCAGCCGCGGGGCCATGCATTCAGCCATGGGCGCAGGTAAGCCGTTAGCCAGCAGTGCCTGTTCGACCCGGGCTTCGGTGACCTGCTCGACCAGACCGCCGCGGCTGAACAGCATATAGCCGCCAGCCACACCTGCGCCGACCAGCAGCAAAGCCAGCAGCCATTTCATCACCTGCCTCCTTCAGCCACGCGGAGCGCACCCGATCAATCGAGCGCCTTTACGATTTCCTCGACCATCTTCTTAGCATCCGACAGCAGCATAACGGTCTGGTTCATATAGAACACTTCGTTATCGACCCCGGCATATCCGACCCCGCGCATCGAGCGCTTGATGAAGAAGACCTGTTTAGCTTTGTCGACATCGAACACCGGCATCCCGTAAATGGGTGAAGCTTTGTCAGTCTTAGCGGCCGGGTTCACCACGTCATTCGCGCCGATGATGAACGCGACATCGGCGGTCGCGAATTCGGAGTTGATGTCTTCAAGCTCGAACACTTCATCATAGGGCACGTTCGCTTCTGCCAGCAGAACGTTCATATGGCCTGGCATCCGGCCAGCGACCGGGTGGATCGCGTATTTGACTTCGACATCCTTCTCTTTGAGCGCATCAGCCATTTCGCGCAGCACGTGCTGTGCTTGGGCTACCGCCATACCGTAGCCCGGGATGATAATGACCTTTTCAGCCTGTTCGAGCATGAACGCCGCATCGTCCGCGCTGCCCTGTTTGTAGGGACGCTGTTCGCGCGGTGCGCCATCGGCCCCGCCCGCGCTGTCATCCGCGCCAAAGCCGCCCGCGATCACGCTGATGAAGCTGCGGTTCATCGCCCGGCACATAATGTAGCTGAGGATTGCGCCGGAGGACCCGACCAGCGCGCCGGTGATGATCATGGCTGAATTGCCGAGCGTGAAGCCCATCGCCGCTGCGGCCCAGCCGGAGTAGGAATTGAGCATCGAGACGACGACCGGCATATCCGCCCCGCCGATCGGGATGATGAGAAGGAAACCAATGAGGAAGGCAAGCGCGGTGATCGCAATGATCATCCAGCCTTCGCCTGGTCCGCCTTCCGGTGACACCGCGTAAAAGCCGACGAGCCCCAGGATCGCTGCGAGCGTTCCGAGATTGATGACATGGCGCGCAGGCAGCAGGATCGGCGATCCACTCATCCGGCCTGACAGCTTCAGAAACGCAATAACCGAGCCTGAGAACGTGATCGCGCCGATCGCAATGCCAAGGCCAAGCTCGATCCGGCTGACGGTCAAGATCTGGCCTGCATCATCGGTAATGCCGAAGCTTGCAGGGTCAAGCCACGCGGCAAGACCCACGACCACCGCCGCCATACCGACCAGCGAGTGAAAGCCTGCAACGAGTTCGGGCATCGAGGTCATCGCGATCTTGCGCGCGATGACAAAGCCGATCGCGCCGCCAATCGCGATCGCGATCGCGATCTCATACCAAGTCGCAAGGTCATGCGTGATCAGCGTGGTGCCAACCGCCAGCACCATCCCGATCATACCATTACGGTTGCCCGCGCGGCTGGTGGCGGGGCTTGAAAGCCCGCGCAGCGCAAGTATGAAGAACACGCCTGAAGCAAGGTAAGCAAGCATCGCCCAGGCCGGAACGGTGCCTTCACCTGCCGCATGGGCGGGAGTTGCAAACAGAACCGTCATTCCGGCGAAGGCCGGAATCCAGATGCGACGCCCGAGGGACTGGACCCCGGCCTGCGCCGGGGTGACGAAGGAAGCGAGACGGCCCATCCTCACTTCTCCTTCTTCTTGTACATCGCGAGCATGCGCTCGGTGACAGCAAACCCGCCAAAGATGTTGATGCTTGCCAGCACCACTCCGAACAGGCCGAGATATTTGGCGACCATGCTTCCCGCTTCTGCCGCCGCAATGAGCGCGCCGACGATAATCACCGAGGAAATTGCGTTGGTCACCGCCATCAACGGCGTGTGCAGCGCCGGGGTGACTGACCAGACGACATAGTAGCCGACGAAACACGCCAGCACGAAAATCGAGAGGATTGAAATAAAGTCCATTAAAGAGCCCCGCCTTTAACAATATCGATTCCACGGACATCGATCGCGATGTATTCCGCTCTTGAGTTCTCAGTTAGCTGACAAACAGCGCGATTAGCTTGCGTACTGTTGCAAGAAACCGCTGAGGAAAGGAAAGAACTGATGTTCTGCCCTCGTTCACCGACAGCCTTGAAGCGACGGGTCTCCCAGTCGCATCGTCCATCAACACAAAATGAGCCCCGGAATTGAATAGGTTTTCTTAGGCCGTCACCGCCAACCCAATCCAACTGGATCGTAAGGTTACGATCAAATTCGCTGATAGGAATCTCGACAGCATCCACGCGAAGAACTTTTTTGATGTTGTCCGGAACGAAGTAACCGGTGGCGACTCCCGAACTCAACGCACTGATTGTCCAGAAGTATTCCTCAAAACTCAAATCGCCGTCTTTGTCAGTGAAACACATCATGTTTTCACCTGTCCAAAGATTGCCTCTGGCCGGACGAGTGGTGCAATAATTCACACCGCCATCAATGATCGTTTGTGGAACAAGCTGAGTCCCGGCTGAAAGCAGGGTCTTGCCCGTCTCAGTCGCAATCACGTCCTGTGTCAGCACCAAGAGCCGCTTTGGCCGCAGCTCCAGCTTAAAAACACTCTCTCCTTTGGAAAGCGTAACGTCCCGTGCTTCGATCTCGGTTGGGTAGTACCGCGTCTCAGTCTTCAACGCGACTTTTGCAGTCGCAGGATAACCAAGCGCAGCAGCGAGAAGCAGGATCAAGAGGTGGAAAGCCCTCACGCTTTCAAACGCTCATTCACAATCTCGCCGCCCTTGGTCAGGCGGATCGCATCGCCGATTTCCTCGTCGAATTCGGGCTTGCCCGCTTCCTTGTCCCAGAACGCCTGGAACATCGTGAAGTGGTTGCGCGCAAACAGCGCGGAGGCATCGGCGGGGAGGCTTGCCGGGGTGTTCGAATAGCCGATGATCTTCACGCCGTGCTTGTCAACGGTCTCATCCGCCTTGGAGCCTTCGACATTGCCGCCTTGCGCGACCGCGAGATCGAAGATCACGCTGCCCGGCTTCATCGTCGCGATCTGCTCGTCCGTGATCAACACCGGCGCCGCGCGTCCCGGGATTAGCGCAGTGGTGATGACGATGTCCTGCTTGGCAATGTGTTCTGAGACGAGCTTGGCTTGCGCGGCCTTATACTCATCGCTCATCTCGGTTGCATAGCCGCCTGAGCCTTCGCCTTCGATACCTGCGACGTCTTTTACAAAGATCGCTTTGGCACCGAGGCTCTCGATCTGTTCCTTAGTCGCGGAGCGCACATCGGTCGCTGAAACCTGAGCGCCCAGTCGCCGCGCGGTTGCAATCGCTTGAAGACCGGCAACACCGACCCCCATGATAAAGCACTTCGCGGCCTGCACTGTACCGGCCGCGGTCATCATCATCGGGAAAGCCCGGCCATAGGTGTCCGCTGCGGCCAGCACGGCTTTGTATCCTGAAAGGTTGGACTGGCTTGAGAGCACGTCCATCCCTTGCGCGCGCGTGATCCGCGGCATGAATTCCATCGACAGTGCTTCAAGCCCGGCTTTGGCATAGGCCTCGACCAGGTCGCCTTTCTGGAACGGGTCAAACAAAGCGGCGACCATCGCGCCTGCTTTTGCGCCTTTCACATGGGCAACGTCGGGTGCCTGGATTGCGAGCACGATGTCAGCGTCTTTGACTGTCGCTGCCGCTGTGCCAAGTGTCGCGCCAGCATCCTCATAGGCGCTATCGGGAATGGCGGCAGAGAGGCCAGCGCCTTTCTCGATAAACAGCTCGTTACCGAGACCTGCAAACTTCTTCACCGTCTCAGGCGTGATCGCGACCCGCGTTTCGCCCGCGGCACGCTCTTTCAATACTGCTATTTTCACGTGAGTACTCGGCCCTATCCAGCAATCAGCATGATCACAAAGAACACGATCACCGCAATCACCGGCACCGAAATCTTCACCGCAGTCATAAACCCGCCATAGGTCTGCTGCGCTTTATCCATATCATGGACGCCCATCGCGTGATGCTCCCCTTATTTCGCCTAAACGGTGCAGCCGGCTAAAAGTTGCCGAAAAATGAATTTACACTTGCACAAATGTCGCAAGTCCGAGGTTCCGTAAGGTCCACTATCGAAGCACGCGCGCTTGCTCAAGTCCACTCTATTGCCAGGCGTAGCAAGTGTCTCTAGCTCGACTGGTCGCGTTCACAGTGCGTTTGGAGGTGCGCTTGGCCGAACAGCCTTAATAACGTGTTTACCCGATGGCACTAAGCCCAGCTGACGTTTCACCCTGGGACGATCTCCGGGGCATGCGAGGGGTCCCTGGCAGGACAATGGCGGAAACCGAACCGCAAGCAGACGCTCGTCTGGTGATGCTGATCGATGATGAGCCGGCGCAGTCCCGGCTTATCTCAGCTATTGCTGCGCGCGAGGGCTGGCGTACGCTTGTGGTAGCCGATGCTGAAACCGCGATCGCCACGCTGGGCACGCGCGAAGGCATGCAATTGTCCGCCATCCTGCTCGATCAGTGGGTTCCGGGCGATGATGCCTGCACACTGATTCGCGAATTGAAAGAGCGTCGCCCTGCACTTCCGATCCTGATGCTGACCACCAGCGCATCGCCGCTGCTGGCGGTCGAAGCGATGCGGGCAGGCGCGAGCGATTATCTGGTCAAGCCGGTCTCGCCTGATCGCCTGATGGAAGCGTTGCGCGCAGTTACAAAACGCGAAGCGCCGCGTAACGAACTTGCGCCGCTGACTGAGAAAATGTCAGCCAGCCTCGATTTTGATGCGATGATCGGGACCGCGCCTGAATTCCGCACCGCGCTTGCCAAGGCGGCTAAGGCTGCGCGCGGGCATGGCCATACCTTGATCGAAGGCGAAAGCGGCACTGGCAAGGAAATGCTGATGCGCGCGATGCATGCCGCCAGCCCGCGCTCGAAAGACCCGCTGCGGATTATCAATGTCGCAAGCGTTCCGCCCAACTCGATCGAATCGGTGCTGTTCGGGCATGAGCCCAACGCCTTTCCCGGCGCGTTCGACCGTCAGATCGGCGCTTTGCAGCATTGCGATGGCGGCACTTTGGTGCTGGACGAAGTCGACCGCTTGACTGCCCCGTTGCAAAGCCGCCTGGCAGAGGCGCTCGATACCGGCATCGTTCGCCCAGTCGGCGCAGCGCATGGCTTCCGGATTGATGTGCGGCTGCTTTCCGCCAGCAATTTCAAGCTTGAGACGCTGGTTTCCGCTGGCCAGTTCGATCCGGACCTTGCCGAGATGCTCAGCGCAACGCTCATTTCGCTGCCCCCGCTGCGCGAGCGGACAGGCGATATCACAGCCCTTACCCGCCATTTCCTCGCGCGGATTGGCGAGCAGCCGGGGCTTAAGCACTTGTCCGTGTCGGAAAACGCGCTGGCGCTTCTGTCGGCGTTTGATTGGCCCGGCAATGTCCGTCAGCTTCAGTCGGTGCTGTTCCGCGCAGCCGTCTATTGTGAAGGCGACACGCTGACCGCTGAGAGTTTCCCGCAATTGTCGGAGCTGCTCGGCGAACAAAAGGACGTCAACACCCCGCATGTCCATGAAGGCGTCGGCGTGATGCTCTACACCGAAGATGGCAATCTGCGCCCGCTCGAAGAGATCGAAGCAGATGTGATCCGCCTTGCCATCGGGCATTATCGCGGGCGGATGACGGAAGTTGCCCGGCGGCTCGGAATTGGCCGTTCGACGCTTTATCGCAAACTGTCTGATCTCGGGATCGACAACGTCGCCTAACGCCCGGCTTGATCGCGTCGCGCGATCGGCCTAGCGCGCGCGCCATGACGACATCGAATGATTTTAAAGGGCGCACTGCGCTCATAACCGGCGCTGCTTCGGGAATAGGTCGCGCTTGTGCCGAAGCGCTCGCTAAACACGGGGCAGCGCGGCTGATCCTTAACGATCTCGACCAGGCGCGATTGGAGACGCTCGAGCTTGGCGGGTGTGAGATCGATTACGTGATCGGCAGCGTTGCTGACGAAGCCATGTGGGAAGCTGCCGGGCCTAAGCTGGTCGGGCTCACGCACGCGGTTGTAAACGCCGGGATCGGCGCAGCCGGACAGATCCGAGAGCTTCCCTTTGCTGAATGGCGCCGGGTGATGGACGTCAACCTTGATGGCGTATTCCTGACATTGAAAGCGGCGTTGAGCGCGATCAAGCAAACCGCTTCGCAAACAGGTGGCAGCATCGTCATCACCTCATCGAGCACGGCCCTCAAAGCGATCCCCGGCACGGGCCCTTATGGCGCATCAAAGGCAGCGGTCGCGCATCTTGCCCGGATTGCAGCGCTCGAAGCTGCGCCGGACAATATCCGCGTGAACGCGATCGCACCGGGCGGCGTCGATACGGCGATCTGGGAAAGCTCAGACGACTTCAATCGCTCAGTCGCTGCACAAGGACGCGACGCGACGCTCAAGGCCATGGCGAAAACAACCCCGTCGGGCCGATTTGCAACCTCACAAGAGATCGCCGAGACCATGCTGTTTATGCTGTCCGATGCGGCCAGCAACATGACAGGCCACGTGCTGGTATCAGACGGAGCGTTTACTCTCTAAGCGGCAAAGCGGCTTAATCAGCGGGAAGCTGGCCGAAATCGGTCAGCGCTGCATCGCGCAAGCCGCGCCAGACGTTGCGCGCCTGCACCGTCTCGGGAACATCGTGCACCCGCAGCATATGCACCCCTGCATCCATCCCGCGCTGCGCCAACGCAATCGACCCGCCGAGCCGCTGATCAGCCTCTTCCTCGCGGCTGAGCGCACCGATCATGCGCTTGCGACTGACGCCGAGGAGCAGCGGGCTGCCCAGCGCATGAAACAAGGCCAGCGAATTAATCAGCGCGAGATTATCGCTCAGTGATTTGCCGAAACCGATCCCCGGGTCGAGCAGGATGCGCTCTGGCGCGATGCCGCTTACAATCGCTTTCGCGCGCGCTGCTTTGAGGAAATCAAACACCTCGCTCACCACATCGCGATAATCGCCGCCTTCGTGCAGATCCTCGCCCGCGCCGGGCGCATGCATCAGGATTACCGGGCAACCGGCATTCGCGACCAGCTCGCTCATACGGGGATCGTAGCGCAGCGCCGAGACATCGTTAGCGACCTGTGCGCCGACTTGAAGCGCGGCTTCGAGCACGCCTGCGCGCCGTGTATCGACGCTGATCGCTGCGCCCATCCCCGCGCAATACTCTACCGCCGGGATGACCCGTTCGATCTCGTCGCCTTCAAACGTGGCTTGCGCTCCGGGCCGAGTGCTTTCCCCGCCGATATCGATGATGGCCGCACCCGCTTCGAGCATGCCCGCCGCGTGCGCGCGGCCTGCGTCAAGGTCTTCGTTGAATTGCCCGCCATCCGAAAAGCTGTCAGGCGTCACATTCAAGATGCCCATCACTTGCGGCTGATCGAACCGGATCGTGCGCTGGCCAAGCTCTAGCGGCGGATGGACCTTTTGCAGGTTCGCCCATTGCTCGCGGGCGTCATCGGCGAGCGTGCTGCCTTGCGATGCTGCCAACTGATCGAACACCGCTTCAGCCTCGCGCGGGCCGAAGACATCGCGGCCAATCGCGGCCCCGTCATCACGCACGACCAGCGCGAACCGGCTCGCATAGACCATGCTTCCAGCTAAGCGGATGGCCGCCGGACCAGCGGCGTCGGCCCCGGCCTGCGGCGATGCGACAAAGGCGATCGGATGGAGATAGACTGAAGCGCTCATAGTGCTCGCTTAGGCACTGCGCTTAAGCCGAGCAACGCAGGCTCGATGCTGCACCCACAAAAAAGGGACCGGGTGCGCGCGCCCGGTCCCTCAAAGATGGCGGCCGTGGGGGGCGGGGCCGCCAAGCTTGTAAGTAAAGTCAGCCGCCGAGCTTAAAGCGGACCCCGGCTGAAATGATCGATTGTGCGTTTTCGACGCCGAGCGTTGCTGGAAGCAGATCAAGCTCGATATCGGCATCGTCGAACCCGGCTCGGTAGGTGTACTGGCCAAAGATCTCAGCGCTATCAGTCAGCTCAAAGCTCGCCCCGGCCATCAATTGGTAGGCGAACACCCCGTCGCTATCATCGCCCACAAGCACTTCTGAAGGAATGTATTCAACGTCGACCGACTGATAGCCGACCCCGGCACCGAGATAGGGTTTGAACCCGCTTCCGGTGCGAATGTCATAGAATACGTTCCCGAAAATGCCGAGCGTTGACACTTGACCTTGGCCATCAGCGATTACGGCGCCAACAGTCGGATTGGCAGCGTCCGGTGCTCCGCGCGTGAGCACAGCGACATCGACGGCATCGATATCCGCGCCGCCAACGGTCAGACCTGTGTGCGTGTCGACCCCGGTTTCGGTATAGGTGCCTTCAAGCTCAACTCTCAATCCGTTGCCGAACGCGTATCCGAGCTGACCTGCGATCGAGAACCCGGTGTCGAATTCGGTGTTCCAGCCCAGCGGCGTACCAGCCGGGATTTCATCAAAATCAGCGGTTGCCGGGACCGTCGCATCGAACTCGCCAGAATTCTGGCTGTCTTCAGGAAGCGAAACACCGGCGCTAACACCGATATAAACACCGCTATCCTCGTCATTATCCTGAGCGTGAGCGACTGCAGGCATTGCCCCGACGGCGGCCACGATTGTCATCGCCGAAAACTTGTTAACTAGCATTTCCATCTCCTAGGTTAGCGCGGCTTTGTGCCGCGCAGGTTGCCCCCCTAGGACCGGCCCCCCGGCCGGACGCGCTCAGTTACGAACGGTTAGCGAGTGCGGATGCAACAAATTTTTAATGTATTTTTATGTTTTTGCTGGGTTTTATTCAGGTTTCGTCAAGCTTGTACGACAAGGCGTTTGCTATCGCGCATTACTTGCATCAGGTTCTGTTAAGATTTCCTGTTAACCATGCTTGACTGGCTTGAGTGTCAAGCTGTCGGCTCAATCAACGGCCAAATACTGATTCGACCTGGACTTTAAGACAGTGCCGTCGGCCCATCCGCGGGCGAAGTCAGTCTTCGTTGGCGAGCCGGTAAAGCTGGCGCGCAGCATCGAGAGCTAGCACTTCGGCCCCTTGCTCATAATGCCAGAACGTCCAGCCATTGCAGCTTGGCGCACCTTGCAGATCTTTACCAAGCGAGTGGATCGAGCCGGTCTGGCCTTGGTAGTCGAGTGACCCGTCTGCCCGGACGATCGCGACCCAGCGGCGTTTCTTGTCGAACACCTGCGTGCCGGGCGCGATCAGTCCGGTCTCCACCAACGTCCCGAAGGCGACCCGGGGCGCGGATTTTCGCGACTGCATAGTTTCAAGAGCGCTCTCATCGAGCGGAAGTTCCTTTTCTATGCGTTTATACGCAATATTCTGATAGAACTCTTCGCGCTCACAGCCAATCCATTGTCGGCCCAGCCGTTTCGCAACTGCGCCGGTTGTACCGGTTCCGAAAAATGGATCGAGTACGACGTCGCCCGCCTGCGTCGTTGCGAGCAGGACTCGATAGAGCAGGCTTTCCGGTTTTTGAGTCGGATGCGCTTTCTTGCCGCCTTCTTTCAGACGCTCAGGGCCTGAGCAGATCGGCATGACCCAGTCGCTGCGCATCTGGAGTTCGTCATTCAGGCTTTTCATCGCGCGATAATTGAAGTGGTAACGCGATTTCTCACCCATGCTGGCCCAGATCAGCGTCTCGTGCGCGTTGGTAAAGCGCGTGCCTTTGAAATTGGGCATCGGATTGGTTTTGCGCCAGACGATGTCGTTGAGGATCCAGAAGCCGAGATCCTGCAAGCTCGCGCCGACCCGAAAGATGTTGTGATAGCTTCCGATCACCCACAACGAGCCATCAGGCTTCAGCACCCGGCGCGCTTCACTAAGCCAGGCCCGGGTGAATTCGTCATACGCGCGAAA
>JBCCJD010000019.1:0-50371 GCA_039027955.1 Pseudomonadota bacterium
GCAAAGCGTCGCAGGTCAGTATCATCGAACCTCAAGATGGTGCGGCAATTGGCGGCGTGAGAGACGATTGATGATTGAAAACCAAGACATTCGCCCTGCTCAGGTGATCGGCCCGCTTGGCGAGCCTTTGACGCTTGAAGACTTGCCATCCCCCAACACCAAGCGCTGGGTTGTGCGGCGCAAGGCCGAAGTCGTGGCAGCCGTCAATGGCGGACTGCTGACTATTGATGAGGTTCTGGAGCGTTACAGCCTGACCTTAGAAGAATTCGCTTCGTGGCAGCGCGCAGTCGATCGCTCAGGGATGCAAGGCCTCAGAGTGACGCGCATTCAACACTATCGCGATCTTTATGAGCGCCAGCTAAAATATTGAGCGCAGCGTCTTTGCCGCCGAACTAAGTTAACAACCCTTAAGGTTCTCTCCGTCAGCAAACTGCGCTAGCTTCTCAATCAAGCTTGAACTGGGATTCGCGCCAATCGCGGGGCGATGCGCATGCTTGAAGGGGAGTAGATATGCTGGGATTCATCTGGTTTATTATCATGGGTGGCATCATCGGTTGGTTAGCCAGTCTGGTGATGAAGCGCGATGCCTCAATGGGCTATTTTTGGAACATTGTAGTCGGTATTGTAGGGTCTTTCATCGGCAATGGAGTGTTCGGGTTCCTGTTGGGCGGCGGCCGGATTGGAGCCTGGCCGCCTGACGTGATGGGCATTGTGTCAGCGTTTATCGGAGCTGTCGTGCTGCTCGGCGTGCTCAACTTGATCCAGCGCGGGCGCGTAAGCGGCTAACTGCTAGCAATCACGTGCCGAGAGTTTAGCGGCGCACTGCAACGCATCTTTGATATGGAAAATAGCGCGGCTTGCGGCCGCGCTGTTCTCTTTTTGCCGAAGCATAAAGGAACCAACTCAAGCCGTTCTTCGTCTAAGGTCTAAGTCGTCAGTCGAACCGAGCATTGCGCATCGCATTGCGCCAGCGTAAGGGCATTGTGCTTGGTGAGTTACCTTGCTAATACACCGTGGATCGCTCAAGACATGGGCACTCTATATCGCCGCGATGAGGCACAGTGATGAATTATGAAGCTCCAATTACCGCAGAAGCGGCGGATAGCGTTCCGACGGACGCTGCCGCGACGTGGCGGGAGCGTTCATCTGACATCCCGCGCTGGGCGATTACTGTCGGTCTCGGCCTGTTCGGGCTTTTGTTGGCGATTGCCGCCTATTTTGCGCTTCAAGGTGGTGAGCCTGCCGCAACCGCTGATGATGGTTCACAAGCTCCGGTGGTCACGGTGATCGCACCGGGCCAGACGACGGTCGAAGGTACTATCGAGGCTCCGGGCACGATCGCGGCGCGGCGTGAAATGCCGGTCGGCGTCGAAGGTGAGGGTGGCCGCGTTGTCTCAGTCCCGGTTGATGCCGGCGAATGGGTTCGTGCTGGGCAGGTTCTGGCCATTATCGACCGTTCGGTGCAAACTCAGCAAGCTGCTGCTCAGGCTGCGCAAGTCGAGGTTGCGAACGCGGATGCGGCTTTGGCGCAGGCCAATCTCGATCGTGCGCTGCAACTGGTTGAGCGCGGCTTTGTCTCCAAGGCTGATATCGATCGCTTGACCTCGGAGCGAGATGCAGCGGTCGCTCGGGTAAAAGTGGCTGAAGCCCAGCTTAAGGAATTGCGTGCGCGAAATGCACGCCTCAGCGTGGTTGCTCCTGCAGCCGGTTATGTTCTGGCACGCAGTGTTGAACCAGGACAAAGTGTCGGTGCCGGAACGCCTGCGCTGTTCACGATAGCGCGCGGCGGCGAGATGGAAATGCTCGCGCAGTTGAGCGAAGGGCAGATGGCTGGACTCTCAAGGGGTGTTAGTGCCGAAGTCACATTGGCTGGTTCAAACAAGATCTATTCTGGCGAAGTATGGCAACTCGCGCCATTAGTTGACGAGCGCACCCGTCAAGGCACTGCGCGAGTGGCTTTGCCATTTGCGGCTGATCTGAGGCCAGGCGGTTTCGCCACTGCGCGTATCAATAGTGGGACGCTGACAGCGACGGTCTTGCCTGAAAGCGCGGTCTTAGCAGACCAGGAAGGCTCCTATGTTTACGTCGTCTCAGAAGACAATAAGGCCACACGCCGGCCCGTGACTACGGGTATGGTTACCGAAGATGGCATCGCGATCCTTGATGGTCTTAATGGAAACGAGCTTGTGGTTCTTCGCGCAGGCGGTTTTCTAAACCCGGGAGAAACGATTAATCCGCGCCGAGAAGGTGCTAAACCGGAAAGCTGACAAGGATTAGAATGACTAAGGCGTTTTCATCCTGATCCGATAAGCCAGCGTATTTTAAAATGGCGACGCAGTTTGCGACGTAAGCGAGAAGAGATAACGGGCCGCGAGGCGCGAACACAGGCAGAACTGACATGAATTTCCGCAATCTTTCGGCCTGGTCGATCCGCAACCCAGTGATCCCTCTGGTCATGTTTACCGTTTTGCTGCTTGCCGGGATTGTCAGTTTCATGCGGATGGATGTGACGAACAATCCGGATGTCGATTTCCCCGGTGTCGAGGTCACGATCGTGCAGCCGGGCGCTGCTCCGACGGAGATTGAGAACCAGATCACACAACGTGTCGAAGCTGCAGTGCGATCGATCAATGGTGTGAATTCGATCCAATCGTCAGCACGTGAAAGCGCTTCAAGTACGTTTGTTGAGTTCGAAATCGGAACCGAGATCACTGAAGCGCTAAGCGAGGTCACCACAGCGGTCGACGGCATTCGAGGAAACCTTCCCGACGGCATTCTGGAGCCTCAGATCAGCAAGGTTGATGTGGTCGGGGAAGCGATCGGATACACCGCTGTTGAAGCTGACGACATGACGATCGAGGAGCTAAGCTGGTTCATCGACGACGTTGTCATCAAGCGGCTTCTAAACATCGAAGGTATGGCGGAAGTCGGCCGGTTCGGGGGCGTCGATCGCGAGATCGAAGTCATTATTGATCCAATGAAAATGCAGGCACTCGGCGTCACTGCTTCGCAGATCAATAGCGTGCTGCGCGCTCAGAATGTTAATGCCGCAGGAGGGCTCACCGAAGTCGGCGGCACGCGTCAGTCGCTGCGGGTGCTGGGCAATGCTGAAACCGCCTATGATCTGTCGCAGCGCCAAATTCAGCTGGGTGACGGGCGGACAGTCAAGCTCGCAGATGTCGCTCGAGTGCGAGATGGCTATGCCGAGCGCACCTCAATCAGCGAGGTCGGCGATAAAGAAGTCGTCAATTTCTACATGAGTCGTGCGCGCGGCGCTTCTGACCTTACGGTTTACGAGGAAGCGCTCAGGGTAATGGATGAAATCGAAGCGGAGAACGAAGGCGTACGCTTCCTTCAATTGGGCACGAGTACCGATTACACGCGCAACCAATACACCAGTTCGATGTCAGCTCTGATCGAAGGGGCTGTGCTCGCAGTTGTCGTTGTGTTCTTCTTCTTGCGTGATTGGCGTGCCACGGCAATTAGCGCGGTCGCGATCCCGTTATCCGCGATCCCGACCTTCTGGTTCATGGATCTGCTCGGCTTTAACCTGAATTTCCTCTCGTTACTGGCGCTCGGTCTAGTGGCAGGCGTGTTGGTCGATGATGCGATCGTGGAAATTGAGAACATCGTGCGGCACATGCGCATGGGCAAGACGGCCTATCAGGCCAGTATCGATGCGGCTGACGAGATCGGCTTGCCCGTTGTTGCTACCAGCTTCTGCATTGTCGCAGTGTTTTTGCCGGTCGGCCTGATGCCCGGTGTCTCCGGACAATTCTTCCAGAACTTCGGATTGACCGTGGTAATCGCGGTCCTCATGTCGCTCGCGGTCGCGCGGATGATCACTCCACTAATGGCCGCGTATTTCCTCGAGTCCAAGGGTCACGCTGTGCATGGCGAAGGCCCCGTTATGGACCGATATATGCGAGTGCTGGGCTGGACCTTGGACACGAGCAAGATGGACGCGCGCCGCGATCGCCTTGAGCCGCCGCAGGCGCGAGCACGCTATACTGTCACGCTGCTGTTGGTCTCCATGACATTGCTGGCCGTTACGTTGCTTGCGATGTTTGAGTTCTTCGACGGGAGTATAAGCTCCGGAATTTTGAGCGGTTTGGGCCTGCAAACGCTTTGGTCAGGGCTGAGTGGCCTCGGCATTGCCGAAAACGCGGCTGCGGCTGTTTCGGTTGATGGCGAAGGCTTGGTGGCATTTCTGGTTGCAAAGACATTTGACATCGTTGTCTTGCTGACCGTCTCCGGCTTGGCCCTCGCTGTTGGTTTTTTGGCGTTCCGGTTGCTGACCCCAGTGGTCACTTTTGTAAGTTACATCTTTGTCTTTATCATCAGCTGGACTTTTCACATTTTGCTTGGCTGGCTGTTTGGGACCAAACGCCCGCGTGACCTTGACCTCGCGCAGATCAAGCGCGGACAGCGCTGGGCCAGTACGCGCTTCTACGACCACCGCGTCTGGATGCTAGGCATGGGCTGGTTTTCACTTTTGGTGACTATCCTCCTATTCGGCCAGATTCCAGCGCAATTCCAGCCTGAGATCGACGATAAGCGCTCAACTATCGCGGTTGAGATGGTGCCTGGCACGACGCTTGAGACGACGAAAGCCGTGGTCGACGAAGTGATGGAAGTGCTCGAAGCGCAGCAGGAGTTTGATTATGCGATCCAGCGCAACCGGATCGGCGATGCGAGCATCTATATCACGCTTAAAGAGGACCGTGAGCGCACGCTCCAGGAGTTCGAAACGCAGCTTACACCGCAGCTCAATCAGATAGCGGATGCGCGCATTCGCTTCGAAGCGCAGGACGGCGGTTTCGGGACCGGCCGCGATATTACGATCATGCTTGCTGGCTCAAATCCCGATTTGCTCAATGAAGCTGCAACCACGCTGATCGAACAAATGAGAGGTTTAGGCACCGTTGTCGCGCCGCGCATCAGCGGCGATGTCAATCGGCCAGAACTCATCATTACGCCTAAGTATAACATCGCAGCTGAGCTTGGGGTGAGCACGCTTGCGCTGAGCCAGACGATCCGGATCGCAACCCTTGGCGAGATTGATCAGAATGCTGCTCAGTTCTCTTTGTCTGATCGGCAGATCCCCATTCGTGTCAAGCTGAGCGAGGATGCGCGCACCGATCTAACCACGATTGAAAACCTGCCCGTACCCACTCTGGACGGTGGTTCGGTACCGCTCTCGCGGGTTGCCGATGTCGGCTTTGGAGCGGGGCCAACGGTTATTCAGCGTTACAATCAGAATCGCCGCGTGCTGATCGGCGCAGACCTTGCCGACGGTGTGTTGAAGGGTGAAGCCCAAGCTGAGATCGATGCGCTGCCGCTTCTGCAAGACCTGCCCACAGGCGTCATTCGTGATGTCGTGGGCGAAGATCAATGGCAGCAAGAATTGGTACAAAACCTGATCATCGCGATCATTGCCGGCGTGCTGCTCGTGTTTGCCTGCCTCGTGCTGCTATACAAGCGTTTGATGAGCCCGCTTGTTAACATGACCAGCCTGGCGCTCGCACCATTAGGCGGTGTGTTGCTGGTCTGGCTGCTCGGCCAGCCGCAATCCATGCCAGTTTATATCGGCATCCTTCTGCTCTTAGGCATTGTCTCTAAGAACTCTATTCTACTCATCGACTTCGCGATTGAGGAGATGGCCGAAGGGACTGACAAGCTCAAAGCTATCATGGAAGCAGGGCACAAACGTGCGCAGCCGATTGTAATGACGACAGTCGCTATGACAGCGGGAATGATCCCAACCGCCATTTCCTTGACCGGGGATGGCGCCTGGCGCCAGCCGATGGGTATTGTCGTGATCGGCGGCCTGGTGATGTCGACATTGCTGACGCTGCTGATTGTCCCTGCCGGCTTTAGTCTGGCCGATGGTTTTGAGAAGCGCATTGGTCCTTGGCTGCGGGAAAAAATGCTTACCTACAAGCCGGGCGATGAAAGCCGCCCCTATGGACCAGGGGTCGAAAGCCCGCCGGCCGATATCCCCTTCCCAGGCAATCAAGTGGGTGGTGCCACACCAGCCACAAGGTTGCCTCCAGGAGCACAGCCGGCTGAGTAAACAGATCAGCGATCGGGCGCGCGTGACGGCGCGCTGCTTTTAAGGCACATAGAGCTGGCTATGCATACGCCGCATCCCGGTCCTGAACGCGCCGCTGCGCGGATCACGTCGCCGTTCGGCGGTGAGCAACTGACTGCAGATCGTGCGCGAAGTATGCGCTGGACTGCGACAGGATTATTAGCCGCGATGGCGGTTGTGTTCTTCACAACTCACGGCATGATCGGGCAACACCCCGCTTGGGGCTACGCCAATGCGTTTGCCGAAGCGGCGATGGTCGGCGGACTAGCGGATTGGTTCGCCGTGACCGCGCTGTTTCGCCATCCACTCGGGCTCCCAATCCCGCACACCGCGATCATTCCGAACAATAAGGACCGTATCGCTGACACGATGGCGCAGTTCCTGCAGGAGAATTTCCTCACGCCAGCAGTGGTAGCGCGGCGCATGGCGGGCATGAATGTCGCGCGTGCGGTTGGTGACTTTCTGGTCGCTGATTTCGACCGCACCGAAACGCCGAGCGGAGCGGACGGTGCGCGTGCGCGGATAACCGGCGGGGCCGCTGAACTGCTTGCTGAAGTGCTCGAATCGCTCGATCCTGATCGGCTAGGCGATCAAGTCCGCTCCGGTCTTGCAACGCAGCTTGCCAAGATTGATGTGTCGCCGCTCGCTGGCAGAATGCTTGAAAGCGCAATGACGGATCGCTCGCATCAGCCTTTGATCAATGGGTTTATTCGCTGGGCTGGCCTGACGCTGGAAGACAATGAAGAAACCGTGCGAGATATCATTCATCAGCGTGCCAATGCGGTGCTGCGCTGGACAGGCCTTGATGAACGTATCTCCGCAAGTGTGCTGGACGGCCTTTACAAGCTGCTGGCGGAGGTTCTGGTCGATCCTGAGCACCCGCTGCGTCACAAGATCGAAGAAGGTCTGGAGAAATTAGCGCAAGACTTGCAACATGATCCTGAAACCTGCGAGCGGGTCGAAGCGATGAAGCGCGATATCCTGGATAATCCCGCGGTTGCGGAATGGTGGATGGGGGTATGGGAGCGGATCCGTCGGTCTTTGATCCGACGCGCGCGCGATGCGGAGGCAGGGCTCGGCGTTGAAATGCGCAAAGGCCTCGCTGATCTTGGTCGAGCGATGCAGCAGGATCATCGCCTGCAGGTTCAGATCAATCGCTTTGCAAGGCGCACGCTGGCTGGGGTTGCGACCCGCTATGGGTCTGAAATCGTCACATTGGTTTCCGAGACGGTAAAGCGCTGGGACCCCACAACGATAACCGGGCGGATTGAAAATGCGGTCGGGCGCGATCTTCAGTTCATTCGCATCAACGGGACATTGGTTGGCGGATTAGTTGGTATGAGCCTGCATTTCCTGACCAGCTTCATGTGACGCCGCCTCCGTATCTTTGCGCAATGCGCCCGTGATGCCTGCGCGCGCTCTAAAATCATGGCATGGAACAACGCCAATCGAGCTTTGCTACAAAAGAAGTCACGCTTGCACCCGGCGCCCAGGCGGTCATCAATGGCGCGCTGGTAACGGCGCGGGAGGCCTGCGTGCTGGAAGTTGGTGCCGGCGCGTTTGTCATGACCGGGCGCGCGCTCTGGCGTGATGGCCACGCGGCGAAAGACCCTTGCCATGAATTGTACTTCTCGATCCTCGAAGCATCAGCAGACCAGGATCGCTTCGCAGAAGCGCAATTCAGATTGTTCCGCCTTTTGGGCGAAGTGGTGGCGTCGCAACGCACTTATGAAGCGCAAAAGGAATGCGCGCTGTGCGCATCGGCGCTTCTGGCGGGTCATATCCAAGATGCCGTCGACAGTGCGGCTCGCTTATCCGCCGCGCGGCTCGCCGCTGACAAGCCTTCGCGCTTGCCTGGACAGCGCCGCGAACCGCGGCGGGATCACTTGCGTGACCTACGCGCTCAGCCTTAGGCGCTCGAAAGCCGCTCACTAAACTGCTGGCCCTAGCTTTGCTCCTTCTTTGAAGGAGCCCTCCGCATGTCTGCGTCCTCGCCGTCTGCAACGTCAACCAATCACGCGATCGAGACGCTTGCGCGCGCGCTATGCGGTCCGCAAGAGACATGCAGCGCTGGCGCCAAAATAACCCGCAATCGCAAGTTTGCGGCTCTTGTCACTTTGCTCAGTCCTCGGATTGGTCGTCTGATCATGCGATACCGCTTGAATGATCTGCGCGAAGATGCCGAGCAGGCCGCGGCGCTTGGAGTGCACCGGGCGCTTAGAGACTATGACCCGGCCAAAGCGAGCTTCGTTACTCATGCAACATGGCAGGTCCGCGGCGAATTGCAGGGCCTGCGCCATCGTATGCGGCTTGATCAGCGTCGCAGCGCGCGAAGTGCGGGTATTTCGACGGTGTCGCTCGACGCTCTCCAGACTGGCTCTTCAGACAGTGCTGTCTTCGAAATCGTTGACGACGCAGCTTGGGAACTGACTGAGCGCGGAGCAAGCGATGCAACTGCCGTGCAGTTGCTAGCAAACGTGCTCGAGAGGCTCGATGCGCCTCAGCACGAACGCGCGATTGTGTTCGATCATGTGTTAGGCCGCGAACCATGTGAAGCCGCTGGCCAGGCTCACACGTCTGAGCAGCGCCGCCAGATTGTACGGCGCACGATGCGCAACTGCGCGAAGATGGTGGCCGAATGACTGGAGGCAGAGCTACCTCATGTTGAAAGTAACCGAGCCAATATAATAGGATGCGATCGGTTCGCCTTGTGCATTGAATGCCGGCTCGAAGCGCGCTCCTTTCATCAGTCCCAGGCACATTGCATCGTCAAACAATTGCGGTTTGTTGGATTGAGTGATGAAACAAGATGTCGCCCGGCCCGTCTTCGAAACGGTCAAACGGTACTTGAGCGTGCCTTCCATCTGCGCTTTGGCGAGATAGTTCGGGTAATCACCAGCATTTAGCCATCGGTCAGGATCGAGCGCCGTAGGCGGTTTCGCTTCGGCGCTTAGTGCCCGTCCGGCCTCAGACAGGAGCAATTCAAGACGCTCACCGCAGCCTTGCAGAAAAGCCAATGGCGCGGCCATCGGTCCGAGCTTCAGCGTCACGGGTTCTACGATGGCATAACGGATATAAAGCGCATCGATATTGTTTGCGTCGCTTTCGGTAATGGCGATTTCGGGGACGTCTTCGTCCTCCCCACGCTTCATATTATCAGGCTGAGTAATGGTAACGCCAAACATTCTGAGTACCGGCCGTCCCTTGCTAGATTTAGCCGAGATGTAGCTGCGGATAACCTCGGGCTCCTGGCCAAAGCGAATGCGCACGGCCGGTCCGGCGGGATAGCGCATCGGTCGACCGATCAGTGTGAGATTATAATGCGGTTGCGAGCCGCCCTGATCGATCCACAGCGTAACGCTGTCCTCACCTTCGCCAAAGACCCGGCTCATCCGACACTTGTCATCATACTCGCGCCGCTTCCATTCCGTAGAAGGTTCGAGCTCAAGCGTCTTCGCAGCCGCAGGCACAGCTAAATAAGCGAAGCCAACAGCGACTATAAAAAAAGTCCGGCAAACCATAATAGGACGACCCCCCCGAGCACACGATAGCTGGGCGGGGGGACCATGCAAGTTAGAGATTATCTGCGATCAGTCGAGCGCGCCGGTCAGCTCCGGGACTGCGTTGTAAAGGTCCGCCACAAGGCCGATATCGGCGACCTGGAAGATCGGTGCGTCTTCGTCCTTGTTGATCGCGATGATCACTTTGGAATCCTTCATGCCAGCAAGGTGCTGGATGGCGCCTGAGATGCCGATCGCGATGTAGACTTCTGGCGCGACAATCTTGCCGGTCTGCCCAACTTGATAATCGTTAGGGACATAGCCCGCATCCACTGCCGCGCGTGATGCACCAATCGCAGCGCCAAGCTTATCAGCCAGCGGATTGATGATGCTCTCGAAGGTTTCGCCGTCCTTGAGCGCGCGGCCGCCAGAAACGATAATCTTCGCGCTCGCGAGTTCGGGCCGGTCGCTTTCCGCAAGTTCACGGCTGACAAAGCTCGATGTGCCAGCATCGCCGGCGCCGCTAACGTCTTCGATTTTCGCTGAGCCACCGCCCGGTTCGGCTTTCGCGAAAGCGGTCCCACGCACGGTAATCACCAGTTTGGGGTCGCTCGCTTCGACGGTCGCGATCGCATTGCCTGCATAAATCGGGCGCGTGAATGTGTTGGCGTTTTCGACTGAGAGAATGTCGGAAATCTGCATTACATCGAGCTGCGCCGCCACACGCGGCGCGATGTTCTTGCCTGAAGTTGTCGCTGGGGCGAGAAAAGCATCGTAGCCCTCCATGAGGCCGGCCACCAAAGGCGCAACGTTTTCAGCCAAGCCATGCTCGTACGCTGCATCATCGGCCTTCAGCACTTTCGCAACGCCTGCGATCTTTGCCGCTGCGTCAGCGACACTGCTGCAGTTGTGTCCGGCAACCAGCGCGTGCACTTCGCCAAGCTTGCCAGCAGCAGTCACCACCGCAAGGGTCGCGTCATTGACGGCCGCGTTGTCGTGTTCGACTAGAATGAGAGTGTTCATCGTATCTGTTCCTTCGTTCACCGGGCCGCCAATCAGGCGATCCCCAGTTCCTTGATCTTTGCAACCAGCGCGGCGACATCCTCAACCTTCTCCCCGGCCTGCCGAACCGGCGGTTCGGCGACACGCGTGGTCTTAAGGCGCGGCGTGATATCAACTCCGAAGTCAGCCGGGCTTTTGGTATCGAGCGGCTTCTTCTTTGCTTTCATGATATTGGGGAGCGATGCATAACGTGGCTCGTTCAAGCGCAGATCGGTCGTGATGATTGCCGGCAGAGTGAGCTTCACGGTTTCAAGACCACCATCGATCTCGCGTTTCACTGCGACAGTGTCGCCGTCAATCTCGACCGTGTTAGCAAAGGTACCTTGCGGCCGGTTCATCAGCGCTGCAAGCATTTGCCCGGTCTGGTTCGAATCGTCGCTGATCGATTGCTTGCCTAGCAGCACAATTCCGGGCTGCTCTTCATCAGCGATCGCTTTAAGGATCTTGGCAACAGCCAGCGGTTCAACCTCCTCGTCGGTTTCGACCAGGATTGCTCGGTCCGCGCCCATCGCGAGCGCAGTGCGGAGCGTTTCTTGCGCCTTGGCCGGGCCGACCGAAATCGCGATGATTTCATCAGCCTTACCCGCTTCCTTGATCCGGATCGCTTCTTCGACAGCGATCTCGTCAAACGGATTCATGCTCATTTTGACGTTGGCGAGGTCGACACCCGAGCCATCGGCTTTGACGCGCGGCTTGACGTTGTAATCAATCACCCGCTTGACCGGGACGAGAATTTTCATGCCTGTTTTCCTTACCCATAAGCGCAGGCGCATCGGCGCGCTGACGCGTTTTTAAAAACTCTGTCTGCGACCTAGCTTGCGTTTACGTAAACGTCAAGTTTTGCGCCTCGCTTGACGATTGTTCGATAGGTCGCCAGCGCCGAAGGTGTCGCTCCGCGCGGACGCTAGGTCAACCCTGCCATTTGTGCAGTTTTAGGCTACTACTTGCACGCAGTGAAACGGAGCGGGCGGGAGAGCGCATTATGCGTGCACTTTGGACATCATTGGCGACTGGCAGCTTGGTTTTAGGCACGCCGATTGCTGCTGAAGAACCGAAACTGGAGACCCGCGTCGTCGAGAGCGATTTCGAATCGCCTGCAGCAAAGGCTGATCAGCTCGATTGGCTGATCGGGTCGTGGAGCGGCCCCGGCGTGCGCGACGCGCTTGCGCAAGAGACGTCGACCGCGCCTGTTGGCGGCACAATGGTCGGCACCTTTATCCAGCAAAACGCAGACGGCTCAATCATGTTCACTGAGCTCATGTATATTCGCCCGGTCGGTGAGAGCCTCGAAATGGCGATCAAACACTTCAACCCGGACCTCACCAGTTGGGAGGAGAAGGATGAAGTCGAGCGCTTCAGGCTTGTCGCGCTGGAGCCGTGTGCTGCGTTTTTCCAGACGCTGACGGTGCGCTGCGCTGATCCGCAGGCGCCGGGCGAGGGGCTGGTGGTGGCGGTGCGGTCTGGCAGCGATGAGGCGGGTAACACTCGGGAATTGGTATTTCGCTATCGTCCGCGGGCAGGATCGGACTCACGTTTGTACGATTGCGATGGGACGACCATCGAACTCAACGATTGCCTTGCTGGCATCCGCAACAGGGCAGAAGCGCGCGAGAAGCTCTACTTTGAAACCGCTCTTGGCGAAGGGGGCTTCGCAGACGAGGGTGACGCTGCACTTCGTGATCTGATGCGTTCATCTCAATCGGCAGCCGAAAAGAACCGCGAACAAGAATGCGGCGCGGTCTATGAGTTCTGGAAAGAGGGGACTATCCACAATGCGATGAGCCTGCGATGTTCCATCCGCCTGATCGATCAACGCACACACGTTATCTGGCGCAACTGGCTGACATTTCAGGATAGTTCCGCCCCTATCCTCCCAGAGCCTGAGCCAAGCCGGTAAGGGACGAGCCGCTCAGGATCACTTCCGAGCGGCTCTCACTCAACGCTTGCTTTGGGATTACGCCGCTTGCTTGACCTCGGCGACGATCTTCTTCGCCGCGTCACCTAGATCGTCTGCCGGGACGATGGCGAGGCCCGAATTGGCGAGGATTTCCTTGCCCGCTTCGACATTTGTACCTTCCAAGCGAACCACCAGGGGAACCTGCAGGTTCACGTCTTTGGCCGCCTGGACAATACCATTGGCGATGATGTCGCATTTCATGATGCCGCCAAAGATGTTGACGAGAATGCCTTCGACTGCCGGGTCTTTGAGGATGATTTTGAAGGCCGCGGTCACTTTTTCGGTCGACGCGCCGCCGCCGACATCGAGGAAGTTTGCAGGGAAAGCGCCATTCAGCTTGATGATATCCATCGTCGCCATGGCCAGCCCTGCGCCATTAACCATGCAGCCGATATTGCCGTCGAGCTTGATGTAAGCGAGATCGTATTCGCTCGCTTCGACTTCCGCAGGGTCTTCTTCGGTTTCGTCGCGCATTTCTTCAATCGCCGGATGGCGATAGAGCGCATTTCCATCAAAGCTCATCTTGGCGTCGAGCACGAGCAGAGAAGCTTTGCCTTCGGAATCAGGCTTGGTTTCAACCAGCGGGTTGATCTCAAGCATTTCGCAATCGCTCGCCATGAAAGCCTTGTAAAGTTGAGCAGCAAGCTTTTGGCATTGCTTATTGAGGTCGCCGGTGAGCTCCAGCGCAAAGGCCACCGCGCGGCCATGATGCGGCATAAAGCCTTGTGCGGGATCGATCGTAATGGTGGTGATCTTCTCAGGCGTCTCATGCGCGACATCCTCGATGTCCATCCCACCTTCAGTCGACGCGACCATCGCGACTTCGCCGCTGGCGCGGTCAACCAGCATGGCGAGGTAGTATTCGCTTTCGATATCGACGCCGTCTGTCACGTACAGACGATTGACTTGCTTGCCATCCGCGCCGGTTTGGATCGTGATCAGCGTGTTGCCGAGCATCTCTTTAGCGTCTGATTCGACGTCTTCGATCGATTTGGCGAGACGCACCCCGCCTTTTGCGTCCTCGGGAAGCTCTTTGAACCTGCCTTTCCCGCGCCCGCCGGCGTGGATCTGAGCTTTCACGACATAAAGCGGCCCCGGAAGCTTTTTGGCGCCTTCGACCGCCTCTTCGACAGTCAAAGCCGCATAGCCTTCAGGCACTGCGATACCGTGCTGTTTAAGCAGCTCTTTAGCCTGATATTCGTGGACGTTCATGAAGCTTGATCCCTTGATTGCATGGTGTTTGACTTGGCATCGGCCAGCACCCTCCCGCAAGCGCACCGGTAATACCTGACGCGGGTCGCATAAGCATGGATTGCAAGGCTTGAAAAGTGCCGAACCTGCCGCCAAGCGTAAGGCTTGCATGATTGATAGGATCCGCTTTAAAGAAATCGTCCGCGAAGCCGGTCAGATCGCCAAATCGCGCTGGCCCGGAGACGGTCACAGCGTGGCAAGCTGGGACAAATCGCCTAACAATCCGGTGACCGAAGCCGATCTCGAAGTGGACCGGTTTCTGCGCCGCGAACTCGGTGGCTTGCTTCCAGCGGCGGCCTGGCTTTCGGAAGAGACGTCAGACGACAAGGGCCGGACCGGCAATGGATTGGTCTGGTTGGTCGATCCGATCGATGGGACGCGCGATTATGTTCGCGGGCGCAGCGGATGGGCGATCTCAGTTGCGTTAGTGAGTGCGGGCCGGCCGCTGATTGGCATGCTCGTGGCGCCGGCGCGCGATGAAGAATGGTCAGCCGAGGCGGGTTGCGGCGCGCAGCTTAATGGCACCATACTGACCGCCAGTGCGAGAGCGCAGTTTTCCGGCGCGCGCGTTCCGATCGACCAATTGCCCAGTGCCGATTCTGACTTAGTGATGGTAGAAAAGCCCAACTCGATCGCGCTGCGGATTGCGATGGTGGCCGATGATCGGGCTGATCTTGTTGCTACTCTTCGCTGGGGATTTGAATGGGATATCGCGGCAGCCACTTTGATCGCGCGCGAAGCTGGAGCTCAAGTGTCTGACGCATTCGGTCGACCGCTTGCTTACAACAAGCATGACCCGCGCGATTTTGGCGTACTGGTCTGCGCGCCTCAAATACACCAAGAAGCCGTAAACAGGCTGGCTGAGCGGGCTGCGGCCTTGTCCAAATAGCTCACGCAGCCCGCGCGCCGTGCGATGCATCCAGTCGGATATGCACACATGGACGCGCGGGTGCTGGGCTACATTTACTCGGCCCGGGCGGCAGCCACATCTTCCTGACTGATCGGGATAATCTTGATTTCGACCCGCCGGTTGAGTGGTTCATCGATGCCGTCGGCGGTCTTTACCCGCAGCTGATCATAGCTTTCGCCAAATCCACGGGTCGCCAGCCGGCTGCGCGCCACACCTCTGGCCGCGACATAGTCAGCCACTGCTTGCGCGCGCTGTTCGGAGAGGCGCTGGTTAAGTGCATCTGTGCCTGTCGTGTCGGTAAAGCCGTACACATCGACGAGGCTGTTGGGATATTTGATCAGGCTATCAGCGACAGTATCAAGCGTTCCATAAAAACCCGGATTGATTTGCGCTGATCCGCTCGCAAACGTTACTCCGTCAGGCAACCGCACCAGAATTGCATCCTGATCGCCGACTTCCTCGACTTCGACGCCGCTACCTGCGGTCTGTTCATCGAGTTCCTTGATCTGATCATCATAGCGTTTGCCAAGGACCGCTCCAGCGCTTCCTCCGATGCCTGCGCCGATAATCCTTGCCGCATCGCCGCCGATGACGCTGCCGAGGAGATAACCCAGTGTACCACCAACCCCCGCACCGATCGCGGTGCGCGAAGCTTTGCGCTCGCCGGTGTTGGGGTCAGTCACACAGGCACTGGTGGTAAGCAAAGCTAACGAGGCCGTGCTCGCGAGCAGGATGCGTGATGGTCTCATGAAATTCTCTCCTCCACTTTTCCTTAGGCATAGGCTGACACGCTGGCGGCCTTGCTCGCAAGGCTTGCGCGTCGGATCGCAGTGGCTGTGCTGTGGAACACTTTGCCCTAGGATGAACGCATTGTAGCAGAGTGTTGCAGACGTTTATTGTCTTGGTTGCGTATTTCCTTTGCGGGCCGCTGGAATCCGCTCGCAACTGTGCTAGCGCTACGCATGTGACACCGTTTCCCTGGGGCTATCTGTTCATCATCGCCGGGCTGATTGTGCTCAACGGCGTCTTCGCCATGTCTGAGCTTGCGATCGTCTCAGCCAAGACTGCGCGGCTCAAAGCGCGCGCGGAGGAGGGGTCAGCAAGCGCAAAGACAGCGCTCAGGCTCGCAGCCGAACCGGGCAAATTCCTCTCGACCGTCCAGATTGGCATCACTTTAATCGCGATTATCACGGGCGCCTTTTCCGGGGCCAGCCTCGAAGGACCTGTGAGCGAACGGCTGGTCGCGATCGGCGTGCCGGAAGGTCTGTCCGGCGAACTCGCTTTCGTCACTGTGATCGCGCTGACCACTTATTTCAGCGTCGTCGTCGGAGAGCTTGTCCCCAAACAGCTCGCCTTGCGATACGCTGTCCCGATCAGCCTCATCATGGCCCGGCCGATGGCGTTGCTGGCGACGATCGCTGCGCCGCTCGTCTGGCTGCTCGACCGATCATCGGCCACACTCATCCGCTTGTTCGGCATTCGCGCGAAAGGCGCGAGCAGCGTCACTGCCGAAGAACTGCAGATGATCTTTGCTGAAGCGACTCGATCGGGCGTGATCGAAGCGGAACAACATCAGATACTAACCGGAGTCGTCCGCCTCGCTGAACGACCTGTGCGCGAGATGATGACCCCGCGTACCGAACTCGACTGGATCGAAGCCGATGCCGACCTCGATTTGATCAAGCAGACAATCGAAGACAGCCCGCATTCGCTTTTGCCTGTTGCCCAAGGTGCCCCTGACACGATCCTTGGCGTCGTTAAAGTGCGCGAAGTGCTTGCAGCTCTGGTCGCTCATCAAGCGGTTTCAATCCGCGCGATGATGCACAAAGCCGAAGTCGTACCGGATCAGCTTGATGCGATGGATGCTTTACGGGTCTTACAGTCAGCCGATATTGCACTCGCGGTCGTGCATGATGAATATGGCCACTTCGAAGGGATCGTGACGCCTGTCGACTTGCTGACCGCGATTGTTGGCCAGTTTGTGAGCGATCAGGACGAAGGCGATACACCGCAAATTGTCGAACGCGCAGATGGCTCGTTGCTGGTGTCAGGCGCCTTGTCGGCTGATGCCTTGGCCGATCGGCTGGCGCTTGATTATGGCGAAGGGCGCGAATTCGGGACAGCTGCAGGCTATGCTCTGTCGGTCCTTAAGAAGCTGCCTGTGACCGGCGAAACATTCAGCGACCAGGGTTGGCGCTTTGAAGTAATCGATATGGATAACCGCAGGATCGATCAGATCCTGGTGACGCGCGAGATCGAGGAAGTCGCGCCTACGGAGAGCTAAACCTTCCAGCGCTGCGCTTTGCGATCAGGACGGAATGAGCGTCTGCGCATTTGCTCCGTCGCCTTCAGGCGCTGCGATAATGTCGCGTGTCACTCGTCCTTTTGCAACGGTATTGGTTGCAGGATCACCCACTTGGCTGCGGATGCCAGGGGCTGCACTTCCAGCCCGGTCAAGCGTGCTGGTTTCGATCTGGCTGCGTGGGGCTGGCCCGCCGAACAGCGCTTCAAGCGCTTGCTCGCTGGCGGTTCCTTCCGCCGGGCGAGGTGCGCCGGGTTCAGGCGGTGTCAAGCTGAAATCGGGGGGAACCACCAGCGGCGCCTGCCGCTGAACCGCGAATTCATCGGGCCGGTCGCGGTTAAAAATGCCGCTGCCGCCGCACGCTCCAAGCAGCGCACAGCCTGAAATGATCAGCACGGTTTGAGTAGTCTTACGCATGGGTCCCTTCCACTGGCCGCTCGTTCGGCTCGTCGGTGTCGCGCACAAACAGGCTGCGCGCCAGAATGATTATCACGCCAATGGTGATAGCGGCATCGGCGATATTGAAAACCAGGAACGGCCGAAAGGTGCTGCCGAACACGTGGATGTGGAAATCTGCATAATCGAGCACATACCCCAATTCCCAGCGATCGCGGATGTTACCGGCCGCTCCACCCAAAATAAGGGCCAGCCCGGCGATATCGGCAAGCTTTTTTTCGCGCATCAACCAGATCAGCACTACCAGTGCGATCAAACCGGTCAAAGCGACCAATGCGAAACGCATCTCCGTATTGCTGGCTTGCAGCATCCCCAGCGAAATCCCGAGATTGTGTACGCGAGTGAGATCGAAGAATGGCAAGAGATCAAGCTTGTCGCCTTCGCGGGCTAAACCAAGCGGACCATCGACCAGATATTTCACATATTGATCGAGCACAGCAATCAGCGCTGCAAGCGCCAGCCCGATCAATCGATTGCGCGTGAAGACCTTACTCATGCTGCCACCTGATCGAGATGTGTCACCACACTGGTGCAGCGCATGCAGAGCGCGCCTTCAGCTGGCACATCAGGCAAAAAACGCCAGCAGCGAACGCATTTGTGGTCAAGGGATTTGGCGACGATCACTTCGTCTGGTTGCCCACGCGTGACTGTCCCGGTGATGAACAATTCGGCGAGCTGCGCATCACTGACGCCTTCCGGCACGGCTGCGGCTGGCACAGTCACGACGGCTTCGTTGCTCGAGCGGATTGTCTTGTCGCGGCGCAGCGGTTCGATCGCTTCAGTGACCCGTTCACGCAGTGCGCGCAATTTAGCCCATTTGTCGCGGTCGGCAGGGACCTTCGGCACACTAGGCCATTCAAGCAGGTGCACGCTCCCGCCTTGCGCGTCGTCTTCGGGATAGCGCGACTTCCAAACTTCCTCAGCGGTGAACACCAAGACAGGCGCCGCATATCGAACCAGAGCGTGAAACAGCAGGTCCAGTACGGTGCGATAGGCGTTGCGAGTGGTCGAGGTCGGACCATCACAATAGAGCACATCTTTGCGGATATCGAAAAAGAACGCGCTTAGATCCTCGTTGCAGAAATCGACCAGCAAGCGGGTGTAGGTGTTGAAGTCGTAATTTTCGGCCGCCAGCTTGAGCTTGCCGTCGAGTTCGCTGAGCAGCGAAAGGATGTAGAGCTCAAGCTCAGGGATTTCTCCCGCATCGCTCATATCGCCAATATAGCCATCGAGCGCGCCAAGCAGATAACGGAACGTGTTTCTTAAGCGGCGATACTGATCGCCCACGCCTTTAAGGATTTCATCGCCGATCCGGTGATCCTCAGTGAAATCGACACTCAGCGCCCACAGCCGGATGATATCCGCCCCGTATTGCTCCATGACTTTGAGCGGGCTGATCGTGTTGCCGAGCGATTTCGACATCTTCTTGCCGGCTGCGTCCATCGTAAACCCATGGGTCAGCACCTGATCGTAAGGCGCGCGCCCACGGGTTGCGCACGATTGCAGCAATGAAGACTGGAACCAGCCGCGATGCTGGTCGGACCCTTCAAGATAGAGGCTGGCGGGCCATTGAAGATCCGGCCAGCGCCCGCTTTCGAGCACGAAAGCATGCGTGCAGCCGGAATCGAACCAGACATCGAGGATGTCGGTGACCATCTCGAAATCGTGGGGATTGTGATCGGGCCCGAGGAATTCGGCCTTGCGCGCCTTGTCCCAGGCATCGACGCCTTCCTCGCGCACTGCGTTCACCACGCGCGCGTTGACCTCTGGGTCTTGCAGATAAGTGCCATCGGGGCGGATAAAGAGTGTAATCGGCACGCCCCAGGCGCGCTGGCGGGAGAGTACCCAGTCGGGCCGCCCTTCGACCATTGCGCCAATGCGGTTCTGGCCCTTTTCGGGGATGAATTCGACGCGCTCAATCTCTTCCATCGCCCGTTCTCTCAAGGTGGGCGCGGCGCAGATGGTTTCTTCGGTCATATCGACCGCGCCGCCTTCGCTTTCCCAAGCCTTGTCTTCGGGCGTCTTGGGTTCGAGCCATGGGAGATCAGTGTCCATCGGCACGAACCATTGCGGGGTGCAGCGGTAAATGACCTTGGCCTTCGAGCGCCAAGAATGGGGGTAAGAGTGCTCGTAATCCGCGCTGGCGCTGAGCAGCGCACCCGCCTCGCGCAGATCGGAGCAGATCGGCCCGTCGGGCGCGTTGAAAGGCTTGTTGATGACGCTGCGGCGGCGTTCTTTACCGTCCTCATCAAGATCGCCCGCGCCCAGCCACAGCCAGTCATCGCGATAGCGTCCATCGTCCATGACCGCGAAAACGGGGTTGATGCCGTTCGCCTTGCACAGCTCGAAATCGTCCTCGCCGTGATCGGGCGCCATGTGGACAATGCCAGTGCCGCTTTCGGTGGTGACAAAGTCGCCAGCAAGCATCGGGCGGGGCGCAGCGTAGAACCCACCCAGATGGTGCATCGGATGGCGGGCTTTGGCTCCGGCTAGGTCGGAGCCTTTGAAGCGACCAACGTTCACGCCCAGCGCGGGGAAGACCTCCACACTTGGCTCGACAGCGCCCACAACATTGATCTTCGAAAGCGCCGCATTAAGCCGTGCCTTGAACGCCTCCACCAATTCCTTGGCGATTAGAATTCGGGTGCAGTCATCGGCCAGCCCGGCAGCTTCGGCCGCCTCGGCAGTCGCCACCACGCCAGACTGAGGAGACGCACCGTCTTCGGCACCAGCCTCGTAAACGATGTCGAGAAGTTCGTACTCAACGTCCGGCCCATAGGCCAACGCCTGGTTCACCGGAATCGTCCAAGGCGTCGTCGTCCAGATCACCGCATGCGCGCCGACCAGCTCGGGCACGTTCGGGCATTCAGTGATCTCAAACGCCACGTCGATCTGCGGTGAGTCCGTCAGGTCCTCATATTCAACCTCCGCCTCCGCCAGCGCCGTCTTCTCCACAGGGGACCACATCACCGGCTTGGACCCGCGATAGAGGTTGCCAGCTTCGGCAAACTTCATCAGCTCGGCAACAATCGTTGCCTCGGCTTGAAAGTCCATGGTGAGGTAGGGATTGTCCCAGTCGCCCATGATGCCAAGGCGCTTTAGCTGCTCGCGCTGCGTGTCGACCCATTTCTGCGCATAGGCGCGGCATTCGGCGCGGAATTCCTTTTGCGGAACCTCGTCCTTGTTCTTCTTTTTCTTGCGGTATTGCTCTTCCACCTTCCATTCGATCGGAAGGCCGTGGCAGTCCCAGCCGGGCACGTAAGGCGCATCCTTGCCCAGCAGGTTCTGCGTGCGGCAGACCATGTCTTTGAGAATATGGTTCAGCGCATGGCCGATATGCATATCGCCATTTGCGTAAGGCGGTCCATCATGGAGGATGAACTTCTCGCGTCCCGCTCGCGCCTCGCGCAATTTCGCATAAAGATCGATCTCAGCCCAGCGCGCGGCGATACCCGGCTCCTTTTGCGGAAGGCCAGCCTTCATCGGAAAATCGGTCTTAGGCAGAAAGACCGTGTCTCGGTAATCGCGCGTCGCATCAGACATAAGGGCTGCCCGTTATAACACATCGCCCGCGCGCGAAACCCTCATTACGCGGCAGAGCATCGCCAGTCTAATCGATCTGCTTATTGGTGCCGGTGGACACAAGACTATTGTGACTGCCGAGGGTGAGAGTCGCAGGAGAATTCGATGACAGGCTTGAGCGAGGCTTCACAAAGCGGTCAGCCCGCCGCCGATTATGCCACAAACGCGCAGACGCTCGCCACTCGGCAGGAGGCTCTGTCCGCGGGCACCCGGAAGCAGCCAGTCAACTTCAGTGACTTGTCACCTGTCGAGCAGGGCAAGACTTTGCGCGCGCTCGATCTCGCCACAGGAGACACGGTTACATCTAACCAGATCGTTGCAGACGGCGATGCCCCACCAGCGGTAGAGCCTGAAGTTCACACCTGCACCGTTGAGGTTCGATATACGCCGGTCGCATTAGGCGCGAACCACGCCTTTATCGTAACGACTGACGCCGATTCGCAGATGTATTACCGCGGCGGACCGGCAGCAAATAGCGAGGGTCTGAATTCGCCATCAGGCAGCAGCAGCGGAAGTAGTGCCCCCGAGTTTGACCCTAATCAGGGCATCTACGGCTCAATCGTAACCGAGTACGGCGAATATCGTCCTGGCACGATCGACTGGACCACCGAGCCCAGCGGTCAGCAGACCGTGGATGTGTCGCCCGGCAATTGCGATGCTGTTGATCATGACTTAGCGCAAGCGATGGACGACATTGAAGCTGCCGAGATCAACTACATGCCTTTGCATCAGAACAGCAATTCGACCGTTCGCGAAGGACTTGAGCGCGCTGGTTTCGACGACGTGGAACCGGTAGTATGGGCGCCGGCATGGAACACTCAGCTGCGCACGCCATGATCCTGCGCTTTCTCGCGCCGGTTTGTCTTGTCTTTGCAAGCGCATGCGGACAAGCTGAAGCGATGACATCCGACCAGCTCGAAAGCCGCTTGAACGCCGATCTGTCGCTGGGAATGGCCGCTGACGAAGTAGCGAAATATCTCAACGAAAATGAGCTCTCGAGCGATGGCGCGGTAACCACTGATCAGCTTCGCCCGGTCGGCGACCGGCCCGGACATTCGGACTTCCTCGCAATCTTGCGTAATGTCCGCAAAGGCGGATTGGTGAGCACCGCGTTGCAGATGCGGTTCGTGTTCGATGAGCAGGAGGAATTGACCGAGATTTCGGTCCGCGAGATTCACACCGGGCCTTGATCACGGCTAGCTCAAGAGCTGCTTAGCCCTATCGCAATCCTTCTCCATCTGGTCCGTCAGTGCCTCGATCCCGTCAAACTTCGCTTCACCGCGCAGGAAGTGGTGAAATGCGATCTCGATCTCTTGCCCATAAAGGTCGCCTGAGAAGTCGAAAAAGTGGGGCTCAAGCAATTCCTTAGGCGGGTTGAAATTGGGCCTTATGCCGAGATTGGCTGCGCCCGTAAGCACCTTGCCTGTGCTCAGCACCTTGCCGGTCACGGCATACACCCCGTATTTCGGCCGCAAATACTTGTCGAGCGACAGATTAGCCGTGGGATAGCCAATCGTGCGCCCCCGCTTATCGCCATGTTCAACGACGCCGCGGATCGCAAATGGACGCGTCAAAAGTTGAGCGGCAAGCTGCGGATCACCGTCAGTCAAAGCGGCTCTCACTCTGCTTGAAGACACGACCTGTTCTGCATCGCTTACCGGCGAGACGATGCGCGCGCGCGGCCCTATTGTATCGCCATGCTTTTTCAAAAGCGCAACATTGCCTGCCGCCTTTCTGCCAAAGGTGAAGTCCTCCCCCGTAACCACCCCGTGCGCGCCAAGCCGAGCCAGAAGGATGTTATCGATGAAGTCCTCTGCGCTGGTCCCGGCAAGATCAGCATCGAAGTGGAACACCAGCATCGCGGTGGCGCCAGCGGCCAGATAAAGCTCCTGGCGCTGTTCTAGCGTCGTCAAGCGAAACGGCGGGACGTCCGGTTTGAAAAACCGCACGGGGTGCGGGTCAAACGTCGCTATGATGGAAGGGCGCCCTTCAGCTTTGGCCCATTCGATCGCTTCACCTGCTACCGCTTGATGACCTTGATGAAAGCCATCGAAATTGCCGAGCGCAACAATCGCGCCGCGCAGCGCTGCAGGGACGGGATTGCGGTGATCGAGCCAGCGCATTATTCGGACTTCCTATCGGCCCGTCGGTAGGTTGCAAATGTATAGGCCGGACGCTCGCCTTCTGAAGGGTGATCTTCGCGCGCTACGATCTCCCATTCAGGGCCGGGTTCAGGCATGAAAGTATCGCCAGCATACTCTGCATGGATTTGCGTAAGTTCGATCCGATCAGCGAGCGGTATGAACACGTCGTAGATCGCCGCTCCGCCGACAATCATGATTTGATCGACGGGCTCGCTCGCCTGCGCCAGCTTCAGCGCTTCTTGCGGAGAATACGCAATCTCTGCGCCGGTGCTGTCCCAGCGCTCACGCCGCGTCAGCACAATATGGCGGCGTCCCGGCAGCAATCCCGGCAGACTCTCGAAAGTCTTGCGTCCCATCACCATGGGTTTGCCCATGGTGAGCGCTTTGAAGCGTTTGAGATCAGCCGGAAGGTGCCACGGCAATTGTCCGAGATGCCCAATTACGCCGTTAGCTGCACGAGCATAGATCAGCACCACTTCGGGAGTTGCCTGGGCGTTCATGGAGCTTCGTGACTGACTCTGGTCACATGACCCATCTTACGCCCAGCGCGGGCTTCGCGCTTGCCATAAAGATGGAGATGCGGTTCGCCCGCTTCTTCGAGAATTTTCTGCGCGCTGGCTTCATCCGTGCCAACGATATTGCGCATATCGATGCTGGCGAAGCGAGTTTCGGTCCCGCCCAGCGGCAAACCGCAGATTGCGCGAATGTGGTTTTCAAACTGGCTGGTGGCTGCGCCTTCGATTGTCCAATGGCCTGAATTGTGGACCCGCGGTGCCATTTCGTTGAACACAGGGCCTTCTCTAGTCGCGAAGAATTCGAGGCATAGCACTCCGATATAGCCCATCGCATCAGCGGTTTTTGCTGCAAGTTCTCGCGCTTCGCTCACTTGATCGATCACGATTTGGCCTGCGGGCAGGCTCGAACGGACCAGAATGCCGCCTTCATGGATGTTTGCAGTCGAATCCCAGAACTTGATTGCACCATCATGTCCGCGCACCAGGATGACTGAGAATTCGGCGATGAAATCCACCAGGCTTTCATAAATGCAAGCGCGACCCGGAAAGCGTACGCCTTTAGCCTCATAGGCCGACGCGATGCGCCATTGACCTTTCCCGTCATAGCCATCGCGGGCCGTCTTAAGGATGCCTGGCGTGCCGACTTGATCCAACGCGCGAGCGAAGTCCTCATCGCTGTCGACCCGCAGATAAGGCGCGCAACGAGCCCTGAAGTTCTCAACGAAGCGCTTTTCGCTCAGCCGGTCTTGCGCGATTTCTAAAGCCTTAGGGCTTGTCGCTAGGTATTCTTCAGGGATCGCTGCCACAACTGAAAGCGGGACGTTTTCAAACTCCCAGGTGACCACGTCACATTGTCTCGCAAACTCAGCCAGCGCTGTCTTGTCATTCCAAGAATGAGTGAAGAACTCAAAGCAGGCAGGGGCTGCAACATTATCGCCTTCGGGCGCATAGCCGAGCACGCGATAGCCCAATTGCAGTGCGGCCACGGCCAGCATCCGGCCCAATTGGCCGCCACCAAGGATGCCGATCGTTGAACCGGGCGGAAGCGAATTCATTCGGGCGCGTTGCCTACTTCAAAAGAGCGTGCCGCACGCCACTCCTGCAAACGCTGAGCAAGCGCTTCGTCAGAAAGCGCTAGGATTGCTGCGGCCATCAGCGCTGCATTTTTGGCGCCTGCTTCGCCGATTGCAAGCGTGCCAACCGGAACCCCAGCAGGCATTTGCACAATCGAAAGCAGGCTATCCATTCCAGAAAGTGCCTTCGATTGCACCGGCACTCCGAGCACAGGCAAATGTGTCATTGAGGCGATCATACCGGGCAGATGAGCTGCGCCGCCTGCACCTGCGATCACGACCGCGAACCCTTCATCAGCTGCGTTCTTTGCAAAAGCAATCATCCGATCAGGTGTCCGGTGAGCCGAAACGATCCGCGCTTCATGCTCGACGTCAATCTCGGTGAGGAGATCTGATGCCAAGCGCATGGTCGGCCAGTCAGACTGGCTGCCCATAACGATTGCGACTTTGGTTGGCGCGGTGTCTGCCCCCATCCTTGATGCTTTCAGCTATCTTTCAGGTAGTACCGCTCACCCGGCACCATTGCTTCATCGAAGTCATAAATGATCGGCTGGCCGGTCGGTATCTCCAAACCCGTGATATCCTCATCTGAGATTTGCGAGAGATGTTTGACAAGCGCGCGCAGCGAATTGCCGTGTGCTGAAATAATCACTGTCTCCCCGCTACTGAGGACCGGGAGGATATCGTTTTCCCAATAAGGCAGGACGCGTTCGATAGTGAGCTTGAGGCTTTCAGTGTAAGGGACATCAATCCCTTTATAGCGCGGATCGGCCCCCGGATCGTATTGGCTGCCCGGCTCCATCGCCGGTGGCGGAGTATCGAAACTGCGCCGCCAGATGTGAACCTGCTCATCGCCGTGCTTATCGCGGGTCTCTTGCTTATCAAGGCCCGTCAGACCGCCATAGTGGCGTTCATTAAGGCGCCAATCCTTAGTCACAGGCAGCCACAACAGTCCTGCCTCTTCGAGCGCGAGGTTAAGCGTCTTGATCGCGCGCGTCTGAAAGGAAGTGAAACACCGTGTGGGCAAGACGCCCTTGTGTTTCATCAGCGCGCCAGCGGCTTTGGCTTCGGCCACCCCTTTGTCGGTGAGATCCACGTCCCACCAACCCGTAAAGCGGTTTTCGAGGTTCCACTGGCTCTGGCCGTGGCGGATGAGAATGAGTTTCGGCATCTTATCTCCGGATGACCGGGCCGCTCGCTCCTTCCACCGTTTTGCCCGGCGCCTACCGGGACACCATCTAGGCGGAAGGGGCACACGGTGCAGCCCACAAAAGCAAGAGCGTGCGCGTTAAACATCGGGGTCTGTCTTGGGAACCCTGTTCTCGTTTGATTCGCGCATTTCACGTCCTTGCGCTTTCCTGCGGCGCAGGTTCTCGCGCAGCTTAGCTGCAAGCCGCTCTTCTTTCGTGACTGGCTGCGACATTTTCTTGCGGTCGTTTTCATTCATGCGAAAGACGTTGCCTGTAAGCGCCTTGGCGTTCAAGCTTGGCTTGACAATCAGGCGTGCCGCATTGATAGGCGCGCGTCTTCCCGGCGCTGCTGTAGCTCAGTGGTAGAGCGCACCCTTGGTAAGGGTGAGGCCGAGAGTTCAATTCTCTCCAGCAGCACCATTCTCTTCTTTCTAAAGCGTCCCTGCTTGAGCGTGTCCCCCCACTTTTGACGAGTGCGCGGCGGGGCAGTGCTCCGCTATCCCTTTTTGCATAATCAAATCTGCGGGAGGAATGAGCGATGGATCTGGGACTTACCGGCAAGAAAGTCATTATGAACGGCGGTGCGCATGGGCTTGGCCTTGCATCGCTCAAACTGTTCGCTGCCGAAGGGGCAGATGTCGCGTTCTTCAGTCGTAAAGAAGACAAGATCGAAGCCGCAACCGCTGAAATCGAAGCCGCAGGGCCCGGCAAGGTCTTCGCTGAAGTGTTCGACATGGCGAGCGGGGGCGATGCTTACAAGGAATGGCTTACCAAAGCTGCTGGCGAGCTTGGCGGGTGTGACATCTTCATCCATACCGCGTCATCTTCAGGCACTGGCGGCACCGCCGATTGGCAGAACGCGCTCGACATGGACATGATGGGCGCAGTTCACGGCGTCGAAGCGCTTACCCCGATGCTTGCTGAAAGCGAGACCGGCTCGATCCTTTTCATGAGTTCGACCGCTGCGCTTGAGACCTTCATCGCGCCGCAAGCCTTTAACGCGATGAAAGCCGCGCTCATCACCTATGGTTCGCAGCTTAGCCAAGCGCTCGCTCCGCATGGCATTCGGGTGAATACAGTCTCGCCTGGCGCGATTTATTATCCGGGCGGCAACTGGGAAGCGATCAAAGGCATGATGCCTGAATTGCATGATGCGACATTGGCCAAGATGCCGATGGGGCGGTTCGGCAAAGACACCGAAGTTGCCAATGCGATCGTTTTCACTGCCAGCCCGGCTGTCCCTTACATGACTGGCGCAAACATAGTGGTCGACGGCGGGTTCACCCAGCGCGTCCAGTTCTAAGCACTCGTACCAAGACAAAGAAGGGCCTCAACCCATGGCTGAAATCGATCGCGACAAACTGCTCGATATCTACACCCGCACGATGAAGGTGAACCGCACGGACGAGAAGTTCCGCGAGCTGCTGATGCAAGGCAAGGTTGCAGTGATGTATTACTGCGTGCGCGGCCAGGAACTGGTCTCTGCTGCAGCGATGGCAGCGCTGGCAGACGATGATTACGTCGTGTGCACGTATCGCGGGCAGGGAGAGCAAACCGCCAAGGGCATTCCCATGGAAAAGTGGTGGGGCGAATGCCTCGGCAAAGCGACCGGGACGTGCAAAGGCAAAGGCGGCACGATGCACATCACTGATCCTGATACAGGGATCATGGTGACAACGGGCGTCGTCGGCTCAGGGCTTCCGATCGCTAACGGCCTTGCAATGGCGAGCCAGAACAATGGCGATGGGAAGGTCACGCTGGTGAGCTTTGGTGATGGGGCTGCCAATATTGGCGGCTTCCACGAAGCGATGAATATGGCCCAGCTTTACAAGCTGCCGGTTGTCTTCCTGTGCCAGAACAATCGCTATGGCGAGCACACCGCTTTTGCTGACCACACCGACAGCGACAGCATTGCAAGTCGTGCGGCCGGCTATGGCATGACAGGCGTGCGGGTTGACGGGAATGATGTAAACGCGCTGTACCCTGCGGTTCAGGAAGCGGTTGATCGCGCTCGTGCGGGCGAAGGGCCGACTTTGGTCGAAGCGATGTGTTACCGCATGATGGGTCACTTCTTCGGCGCGGATTTCTCCTACATGCCGCCTGACCATCTTGAAGAAATGCAGGCCGAAGATCCGCTGCCAAAGCTGCGTGCAGTGATGCTGGAGCGACAGTTTACCGAAGAGGAACTCGACAGAATCGTCGCCGACATCGACGCTGAGATTGACGCGGCGGTCCAGCATGCGCTCGACGCGCCGCTGCCCGACACCGATGAGATTTACAAAGACGTGCTTGAGGAGGTGAGTTGAGCATGGCCGCAATCACCATGACGGAGGCCCTCAACAAGGCCATCGATGAGGCAATGGCTGACGATGACGGGGTGTTTTGCTTGGGCGAAGACGTTTCGGCTAAGCAAGGCGGCGGCGTCTTCAAAGTCACTTCCGGGCTGACTGAGAAATATGGCGAGCATCGCATCCGTGCGACGCCTATATCCGAAACTGCGATCATCGGCGCAGCCGTCGGTGCAGCGCTTGCCGGGCAGCGTCCGATTGCCGAGATCATGCTGATGAACTTTGTCGGCGTGTGCATGGACCAGATTGTCAATCATGCCGCGAAACTGCGCTACATGTCAGGCGGTCAGACCCCGTGTCCGATCGTGATCCGCACCACGACTGGCGTCGGCGTTGGCTTTGGCGGCCAGCATTCGGACATGCTGGAGGCTTGGTTTGCGCATGTTGCCGGAATGCATGTGGTGACGCCGTCGAACGCTGCAGATGCGCGCGGGCTGATGCGCGCAGCGATCGATGCCAATGATCCGGTGGTCTTTATCGAGAATATCCTGTGCTACGGCCTCAAGAGCGAAGACCCTGGGGAAGGTTATCGTGTGCCGCTAGGCAAAGCGGCTGTGCCTAAAGAAGGTTCAGACATATCCCTGATCACCTATGGCCGCACCGTGCTCGATGCGCTCGAAGTTGCCGGTGAGCTGGAAAAAGAGGGCATTAGCGTTGAAGTCGTCGATCTGCGCACGATCGCGCCGTATGATGAAGAGACGGTGCTGGCGAGCGTCAACAAAACCGGTCGCGCGTTGACTTTGCATGAAGCGGTCCGTCCGTTTGGTACAGGTGCTGAACTTGCGGCAAACATCCAGGAAAAGTGCTGGGACAATTTGAAAGGCCCGGTTCGCAGGATCGGCGGGACCTTTGCTGCAGTGCCATTTGCGACGCATCTTGAGCAGGCCTGGATCCCGACCAAGCCCGAAATCGTCGAACAGATCAAAGCGAGCGTTGGTAAGCACTAAAGGGGGCACTTTTGGCTGAAGAAATCCGTATTCCCAAGCTCGGCATGAGCGCTACCGAAATGACCTTGACCGAATGGATGTTCGGCGATGGCGAGCAGGTCGAGAAGGGTGAAATCATCTACACGGTCGAAACCGACAAATCGACGACTGAGATCGAAGCGCAGGCGTCCGGCACCATCCGTCCAACCGGAGAGGAAGGTGCGGTCTACAAAGTCGGCGATCTGATCGGAACGATCGAGTGAGATTGGCAGATGGCGACAGCAGAGCCGCTTCCGCCAGATGATCGCGCGCGTATTCTAGGCGAAGTCTACGCCGCCGCGCGCGATGGCCGCTGGGATGATCTCGCTGCCTTCGTGACTGATGATTTCACGATCTATGAAGCTGATGCTTTGCCTTATGGCGGCGCTTGGCGCGGCAAAGATGCGTTCGAGCGCCTCTATCCTGCGGTCATGGGCACCTGGGCTGACCCTGAAGCCGAGACGCTGGAGATTGCTGGCGGCAAGGAATGGGTGTTGGCTGTGGTGCGGCTTACTATGACGTCTAAAAAGACCGGGCGGCGCTTTTCGCAAACCGTCTGTGAGGCTGGCACTTTCGAAGGCAATTTGCTCAAAGATCTGAGAATTCACTATTTCGATGCCGCTGAAGTCGCGTCGGAGGCCTGAAGCCGAAGGTTTCATCCAAACGGGTGATTGCTTGCTTGTGCGCCTCGCGGCATTGCTCCACGGCGCAAGGGAGCCAGATCGTGCTAAAATCCGTGCTTAAACTCGCGATGATGTTAGGATTTGCCATCACACCCGCGCTGGCGCTTGCTGACGGCCATGGTGAGGAGACTAAAATGGAACGACATACAGCGCTTGGCATTGGCGGGTTTTTCTTCGTGGCTGACGATGCTGCGGCATTATCCCAGTGGTATGAGCGCCATCTTGGCATTAACCCGGTCCCGCAAAGCTATGACGATGTTCCCTGGGTCCAGGAGGCTGGCCCGACTATTGTTGCACCCTTTCCCAAAGGCGCAGACGGCATGATCCCGCAAGGCAAGAACTGGATGCTCAATCTGCGTGTAGCTGACCTTGACGGCTTTGCTGAGCAATTGCGCAGTGAGGGCATCGAAGTGACTATCGATGCCGAAAGCTATCCCAATGGCAGGTTTGCAACGCTCGCCGATCCGGAAGGCAATCCGATCCAGTTATGGGAGCCGGTCGTCCCGCAATAGCAGGCAAGTGCAATGGCCAAGCGCGCTTAAGCTGCAAAGCGGCAGCGCTATCTACAGTGTCTGACCGTCATCCAGCACGAAGTCCGAGCCAGTCACGAATTCGGCTGCGTGTGAACACAGAAACAGCACAGGTCCATCCAGCGCTTCCTCCGCCATCAGGCGGCGTTTGGGAAACCGCGCGATCTGTTTCTGGCCCGCTTCGGTCGCAAACCAATCATCATTGATATCGGTGCGGATATAGCCTGGCGAAATCGTGTTTACGCAGATCCCATAACGAGCCCATTCTCGCGCCATGCTGCGCATCGCTTGGACGACGCCGGCCTTGCTCGCGGCATATGCAACCAGACCGGGCGATGGTTCGAACGCTGTGATCGATGCGACCATCACAATCCGCCCATGCAGCGTGCCTTCAGAGATCATCCGCTTTGCGCCTTCACGCGCAGTCAGGATCGCGCCTTTGAGGTTGATCGAAAGCGTGCGCTCGATTTCGTCTTCGGAAATCTGTGTCATCATCCCAGCGCCATCAACACCCGCATTAGCGATAACAGTATTGATCGGACCCAAGGCAGCTTCTGCAGCGTCAAAACCAGCAATGATATCAGCCTCGCGAGCGACATCGAGCGTAATCGCGGCTGCGCTGTCACCGATCTCATGCGCAAGCGCTTCAAGGCGATCCTTGCGCCGGGCGCCCAGTGCCACACGCGCACCATTAGCCGCAAGGACGCGCGCAAAACGCGCCCCTAGCCCCGACGAAGCCCCTGTGATCAGTGCTGTGCGACCGTTAAGGTCAGCGCTGAGGCTCACTCAGCGGCTTCCTGTACCTCTGTGTCGCGATCAAGCGCTGCTGGACCAGCCGGCAATTCGCCGTGGAAGTATTTCTGCATGGTCTGATGGAAGTGACGAACGCGGCTTTCCTGATAGGTGCCCAGCTCCATCACCCCGTTCTTCATGGTTTTCATGCCCTCTTGGACATAGGGCAGGTTAGCCATGTCCTGCTCGAACACATTGGCCAGCTGCGGCCCCATCAGGTGCGCAGCCGAGGAGAACGGCTCATCATCCGGGATGTAATACATCTCGACTGCTCTCGGCCTCTTTTCGCCCTTTGGAGTGGGGAACAGCAGCCGGATTTCCATGATCGATTCGTCGCAGGTCTTGCCTGGCAGCCAGCGGTAAACCAGCGTCGGAAGAAAGCCGATCCAAGGCGCGAAATTGGGAAAGATATTGTAGGTGAAATTGTCGAGAATTTCGCTGTCGGACGCGTCCGAATAGTCATAGCCGTATTGCTGCGTGAAGCCCTGTCGTCCGGCTTCAGCGAGCACATGCCGCGCTGCCAGCGGATCAGCTGCATCGAACTCATGTGCCTCTTCATCGTCGCCCGCCGCGAAACGCCGATTGGTTTCCGCGTCTGCTCCGCCAGAAAACTCATTCATCTTTTGCAGGACGTAGTTTGAGTCCTTGCCTTTGATGTGCGGGCTAAGAACACCTGAAGGCGTGATCGCGCGGTTGAAATGGTCGCCGATCAGATCGTAGCGCGTGTTAGCATCACCTAAGAAGGCAAGAAGCTGAGGGTGCGTAGTGATCGAATGCCAGGCTTCCATGAAAGCTTCGGCTGTGGCTTTCCAGTTCGAAGGAAACTTCTTCTGGACCCACATCCCGGTATAGCGATTCTCAAAATCGTAACGCTCATAATGCTCTGCTGCCGGACCGAGCCAGGTCTTGAAGTCGGGCAGGTCGTGGTTTTCAGTAAGCATCACAAAGCCCTGCCAAAGCTCGACCCGCGCCTCTGGCAAATCCATGTTCTTTTCTTTGAGATGCTTGAAGTCCCATTCGCTTGGGATTTCCTTCAAAGAGCCGTCATTGCGCCAGGTAAAGCCATGAAACGGGCAACGTAGCTGGATCGATGGCCCACATTCTGTGCGCAGTTTGCGCCCGCGGTGAAGGCAGGCATTATAGAACGCTTTGACGCTGCCGTCCTTTTGCCGGATCAGCAAAAAGCTCTTGTCGTTGATCTCGTAGACCACCGTATCGCCGGGATCTGGCATTTCGTCTTCGCGCGCGGCAAACTGCCACACATTCGGCCACATCTTCTCGCGCTCGAGCCGCGCGTAATCCTCGGAGATGTAGGCATCTACCGGCAGCGGGTCATCACCCATGTCGAGATTGGTCTCTTCAAACAGATAATCCGGCGGGCGACGCGTATCGCCGTTAAGCATATCCGTATAAGTGATGCCCGGACAACGATCCTCGCGGGCGATATCCTTGATCTCGTTCATGACGTATCCCGTTTTCCTCGCAATTTGCGCAGTGTTGGCTGCGTTCAATATCACACACTTTGGCTCGAAGTTACCCTAGCGGATTGGAGAGGCGAAGTGGTTTCTGTAAACAAGTCAGCCCGCACATTCAGCGCGCTCGGCGAAGTCATGCAGCTCGCGTTCGTGCCGCAAGATTTCGATGCGGCTGTCGAGCACTGGACCAAGATCATGGGGGTGGGGCCCTTCTTTCTGATGGAAGGCATCCACCTTGAAGGGATGAAGTACAAAGGCGAGCCGACTGATGCCGCGTTCGATCTTGCACTTGCCTATTGGGGCGAGCTGCAAATTGAATTGATCCGTCCGTGCGATAACCATCCCTCGATCTATCGCGGCGAATACGCCGATGGGCTTGCTGGCGGGCTTCATCACGTCTGCCTACTCGTTGACGACATCGCAGATGCGTATCGGGTGTCAGAAGAGGCCGGCGCGACAATCGTTATCGAAGGCGCGCTGGGCGATAGCCGGGTGATTTATGTCGACCCCGGCTCAGGCCCGGGCGGGCTCATCGAGATTCTTCAACAAGGAGCTGGCGGCCCGGATCTGTTTGCGATGATCAAGCAAGCGGGCGAGGACTGGGACGGCACCGAGCCGCTGCGCAAGCTAGGCTGATCGATCGGTATCCAATGTCGCCATTGGCGAGTTCAATCGCTCGCGCCGAGATACCCGAGCTGGCCCGCTTTAAAGATCGTCTGCGCACGGTTTACGCTGTCGAGTTTCTCGCCTGCGCGATGAATGTGGTAGCGAATGGTGGCATGGCTGCGGTCAAGGATCATGCTGATTTCCTTGTCAGTCTTGCCGATTGCGGCCCAGCGCAGGCATTCGACTTCACGCTTTGAAAGCACGCAGTCGGAAGGGATGCGCCGTTTAGTCCGGATCGCTTGCACATAGCCCGCGACGAAACGGCGAACCAGTTGCGCAAAGAGATGTCCGTACTCGGCGAATTCTTCGCTTAGGTCTTCCTGATCCCTTTGCATGCTGATGAAGCTGCTCGCGGAAATCTGTCCGAACGGCAGATGCACCGGGACCACAATCGCGGCCTTGCACAAAGACCGTTTCTCAAAGTCTGCAAGATCGATCTCTTCGAGATAGGAATTGCGCCAATGTGTGTTGAAACCGTGACGGTTCACCCAGAACGGCTCGCTTTCATAACGGCAAGCTCGTGGGAGCGGTGAATGAAGCGCAAGTCTATGGTCTTCCCACCAGCGTGCACCTTCATCGAGCCACCGGAAAACATCGGCATTGAGGATCGTGCCATCGGCATCGACCATCGGTTCTTTCGAAGAGATGTCATCGCACACCGCAACCTGCATTCCGCGCTCTTGCGCAATGCGGGCAAGGTTTACAGCGGCGTCATGAATGTCTTCAGGACATGTGATCGTCACGGATGCGAGCAATTGTTCAAGGACTTCGCGCCCTTGCGGAACGCGCAATTCGACAACATTTGTAGCCATTTTCGGCTTAGCTCCCTCTCTCAACCTCTCCGAATCGGCACATTACCGCATTTTTCGTAAATCGCCTCATACTTTACGTAGGGGAATTGGTCTCAAGCGCTGGTTACGTCGGAGTACTCAGAAAGGAGCACGGCAGTTGACTTGGATGGGTGAAAATTTCGGCTTCGCTCTGAAGGCTTTGGCAGCGAAGATCGAGCCTGAGAGGCCAGCATTGCTCCATGGCGAGACGGTCATCACTTGGGGCGAACTCGACGAGAAAACGGACAGGATTGCAGCCGGGCTCATCGCACGTGGGCTGCAACCCGGCGCCATCGCCGGACAAATGCAGCGTAACACGCCTGAATATCTCATGGCATACTTCGGCTGCATCAAAGCGGGGCTCGTCCCCGTCAATGTCAATTACCGCTACAAAGATCGCGAGCTTGCTGACATCTTCGCGCGGTTTGATCTTAAATTGCTGTTTGTCGAGAGCGATTTTGCTGAGATTGCGGCAGCGGCGATGCCGCAAGGCTCGCTTCTCGTTGATGTGAGTGGAGCGCAATGGGCAGAGCTTACGGAAAGCGACATTCCGTCTGACTTTGCAGTCAACGATGACCCAGAGGCGCTCTTTTTGACGGCGACTGGCGGCACCACCGGCATGCCGAAAGCCGTGATGTGGCCCATGGCCAACGCTTGGGCTGCCTTCAGCATCTCGACCTGGCAGCGCGGGATGGGTCAGCCGCCGTTTGTGGCAGGTTCGCTTGAAGAACAGGCGAGCGAAGCAGCCACGATCGGGCTTGATCATCCGGGGTCGAATTCGCCGCAATTGTTGCTTTCACCGCTCATGCATGGTGCCGGCCAATTCAATGCGGTGATCCATCTGCTCAAAGGCGGCACGCTTGCGCTATTGCCCGCTGAGAAGTTCGACGCTGAGCTCGCGCTTGAAGAGACCCGCCGACTGGGGGCGAAGAACCTCTTTATCGTCGGGGACGCCTTTGCGCTTCCACTCGCTGACACGCTTGATGCGCGTGAGGATGCAAGCGAACTCATTGCCAGCCTGCGGATGATCACAAGCTCGGGCGCGGTCTTCTCCGACAGTCTCAAACAGCGCCTGATCGCGCACAACAAGAGCCTTATCGTCATTGACGCGCTTGGCTCCTCTGAAAGCTCCGGCACCGCGCTGGTGATTACCACCGCGATGGGCTCGACCGGCGGCGGCAAATTTCAGGCGATGGCCGATCGCGAAGTAAAGCTGTTCGATGAAGAGCTGAACGAAATTCCGCCTGGCCAGGACGGCGTGGGAATTGTCGCGCGAACCGGTCCATTACCGCTTGGCTATCTTGGCGAAGATGAGAAAAACGCCCGTACCTTCCCGCTTATCGATGGCAGGCGCTGGCTGATGACCGGCGATCGCGCGCGTTGGGCAGCGGACGGCAGCATGGAGTTTATCGGGCGCGACAATATGTGCATCAACACTGGCGGTGAGAAAGTCTTCCCTGAAGAGGTTGAAGCCGTTCTCTTGGAACACAAGCGCGTTCACGATGTGCGCATCGTGAGTCTGCCAGATCCGCGTTTTGGCCGGAAGATCGTCGCCGTAGTTGAGCCTGAAGACACCGCTGACGGGCTTGAAGAAGAACTCGACACAGCGGCTCGAGAGGCATTAGCGGGATACAAAATTCCCCGACTTTACCTCTTCACCGAGGGATCGTTGCGCCTCAACAACGGTAAACCTGATTACAAAACCGCGCAAAGACTGGCGGATGAGGCGACTGCCTAACCTGTGGCTCTGTCGGCCTTGTCCTTAGCGTTGGTGCCTTTGATCATCGCGCGCATCTGCTCCCATTCGGCATCGCCAAGCCCTTCAAGCATGGGGTAGAATGTTCCGCCATTCGCCTGGTAGCCGGCACCATCAATCGCGAGCGTTTGCCCGTTCACATACTCCGCCCCTGGTCCCATCAGGAACACCGCCAAGTTAGCTAGCTCGTGCATTTCGCCCGCGCGCCCCATGGGATTGAGGTTGTTGCCCGAATTGCCGCCGCTGCCGCCTGGATGAAGCCGCGCGCTCATACCTTTGGTCGGAAAGAGGCCCGGATTGATCGCGTTGAAGCGCAGACCGTATCGCCCCCATTCGGTTGCAAGGCTTTGAGTCATGGCGTGAATTGCGGTTTTTGACATAGCAGAAGGCACGACAAACGCACTGCCAGACCAGACCCAAGTGGTGAGGATGGAAAGGAAGCTGGCCTGCTTTTTCTCCGCGATCAGGCGCTTGCCGATGTCGAGCGTTACATAGAAAGTGCCGCGAAAGACGATGTCGGAAATGGCGTTGAAAGCGTTTACCGAGAGGTCTTCAGTGCGGCTGATGAAATTGCCCGCGGCATTGTTGACGACACCGCTCAGCGCCCCGCCATCGGCCCAGATCTTGTCGACCATTTCATGGATCGCGTCTGGATCGCGGATGTCGCAAGCATAGCCGGTGATTGCCCCGCCATGTTTGCCTGTCAGCTCTGCAACGCATTCATCGAGCTTGTTCTGCCGCCGCCCGCAAATGTAGACTGTCGCGCCAAGCTTCAGGAAGGCTTCTGACATTTCTTTGCCAAGGCCTGTGCCTCCGCCGGTTACAAGGATGCGTTGGCCTTCCATCAGACCTTCGCGGAACATCAGCTTTGATACATCCATGGTTTGCCCCTGTCTGCCCGCTCAAAGACCCAGAACGGTCTTAGCGATGATGTTCTTTTGCACCTCGTCAGATCCGCCAAAGATTGTCGCTGCGCGATTGTTCAAGTACCGCCCCATCGCCGTCTGAGCGAGTTCGCTTCCAATCGGTTCTGGCGCTTCATTGCCATAAAGCGGCCGCTCAAGCGGTAATTGCAATGCATCTGGCCCGAGCAGCTCAAGCCGCAATGTGTCCACTTGCTGTCCGATATTTGAACCAAGCAGCTTCACCAGCGAGGTTTGTGGACCAGGTGCCCGCCCTTTGGCGAGCTCTGCCAGAATGCGCAATTCGGTGACTTCGAGCGCTTCGGCTTCAAGCTTCGCCCGGGCGAGCCGATCGCGGAAGCGGGCATCATGCGCAATCGCGCCATTTACGCCGGAGGGCTGAGTCTCGGCCAGCTCTTTAAGCCGATCGATGCTTTGGATCAGCCGCGGTGCATAGCATGAGCCGCCACGCTCATTCTCAAGCAGGAACTTGGCAATGGCCCAGCCTGCACCTTCTTCGCCAATGCGATTGGCTTCAGGTGTCTTCGCATCGGTGAAGAACACGGTGTTGACTTCATGATCGCCAGACATCGAGTGGATCGGTGTGACTTCAATCCCGTCTTGATCCATCGGCAGGAGTAGGAAACTGATCCCGGCTTGCTTCTTCACATTGGGATCAGTCCGCACGAGCGCGAAGATCCAGTTGGCGTGATGCGCATGGGTCGTCCAAGTCTTTGAACCATTGACGATGTACTGACCGTCTTCCAGCCGCGCTGACGTCTTAAGCGAAGCGAGGTCCGAGCCTGAGCCAGGCTCTGAATAACCCTGACACCAATAATCCTCACCTGAGAGGATACGCGGCAGGAACCGCGCCTTTTGTTCCGGCGTGCCGAACTCGCAGATCACCGGGCCGACGAGCCGCAGGCCAAGGATCGCAAGCGATGGTGCCCCGGCAAGTGCGCATTCCTTCTCGAAGATGAACTTTTGAGTGGGGGTCCACCCCGTCCCGCCGTCTTGTTCGGGCCAGTGCGGCGCCACCCAGCCTTTTTCGAACAGGATCCGATGCCATTCCATCCCGATATCAGGCTCGACAAATACGCCTGGTGTGCGCCGCGCGCCATCGCGCAGTCTATCAGGCAGGTTTTCCGCCAGAAAATCGCGCACTTCCTCACGGAAGGCGATGTCGGCAGCTGAGAATTCCATATCCATGGCGGTGTGCGTCCTTTAGCTATCGCCTAAAGCATCGTCGCGCATGGCCCAGCCGATCGCGCGACGCAGCAAATCATAATATACATCATAATTCCATGCGCACATTTCTTTATGCGGATAGAAGTCCTGCATTCCAGGCAAGTCATAATGCCCACGGCAATGGCCGAGGATGTTATAAACGATTTCGCCTTTGCCGACATTACGCGTGTAAAGGATCGGCACTTTTGTCTCGGGCCAATCGGCATCGACAAATCCGGTCGCCTCGCCTTCGAAAGTTGTCTGCATCAGGACATTGATATCGTTAGTTATTTCCGTGATGTAAAGTTCATCAACAACTTCAAAATTGCTGATGCCGCGCGACAGTTCATGCTCGCTGTCGAGTACCTCGACCTCGAACGGGCCGATCGGCGGATGCGCTTTGAACTGAGTGCCGAGCAATTCCATCACGCCCGAAGTGTCTTTGGGCGCATCGACCAAGCCTTCCTCGGTGAACGCAAGGATCGAATTGGTGCCATGCAGCGCGAGCCACTTGCCACCATTTTCCAGCCACGCTCTGATCTGTTCAGTTTGCTCCTTTGTCGGGATCTCATCGACCGTGTAAGTCACGAGAAAGCGGCATTGATCGAGCCGCTCAAGCCCTGAATAATCGCATGCGACTGTCGTGCGAATATGCGGATGCTCAGCCAGCAATTTGAGGATTTCGATCCGCGGAGTGTCCATATCGTGATACTTTCCGCCAATGATGAAATGCGCATCGATCCGGGTGAGCGCTTGAGTGCTGGTTGGCATATCCATCGGCTTAGCTCCTGATCGATCCGCCACCGTCCACGGTGAAGTCGCAGCCGGTGGTAAAACTTGCGTCGTCGCTGGCAAGGAACACCACCGCTTTCGCGACTTCTTCAGGTTCGCCGATCCGGTTCATCGGGTGCGTGGCGGCAAAGCCTGCTTCGATGTTTTCCGGCGTATCGGCGCCTGATTGCAGATAGCGTTCCATCATCGGAGTGCGGATTGCGCCGGGATGGACCATATTGACTCTGATCGGCAGGCCTCGTTCAGCAAGATCGAGCGCGACTGAGCGGGTCAGCCCTAACAAGCCCGCTTTGGACGCGCTGTAAGCTGCGACAAAGGCCGCCGCACGCAGCGCGATCATCGAGCCGATATTGACGATTGCGCCCGGCTCTCCGCTTGCTTCCATCGCCGGGATGGCGGCGCGGCAGCCGTAGAACGGGCCGCTAAGGTTGATATCGATCGTGCGCTGCCAGCTATCGAGATCGAGATCAGTCACAATCCCCGGTTCGGAGATGCCAGCGATATTGCACAGGACATTGAGCTTGCCGAAATGGTCTTGCGCTGCCTTGACCGCGCTATGCCAGCGTTCCAGATCGCGCACATCAAGCTCGAATGCAGCAGCGCTATCGCCGAGCTCGTCTGCTAGCGCCTGTGCTTTATCGATCTGTACATCACACAGCAGCACTTGGCCGCCTTCAGCCACAATCAACCGTGCGACTGTCGCGCCGATCCCTTCAGCGCCGCCTGTAACAAGCGCGACCTTACCGTCCATCTTGCCCATTTACCGCTCCAAGATTGCCACAGCCGAAAGACCCGGTGCGCCGTAGACATGGCTATAACCGATCTTAGGCGCGTTCGGGACTTGCCGCTCCCCGGCGCGCCCGCGCAATTGCTCAACATTTTCATAGACCTGTCTGAGGCCAGATGCGCCGATTGGCTCTCCGCAGGCAAGACAGCCGCCATCGGTGTTGATCGGCAGTTTGCCGCCGATGTCTGACCAGCCGTTAGCGAGCCATTCTTCTTGTTCGCCATCCTGGCAGAACCCGTTCTCAGCCATGTGCATTATTTCAGCGCCGCTTTCGGTGTCCTGCAATTGCGCCACGTCAATGTCTTGCGGGCCGATGCCTGCCCCTTCGAAAGCGGCCTTTGACGCAAGCATAGTAGGCTTTCCGCCTTCTTTGATGCTGACGCCCGGCTGAAACACTTCAAAACTGTCAGGCGGGCGAGTGCGTACAGCGATACTGGCGATCTTAGTGGATTTGCCAGGCCCAAGCGCGCCCAGTTCCTTCGCTTTCTTCTCGCTTGCAAGGATCAAGGCAACGCCGCCTTCAGCAGGCGCGCAGAACATAAGCTTGGTCAGCGGATCATTGATCATTGGTGCATTCATGATCGTTTCGAGATCAATCTCGCTGCGGCGCCAGGCATGCGGTGTCTTCGCACCGTTGCGGAACGCCTTTTCGGCCACACGGCCGAGCGCTTCGCGGCTAATCCCATAAAGCTGCATGTAACGCTGGATCTTGAGTGCGAAGAACTGAGTGGTCAGCATCATGCCGGTTTGGCCATACCATTCAGGAAGGCCGTAGTCAGACGGCTTTGCGTTGAATGCGCCGCGCGGATGCTTGTCAAACCCGACCGCCAGCGCAAGGTCATACATCCCGCTAGCGATGGCTTGCTGCGCTGCGACCAGCGCGCTGCCTCCCGTAGCGCAGCCATTAGCGACATTGGTGAAGGGCAGGCTCGTCAGGCCAAGCTCATTGACCATGATATCAGCGTTACCGGCTGCAGCCGACCCGCCATAGGCGCATTCGATATCGGACCACTCAAGCCCTGCATCCGCCATGGCTTCGCGCACCGCATAAACGCCTTGTTCGCGGCCTGAGCGTTCCTCTGTACGCCCAAAAGGGTGGATGCCAGCGCCGATGATGTAGACATTCTCGCTCATGCGGCCTGCTCCTCGGCTTGAGTGATCGGGCGATAGGCATAGGTGTCGTAGCGATCATTGAACGGCACAATGCAAAACTCGACCGGCAGGTTCAGCTGCAGGTCTTCCAGCCTTGCATCGACGATCCTGCTTTCGACAATCACTTCGCCGGGCAATTCAACATAGCCCAACAGGAAAGGCACGAAGTCTGGCGGGCTCGGCTCGCCATCAGGCCCTTCATTGCTGCCTGGACCCTCGTAAGGTTCCTTGGGCAAGAAGCCTTGCGTGGTCCATGACCACAATCGGCCATGGCGCGACAGCCGGTAGGGTTCGACACCATTTGCCGCATCGCCTTCCGGCATTGGAAAGACGACTTCGCCTGATGCGAGCCGCCCGCCAATCAGATGCGGTTCAGCATCATCGCTCCACAGGTCGGGATCGATCTTCTCGCCCATAATGCGTATCCTCAAGCGGCCAGAGCGTATTCGGCCAGCACAGTGTCGGTATCGCCGAACAGCCGCGACAGCACCAATACGCGCTTCATCGCATGGCCAATGGCAAGCTCGTCCGTGATCCCCATTCCGCCATGCATCTGCACTGCTTCGCGAGCGACCGCATCGACGTTTTCACTGATAAAGGCCTTGGCTCCTGCCGCCGCGCGGCTCCATTCATGCGGATGAGTGCGGTCTGTCAGCGCCGCACGATAAAGCATCGAGCGGGCCTGTTCGATCCGCGCATAAGCATCGACGAGGCGGTGTTGCAGCGCCTGGAAGCTGCCAATCGCCACTCCGAATTGCTCGCGCTCCTTGACATAGCCAAGCGTGTCATCAAGCAGCCGCTGCCCAAGGCCCACCATCTCAGCGCTGGCATACAAGTGCATATCGCTGGCGATTGCCGCCAGATCATCGGAGCTCAATTCAAGCTTCGCTGAAGGCTTTGCGCGGGTCAGTTTGAGCTCGCCGGCAATGCTTCCATCGGTTAACCGATACGCCCGCACTTCCACCCCTGCGGCAGTGCGCGGCACTAGAAAGCAACCGGTTGCACCTTCGTGCGATGCGGTGACGAGGAAATGGTCGGCCAGCAGCGCGCCCATCACAAAAGTCTTCTCGCCGGTCAGAGTTACCGCGTCTGCAATGCCATCGGCTTGCATGTGCTTGGCCGTCAGACTGTAGCGCTGCGCGCGCTCGGCCCAAGCAAAGCTCACGATTTCGCTACCGGACAAGACCTCTCCAAGCGTCTCGGTCGCTTTGCCGCGTTGCAGCAGCAGCGCTGGCAGCACGCCTAGCTCAAGCCAAGGATCGGGCGAGTTTGCCTGGCCGATCGCTTCTGCCACAAGCGCCAGATCAACTGCAGAACCGCCCATGCCGCCAGCCTCTTCATCGGCTGCAAGCGCAATCAAACCAAGTTCGGCAAGCTCGCTCCAGCGGGCTTTGTCATACCCGCTTTGCGACAGCCGCAGCTTACGACGGGCCTCGACATCAATCGGCGCAGCAAAACGTGCAACGCTCGCCCGGAACATCTCCTGCTCATCAGACAGATCAAAATTCACGCGGCTTTCCTTGTAAAGCTTATCGGCAAACGGATGACTCCGCGCAGCAGGATATTCTGTAGGATTTCGATCCCGTCTTCATCAGCCACTTCAAAGTTATCGAGCCGTTCGAGTAACTCATCAAACGCCACCAGCATTTCCTTGCGGCTCAGCATATTGCCGACACACATATGCGGGCCTTTGCCAAAGGCGACATGCGCGCGTGCGTTGGTCCGCTCGATATCGAACATATCAGGGTTTTCGAACTTGTTGGGATCGCGGTTGGCTGCCGCATAGCGCAATTGCAGGATTGATCCGGCCGGCAGTTCGGTATCGCCCAATTGCGTGTCCTGTTTGACGATGCGCCACATCCCTGAAGTCGGCGTTTCATAGCGCAGCGCTTCTTCAACGAGATTCATGATGACCTTCGGATTGCGCCCGCCCGCGGCAGCTTTCGCCTTTTCCATCTGTTCCGGATTGCGGATCAGTTGCAGCAGCCCGCCTGCCAAAGTCGAAGTTGTGGTCTCGTTCCCTGCCACCATGAATTGCTGCATGATTGACATGATTTCAGGGTCTGTGAGCGGGGTTTCGCCTTCGATCCGGGCTTCGACCAGATCGGTCAGCAGATCATCGCCGCCATTGGCACGGCGATCATCGATCTTGGATTTCATGTACTTCTGAAACTCCACAAGCGAACGGGCGCATTCCTTCTTGCGCTCATGATCGACCATCTGGCTGAAACGGTCGACCGCTGCATCGGACCAGTCCTTGACCTGCTTGATGTCGTTATCGAGCCCGATTTGCCCAGCGATCATGTATACCGGAAGCGGAATCGCGAATTCATCGACAAACTCGCAAGTCCCGCGATCAGCAAACGCTTCGATCAAGGCGATCGACTTGGTCCGCATGGTCTCTTCGATGGCGTTGACCCGCTTCATCGAGAACGCGAGGTTTACAAGCTTGCGATTGCGTGTGTGAACCGGCGCATCGGCGGTAAGCAAGGTTGGCACGTCAGGCCAGCCTTCAGCCAGAATGGCGTTGATTTCCTCGTCTTCTTCCCGGCCCATCAAAACGCTGAAATCATTCGAGAACAGCTCAGGCTTACCATTCGCATTGTTACACAGCTCGTAGCTGTAAACCACAAATGTATTCATCTCCGGGAGAGGTTCTATCTCGATCCCGGCATCGTGGATTGCGCGGTAGTAATCCCACGGTTCAAGCAGAGTGTCGGGCGCAAAGACATTACGGTCTTTGATCGCTTCAGGCTTGTTCACAGTGGCGGCTCCCATCCCAAGAAATCTTGCGTCTGATGTCTAACCGCAGCCGCCCACGCGATGCGATGCGCGAATGTGTTAGGTCATGCACGTGCTGCAAGGATGCCCGGACCACGCGTCTCTGCTGCAAATGACGGATTAGCCGCCTGCAAACTCGCGCTGGAACTCGGCCATGTCGAAATAGTCGCGCCAGGCATTGATCAGCCCGCTTTCATTGAGCTCAAAGGTGCCCATCACCCGGATTGCAGCACGGCGGCCGTCTTTGAGCGTAAACGCATCGACCCGCTCGGTAAGGACAGTGTGGCCGTTTTCGGCGATCGCGTGGGTCTGCCAGTCGCAGCTCGCAACATTGACCATAAAACCAGCAACCGCTTCGCGCATCGCGGTTTTGCCGGTGATCGGCTCCATCGGAACATTGTGCCACACGACATCGTCGCTGCACATCGCATACATCGCTTCCATATCGCCTTTGTTCCAATGGTCGATAAAGGCAGTGACGGTTTCTGATCGGGTCATGGCTGATCTCCTGCAGTGTAACGAAGGGCATTGACGATTGCTTGGCGCACATGCGGGTTGGAATAGGTCGCAGGTCCATCGCCAAATTGCAGATAGACCAGCTGCGCAGCGAGCGCGCGCGTCTCCCACCCGATGCAATTGGAGCCGGGCGGATGGTCCCAACTTTCGCGGCTGAACATGTCTCCGCTTACCGCCAGCGCGGCGGAATAGAAATTGTCACGGGTGAAAGCGAACCCTTCAGCTCGCAGCAAAGGCGTCACTGCGGCTTCGTCAATCGGGCAAAGGTAAAGCTCATCGGTCACTGGAAAGGTGTCAGGCAAGTCGGCGGTCACCGGATGATCGTGTACCACTCGCGCGGTGTATTCGACATCGTGGCGATAGCCCGAATCCGGCACGGCAAATCCGCGCCATTCGCTTGGGCGATAAAAGAATTGACCGCCCAGCCAGTCATGCCAGTCGGGCCATTGCGCCCATCCTGCCAGCGCATGATGTAGCGCAACCGCGCCTTTGCCCGCAGCAAACCGTTTTGTGAGGGCAGCCTTGAACGCCTCGCTCGGCGCCCGCGCTGTGACTGCCCCATCAGCGAAGGTGTAGCCCGGCATATCGTAGAACAGCAGCGCGTCGGCATCGTCAGCGGCGCCGTCGGCAACTGCTCGCTCGGCTTCCGGATGGATCAGATGCGTCAGTTTCCAGTTACCGAGCGCTTCAGCCAAGGCGCCGATCAGTTTAGCGAAAGGCTCCGCTTCGTAAGGGTGCCCGCCAGACAGGACCAGCAGTTCGCGAGCGCTACCATCGCTCACGATCAGGCGATCTTCAGGATCATCTTGCCTTGGTTGGCGCCTGAAAAGAGCCGCATGAAGCTGTCATAAGCGTGCTCCAATCCTTCATCGATGTGCTCGTCGATCGTGAGCTTACCGGCCGCGGCCCATTCGCCCATTTTCGCAGCGCCTTCGTCAAAGCGCTCGACATAATCCGCCACCAACAGGCCTCTGATCTGCGCGCGTTTGACGATCAACTGCCACAGATTGCGTGCACCGACCGGGTCGCAATTGTATTCGCTGATCAGCCCGCAAAGTCCGACCCGCGCATAGAGGTTCAGATTCATCAGCCCTGCATCAAGAATTGTTCCGCCGACATTCTCGAAGATGACATCGACGCCCTTCGGCGCCGCTTCAGCGATGGCGGCAGTCAGAGCAGCTTCGTCTCCACGCGGATAGGCTTTGTAATCGATCGCTGCATCAAATCCGTACTTCTCGGTGAGACGCGCGCATTTTTCCGGCCCACCGGCGATGCCAACCGCGCGGCAGCCATGGATCTTTGCAAGCTGGCCAACGAGGCTTCCGACAGCGCCGGCAGCGCCGGTTACGAGCACCGTCTCGCCTTCCTTGGGCTCGCACACTTCGAGCAGGCCGAAATAGGCCGTCATGCCGACCGCGCCGAAGATCGAGAGGTAATTGGTCACGCTGGGGACCAGACCGGGATCGATCGGCTGAGTGAAACCGCCGGCAACGCCGACCGAATAGTCTTCCAGCGCATTAAGGCCCATCACCCATTGCCCCGGTTCGAAGCCCTCGGCTTTGCTTTGTTCGACCATGCCGATCGTGCTGGCACGCATTGACGTGCCGAGCGGGACTGGCGGCATGTAATTCCCGCTAGGATCCATCCATCCGCGCATCGCCGGATCAAGCGATGCATAATGGTTGCGGATCAGGAATTGCCCGTCGGCCAGCTCTGCAGTTGGCTCAGTGATGAGCTCGAAATCCTCTGGAACGGGCTCGCCATCAGGGCGACGCTGAAGCAAGAAGCGCCGGTTATCGGGCATAGGATATCCTTTGTTCTCAGTCAGTAAAGTCAGGCTGCAACCAGTTTCACTGGGATCGCGCTTTGCAGGCTTTGCCCCGTGATCGGATCGTAATCGACCACTTCGCTGGTCAACCGGTTAGTCGAGGAACCGCGCGTTCGGACATCGTCTTTCCCGGCATCGGCATCGCCATAGGCGTGCGCCATCGACACCAGGCCGCGGCGGACCTTGTCGCTCGCTTTGACCACGCCATAGATCGTCGCATGCGGCGAAGTGATCTCGACAAGACCGCCTTCCTCAAGACCCAACTGGGCCATGTCATCGGGATGGATATGCGCAGGATTGGTGGTGGTTTTCGCTTGCAGCTTGGCGAGCGGATGGCCGATCGAATTGAAGCGGGTCTTCGAGCGCCGACTGATCAGCTTGAAATCGAAGCCATCGCGCGCCGCAGCGTTATCGGCATAGCGCAGCACTTCGTCTGGCATGTCGCCCGCGGTAAGATTGAACCGGTGGAATTCGGTTTCATCCAGCGGTGCGACAGTGGGATGCTTGTCTTCGTAAACCACCGCTGCGCCATCGGCTGCCTGGTTGTCCCTGCGCACTTGGCTTGGCGCAACCAGGCAACCGGTTACCATCAGATCGAGGAATTCTTCTTTGGTCGGCTTGCGATCCATCGGCAGCGGACCGCCTGCAAGCTGCATCGTGATCCCGAGATGTTTCGCGAGCGTCCAGAACATCTCATATTCGTCGATCACATCGCCTGGCGGCGTCGCTACCGCTTCGACATAGCGCGCATAAGGCTCTTCGTGCCACCATTCGCTAAGCACCGTAATGTCTTCGCGTTCCAGACATTGCGATGGGGCGAGCACGACATCGGCGCGCTTGGCGCTCGCGCTAAGCCATGGATCGATCTGCACAAACAGCTCCAGATCATCGAGCGCGCGGACCATCTTCGCTTGATCGGGAAAGCCGACGACCGGATTGCCGCCAACTGAAATGAACGCGCGCACCTGACCTTCGCCAGGCGTCAGGATCTCATCAGCAAGGACATTGCACGGCATTTCCCAGCCGAGATGACCGAGCCCGCGAAAGCGCGACTTCGGCATTCCTTCAGCGCCAAACATCGGGATGGGCGGGCCAACTTGCGCTCGGCGCTCGCCTTTCGCGACAGTAAACACGCCCGGGATAGCGGCTTTTTCACCTTCCTGCTTGAACCGGGCGCAGATCGTGTTGAGGCATGTCACCAGATACTCGGTAAGCGTGCCATTGCCCGCCATTTCCGGTCCGGTACCGGTAACCGCGCAGCCTTTCGAACCGCTTGCGAACATCCGCGCAGCAGCGATCAATTGTTCCGCTTCAACTCCGGCGCGCTCAGCCGCCACCGTTGGAGTGAAGCATTTGACCGCAGCCGCAAGTTCATCGAACCCATCGACATGCGCTGACACAAAATTGCGATCATAGAGCTCTTCATCGATGATCACATGCAGCATTCCTGCAAGCAGTGCGGGATCCTCGCCCGGCTTTACCGGCAGATAGATATCCGCCAGCCGTGAGACATCGCTCATCCGCGGATCAGCGACAATCAGCTTGAGCCCTTCTTTCTTACGGTCGCGGATGCGCTTTGACGGACTGAAAGGGGGCACTCCGCCGACCGGCGCGTAATGCGACACGATCGGGTTGTTACCGATAAACATCGCGACATCGGCTTCCGAAAACGTATTCGGACCTGCGCTCCATTTACCGTAACGCGCTGTGGTGAACACTTTAGCCGGCTGATCGAGCGTCACTGATGTGTAGAAATTGCGGCTCCCAACCGCTTGCGCAAAGCTCAGCGAGGCTGCCATAGCCGCGCTGTTCTGGAACCCGCCTGACCCCATGAATACTGCGACCGAATGCGGGCCATATTCATCGATGATGCGCCTTAGTTCGCTTGCAACGTGCGCCAACGCCTCAGGCATTGGTGTTTCCTGAAATTCGCCATTCTTATCGCGCACGAGACTGTAATGCAGGCGATGCTCGGCATTGTGCGAATCGGGCAGTTCGCGCCCTTTCATGCAGGTATAGCCGCCATAGGCGGGGTCGTCGGGATCACCGCGGACTTCAACCACTTTGCGACCATCGGGACCATCTTCGACATCGACCAGCATTGCGCAATTGGCATGGCAGAAACGGCAGAACGTCTTGTGAGTCTCAGCGTTCATCGGCTCTCTCCTGTTGAGCTGCAAACATAGCAAAAGCGCTAGGGGCGGCGACTGACACTTTTGTCCGTGGAGGCATAGCTCAGCGAGCCGCATTAGGACGCGACATAGTCGAGGAGAGATCGCAATGACCACCATGACCCGCCAATGGCTTTTGAACGGACATCCGCGCGGGCGCGGGATTGCCCAGGATGATTTCAAACTGGTGGAGACCGAGCTGGCTGAGCCTGGCGAAGGCGAGATGCTGCTGGCGACGCGCTATCTGAGCTTTGACCCCGCTCAGAAAGGCTGGATGGAAAACATCGCCGATTACGTTGCACCGATGAATATTGGTGATGTGATGCGCGGCGGCGGTATCTGCGAAGTGATCGCTTCGAATGGCGGCAAGTTTGCGGTTGGAGACATGGTGTTCGGTACGACCGGCTGGACCGAGCATTTGCTGCATAACGGCGAGGGTCTGACTAAAGTCGAGACCGAGCTTTCGCCCACGGCCGTCTTATCGGTGCTCGGAACGACTGGGCTGACTGCCTATTGCGGCCTGTTCAAAGTCGGCAAACCGGTGGCTGGCGATACTGTGCTGGTCTCAGGCGCTGCGGGAGCGACCGGGAGCGTTGTCGGGCAGCTCGCTAAGATTGCTGGCTGCCGCGCAGTCGGGATCGCAGGTGGCCCGGAAAAGTGCGAATGGCTGGTCAAAGAAGCGGGCTATGATGCCGCGATCGACTACAAAGCGGGTGATGTGAAAGCGCAGATCAAGGAGCACTGCCCGCGCGGAGTTGATGTTATCTATGATAATGTGGGCGGATCGATCTTGAACGATATGCTCGCTAACATCGCGACCGGCGCGCGGGTGGTCATTTGCGGTGGGATCAGCCGCTATGAAACCGGCCAATTGCCCGCCGGACCTGAGAACTACTTTAACCTCGTCTTCCGCCGGGGGACGATGGCGGGGTTCATTGTGCTGGACTGGGCGAGTGAGTTTCCCGCGATCCGCAAACGGCTCGAAGGGTTCGTGCAAGACGGCCGCCTCAAATACCAGGAAGATGTTCAGGAAGGCTTTGAAAACGCACCTGATACGCTCCAGCGGCTGTTCACCGGCAAGAACCGCGGCAAGCAGATGCTTAAACTCTAGCGCGGCAAGTCGCCTGGTGCATTTACATTCATGAGCGGCGGATCGACTGCAATGCGGCGCGCGCCAACGGTCTCAGCAAAGCCATAAAGCGCGCGGCCTCCATCGCGCAGGAACGTATCGAGTGTCTGAGCCAGCGCGACTGGCCACAGCCCTACCACCGGCTGGTTTTGAGCAATTGCTGCGCCTTCACCGCTGAGCGTCGTCGCGATGTCGTGCGGAAGATTGGGTATGTCGACGCCTGTCGTCAGGACGTGAGTGCATTCGTGGAGGCGGGCATATTCGAAAGCTGCATTAAGCCCGCCTAAGGGGCCTAAGCCGGGTTTGGGGCGATCAGGGATGCAGACAAATTGAGGCTCATCGCGCCCGCACACCACGACATGGTCGCACTGCGCTTTGAGTGCCGCGGCCACCCGGTCAATCAAACGTTCGCCTCGATAGAGCGCGTGCGCTTTGTCACTGCCGAAGCGGCGCGCTTTACCGCCCGCAAGGAGAGCGCCAAGGATAATCAGTCAAAAGCCTCTGTCGCCATACCTTCGGCGTTATAAACGGGGCTTTCGGCATCGACCCGGTATTTCTTGCTGACCGCTCCGGTGAGCCCGAAAGTGCCGATGTGATCGCGCATCCCGGCATAAGCTTGACCTGCAAAATGCGCTGCGAGCGCCGCTTCGCTTTCCCATTCTTCGAACACGTTGACGCGGGCCGGATCATTGCCGTCAGCGCTCCAATCGTAAGCGAGGCAACCCGGCTGCGCGAGCGCAGCATCAATATGCGGCTTGGCCAGGCTCAGCGCATCGGATCGCTGCGACGGGTCGAGGTCAATCTGCGCGGCAATTACGATTTTGGCCATCTATCACGCTCCCTTACGCGCCGTATTCGGCTACGATTTTAAACACGCGCTTAGTGTAGCGCCAGTGCCCCTCGATCTTAGCCAGCTCGTCTTCGTAAAGACCGCCGACATGCCGGGTCGAGCCGTCTTTGGCTTTGAGGATTTCCTGCGTCTGTATGCGTGCTGTCGCGGTATCC
>JBCCJD010000020.1:0-49523 GCA_039027955.1 Pseudomonadota bacterium
GAGCCGCGGAACGTGTGATTGGCGCCAGGCAACAAGATGAGGTCGTAGGGTTTGCGGGCCTGCGTCAGCGCATCGATGATCTTGATCGCGCCATGGGGAGGCGTGTTGACATCGCTCGTCTGGATGACGAGCAGCAGCTGACCTTCCAGCCTGTCAGCGATTGCCGCGTTGCTGATCTTTGAAAAGTCTGCCCCATCCGAAAACAGGCCTGTGAACGCTTCGGATGCGACCGATGAGGTTTCTTTATCCTTCTCGGGCACACCTGAGGCGACACCGACTTTGAAGAAATCCGGAGCCTGCAGCAGTCCCCTCAAAGCGAAATACCCGCCATAGGAATGCCCGATGATACCGACACGCTCGGTGTCCATCCAAGGGCGTTCCTGCGCAGCGGCTTTAATGGCTGCGACATGATCTGCGATCTCAAACTGGCCGAATTGTTGGCGCGCCACATCTTTGAATTCGCGGCCGCGGCCCGGCGTGCCGCGCGCATCGACAACAACCGTCACAAACCCGAGCTCAGTCATGTTGCGTCCGAAATAGGGGTGGCGCGCATCGAACTTGTAGGGAACATTGTTGACGAAGCCCCCCGCGTAGATGCCGTTTATGACGGGGTATTTCTTGCCCGCATCAAACCCTGAAGGCTTGAAGATCACGCCATGAATGACGGTCTTTCCATCTGCAGCAAGCGCGGAAAAGTGCTCTGGCGCCGGGGCAACGTATTCGGCCCCGATTGGTCGTTCGCCAACGCTAAGAACCTCTATCAGCTCACCATCCGAAGCTCTGAGTTCGACGATGGGAGGACGCGCGGTGGTGGAGTGTTTGTCGATATAGAAGCGCCCCGAGGGAGAGACCGAGATCTCATGCTGTCCCTCTTCATCGCTTAGGCGTGTGGTCTGGCCGGTTTCAGCGTTCACAGAATGGACGTGAATGTCATAGGGACGGTCAGGATCAGAGCGAGCGGTATAGAGAATTGTCCCGCTCTCAGGGTCTACGCCATCGATGGTGGCCACCTCAAAAGGATGGTCGGTTAGCTGCCTAATCAATTCGCCATTGATGGAATAAAGATAGATCTGGCGAAAACCGGTTCGCTCAGAGATCCAAAGGAAGCTCTGGCCGTCCGGATGCAGCAGAAAGTCCGGCCCACCGCGAAAGAGAAAATTGGGCGGATAGATGAAGTAGCTTTCCGATTTCTCGCTTAGGATCGTGCGGATCTCGCCCGTTTCTGGCGCAATGCTGACAATCTCTATCTCGCGGGCATCGCGGCTCAGCACTGCGCACAGAACAGCCGATCCATCGGGAAGCCACTTAAGCGGTTTGACGTAGTGCTCTTGCTCGAAGGGGATGGTGACCGAAGCGCCTTGTTCGACATCGTAGATCAGACCTTCAAAGGTCATGATCTCGGAGAAGATCGTTGGATAAGGGATGTACTCAGCAGGCGCTGCGATGTTCATCCAATCTACGACAGGCACCTTATCGACGTCGGTTGAGTCCACCTTAGGCACAAACAGAAAACGCCCATCAGCGGACCACAGGCTCTCATTGATAATCCAGTCTGAAAATTTCGGCCCTTTTTCGGCTATGACTGCCTCAGCCCCGCTTGCATCGCGAATTACAAGCGCTTGATCATTCAGACTGAGAACGCTGCGATGATCGGGAGCGAATTGTTCCTCTTGGTTCGGCCAAACCTGAGGAAAGCTCTCGACAACCGTCTTGAGCAGCAGGGGATCGGCATTCTCCGGGGTGCTCGCCGCGGCAAAGCGCGCACGATTTGCATCGAGGTCGAAGATTACCCGGCGGTCAGCGTGCACGAATTCGATTGTTTTGCGATCAATAAAGTCAAAGGTCTTGAATGGGATTGCATCGCGCGCCGCCGACTGACCGAATAGGTTGGTGAGCGCAGTCTGGAGCGCATTCTCGTCGATGAAATCGCGCGTCGATCCATCAGCAGGGTTTACGAGTTTGAAGTCGACGCCATCATCTTCAGCGGCATTATAGACAAAGCTGTCTCCATCAGGCGCCCAAATCGGCGACACACGCGGTCCGGAATAGGCTTGGCCGAGTTCTCTTCTCAAACCCAGCTTGGCCATATCGACGGCAGAGACGCCCGTTTCGAGCGTGCTGGACCCGAGTTTGTACCCAGCAAACACAAACGCGGCCGAAGCCGCCAAACCGACAACACAAATCGCCAAGATCTTCAGGATCCGGGTGCGCATTGTGGCTCTACTCCCTGTCACATCACTCATATTATCGCATACTATTTATCTTTTCGTCCACTATCTGTATCAGCCTCATCGCGTTCTGCAATCAGTCTGTACCCATCGACACGCAAAAAGATTCTCCAAACAAGTGGAAGAAGGAGCATGAGCGAGATGAAGAAGCTGCGCGTTGGGCTTGTCGGCCTGGGCGGAGTGGCCCAAGCACATATGAAGGCCTACGCCGCCTCTGAGAGAGTGGATCTTTGCGCTGGCGCGGACATCGATGATCAAAAAACCCAAGCCGCCGCGCAGCGCTTTGGCTTAAAACCCTATTCCAATTATGTGCAGATGATCGAAGCGGAAGCGCTTGATATCGTCTGCGTGTTAACTCCGCCTGCGATGCACCGACCTGTCGTTGAGGCCGCGGCTCACAAGGGCGTTAATGTCCTTTGCGAAAAACCGCTCGCCCCATCGATCGCAGACGCGGAAGCGATCCGCCTAGCTGTTCGCACGTCCGGCATTCGCTTCCTGTTCGGCGCTTCCTACCGCCATCTTCCAGCGATGCTCTTGGCACGGCAAATGATTGCCGAGGGCGCGGTGGGGAATGTCCGCCTGTGTATGGAGATTGCCGTCGGCGGCGCCGGAGAAGAAAACGCGCGCCTCCTGTCTGAAAGCCATTATCCTGCGGGCGGCCCAGGAGGCACGCCCATGGGTCTCGTGGATCATGGCATTCACCTCATCGATGCCCTGCCGTGGCTGACCGGATCATCGATCATCAGCGCTTTTGGTTTTGGCAATGTGGCAGGCGAGCGGCTCAGGCCTGAATTCGCCTCCTTCCAGCTGGATAACGCAGCTACGGGTTTGCTGGTCTATGACGAGGCCAGCGTTTCGCTTCCCGTTCCTGCAGAAGGGGTCTTTTCCGCTGGTCCTGGCTGGAACCTGCTCGGGCCGGTGGAAGCTGGCGAATTCGACGCGCAGCCTTGCGCCATCAATATATTCGGCTCGGCTGGAGCGCTGCGGTTATATCCCTATGCCAACATTCTTTATCACGCGACAACCGATGGGTTGCGACAGATTGCTCTTCCTTCCTTGCCCAAACCAAACAATTTTCGCGCGCAAATCGATTCTTTCGCCGATACCATTCAGACTGGCGCGCCTTTGGCGGCAAGCGTTGATGACGGGGTCAACAGCTTAGCTGCGCTGATGGCCATTTATAAAAGCGACGGCCAAGCCACGGTTTCGCTCGGCTGAAATCGGGCGGCTGCCAGTTAGTAAGCGTGATCGCCGTTAACTCCGGTCGCGGAGCTTTTTCGCGCTTTGAGGGGAAGACCTCTTAAGCGCCCACACCTGATCCACGTTCTGAACAATCAGCCTCAAACACTCGCGCGCACCTCTTCGGACTCGCGGCTCGGTCCGTGCGCTTTAAGCTTGTCGCTCAAAAAATCGCATGCTATTTATAATATCGTATTGTCAACGAGCTATGCAGTCGCTTTTTCAAAACCTCTTTTGAAATGCGAGATCATGACCGTTGACGCGTCGGCCAATCAGTTCTGGCCGCATCACAAAGAGGCAGTGCAGATGAGTTCCTTATCCAGCTTCACGAAAGAGACCGAGTATCAAGGGCAGACGGAAGGTTTGCCGATCATCGAAACCGATGGCTCCAAAGGCATCATCACCTTCAATCGGCCTGAAGTGCGCAACAGGATTTCGCCAGAGGACATCGAAGCCATTACCAATGCGCTCGATCGATTTGAGAGTGATCCTGCTGTCCGGGTGGTCATCTTTACAGGCCGAGGCAAAGTCTTCAGCTCAGGCTTTAATCTCAATATTTTCTACGAAAATGTGGTCGCCAAAACCCCCAAACGCGAGGCCCGGGCGGAAGACAATTTCTTTGCGGAATTCACTGACCGCATTGAGAATTGCAAGCTGCCAACAATTCTTGCGGCCAATGGCTCTGTCTATGGCGGCGCGACCGATGTGGCGCTGGCGTGCGACTTCCGCTTCGGTGTCGAGGGCGTAGAGGCTTTTCTGCCAGCCAGCAGGCTGGGCATTCACTTTTATGATCGCGGCCTCGAGCGATTTGTCGCGCGGCTGGGTTTGGCCGCGGCTAAGCGCATTTGCCTCACATCGGAAACTCTCAACACCGAAGAATTGCTGCGCTGTGGTTTCTTCGATGCGGTGATGCCGGAAAAAGAAATGTGGGCACGGGTCGACAAACTTGCCGACACTCTTGCAGCCCAAGCGCCAATCGCAGTGAAGGGCATGAAGCGTGCGCTCAACCAGATTTCGTACAATGAGCTCGACAAGGAAGCGACGGCGAATGCCTTCTCGCAATGCTTAAACTCAGAAGATTTCAAAGAGGGCGTCCGGGCGTGGTTCGAGAAACGCAGACCCGCCTTCAAGGGCGAGTAGAGCCCCAGTTTTCTTACATTTGTTCAAGTCACAAGGGAGCTGATCTCGTGAGCATCATGTCGTCCAAAGTCGGCTTGTACAGCACACTAGTTCTGATTGGGTTGCTGGCGCTTTCAACCTTCATTGCCCCTGTTAAGGCCGAAAGGCCAGTGAGCCGCTACTCTTTGGAGGCCTACACGCCCGTCGAGCGCGCTCTTACGATTGAAGAAACGGTATTCCAGAACGAGGATGGGGAAAGCGTTCGCGGCGAAAAGGGGTTTATGACCGTCCCTGAAATCCGCGGAGCGGAGCAAACACGCGACCTCAGAATTGCGTTCATACGAGTGAAGGCGCAAACGGAAAACCCAGCTCCGCCCGTCGTTCTTTTGCACGGCGGACCGTCGGAAAACGGCATCGTTGAATCCCGGTCAAAGCGCATCAACGTGCTTACGCAAATGCAGGATGTGGCTGACCTTATTCTTATAGATGGACGCGGTCTTGGCCTTTCCACGCCAACATTGAAATGCAAGATCGAGGAGCCGCGGCTCGTCTTTGACTTTGAGCAGATGCGGGAGATGTATGAGCAAGAGGGGCGAGAATGCCGCGACTATTGGCAGCAAAAGGGGATCACCCTTGATGGCTATAATCCGCTCGCGCTAGCCGACGACGTGGCCGATCTTATGGTCAGTCTTGGCTATGACAAATTCTCTGTCATGGGAAACAGCTACGGCGCGTATTGGAGCATCTCGCTGGCAAAGCGGCATCCGGATCTGATCCATCGCATCGCGATCAGCGGCATTTTCGGGCTCGACGGATCCTTTAACCTCCCAAGCGATGCTCAATCAGCGTTCGATGATCTGCTCACCCGATTGGAAGAGACCGAAGCGGTGGAGGACCTTTTCGGTGATCGCGGGATCAAAACCGCATTTGCGGACGTGATGAACCGTCTGGCCGAAAATCCCGTCTCGGTGGACGTCGAGCTTTTTGGCGAGAAAGAAACGCTGACTTTTGATCCGGAGACGTTGGCGCGCATCTTGTATTTCGCCGAAGCAACGCAGCACCGTCAGGGAGCAACGCAGCTCCCTTTGCTGATCTATGCTCTCGATAATGGCGCCTATGAAGGACTGGCAAAACTGCTCATCCGGCGGATGGAGAACAAGATAGATGAGAACCCTCTCTATCACGGCCTTTCCTCGGTCAGCATCATTTGCAACCAGGTAAACAGTCCAGAGTTTCTTCAAGACTTTGAGCGCGCCCAAACCGCTCCTGTCGAGGCGGTTTGGGCTGGCCAGGTAATGAAAAAGCGCAACGCGGCCTATGCGTGCGATGAGGTTGGCTATCCAAAAATTGATGCTGATTGGGCCAGCGGCTTTACCAGCGATATCCCGGTTCTAGCGGCGATCGGATCGTTCGACGGCAACACCCCGCCTCAAGGCGCGTTCCGCTCTCTTTCAAACTTCACCAATGTCAAAAGCATTGTCTTTGAAGGGGGTGGTCACCGACACAAGGAATTCGAGAAACTCTGGCCTGAACTCGCGGAATACCGGCAGCAATTCTTCGCCGGCGCTGAGCTTGACGGCGTGCCGGATAGAGTCGAGCTACCGGAGATCGAGGCAGGTTCGCTGAATTGGTTTCTGAGGTTCTTGTTTTCCATCGGCCTTGGTAATTTTGTTCTGGGATGGATCTGAAATCTTGGCCGCGAAGTGTGAGTGCGCGCAAAACTGCGCTTGAATTGACGTTCCTCTGCCTCAAGAAATGAGCCAACTAGTTCCGCAAAGTAAAGGCCGCCTGACTAGTGACTGACCGTGCGCTGATCGGGCCGCTTATTCGCCAGCAAGCTCGTGGAAATGACCTTCCGTTGATCTGAATTAGGACATATGGGCCTGAATGTGATGTCTCGCGCGCGCTGGGAAATCCCCACACCTGGATTGCTGCTCGATCTTGATCAGTTTGATCGCAATATCGAGCGGCTCCGATCACACTTGGCAGAGACTGCGGCAAATCTGAAGCTGCGGCCTCATATGAAGACGCTGAAGTCGGTCAAACTCGGACACCGATTGACTAAAGCGCTTGGCACTGACGCAATCACTGTTTCAACGCTTGCCGAGGCCGAAGTCTACGCCGGCGCAGGCTACCGAGACATCTTGTATGCGGTCGGGATTTCCCCCGCGAAGCTAGATCGCGTCGCCGCGCTCATCCGTGCAGGCATCGATTGCCAAGTTATCACCGATAACCAAGATGTCTCCCGCGCAATTGCGAGATTTTCAAAAGACAGCGGGATTGCAATTCCGGTGCTTATCGAGATCGATTGCGACGGCCATCGAGCCGGCATCCGGTCAGATGAGCATGAGAAGCTCATAGCGGTCGCCTCTGAGCTCAATGGCTCGGCGGACCTTCGAGGCGTCATGACCCATGGCGGCGGATCCTATGGCGCCTCATCAAAAGGTGAACTCCACGCCGCAGCCGAGCAGGAAGTACGGAGCGTAAGGATCGCAGCCCGCATTCTGCGCGAGGCCGGATTTCAAGCTCCTGTCATCAGTGTTGGGTCAACGCCCACGGCCCTTGCTCACGTCAACAGGACGGGTGTTTCTGAATTGCGGGCTGGAGTTTTTCCTTTCTTCGATCTTGTCATGGCCGGGATCGGTGTTTGCGACGTAAGTGAGATTGCCCTCAGCGTTGTGACGAGCGTAATCGGACATCAGCGACAGAAAGGATGGATACTCTGCGATGCTGGCTGGATGGCGCTTTCCCGAGATCGAGGAACACAAAGCCAAGCCCAGGATTGCGGCTATGGCCTTGTCTGCGATGTTGAAGGGAGAGCAATTCCCAATCTGATTGTAGCCTCAACCAATCAGGAGCACGGAATACTCGCTATGCGCGAGGGCAGCGATACCGCGATGGCTGACATTCCGATCGGCACTCAGTTGCGCATTCTGCCGAACCACGCTTGCGCTACTGCGGCTCAGCATGGTGGGTACAACGTAACCTCTAAGCGAAGTAGACGGATACAATGGTTCGAGCGGTTTTCCGGCTGGTAACGCGAGATGCCAAAAACCAACGTGTTCCCAAGTCATCTGCGCGTTGAAAGCCCCTTCGCTTGCGCAACGTTGGCGTTCAGCGGTGCGGGATTTTCGCGCTCGGTTTTCCGCAGTCTGAGGCCGTGTAGATCAACTTCGTGTTCGATCTCGATGCCTGAGACCAACAGGGTTGTGATGCCTTCGGTTTCGCCGCGTTCGAAAAATAGGGGTAAGTCGGGAAGCGGCACCCACATAGCGCCGTCAGCGCGCTCAATCGGTAGCCCGAGCAAGTCAGCAACGCCATCAGCGGCGGTCTCGGGATCAGCGCTGGTGATCACGATGCCTTCCAAGTCGGTATCGGATTGAGGAAGGCCAGCTTCTAAAGTTCCCGGCTTTTCAGCCTCGGTCTGCGCGTCGGCGCGCTTCTTTGCCAGCACGTCGCGCGGCGGATCGAAGGAAATGAAAAACGGCCACCAAGTCGGTCCATCGCACACGAACACTTCGGTAAAGGCCAGATCATACTCTTCAAAGTAAACCTGCGTCTCGGCAATCTCGTGACCCTCGGCGCGCAATTGCTCAGCCATCTTTGAGGCATCGGGCACGTGCACGGCAAAGGTCAGCCCACCGGAGCTTCCATCGAGCGCCTCTATGGCAGGCCGTAGCGCTTCGAGCGCCTCGGCATATTTGCTCGTTGTTACGGCCTCCCAATCCGTGACCGTTGCCAGCTCGACATAATGGATGAGATCAAGCGGCCAGGCGGCATTGCGAAAGCCTGGCATCGTCAGCGCGTCCACGACCGGAAGCCCGATCGCGCGATAGGCATCGGCAGCTTTGTCGAGATCCGTGACCCAATGGATCAAGTGATCGAAGGAAGGCGGCTCATTTGGTTCGGTGCGCATAGGTCGCTCGTGCTTGGTCGGAGCGTCCTAAACCAGACTTGCCGCTTACGTCCTTAATTCGCGACATTTAGGACGGTATCTACATTGTCAAAAATTAGCTGGTTGTTGGTCGTTTTTGCACCGCAAAATTTGGATTGCAAGTCATTCGCATTAATGGCAACGGGCCCATCAAGTTTTGAACCAGCAGGGGTTGTCCATCAATGCGCCGTCTTTTCGTTCCTTCGCTCGCCGCGACACTGTTTGCGACGACTTCCTTACCCGTTTTTGCGCAGGAATCTGAGACCGATCAACCGGAAGCCGACGAGGACCAACCGGAAATCATCGTTCGTGGGACCAAACTAGGCGACTCAATCCAGGACACCGAAGCGTCGGTTGAGGTCTTTACTTCCGAGCGCCTTGACCGAGAGCGCATCATCGATGTGGGGCAGATCCTCACACGAACGCCGAACGTCAATTCGCGCGGCGGCGCGGCAGGATCGTTCTCGATCCGTGGCATTGGCCGGAACGGAGCTGGCGCGGGGCAGGGCGTCACCTCGAATATCTACATTGATGGCGCGCCGCTCGCCGCCAATGGGCTGGGGCGCGGGCCAACCACTCTTTGGGACACCGCTCAGGTTGAAGTGCTGCGCGGTCCGCAAAGCTCGGTCCAAGGTCGTAACGCTCTCGCAGGCGCGCTCGTCATTACGACCAACGATCCGACTTTCGACTGGGAAGGGAAGGCGCGCCTCAGCTACGAAAGTTTTGATACGGTGCAGGCGGCGGCCGCTTTCGGCGGTCCGATCATTGCCGATCAGGTCGCATTCCGTGTTGCTGTCGATTACCAGGAAAGCGACGGGTTCATAACCAACACGATCGTGAACCGCTCAGCGGATCGCAGAGAGTCTCTGCTTGTCCGCGGGAAGCTCCTTTTTGAACCGGAGTTTTTGCCAAATCTCTCGACCAAGGTCATTGTCGACTATTCTGAAAGCGATCTGGGGGAATCGCGCCCAATCGTGTCACTCAATTTCGGCGTTACCGATCCAAGGTTCCGCGACTTTGATCCGCTCGATTATGAAGGTTCGGGCCGTTTCCCAAACAACGACAATCAAGGCCTTCGCATTATCAGCGATTCCACACTTCGCTTGACCGACAATTGGGATGCGCGTGCGCTGCTTACATATGAAGACAGCTCAACAGACCGCCTGTTCGGCGATCCCGATTTTATCAACGAGTTTGGCGGGATCACTTTCAACCAGTTCGATGAAGAAGTGTATTCGGCCGAACTGCGCTTCGAATTCGACTATGACAATGTCCGCGGTCTTTTTGGCGGATACTATTTTCAGGAAGAGTCGATCCTGAACCGGGATATTCAGGCTGAACTGCTCCCCTCGCTCCTCAGCGTTGTGCCTGCGCCTTTACAACCGCTAACCAGCCTCAATCCCTCGGACTCGCTCGTATCGCTGCGCGATGGCAACACGACCGAGACAGAGAACTTCGCCTTTTTCGGCCAGCTCGAATACGATTTCTCGCCGCAATGGACACTGAGCCTCGGTTTTCGATACGACAATGAACGTTTCGCCATTCCTGATGAATTCACGCAAACAACAGTGCTTCCTGAAAACTGTGTGGCGACGCTTCCCGCAGTCATTTTGAACCCCGCTGTTCCTGACCCGACGATCACCACAAGCTTGCCTTGCACGACGCTGGTCGCTGCGTTCCAGCCCCCCGAAGTGCCGCTTCTTGCTGATGTTGAGCGCGAGTTCGACGCTTTTCTTCCGCGCGCGGCGTTGACCTATAACATCACGCCCGACAACGCGGTGTTCGTGTCTTTTCAGCGCGGCTATCGCGCTGGCGGATCGGAGACATTCTTCGCACCGAACGTTGGCGGGATTGGTCTGATCCGCGATGTAAATGTCTATGATCCTGAGTTTCTTGACACGATCGAGATTGGAACGCGCAATGAGTTCATGAACGGGCGTCTGACGTTCAACGCCAATATCTTCTACTCAAAGTACACCGACCAACAGATCCGTTTGCCCGGTGAAAACCCGGCTGATGCCGCTGACGACGTGACGTCAAATGCGGGCGAAACAACGCTCTTTGGCGCGGAGCTCTACGCTGAATTCGAAGTCACGCCAGAATTCGATATTTTTGCAACCGTCGGGCTCTTGGAAGCGGAATTTGATGATTTTCCATTTGCCGTCGATGAAGATGGCAACCCGCTCAATCCTGACCTTCCGCAACTTGCCAATTTTGGTGGCAACGAAGTGCCTGGCTCGCCCGATATCAGCTTTACGATCGGCGGAAACTGGAGTGATGACAGCGGCTTTTTTGTCAACGCGGCGCTTGCCTACACCGGCGCTTATTTCGACAGCGAAGCCAATCTGGTGGGCGAGGATTTTCGTGGTGCTTTCGAAGAAGCTGGGCTTGATGGCGACTTCGCTTCGACTTTTACGACGCTGATAGACGACCGCACCGATCTGAATGCGCGGATCGGCTATGAAGGCGATAATTTTTCGGTTTATGCCTTTGGCAGCAATCTTCTGAATGAAGAGCAGGTGACGAATACGTTCGGCCTCGCTCGCCCGAGCCAGACCACTGGCGAGTTGGTCCTGAATACCGGAGAGCAGGTCCTCACCGTCAACCGTCCGAGGACAGTGGGGATCGGCTTCGACGCGAGGTTCTGATCCGATCTGAGCGTTTACGATCCTCACCTCGCTTCATGGAGCAAGCAGGTGGATCGCTTTTGCTAAGGACCTGTTGCAGGCCACTTCCTTAGGGAACCCTCGCATGAGAAGCACACGATAAACTCGGCTTTTGCTTGTGATCGCGTGCAAGACTTGCCTGCTCTAAAGGCGAAAGAATGCTGGCGCTATCTCCAACTGCGAGAAGAGTGATGGGCTGACGCTCGCAAAAGCCATAGGTCCATAGCGCTTTGGCCTAAAGAGATACTCGCTTTATTGTTTTTCCCTCAGAGGTGTCTATCCTCATTCGTGCGACACAGTTTCCGGTCCGATATTGACACCAGAGAGCCATTCCATTGCGACTTACCGGTTTTAGCGACTACGCCCTTCGGGTACTGATTTTCATTGCAAATCAGGATGATCGTCTGGTCACGATAGCGGAGCTCCAAGGCCTTTACGCACTGTCGCAAGGACACTTGATGAAGGTGGTTCGGCGGTTGACGTCAGAGGGCTATCTTGAGGCTGTTCGCGGCCGCAACGGTGGTCTTAGGCTTGGGCGGCGCGCTGATCATATCAATCTGGGCGAAGTTGTCCGAAAAACCGAACCCGATTTTAGAATTGTCGAATGTTTCGGTCCGGACAATGGCTGCTTGATCTCAGAACACTGCAAGCTTCCAAAACCTTTGAACGATGCTCTGAACGCTTTCTTGTCGGTTTTAGACCAGTATTCCATCGCCGACGTAATGCTGGCCGATCATCAGTTTACCTTGACAAAAACGACCTCGTTTCCGCAGCGCGGACCTGCCATCGAACCAGCGTAATCACCAGATCGCTTCTACCTTCTCTGAACTCAAAGTTTCGGGAACGATGCTGAGTTCTTAGATGGATGCCGTAGCGCCCCCCGGGTTTAAGCAAGCGGAAGGCTTCGGCGACGATAAGGGCCTTGTGTTGCTGCGGGTTCATGGTCAGCATCGCCTCACCTATCACTACGCAAGCCGAGCAATCCTCCAGACCATTGCTCTGCGCCGTACCCAACTTGATTTCGGCGCTCACTAGTTCGGGTCGATGTCTCCGGGCAAAGGCTAAAACACCATCAGCTTTGTGCGGGGTTCAAACATGTGATCGTGCAAGCCTTGATGATCTTTTGGCGGGCCGACACCTTCGATTAAAACGCCGTAGTCACCGCCAAGGCTGGCGACGGTTGGCGGAGTGATCGCGACCGTGCCCCCTGCTGCAATAAACGCGGCTAAGTCTTGCTGAAGACTCTCGCCTGTAAACCGGCTTGCGCCGGTAGCTGCGTCTTTCACAGCAATTTGCCCCGCTTCTCCGATAAGCATGATGGTGACTTGTCTATCCTCATCAAGCATCCGTGAAGCGATATGGAGGCCGTGGCTTGCCACCATCGGGTCTGATTGAGTGAGGAACAGGACCAATCCGCTGCTCGGACTGGGATCGGGATTGTCCGCAAATGCACTGAGCGATGTGACCCCGGCGCCGATGCACAACGCCCCGCCGAGCAAAGCTGTGTTCAACCAACGCATATCTAACCTCCCTTTGGAATGAGCATTCTTTTAAAATCGGACCTCGACGCCGCCATATATCGACCTTCCATCGCCTGGCAGGAATGCAGCCTGGGTTGGGTTGGCAACGTCCGTCACGAGGCTTGACGATGCGTAGACCTCATCGGTCAGATTGCGCGCATCGATAAAAAGCGCGAGCCGCTCTCCCGGCAAGCGATACCGAGCCTGTAAGCCGAGCAATGCGTAATCCTCACGAAACAGGGTGTTCGCGTTGTCGACGGGGGTGTCTTCAGCGACCCAGATGATCTTCGGTGTGAGCGTGAGCCCCTTAAGCGGGGTCACTATCAGGCGGGCGCTCAGGGTATGCGGCTGCGTTCCTGCAAGCGCGTTTTCGCCGAAAAATGGGTCGTCATCGAACTCGAAATCTTGATAGGTATAGGTCAATCGTCCATTGAGCCATTCGGCAAATCGGGCTGATAATCCCAGCTCTATTCCGGTGCGCCGTGTGTCGTCGGCATTGCGCGTGCCAAGCGGAACCCCCGTAGCATCGCGCAGCGAAAGAAGCTCATTATCGAGCCATGATCTGTAAGCCACCAGCTCCCAGGAGACAGGACCCGCGGCACCGCGTGTCCCGATCTCAAGAGTGTATCCCGATTGCGGTTCCAAATCGGGCGTCGCGAAACCGAGAGGACCAGAGTTCGGAGTTCCTCCGGTCGTTGCAAACAGATCCTCGAATGTCGGCGGCTCGTAACTGCGGGCAAGCGAGATGAAAGCGAGATTGCGAGGCGCCCACGAATAGCTGAGGCTCACATTCGGATTGAGGCCGGAATAGCTGCGCGAGAAGCTGGTGTCCTCGGCCGGCACTGCCGGGGGCAATGGTGGCGGTGGCGGCCCTTCCAAACGCAGCGTCGGACGCGTGGCCAAGCCAAACACATCGTCATTATCGCGGGTCGCGTAAACGTAGTTGAGCCCTGCTGTAAGGCGCCACTTGTCGGCCAGGACAAGCGTTCCGAAAGCGTTGAGCGAAAGGGTCTGCGCGGACAGTTCGTTGTCTGAAAATTGGGCTCCGGTCGAGCCGAAATCATTATGGAAAAAGCGCCGATCATGATCACCGGTTATGTAGTGAGCGCTCAACTCAATGACGGGCACGGCCGCTTGGCCGCCCGCATATCGAGTGAACCGAACATCGAGCGCTACGTCATTGCCAGAGGTGTCCCTGACACCGGCGGAAACGGGAAAACGGAAAGCCTCATCCGTGTGCGCAAAAGTGGCTCCGAAATCGAATTCGTTCAAACCGTCCACATAGGTGGTCCTTGCGCTCACTCGCAGTTTTTCAGCGTCGCGACGCGGGATATCGCGGGGCACGTTCGGGCCGGGTTCGGAGACAATGAAGGGCGGCATGCCGCCTGGGTTAGGCGTCACGGTCGGTCCGGGATGCACGCCGCGCGGGTTGTCTTCCAGCGCTGCTGCCGTCAGTGGTCCTGCCACATCGAAGCCCAGGTCCACGTAATCGACATAAAGGCGCGCTTCCCATTGCTCGGAGAAACGGTAGCCGGAATTGATCAGAAATGCCGTCCGGTCAGAATTGTTGAACGGTTCGCGAAACCCATCGCGCTCACCTGAGACCACGGTGCCACGAACATCCCATGCGCCGGACTGCGTTCCAGCCGATAAGCAGCCAGTGATAGTGTTAAAGCTACCGCCTTCTATGGCAATTTGAGCGTCTTGGGCATCGCGTCCGGTTAGCGAGATGAAGTTGACGGCACCGCCCAGCGTGGCTGCGCCCACGCGCGCACCCGTCGCGCCTCGATAGACTTCGATCGTGTTGCTCGCGTCCGGTTCCAGGCTTGCGACGATGTAGGACCCATCAGCGCGGCTAAGCGGCAGCCCGTCCTGTAGCAAAAGCACGCCGCGCTGGGTCGGGTTCTGCTGCAAACCCGAGCCGCGGATTTGAATGCGAACCTGATCGTTTCCTCCAAAAAAGGTCTGGGTAATGACGCCAGGCGCATCGCCAATCGCATCAGCGATCGACACATTCGCTTCACCCTGCCTTTCATCGGGACCGATGACAGCGGTCGCCCCTGCAATTTCAGAGAGCCGCGCGCGCGAGATCTCTGTTGGATCATTCGTTAGCGAAGGCCGCTCACCGTAGACGATGATCACATTTTCCGATTGCTCGGATGGACCATCGTCCACGTCTTGAGCAAACGCCGCTTGCTCGCAAAGCACCGTGACCACCGTCGCTGCGAGCAGATGTGTTTGCTTCATGACGGCCCTCCGCCGATTGCTGCCGCACCGGACATGATGGTCTGTCCGGCGACACTATTGCGACTGATTCGCAATCTAGAGGACGACATCTAAAAAGCAATAAAAATTATATTTCTTTTCTCTTTCGGTGATCGATGAGGCGTTAGCTCGACTGAGCGCGCATTCATCAGGCATTGGACTGACGCAGAGTTTTTCGATTGAATGGCTTTTGCAGGCGCGATGCCGTTTTTTATGGCGCGTGAATGCGACGTGATTGCAACGCAGTCGCATATGTTTCACAACCGTGATGACGAGATGCTCCAAGAGCGTGGTGATTGACATGCGCTTGCTGCCGGACCGCCATGGAAGACCGCATAGACCATCCCTCTTTGATATCGGGCGCTCAAGCTGAAAGACGGCCGCAGTCAGAAAGCGAACCAACTCTGAATAGCGAGGCTGAACCCTCGGGGGTCTGGGCGCAGCTGCATGCGGAGTACTATGACAAGCTCGTGCGCGGCCTGATCGCCACCTATGGCTCCGGGCCGCCTGATCCAGAAGACATCGCCCAAAAAACTTTTCTAAAACTCAATGAACGCAAGACAGCGCAGGGGATCCGGGATCTTAGAGCATTCGCGTGGACAATCGCTCGGAACTTTATGATCTCGGAAAAGCGCTCGCTCAGAATGCGGGCTGATCACGCCTATGTCGAACGAGCGCTCGTCGCTGGTGAATGTGATACAATCGATCCTGAACGCGTCTTAATGGGCAAAGAGGAGGTTGCGGTGGTGACCAAAGCGCTCGATGCAATGCCCGATAGACGCAGGCAGATTTTCCTTGCCTGCCGCGTTGAAGGATTGACGCCGAAAGCCGCGGGAGAGCGCTGCGGCGTCAGTCGGTCATCAGCAGTGCGGCATCTAGCGCTGGCGACTGAAGCGATTGCACAAGCGTTCAAAAAACAAAGGCAGTCGCAGACAAAGCGGGGGCGGCCATGACGACCCTTGAGCAAACCCACGAAACCGAGGCCCATCTGTGGCATGCGAGGAAAGCCGACGGTCTTTCTGTAAAGGAACGTGCTGAGTTTGACAGTTGGATGGCGGCCGACCCTGCTCACAGCGAGGCTTTCGCTCACGTTGAGGTGCTGTGGGGGTCGCTTGGCCTGATCGACTATCCAGCGGTACAAACGCAAACAATCGATAGCCCTGAGCCCGAGCCGAGAGCCGGTTGGCTTGAGACAGTACGAAACGCGCTGGGGGCGAACACACCACGAATTGCCGCTGCATCGCTCTCTGTCGCTATACTTGCAGCTCTGTTCTTCGCTATCGCGCCCGCCTCTTTATTCGAGCAAGCTCAGCCATCGCGTGGTCAGACTTATGCCACTAACGCGGCGGAGCAAAAGAACATCCGCCTTCCTGATGGAAGTTCGATCATACTTGCATCACAGTCCGAGCTTTCGGTGACCTTGGCCGAGAAAGAACGCCGCGTGGTTCTGACTTCAGGAAGCGCTCGTTTCAACGTTCGGTCCGATCGTATACGGCCGTTTCTGGTAAGCACCGACGTCGCCCAGATCAGGGTCGTTGGCACGCGCTTTGAAGCAAGCCTTGCCGACCAGGGCTTAGAGATCGGTGTCAGTGAAGGCATCGTTGAGGTATCACAAAGCGCAGCGCCGGATCGACAATCGTCTCAGCCAATCAGGCTTGTTGCTGGCGATCGGATATGGACCTCAAATGGCATAGATATGCGCGATCTCGCATCTAACTCGGCGGCGATCCCTGAACCAGCGCTGCCGGCTCGCTCATTGTCGGTCGGCCCGGGCGAGCCAAATCCCAAGCGCAGAGTTTATAGCAACGCGTCCCTTGCCGAGATCGTGAGCGATCTAAACGAGTATGCGGACCGGCCAATTGTCGTAATGGCCGGGGCACGCGACCTCACCTTAAGCGGGAGTTTCGATGTCTCGAAGCCTTCAGCTGCGCTTCAGACAATCGCATTGAGCGTGCCGATTACTGTGACACAGAGCAATTCCGGCATCTTGATAGAGGCAGCGCGGATCGAGCCTCCCGCCAGCGCGAGCGATCCTTAGCCCATAAATTTCTCACATTTTATGTGACACCTGAGGAATCCCATTCGTCTTCAGGGCGAACGCAACTGGGAATTAGTTGCAACTAGACCTCAGGGGATTTGAAGACATGAAAAATGGGTTGGGGCAGCGGGCCGCGCGCACGCTTTTGATGGCTGGGTCAAGCTTGGCGATACTTATGTCGGCAGCGCCGGCTTTTGCTCAGTCTGGTGGGGCTCGCGAGATCTTGATCGAGGCGCAAAGCCTTGAGGCTGCGCTGGCGCAACTCGCATCGAGATTTGATGTCGATATCGTCGCACCGGGCGGTATCGCTGACGGACTAAGTGCTCCGCAAGTTCAGGGGAATTTGACCGCACGCCAAGCGCTTAGGCGGCTGCTTGCTGGATCAGGCCTCACATTTCAGAGCGCGCCTAATGGTGCCTTCGTTATTCAGCGGAGTGCATCGGATGCTGACAATCAGATCGTCGTTACCGGCACTAAGCAGAACCGGACAATCAAAGAGACGGTCGAGTCGGTTACCGTCATCACCGAGGAAGATATCGAGGAGCAGGTTCTGTTCGACGTGCAGGACATTCTGCTGCGCACAGCGAATGTCTCAACGGGCGGTAGGACCTTGAACCAATTGTCTATACGTGGCGTGACTCTGACCGGTGTGGGCGGCAGCGTATCGTCTGGAGCGGGGACTGGTCTCACCTCGCAGATATACTTCGATAATGCTCCCATTTCGGTTGCGGCGAACGAAGCCATCTTCAATCTTTGGGACATCGAACAGTTTGAAGTCTTGAGAGGCCCCCAGTCGACTGCACAAGGGCGTAACGCCCTTGCAGGAGCTTTGGTCATCCAGACCGCTGATCCAGAATATGAGTTCGGAGCGGCAGGGCGCGCACTTTATGGAAATAAAGACCAATTGCAGGGATCAGCGATGATCACTGGACCCATCATCGCCGACCAGCTCGCTTTCCGCCTGACGGCGGACTACCGAGAGGTTGACTTCGACGTTATCAGTCGCACTCCGGGGAGTATCTTTGACAATCAAAGTACCGCATTCGAAGAGGTTATTACACTGCGGGGCAAGATTCTTTTTGAGCCCGAGTTCGCCCCGAGCTTAAGGCTAGAGCTGTCTAGCAACTATGCAGAAACGCAATACGGTGATTTTGGCCCACGCTTCGCCCCGTCTCGCTCAAGTCCCGACTTCGCGACCTTTGATCCTTTTGAAGAGAATTTCATTACTGTGGGTAGAGCGCGAGGTTTTGACTATGATGTCCTGGTAAACACTGCGAACCTGCAATTCGATCTCTCGCCTGCGTGGACCATTATTGCGAACGGATCATTTGAAGATTCGGACCGTAACGATGTGCGCGAGCCCGGAAGCTTCAACCGTATCGATGAGGAAACCTATTCAGCGGAGTTGAGGGCGGCATTTGATTATGGCTCGATCTTAGGCTGGATCGGCGGTTATTATTTTGATCGAGCCAGATTCACAAACACCGACTTGCAAACTCCCTTGGCGGCGTTTGGCTTGGCTACTGATCCTGAGGGCTCTGTAGTCAGACTTCAAAGTCAGATTGACGAGAGTACCGAGAATTTTGCATTTTTCGGCGACCTGACTTTTGAGGTCAGCGAAACTCTGCGGATAAACGTCGGAGCCAGATACGACTTCGAAGAATTCAGTATCCAAACCATTCAGAATAATTTCGCCGATCCGGAAACTTGTGTTTTCGCAAGCTCGGTCCCGGGTCTGGCTGGCCTGCCATGCGGACTACTTTTTGCAACGACCGCCGAGCCTAGACAAGAGACCGATTTCGAGGCCTTTCTCCCTCGCGCGAGCATCGCTTACGATATCTCGAAAAATGTAACTGCCGGCCTCCTTATCGCGCGCGGCTATCGTGCGGGGGGATCCTATATTTTTGCGGACGCAGATACGACAATGCCCGAGGTTCGTACATTCGATCCAGAGTTCGTAACAAACTATGAGCTATCGCTTCGCTCGTTCTTCCCACAATTGGGACTGACGCTAAATGCCAATGCGTTCTATACGGATTGGACCGATCAGCAGGTAACGGTTTTTGGACCCTCAGGTTTGGCAAGTGATTTCGATGTTCTCAATGCTGGGGAATCTGAAATCTACGGCGTTGAGATCGAAGCGAATGCGGAAGTTACTTCCGAATTTAGTATATTTGCGACTCTCGGTCTGCTCCAAACCTCATTCAGAGATTTCGCCTTTGCGACGACAGGTGAGTTCGAAAACCTTGCTGGGAATGAGTTCAATAACGCTCCGAACATAACAGCAGGATTTGGATTTTCGTACAACGCGAGCAGCGGCTTCTTCGCGAGCGCAAACGGAAATATCGTCGGCAATCAGTTTTCAGACGTTACCAATCTTCCTGCGAACGAAACTAATGGATACGCACTGTTCAACGCACGAGCGGGCTATCGCTTCGGAGGAGTGGAGATCGCACTTTTTGCAAACAACGTTTTCGACGAGCGTGCTTTCGTTAGAATCCTGAACGATCAAGTGAATACGGGAACGGGCTTAATCGCTCCGATAGGCACACCGAGTGTGAACGTCGTCGATCCACGACTTTATGGCATCGAATTGCGCTTAGGCTTTTGAGGCGGCGTTGAACCGACATACGGCCAGTCTGGGGAAGTCGATGTAACCCGGACATGCCCGAAGAAGAGGTTTATGGGAATTCACAACGCCACATTCTGGGTCGGGAGCAGGATACAGCTCTTTGGCCGCCCAGACCTAAAGCTGACTGTTGGCTTTCCAGCCTACCAGGTAGAATTGGGGCGGCTCAAGCGCCGCAATCCTTCGCGCGATAAGGGGCCTCAAAATTTCCCAAGGTTGGGGTCGGGCGTTCGAGGCGCCTCGCCCGCTCCATTATTTCAAGCACTTGATGAAGGCACACGGCCGTCTCGCTTCGCTGGAGCGGTCTGATCTCGCCGCAAAGCCTGCTCGTGACGCTTGTGCGGCAGGCTTTATGCGCTGCGATAGTGGTCAAGCGTGTGCGATACATCGCCGATCAGCCGGCGTTGTTCGTCTTGGCCAAGGAACGAGCCTTCAAACGAGTTTCTTGCAAGCGTCGCGATCTCATCAAGCGACAGGTCCAGCGCCTCGGCAACGGCATTGTAATTGTCGTTAATATAGCCGCCGAAATAGGAGGGATCATCGGAATTGACGGTCGCTTTGATCCCTCGATCCAGCATGATCTTGACCGGGCTGTCAGCGATTTCATCGATCACGCACAGCTTGAGATTAGAGAGCGGACACACAGTGAGCGTGTGCTCTTCGCTTACAATCCGCTCGATCAAGCTGTCGTCCTCAAGCGCTCTGTTGCCGTGGTCGATCCGGTCGATCCTGAGCGTATCGAGCGCTTGCCAGACATAGTCGGGCGGTCCTTCTTCGCCGGCATGAGCCAACAGCTTCAGCCCCAATGAACGGCACTTTTGAAAGACGCGGGCAAATTTCTCCGGCGGATGGCCGAGCTCGGATGAATCGAGCCCCACGCCGTCGATCCGGTCAAGCCATGGCTGCGCTTGGGCAAGCGTTTCAAACGCGCTTTCTTCAGACAGATGGCGCAAAAAGCACATGATCAGCTTGTAGCTGATCTGGAGCCGCGTTTCGCCTTCCTCCAGCGCGCGCAGGATGCCTGAGATCACCCGCTCGAATGGAATGCCCCGCTCAGTATGGCCCTGCGGATCGAAGAAAATCTCGACATGGCGCACATTGTCGCGCTGGACCCGTTCGAGATAAGCGATCGTCAGATCATAGAAGTCCTGCTCTTCGACGAGCACTTGCATCCCGAGGTAATAAAGGTCGAGAAACTCTTGCAGATTGGCGAACTGGTAAGCGGCCGAGACCTCTTCGACGCTGGCATAGGGCAGCGTCACGCCATTCCGCTTTGCCAGCGCGAACATCATCTCCGGCTCCAGCGAACCTTCGATATGCAGATGCAGTTCCGCCTTCGGGACAGCGGCGATAAAGGCTTTGCGCTGCTCGTTTAGAGACTGGTCCATCAGCTGTGCCCTTTCAGTTGCAGAATTTCGCGTGCGCATGGCTTGTTCTGGGCAATCTCCTCGTCCGTCAGTCCATCGAGCTCATGCGGGAAGATCAGCCAATCCTCGGTTGAGTGCATGTAGTAGTCCGGCGTCAGCGAGGTTTGGTTTTTCGAAGGCTTATAGAACACGGTGGCGATCTTGATCGTCGAAGGCATGTTGCGACGGCAGCGTTTTTCAAGTTCGCTGATAAACGCTTCGACCGATTTGCCGGTGTCGAATACGTCATCGACAATCAGCAAGGCATCTTCGGCGTTAAGCGTATCGATCAGATAGCCCAGCGCATAGACTTTCACAGTGCGCGATCGCTGCCCGATGCCGGTGTAAGACGACGTGCGGATTGCGATATGATCGCATTCAATCCCGCGAAATTCGAGCAATTCCTGAACAGCGATCCCAATCGGCGCGCCGCCTCGCCAAATCCCGACTATGTGAGTGGGGACAAAGCCGGATTCGATAATCTGATTAGCCAGCGCGAAAGACAGCTCAAGAAGCTTGTTCGCGTCGAGAAACTGTTTGCGATCCATTCTGACGCCCAACTTGATCTGCGGTCAGCGCAGCTAAGGGCTTCAAAGACCTCCTGTCAAAAGATCATCTGTCGCAAGAGAGACAATCCGTCATCCGCCTTTTGCCGGGGACGCTTCGGCAGCGGGCACGATGAAGGCTGTAACGCTGCGGTCCTCAGTAAACACCTCGCGGGCCAGCGCGCTGATTTCTTCAGCGGTGGCGTTGCGATAGGTCGGCGCTTGCGCGCGGAACCGCGCCAGTCCGTGAGCGCCGCTTTGCGCATCGCCAAGGACAGCCATCCAATAGGAATTGTTTTCGAGCGTGCTGTCCAAGTCTTCGATCAAGGGCGTGACCGTGCGCTCGAACGCATCGGCCGTGATCCCGTCGCTGGCCATCTCGTTGGCGACGCGCATGATGCCTGCGCGCACTATATCGACTTCGTCAGGCTTAGCCGTCACCCGCGCCACGAGATAACCATAGCCTTCGAACAGCGAATTGGAGAACGCACCTGCGGCCGGCGAATAGGTCGATCCCATTTCTTCGCGCAACACGTCGGTCAAACGATTGCGGAACACGCCGCGCAGCAAGCGCATGCGATAGCTGTCAGCCGGATCGCTTGCATCAGGGGCAGGCCAGTAGACATAGACCAGAGCCTGCTCTGCATTGCCGCGATGGTAGAATTCGAACGGGGTCGCGGTGCCATCCGGGAATGTAAGGTCAGCCTTGTCGCCAAAGCTGGTGCCTGGCTCAGCGCGAGCGGGAAGGGCCCCGAATGTGCGCGCGACTTCGCGCACCACCAGCGCTTTATCGACATCGCCGACGACCGTGATCTCAATCGGCCCCGTGGCCAATTGCGGCTCAATCCATTCGCGCACTTCAGCGAGCGTAGGCGAGAGAAAGTCCGTCAGGTCATCATAGCCAAAACGGGTATCGCCAGAGCGGATCAGGCGCGGCAGATATTTCTCAGCCACGCTGCCGGGCGAGGAATCGTGCGTCGGATACCAAGCCCGCATCTTTTCGAAATGGCGCTTAGCGATCTCTTCGCGGAACCCTGGGGCCGATACCCGCGCAGCCATCAGATTAAGCTGCATGCCGAGGTCCTCAACGCCTGTATTGCCGAGGATTTCAAACGCGTCGCTGTTGAGGCGTGTTCTTATGAGAGACCCGACCCTGCGCCCGGCAAACATCGAGCGCAGATCATCAGTATCGTGCGCGGCGACGCCGCTCTGATCAAGCACGTTAAGCGCCAGCCGCCGCAGCCCTTCGCTGTCGCGCGGCATCGACATGAAGCCATCACCAGCGCGTACATTGATACTGATCGAGCCTTCGACAAAATCGGTTTGCTTGAAGTTAAGCCGGACATTGTTGGCAAAGGTGATCAGATGCGCATCGGCATCTTCGACATAGACATCAGAGACAAGCGCGCCCGGCTCGCCGAAATCGGTATAGGCAAATTCGCCGAGGACGCGCTCTTCACGCGGCGCAACCGCCACTTGGCGCGATTGGTCAAACGCCGCTGCAAGAACCGTCTCAGCATCCTCCAATGGCTCGCTTGAGACATAGTAGATCGCAGGGTCTTCATAGCCTTGCCAGGCTTCGCGAAAGGCGGCGTTGACATTTTCAAGCGTCAGCTCGCCAGCGCCTGCTTCGAACCGCTCAAGCGCTGATTGAGGCGATGTAAACACCAACTCGTTGGCGAATGACGACGTCAGCGCGTTGGCATAGCTGAACTGAAACCCGCCAGCATAGGTCTTGCGAGTGTTGGCGCGCTCGACAGAGACTTCCAGACCACGACGGGTTTTCGCAATCTGTTCATCAAGCTCGGTTTGCGAAAAGCCATAAAGGATTGCGCGGCGCAGTTCCTGTTCAGCATCGGCCATCGCAGCTGACCAATCAGCCGGCGCAGTGCGGATCGAGAGGATACTGCCATCGATCACTTCAAACGCGCGGTAACCCCCTGTTCGCGCGTTCAGATAGCTAGCTTCGCCGTTGCGGGCTTTGCGTGTAAAACGTTCGTTGAGCATGCGATGACCAAACGAACGGATCAGGTTTTCGCGCCTGTTCTGGGCTGTGTCGATCCGCTCTTCATAGGGCTTTAAAGCCGCCAGCGTGATCGATGTCATCAGCCCTTCATCGTAATAGGTCCGGACTTTCCCGGGCGTTATCGCTGCCGGGATCCGCTCGGCCTGAGGCAAAGCCGGGCCGGTTGGCTGCCAATCACCAAAATAACGCTCGATCCTAGCCACCGCTTCATCGGTGTCGAAGTCGCCGACGAACACGATGAAGGTGTTTTCCGGCCGGTAATAGCCGCGGTAATATTTGACGAATTCGTCGCGTTGCATGGTCGCGATGGCTTCATCAGTGCCGATCGGCAAGCGTTCAACCAGCCCGCTGCCTTGTGTCAAAAAGCCTAGCTGATCAACGAAGGCGCGATATTCAAGCGAATCGCGCGCGACCTTTTCCGACACGATCACACCGCGTTCGCGTTCGATCGCATCGCTTTCAAGCAGCAGGTTTTCAGCCGTCTCGCGCATCAGAAAGAACGCTTCGTCCAGCACCGCCTCTTCGACCGACGGCAGGTTAAGCTTGTACGTGGTCTGATCGAACCCGGTGCTGGCATTGGTGTCAGCCCCGAACGCAAGGCCATAGCGCTCAAGCCGCTTGACCATCTCGCCTTCCGGCACATTCACGGAGCCATTGAACGCCATGTGCTCAAGGAAATGCGCGATGCCTAATTGCTGCTCGGTCTCGTTAAGCGATCCGGTGTCGATCCGCATCCGCAATGCCGCGACCCCGCTTGGGGTCTGGTTCTTCATCACAGCATAGCGCAGGCCGTTATCAAGCGTGCCATAGATGACCCGTGGATCGGGCTCCAGATCGCTTACTTCATGAATGAAGTCAGGTTCGCCCGCCTCGTCAGCGGGGATTGCAGCCGATGGCAGGCTGAGACAGGCGGCGGTAAGCGCTAAGGCAAACGCTTGCCGGAGAAGGGATTGCGACATGAAGAGCTCCCGCTAGCACGGCCTTGGCATCGAGGCCTGGCCTTTAATGATGACGTTTGATCAGTAAGATGTGCGTCGCCCCGTTTTCCTCATCTCGCCGCAAAAGAATATCGTTTGGCCAACAAGCAAACAGCGCTGCGGCTCGGTGTGAGCCACAGCGCTGCTGTGAGGGTCCTTTAAGCGGTCTTAGAAGCGCGCGCGAATACCGCCTGTAAGAGTGCGCCCGCCGTTGAACTGGTATCCGTCAGGGAAGAAGAAATCAGCACTTCCACCGCCGAACTCGGACGAAAATGCCCGCCTCAGATCGATGTCCTGCCCGCCATTGAGGAGGTCATCGCCTTGCAGATACACTGAGAAATTCGTTCCGAGCAGATCGAAGGTGTAAGACAGCCGCAGGTCAAGCGTATCGAATGAGGGAATGACTGTATCGATCCCGTTGGCTTGAAATGCCGAAGCGGTCGCCGATTGCGAAGTGTAGATAACCCGACCTTCAAATCCGCCTTCTGCATAGCTCAGCGAAGCGTTGTAAATCCACTCAGGCTGATCTTCGAGGAAGCGATTAAGCTCGAAGACGGCAAGGTTGCCATCGTCATCGCGGCCGGAAACAAGCGTTGGAAAGTCACCTTGCGTCCAGGTGAGATTGCCAAGAACGGTAAAGTTCGACAGGCGACCCGGCAGGAAGGTGAGTTGCCTGATCGCTTCAAGCTCAACCCCGTAAATGGTCCCGCCTTCGCCGTTTTCAGGGCGATTGCGCAGGAACTCGGTATCAGCATCGAAAGCGACAAGATCGGGCCGCGCCGTTGCGAGATCGCCGAAGGACTCCAGGATCTCATCGCGCACCGATTCATCTGTGCCATCGTTGAAGAAGACATTTGTGAAATTGTTCTTCACGTCCTTGTAGAAGAAACCGACCCTTACAAGCCCTGGGGAATCGGTGAAGTAATAAGCGAGATCAAAGTCGAAATTGTCGGTTCTGGTCGGGCTGAGATCAGGATTGGCTTCGCGAATAATCGCTCGGTTCACTGTCGGGCGCAGATCGATCGAGACCTGACGCGGACGCCGGATCAAACGGAAATCTGGGTTCACAGTGGAGCGGAAGTAGGCGAACCGGGCAACGAGGTTATCAAGCGGGCGATAATTGACAATAAAGCTCGGCGTGAAAACTTCCTGAGTGCCGGACAGATCAACAAATTCCACCAGACCTGCATCGACGAAGGTCTCGCGCGGTTCGGACGGACCGTCAGCAGGCCTGATCGATGGTGCATTGATGGTTTGGCCGGACCGGAAAACGCTTTCAAACCGGCCACCGCCGACAATCTCGAACTTGCCGATATCGAACAGCATTTCGAAATAGGCTGCGGTGCGATCTTCGATGGTCTTAGTCGGAACCAGCCCGCCTGAATCGAGGACCGGGTCAAGGTTGCGCCGGTCCGTCAGTCGGAACCGCTCTTCGTTTTCAGGCGTGTTGGGATCATCTGCAAGGAAGTTGGGCAAGCCTGCAAAGATCGCATCGACTGCGCCTCCGACAAGGAAAGGCGCTTGAAACTCGTCTGCTCCGATCTGATCGAGCCCCTGATTGTCGACGAGGCCTTCGCCGAACGCATCAAGCGCTGTGTCGCGCCCGAAAATCCGCACGAAGCTCTCTACCGACAGCAAGGCGCCGGTTGATGTTGTTGCGAACACATCATCATTGGCAGCGCGTTCAGAGCGGTCCCACTTAGCCCCCACTTCGATATATTCGAGCCACGGCGCAGCGGGCAGGTAACGCACGCTTCCTTCAAGCGTGTAGGCATCCGTCGGGCTGTCCGTAAGCGTACGGGTTGCGCTTGTTAGGTTGTAGTTTGCCGGATCATTAAGGAAATTAAGGCCGGCTTGCGTCAGCGAAAGGACTGGCAGACCGTTAGGCTGGAAGATCACTCCGCCGCCGACGACCCTTTCGGTCGCGGCTGCATCATCATCGGGATTGGTAACAAGGGTATCGGGATTGATCAGGTCTGTAAGGTTAGTCGCCTGATCGCCTAACACGTTCAGATTCGCGTTGTTGGAGCGGGAAACCGCGAACTGGTAGCCAGCCTTGTAGTTGAAAATCCAGCGATCAAGCGCTGTGGTTCCGCGCAGGCTGACTGTATCCTGCCTGGTTTCAAGGTCCGTTATATTGAACCCAAGGTTTGGCCTAAGCGCGCGCAAGGTCGTGCGCCGCCGCACTTCACCGCCCAGTTCAGGGATTGGCATGTCCAGATTTGAAATCAGATAGCTCGCGGTTGTCCGAGCCGTTTCAGCTACGGAATCGCGCTGGATACGCTGCAGATCGAGCCGCAGGTTTGTCGTATCGCTGATGTCCCAGGCGAAATTGAGCGACGCTGTGAAATTGTCCTCTTCGCGATCGCGCCGGATATAGCTGACCCCTGATTCCAGCCGGCTGTTGAATTCCGGATCGAACGGGAATTGCTGCGATGCGGGTACTCTGAAAGCGCTGGTGATGCCTGCAGGCAGCACAGGCGGGATGGAGCCAGCCACATCGGCATCGAAATTCCGGCGGTTCGTCTTGCGGTACTGGATCGTTGCGACCACGCCGAAATTCTCAGCGATCCGGCCTGAGACCAGCCCGTTGATCTGATATTCATCGCCAAACCCGCTATCAACGCTGGTCTCGCCTTCTATCCCGATCTGCGCAGTTAACCCGTCATAGTCGAGGCCGGATTTGGTTTCGATTTCGACCAACCCGCCAGAGCCGGTTGATTCCATGCTCGGCAAAAGCGATTTCTGGATCGTGATTTCAGAGATATTGTCCGCCAGGAACCCGGACAGATCGATTGTCCGCTCAAACCCTGTGCCTTGCAGTTCAAGACCGTTCAGCTGGACATTGATCGCTTCAGATGAAAATCCGCGAACCGAAATGCGATTGCCTTCGCCGGTTGCATTGTCACGCCCGAACGCGACCCCTGGCACTCTGCGTAAAGCCTCCGGGACGTTTTCAGCAGGAAAGCTTCCCAGCAAATCGGCAGACACGACTGTGGCGTTGTTCGCGGCCCTCAATTGCTGGTTCAAGGAGCGCTGGAGACTGCTGGGATAGCCCACCACGACGATATCGGAGGCTTCCGCTGAGCCGAATTCGATCTGCATCCGCCGACGTGCGGTTGCAGCGCGCGGGATCGGGTATCGAGCAGACGGCTCGCCAAGATAGACAACTTCCAATTCGTTCGCACCGCCTGGCACTTCAGGCAGATTGAAGAAGCCGCGATCATCCGTCACAGCTCTGAGTTGTGTGCCTGGCACGCGCACGTCAGCTCCTGGCAGCGGTGTGCCTGTCGATGCGCTGCGAACGACACCGGCAACAGCCGAGCTTCCTCCAGCATCTGATTGCGGTCCGTTTTGCTGGCGCAGCGAATAGACATTCTGTGAAACCTGCGCAGCGACAAGGCCCGAGCCGCGCAACAGACGTTGCAGCGCCTGCGTGGTGGTGAAGGTGCCGCTTACAGCGCTTGATTGTTTGTCTTCGACTAAGTCTGAAGGATACAGCAAATCGGAGCCTGAAGCTTCCGCAAAGGCATTAAGCGCATCTTGCAAGGGTTGCGCCGGAATGTCGTAGCTTCGTTCATCAGCGGATGCGGATTGCGCGCTCGCTTCCTGAGCCATGGCAGTGGCAGACATTGCGGCGACACTGCAACCAGTGACGAGCGACGCCATCGCAAGCTTGATACGGATCATGTGTTTTACCCCCGTGCTATGATCTCTTGCTTTTTTCTTTTTTGGCACACGCATGGCGTGCCCCCTCGGCAAGCAAGATGCAGGGAGCGGGAAAACCCTCAACAAAAGCTGAAAATTAATGTGGGCTGAAGCCCTCGTTCAGGAAACCTAATTGTTGAATTGAGGCTCGAATGATCCTGAATCTTGCGCCGATGTGACCTCAAGAATGCTTCCGCCTGCGCGGGCCCGCACCACCACCGGGAACCCGGCTTCAAGTGTCGCAGCGAAATATTCGCTCGACTTTATGCGGAAGGTGCCGCTGACAAGAAAATCGCCCAGCGCTTCATCGCGCAGCACATGCTTTTCAGCAGAGTAGCGATTAAACTCCTTCAGCACGTCACGCAGCGGTGTCTGCTCGAAAACCAAGCGTCCTTCGCGCCAGCTTGCCACTTGCGAAAGCTCTGCCCGAGTGATTTCAAACGGGCGGTTGGGAAGGATGCTGATCTGTTCGCCAGGCGCCAGCTGCGTGCTTTTGTCGCTGCCTGATTGCGCTGCTTGATCGACCCGGACGCGCCCTTCGATAAGCGTCACCTGGGCTTCGCCGTTGGATTTGCGTACCGAGAAGATCGTGCCGAGCGCCACCACCCGGCTTTCCCCGGCCTTGACGATAAACGGACGCTCTGCATCCTTCGCCACTGTAAACACAGCTTCCCCGCGTACGAGCGTGAGATCGCGGCGCGCAGCGGTGTAGTTCACTTCGACTTCAGAGCCGGTGTTAAGCTCGATCATTGAGCCATCAGGCAAAGTGAACTGCGCAATCTGGCCGATCCGGGTGGTATAGTCTGTGCGAAAATCCTTTGGCGCTGCAACCTTTTCGGCGGCCATGCTGTCGGCTTGCTTAAGCGTGGGAGGGCCGCTTGCAGGTCCGCGCTGCGAAAGCGTCGGGCGATCATCGCGGGCAGGCGCATCGAGAAACGCTGCCCCGTTCAGAACGACCAACAGAGCCGCACTGATGATCAAAGCGATCGAAGCGGCGACGGCGGTCAGGCTGAAAGGATAGCGACGCGGATTGTAGCGAGCCGGCTGTGCGGCCAGCGCCGCCATGCGCATGTCGAGAATCTCGGGTATTTCGGCATGCTCGCCCACCGCGGCATAGGCTGCGGCGGTGCGATCATAGGCTTCGGCATGGACTGGCGAGGCATCGCGCCACGCGCGATAAGCGGCAAAGTCGGCTTCGCTGGCGCTGTCATCAGCCAGCCGGGCGAACCATTTCGCCGCTTCATCGCCAATCTGGTCGCGCTCTGGCGAGCGACCTGGCAATTCAGCAGGATCAACTGAACTAATCATCATTCTCGATCCATCCGGTCGGCCAGGTGACGCGCAGCAGAAGCGATGTGCTTTTCCACTGAGCTCACCGAAACACCAATGCGCTCTGCAATCTCTCTATATTTCAGCCCTTCGAAACGATGCAGCAGAAACACTGTCCGGGTACGCGCGGGCAGCTCAGCCAACACTCGCTCCAACAGGCGAAGACTCTCCTTAGCCTGCAAGATGCGCTCAGGCGTGATTTCCTCACTTTCAGGTTGAAAAAAAGGCAACTCAGCCATTGTGGCATCGCTTGTCCCGCGTTTGCGGTAGCGTTCCTTCAGGAGATTGGCTGCGGTCTGAAAGATGTAGCCGTCAGGGTTTCTGATCGGCCGCTCGTCTCTGGAGGCCCATAACCGGCCGAACACTTCCTGCACCAGATCATCGACGTCATCGTGCCGGCTCAGCCGCTTTGCGAAGTAGGATCGCAGCGGGCCTTCATACCGCGCGACAAAGGCTTGACGGGTGTTTCGATCAGGTCGGGTTGAAGGCGTGCTGCTCATTTTTCCGGGTGCTGCTTTTGCCGCAGAGCCTAGCGTGCAATTCGATCCTGGCAAATAAAGTCCATGGGAGGCGAGGGTTTACTGCGGCGATCATGCGGCGATCATGCGGCGATCATGCGGCGATCATGCGGCGATCATGCGGCGATCATGCGGCGATCATGCGGCGGGCAGGCATGTGACGGGCAGGCGCGCTAGATGCAAATGCGTGTCATTCGTGCCGCACTCCTTCATTAATCAACGGGAGAAATCTGCCTTTTGTCGATCAATGGCCAAAACCGGGTTGCACTTCAATGACCCGGTGCTAAGCGCATGATATATTGTTACATAAAGTATGACGGGAACTCTCAATGATTACGATTACTTCGCGCCTTGCTTTGGCCACTGCTTTGTCATGCGCGATCTCCGCTCATCCAGCTTTTGCTGAAACGAACAACGAAAACGATACGCAAACCGCCGCTGGCGCAAGCGCTTCAGCGCAATCCAGCCAGCAGGGCTCAGGCGCGAGCGGTCAAGACAGCGACGACACGGTTGAGCGCGGAAACATTCTGGTCTCTGCCGAAGGTCTCAATCAGCTCGACTTTATCGCCGGACAGGACGTGCTCCAACTTGAGGAAATTCAGCGCAATCTGAACGGTCAGATCGGTGAATTGCTGATCAAGGTTCCCGGCGTTTCAGCGACCAGCTTTGCGCCTGGCGCATCGCGTCCGATCCTGCGCGGTCTTGATGGCGAGCGGGTGCGCGTTTTGATCGACGGCCTTGGTACAGCCGATGTCGGCAACACGTCAGCTGACCACGCCACCACCATCGATCCGTTGACGGTTGAGCGGATCGAAGTGCTGCGCGGTCCCGGCGCGCTGCTGTTCGGGAGCCAGTCGATCGGCGGTGTCGTAAACGTGATCGATCGCCGTATCCCCCTCGCCATGCCGGATAAGCCGATCCAAATCGATGCGCTGGCCGCGTTCGATACAGTGAGCGATCTGCGCAGCGGCGGCGCGTCGATTGACGTTGGCCTTGGCGAAAACTTCGTGTTCCACCTCGATGGATCATTCCGCGAGACCGGTGATGTCGACATTCCCGGATTTCAGGTGACCCGCGAATTCGCCGCTGATTTGCGTGACCTTGCTGACGAAGAAGAACTGGCAGGCGAAACCGAGCGCGCTGAAGAGCTGCGCGAGGCCGCTGACCGCGAAGGCTTCATCCCTAACAGCGATACCGAGACCTGGACTGCCAATGGCGGCTTCAGCGTGTTCTTTGGCGAATCCAGCTTTGGCGCGTCGGTTGGCTATTACGATTCAAACTACGGGATCATCAAAAACCCGGCGTTTGAAGAAGAGGAAGAAGAAGGCGGCGAAGAGGAAGAAGAGGGCGAAGAAAACATCCGGCTCGATATCGAACAGGTGCGGGTCGATCTGCGCGGCGATATTGCGCTCGGTGATGGTTTCTTCTCGCGGCTTAAGTTGCGCGGTGCTTACTCCGATTACACTCACACTGAATTCGAAGGGTCCGAAGTCGGCACTGTGTTCGACAGCGAAACCATCGAAGCGCGCGCGGAACTGCTGCAGTCCTCAGGCGGCATTGTTGGTCTGCAATTCATTTCGCGCGATTTTTCGGCAGTCGGTGCCGAAGCGTTCGTGCCGCCTAACGAAACCACGCAATTCGCGATCTTTACCGCGCAGGAATTCGACCTTGGCGGCGTTCAGATCGAAGCTGCTGGTCGTTATGAGCGGGTTGATGTCGAATCCGACGTGATCGGCGCCGAACGCGATTTCGACCTGTTTTCAGGCGCGTTGTCAGCGGTGATCGAGACGGATGGCGGCGCTCGCTTCGGCCTCACCGGTTCACGCTCTGAACGCGCACCGGCGGGCGAAGAACTGTTTGCTGACGGCCCGCACATTGCCACGCAGTCCTTCGAAATCGGCGATGTCAATCTCGATACCGAAAGCGCTTGGGGCATTGAGGCATTTGCGCGCGCTGAATTGGGCAAGGCAAGCTTTGGCGGGTCGGTCTATTATCAGGCGTTTGAAAACTTCATTTACCTGACGCCAAACGGCGAAGTGGAAGACGGCCTTCCGGTGTTCCTGTTCCTTCAGGAGGATGCTCAGTTCTTTGGCTTTGAAGCGGATGTCTCGCTGCCACTGGTTGAAAATGACGGCTTCAGCCTGTCGACCGATCTTAGAGCATCCTACGTTTCGGCTGAGCTCGATGAAAGCGGCAATGTCCCGCGCATTCCTCCGGTGAGCCTGCTTGGTGCGCTTGATGCGGATTACGATGCGTTCAATGTGCGCGGCGAAGTGCAATGGTTTGGTGAGCAGAACGACGTGGCTGAGTTCGAATTGCCGACTGATGATTTCGCGTTCGTCAATCTCTACGTATCGTGGCGTCCGTTGCCGCAGAACCAGAATGTCGTGCTGCAGCTTGCTGGTGAGAACCTGTTCGACGTCACCGGGCGGCGCCATTCAAGTTTTACAAAGGAATTCGTGACATTGCCCGGGCGTAACGTCCGCGCCAGTGTGCGGCTCAGTTTCTAAAGCCAGTTTATCGAGGCGACCCGAGGCGCATTGCGCTTCTCTTGGGAGGCTGCGCGAGCGGCCGCCCTTTTTTTGAGCGAGATACGCCGCTGCTCTAAGTACAACACACGCCGGTCGAAAACTGCTGGCGCGCGCTTGGGGTTGCGCATCGCTACCCGCTTCATATCGAAGGGGAGCCGCTATGACACCTGCTAACAAATGGACTTACAAAGCCGCTGCAATCGCCTTGTTCACCGCCGGGCCGGCAGCGGCGCAGGAACCCGATCCGCCGCTGGCTTTGCCGCTTTGCGACTATGGCGCACCTGATGATGACGCGCCTGAAGGACTTTCCCAGTTTGATTTCCTGATTGGCGATTTCACCATCACTGGCCGCGTGTGGAGCGACGGGGCGTGGGGCCCGGAGATCACGTCTCCTCGCGCGCGGCTCACCGGGCGCTATATTCTCGGCGGCCGCGCGATCCAGGATGAGTGGTATGACAATGATCCCGGCCTTAATCCGGCATCCACGCGCGGCGTCACCACCCGTATCTTCGATCCGCAAACCGGTGACTGGAAAGTCACTTGGATCTCCGCTGACAAGCCTGTCATCACGAGCCTTGCCGTTGCGATCGAAGACGGTGTGCTGACGATGCGCACCATCAGCCCGGCCAAGCCCAATTACGACGCGGTGTTCGAGCGCGAAGGCCCTGACCGGTGGACCCGCACCGCGTTCCGAACGGAAGAGGACGGCTCGCGCACCAATCTGTGGCAGGCCATCGCAACCCGCATTCCCTGCCCGGCTGACTAAGCGCGCTCAGCGACAGGTGTCGGTACGTCCGACTTCATCCGGCTTCGGTTGGTTCGCTTCCGCTTTTGCCGGCGCAAGATCAATTTTCGAGCGCGAAGGTAAGCTCGGCATGCTCCTGCAACCGGTCAACCAGCGCTTCGCCGAGGAACGAGCCGGGCGTACCGACACCGCCTGCTGCATCGCTCGACAGCAGCGCCATCCCGGTTTCAGCCAGCATCCGGCTGGTTGAGCCATAGCCCGGATCATATTTGCCTTTGACGCTGAATTGCAGCGGCTCTGAACCTTCCGGACCTTCAGCAACGAACAGCACATCATAATAGCCGTTTTCGCGCTCTTCCTTGGAAGGGCCTTCACCGGGTTTAGGCGGCTTGGCGCCAAACGGGTTCTTCATCATTTCAGACATGGCATTGGCTGCGGCTTTGCCGGCTTCGCCCGCGCTGGTCAGCATCATCTCGTCATACTGGAAATCCTCGCCATAAGGATGGCCCAGGAGGAAATTGGTGCGATGCACGTTCTTGGTGTTGATCGGCGCCATCACGAAGGGCGCTGCCCATTTGCCGAGATCGCTTTCATATTGCGGGACCATGCCGGTCGGCTGGCTTGCCCCTGTAAAGCCCGGAGTGAGCGCGAACGGGTTCGTCAGCGTCTTGATGATCGACGGGTTCTTGGCGGCGGCTTTCATGGTTGCGCCAAGACTGGCCGCAGTGCCGCCTGAGAACGTGCCTTGCATTGCCCGGACCCGCCCGCGGACCCGCGAAGCAGGCGCGCCAAAGCGCTCCTTGGCCGCTTTCTGCGCCATCATCACTCCGAGATCGAACGGGATCGAATCAAACCCGCTGGAAAAGCAGATGCGCGCGCCGCTGGTTTTGGCGTTTTCGTGATGCTCAGCGATCTTGTCAGCCATCCACGCCGGCTCGCCGCACAAATCGGCGTAATCGGTCCCGGTCTTGACGCAGGCAGCGACCAGATTGTCGCCATAAAGCTGGTATGGGCCGACTGTCGTAAGCACCACTTTGGTCCGCGCGCACATGGCTTCAAGGTCCGCCGGATCATCGGCATTAGCGACCACAAGCGGCGTGTCCGCTGCCGCGCCGATTTCATCGCGTACCGCTTCGAGCTTATCCTGGCTGCGCCCGGCCATCGCCCATTTGGGCGCATTATCGGTGCTGCCGTAATGATTGCCGAGATATTCCGCGACGAGACGCCCGGTATAGCCGGTTGCGCCGTAGACGATGATGTCGAATTCGGGGGTTGATGCCATGGTCATGCTCTCCTTTGCCGCTCGCAATGGCGTTGGCGGGGCGCAGAGTCAAAGGGGGCTCGTCAGGTCCGCTGTGGGATCGTGTGACGGATCGCCAGCGCGCGCCGCTTTCCTACAGTGAAGTGGCTGGCCTATGCTATCGGGATGCTCGGCGCTGCCCTTTCAAACTCGCTATTAATCGGGAAAATCGATCACTGGGGCGTTCTGTGATCGATTGGATTTTTACCCCAAGACTGTGTTCCATGTGTTCCAACCGTGCATTTCTGTCGATGAAGCGTTGGGAGAACTGGTGGCGCGGCTCTTCGATGAAAAAGGGGGGCTAAAGCCGTGGGAGCGTCACGCCTTTCTGGCCCATATATTTGCCTGCGCGGTCAGCGTAGGTCACTTCGGGCCGCTCATTTCCTTTTAGAAACAGGAACTGGCAGGCGCCTTCATTGGCGTAGATCTTGGCGGGCAGCGGAGTGGTGTTGGAGAATTCGAGCGTAACATGCCCTTCCCAGCTGGGCTCGAGCGGAGTGACATTCACGATGATGCCGCAGCGCGCATAGGTCGATTTGCCAAGGCAGATGACGAGCACGTCTTCGGGTACGCGGAAATATTCAACGGTGCGGGCAAGCGCGAAGGAATTGGGCGGGATGATGCAGACATCGGTTTCGCGGTCGACAAAGCTGTTCGAGGCGAAATCCTTTGGGTCAACCACAGCATTGTCGACATTGGTGAAGATCTTGAACTCAGGCGCGACCCGCGCGTCATAGCCGAAGGAGGAAAGCCCGTAAGAGATCACGCCATCGCGCCGCTGCGCTTCCACAAACGGCTCAATCATGCCGTGCGTCTGAGCCTGTTCGCGAATCCATTTGTCGGAGAGAATTGCCATTCGAACAGTGATTCCCGATGGCAGAGGCGGGGGCAAGCGCGCGTGCCTAGTTTTCCGGGAGATAGCGCTAAGGCGCGAGAAGCCGTTTTCGCATGCACGTTGGGTAACGCCTGCAAGGTTGGAAAGCCGCGTCCCGACATGGCCTCGAGCTCTCAACCGCACCGAACCAACGCGACGCCGACTTTTGCCAGCGCTTTTCCCAGCCGGAGGCCTGCCTTAGTCAGCCGCTTACTTAATCCGCTTGGCGCCCAGCTGAGGGTTAAGATCGGTGACGTGGTTAAGCCATTTTTTGGGGCGGCGCAGCATGTTCTTGGGGTAGTCGACCTTCAGCCCGAGCAATTGCGCCATCTTGCCGACGAAGTGGATGCAATTGCGCGTTTCAAGGTCGTAGTACTTACCCGGCGCATTCTGCCAGGCGCGCACTTCGGCAATGATCATGCGATATTGCTCGTCAGTGAGCGTGAGCGAGAAATGACGGTTGGTTTTCTTCACGTTCTTTTCGCTTTCGGCGAGCACCATATGTTCGACCGGGCCCGACAGGATCTTGGTCGAGACCTTGCGGGCGGAAAAACCGTAATTCTCTTTCACCGGCGTACCATCAGCATCGAGCGTGCCTTCAAGCACAATAAATGTGTGTGGGTAGCGCCCGAACAGGACCGAGCCGTTGAAGCTGTGAAAGTGAATCTCAACAGCGGCAAAAGCCGGAGCGCTCCAAGCGAAGCAGAAAAGGGCGATGACGTGAATCACAAGGCGGTGCATGCCTTGCGTCCTATCGCGCAGGTTGGGGCGGCTCAAGCGGGTGCTCAACTAGCCAACAGGCTGGCATTGCCACCTGCCGCAGTGGTGTCAATGCAGGTCACCCGCTCGCTTGCAAAGCGGGCCAGATAATGCGGACCGCCTGCCTTTGGACCCGTGCCGGAAAGCCCTTCGCCGCCGAACGGCTGGCTTTCGACGATTGCGCCGATCTGGTTGCGGTTGACGTAGAAATTGCCGACCTTCGCGCGAGCTTCAACAAACCGGCGGGTTGCCGCAATCCGGCTGTGCAGACCGAGCGTCAGGCCATATCCGGCGGCGTTGATGTCCTCAATAACCTGCGCAAGTTCAGCTGCCTTGAAACGGCAGACATGCAGCACAGGTCCGAAATTTTCGCGCTTGAGGTCAAGTATGCTGCCGAGTTCAATGATGGCGGGCGCGACAAAGCAGCCGCGCGCGGTTGCAGCATCAAGCTTGAGGCGCCAGACCGAGCGTTCGTTTTGCTGGCGCCGCGCGATATGCCGCTCCAGCGCTGCTTTCGCATCGGGATCGATCACCGGGCCGACATCGGTTGCAAGCTTAGCCGGATCGCCGACAATCAACGCCTCGAACGCGCCGAGGATCATCGCGAGCATCTCATCTGCGACATCGTCCTGAAGGTAAAGCACGCGCAATGCCGAGCAGCGCTGCCCGGCGCTCTGAAAGGCGCTTGCCAAGACATCGCGCACGACCTGCTCCGGCAGAGCCGAGGAATCGACGATCATCGCGTTCTGCCCGCCGGTCTCGGCAATCAGCGTGGCGATCGGGCCTTCACGCGCGGCGAGCGTGCGGTTGATCGCCTGAGCGGTCTCCGTCGAACCGGTAAACGCAACGCCGGCAAGACGCGGATCAGCGGTGATCATCTGGCCAACCTCGCCTGCGCCAGGGAGCAGTTGAAGCGCTTCAGGCGGGATCCCGGCTTGATGGCACAGCTTGATGGCGAGCGCTGCGATCAGCGGGGTTTGCTCAGCCGGCTTAGCGATCACTGCATTACCCGCCGCAAGCGCTGCGGACGCCATGCCGGTGAAGATCGCAAGCGGGAAATTCCAGGGTGAGATCGTGGCAAACACTCCGCGCCCATGCATCCGCAGCGTGTTTTCTTCGCCAGTCGGCCCCGGCAGCGCCAGTGGCGCGGCAAACTGGCGACGCGCTTGGGTTGCATAATAGCGCAGAAAGTCGACCGCTTCGCGCAATTCAGCAACCCCGTCAGGCAAGGTCTTGCCGGCTTCGCGCTGGCACAAAGAGAGGAACTCAGGCGTATGCGCTTCGAACAGGTGCGCTGCTTCCTCCAGCAACACAGCGCGCTTTTCGCCGCCTAACGCATCCCAACCCGGCTGGATCGCGCTGGCTCGGGCAAAAGCAGCGTCGACTTCAGCGGCGGTGGCATCCCGCCTGGTGCCGACTTCGCGCGCGGTGTCGTGCGGCATAGTGATCGGCGCAGTTTCGCCCGCTGCCTCGCTCGGGAAAGTCGGCTCAGCGAGCCATGGCTGCTCTGCGAGTTCATCAAGCCGCGCTTGCAAAGGCTTCAGCACCAGCGGATCAGCCAAGTCGATCCCCGCGCTGTTCAACCGTCCACCGCGATCCGCGCCGAAGATATCGCGCGGCAATGGGATCGCCGGATTGCGCCGCGGCGAGAGCGCGGCAAGCTCTGCCACAGGATCGCCGACCAGTTCTTCAGCGGGAACACCTGCATCGCCCATGCGATTGACAAAACTCGTGTTCGCACCGTTTTCAAGCAGTCGCCGGACCAGATATGCCAGCAATTCCTTATGCCCGCCGACCGGCGCATAGATCCTCACCGGTGTCAGCGCGTTGCCTTCAAGCTTGGCGAGCGCAGCATACACTTCTTCGCCCATGCCGTGCAGCCGCTGAAATTCGAACGCGCGCCCTGCCGCGAGCTGTTTGACCGCTGCGACAGTGTAGGCGTTGTGTGTCGCAAAAGCGGGGTAGAGGACATCGGCGTGCTCGAACAGGCGCGCGGCGCAGGCAAGATAGGACACATCGGTTGCAAGTTTGCGCGTGAACACAGGGTAATCGTGATACCCCCCGACCTGCGACAGCTTGATCTCGCTATCCCAATAAGCCCCTTTGACGAGCCGTACGAGCAGCTTGCGGCTGTGTCGACGCGCCACTTTCGCGGCCCAATCGCACAACGGGACGCCGCGCTTCTGATAGGCCTGAATGGCAAGTCCGAAACCGTCCCAGCGCGAGCCATCGGCCCGCGCAAACAAGGCATCGTCAGCGATCAGCGCTTCGATAATATCGAGACTGAGTTCAAGCCGCTCGGCTTCCTCGGCATCCACTGTGAAGTGAATGTCGGCATCGCGCGCTTTGGCAGCGAGCTGCGCTACGATGGGGGTGATCTCAGCCTTTGCCTGCGCGGCATGCAGATAGGTGTATTTCGGATGGAGCGCCGACAGCTTAACCGAGATCCCCGGCGAAGGCCCAATCCCGCCGGCCGCCTCTGCCGCAAGTCGATCCAGCGCGGCCTCATAGGCTTTACGATAACGCGCCGCATCGGCGAAGGTCATCGCCGCTTCTCCGAGCATGTCGAAGGAATGTGTGAGCCCCTTCGCCCGCTCTGGCGCAGCGCGCTTGAGCGCTTCATCAATTGTGCGGCCATAAACGAACTGCCCGCCCAGTATCCGCATCGCCTGCAAGGTTGCTGTGCGAATTACGGGTTCACCAAGCCGGTTCATCGCGCGCTTGAGCGTCGCGGCCATCCCGGTTTGATGCATTTCGGGGGCTTCCAACACTTCGCCGGTGAGCATCAGCGAAAAGGTCGCTGCATTAACGAAGGTCGAGGAGCTTTCACCGAGATGCTCGCCCCAGTCGATCTCGCCCAGCTTATCGCGGATCAGCGCGTCGGCGGTTGCCGCGTCCGGCACGCGCAGCAGTGCTTCTGCCAGACACATCAAAGCAATGCCTTCTTCGGTATCGAGCCCGAATTGCTGAAGGAAGGCATCGATGCCGCTGGCCTTGTGCGAGCGCGCACCTTTGATCAGGGCGATCGCGAGGTCGGCTGCGTCGGTGCTCACCTTGCGGGCAGGCGCGGCCTGTTCAAGCCGCTCGGCAATGCACGCTTCCTCCTCGGCTCGGTAAGCGCGGCGCAGCTCACCACGATCAATCAGTTGAGTCGAAGCGGACGGCACAGCGGGTTCAGTCAAGGCAGGCAGCGCTTTCAAAGAGTTGCGAGTCGGCAAGTGAAGGTGGTGTGCGCCTGCCGCTTTGTGCAATCAAGAGGGAGCCGTTTAGCCAGAGCTGCGTTACCACAGGAGCCGGCTCTACAGCCGAACCGCATTGTCTGGCAGCAGATCGTGCTTACAGTTGACAAAACTGGCCTGTCTGGCAAATTTGTCCGGACAAATTGAAAGGTGACCTGATGGCGTCTGACCTGCCCCCTCCCTACACTGCGCTCACCCGTCATGGGATGCTGCCGCGCACCACGCATGACGAAGCGGCCCGGTTCAATTTCCTTACACATTTCAACCGTCATCTGTCGGGTGCGCTTGGAGCGGGGAACAAGCAGGCTTACGAACAGCGCGTACTCCCGGCATTCCGCGCCGAGCATGGGCGTGAACCGGAACACCGCTATGAAATTCGCGATGCAATGAACCGGGATCGCTGGCATCGCATGTGGTCTGCGCTGAAGCGCAATTCGATGGAAATGCGTCAGCATTTCGGCCGGCAAGTGGTGCTTCGCCAGCTTGATGAACTCGATGCGATGGCGGCGCAATATAACGAGCATTCCGGATTGCTGGAACTCGATCCGAGCGTGGACCAGCCAGCTTACCAGACAGCCGTTGATATCCATTGCCAGCCTGGCGGGTATCACAGCGAAGAGCGCCCCGGCGACGTGACTGTAGGCGCGAATTACGATGTGGGCCTGTTTGCGACTGTCGGCGGCGCGCTCGGCGGGCTTAACGATGGCGGCGGCCAGGCAGTGGTCGGCTGGGCTAAGGCTGAGCGGCCTGATTGGCAGCCTAAGCGCATTCTCGATATTGGCTGCACGGTTGGTCACAATGCAGTTCCGATTGCGCAGGCCTATCCTGATGCTGAAGTGATTGCGATTGATACAGCGGGCGCGTCTCTGCGCTATGCTGCTGCAAGAGCGGCGTCGCTTGGCGTTACCAACATAAAGTTTGTTCAAGCCTCGGGCGAAGATCTCTCGCGCTTTGACGACGGCAGTTTCGACTGGGTGCAAACGACGATGTTCCTGCACGAGCTGTCAGCCACCGCGATGCCGCGTATTCTTGAAGAGTCGTTCCGCGTGCTCGCTCCGGGCGGGCTGATCCTCCATGTCGAGCAGCCGCAATATTCGGACGAGATGCCGCTGTTCGAGCAATTTATGCGTGATTGGGATGCCTTCAACAACAATGAGCCGTTCTGGAGCGCGATGCATGGTCAGGACCTGAAGCAGGTCATGGCGAAAGCCGGGTTCCCGCTAGACAGCCAGTTCACCGCTGGTGTGCGAGCGGTGGTCGATCCGGACATCTTCCCGCCATCGCCTGATGAAGGCGAAGAGGATTTTGGACGCGCAGCGATCTGGAATGCCTATGGCGCTTGGAAACCCGATGCCGCGCAGTCGGCGCAAGCGGCATGAGCGAAGAGCTCGATTGGGTTGCGCTGTCGGGCAAGCGGGCCAAAGGCAAACGACCTGAATATTTCGACGACCCAGCGCTTGATCGCCTCTATTCGACTGTCCTTGCCATGGCAGCTGAGCTCTCAGCGGCGCGTGAACGCCAAGACACGCTTGAGCGCCTCCTCGAAGCGCATGGCGTGTTGCCCCGCGCCGAGATCGAGAGCTATGAGCCTGATCGGTCCGCAGGCGAAGAGCGCGCACTCGCGACCAAGGCCTATGTTGCGCGGATTATGCGTGGGTTTCAGCAGGAAGCGGAAGCAATTTCAGCCGACGATCCACCGATCATGGAAGTGGTCGAGCGGCTTTCCAAGGAGTAACGCGTGCCCGCGTATATGATCGTCACCGCTGCGATCCATGATCGCGAAGCGTTCGTTTCGGGCTATGGCCCGGCAGCAGCTAAGCTGATCGGCGAATTCGGCGGCGAATACTTGTTACGCGGTCCGGGGGCGGAATGCCTTGAAGGATCATTCGGCGATGGCGCTTCGATGGTGATCTCCAAGTGGCCTGATAAAGATGCAGCAAGAGCATTCTGGAACAGCCCTGAATATTCCGAAGTGAAGAAGCTTCGCGAAGGTTTAGCCGATGTGCAGGTGCTGCTGATCGATGGGCCCGAGCTCACTCCAAAATCTGATTGAGCTCGATCAGAATTCCATCGGGATCAAAGAAATTGCAGCCCATCACGCGAATGTCTGGCCCGCCATTGCGCCCGGGATAGACCTGCAAGCGAGGCTCTGCGGTGAAAGTGACGCCGGATACTGCTTTAGCTTTGGCACAGCGTCCTTCGACATCGTCGGTGTTGAGGATTATCACAACATCGCCTGGGCCCATGCGTGTCGGATAATCATCGGCTGGGATTGCCGGGTCGAGCCACTCCATCAACCCGATCCAACCGACCCATGGGTCGTTAGCGTTAAGCAGCACTAGCCTTGCGGTAGCGCCCGGTTCACCGGCGGGCAGCGCCACGCCGGAAGTCGTTACCGTGGTGTCGTAATTGACTTCGAGCCCGATCACATCGCGATAAAGCTTCAACGATGTCTCGATATCGCGCACGATGATCGTGGTGCGGCGGACATCGGTCGGCAGGCGTTCGGAAGGTGCCTCGACCCCTGCCGCTTGCGGATTAGCAGGCTTAGTGGCGGGCGTGCCTTCGCGCTCAAGCGTCGAAGTGCAGGCTCCCAGTAGGCCGGAGATTGCGGCAAGAGCTAGGATTGCCGGTCTTATGTGTCTGCTCCTGCTACGCCGACTGCTCCGGCGGCGATCAGCGCGTCAGCCTTCGCTCTATCATAGCCAAGCGCCATCAGCACTGCATGCGCATCCCGACCCGGCACCGGCAATTCCTGCGGCGAACCGATCCGTTTACCGTCCATTTCGAGCGGGATCGTAGGCAGGCGAACTTGCGTGCCATTGTCCAGGGTTACGTCTTCAAGCCCGCCGTGATTGAGATGCGGGTCATCGAACATGTCTTGTGGGCGCCCGATTGGCGCAAACGGCAAGCCAGACCCATCGAGCTTGGCGATTACGTCTGCGGCGGTCATGGTCCCGATGAGCTGGCGTATTTGAGGGAGAATGCGCTCGCGTGCTTTCACCCTTTTGTTGTTTTCACGCAGGCTCTCATCGGCCCACAGAGCATCGAGCCCAAACAGCTTACAGAACTTCTCCCATAGCGCATCGGTCACGACACCGATGAAGACGGGCTCGTCCTTGGTTTCGAACACATCATAAATAGCCCAAGCCGAGACGCGCGCGGGCATGGGCGCAGCAGGAGTTCCGGTTACAGCATACTGCGCCATATGCTGGCCGACAAGGTAGATCGTCGTTTCGAACAGGCTTGCGGTAACCTTTTGCCCGCGTCCGGTGCGATGGCGCTCCTCAAGCGCAGCGAGCACGCCGATTACGCCGAACATCCCGCCGGTCACATCGATTACGCTGGCACCTGCACGCAAAGGCTGGCCAGGAGGCCCCGTCATGTAAGCGAGCCCGCCCATCATCTGCGCCACTTCATCCAGCGCTGTGCGCTGTTCATAAGGTCCAGGCAGAAAGCCCTTCTCGCTGCAGTAGATGACGCGCGGATTGCCTCTCGAGCAGGTTTCATAGTCAAGCCCAAGCCGGTCAAGCGCGCCTGGTCGAAAATTCTCAACCAAAATGTCGGCCTGCGCGACTAAGTCCTGTGCAACGCCAAGGCCTTCTTCGCTTTTAAGATCGAGGCAGATCGATTGCTTGCCGCGATTGTACATCGGGAAATAGCCTGCGCCAGAACCGATCAAGCGCCGGGTGCGATCACCGCCAATCGGCTCGACCCGGATAATCTCCGCACCCAACCCGGCGAGGATATGGCCGACGGTAGGCCCCATCACCATGTGCGTAAATTCGACCACCTTGATGCCCGCCAACGGGGTGGGCGACGGTGTAGGTGCGCTCATGCCGCGATCTTTTCAGGAAGCCCCGCACGAGCAGGGTAATCGAGCATCGGTCCGGCATCAGGCGTGAACCCATAGAGCGGCTCATTCGGAAGCGCCTCAGCAAGAATCTGGCGCACATCGAGCAGCTTTTCGAGATCGATCCCGGTATTATAGCCCATGGCATTGAGCATCAGAACAAGGTCTTCGGTGACCAGATTTCCGCTGGCTCCCGGAGCGAACGGGCAGCCGCCAAGGCCCCCAAGCGATGCGTCAAAGGTTGTGATGCCTTCTTCGAGACCTGCAACCACATTGGCAAGTCCAAGTCCGCGCGTGTTGTGAAGGTGGAGCGTGGTGAGCATGTCTGCCCCGACGGCTGCTTTCACTTTGCGGGTCAGTCGGCGAACTTGCGCGGGATCGGCATAGCCGGTCGTGTCTGAAAGGCTGAACTCCTGTGCGCCTGCTTCAGCGGCTTGCTCAGCCAGGCGCACCACTTGGTCTTCGGGCACGGCGCCTTCCATCGTGCAACCAAACGCAGTGGAAAGCCCCACAGCGAAGTGGATACCGTGTTCGCGCGCTATCATGGCAGCCGCTCGGATTTCCTCGATCATGCCGGGGTGATCCTTGCGCACGTTCTTTTTCGAGTGCGTCTCGCTCATCGAAAACGGGATACTCATCGCATCGACGCCAGCGTCAGCTGCGAACCCGGCGCCTTTAGCATTCGGTACCAGCGCGACCACCGTGAGCCCCTCAATCCCCTTGGCAAAGGCGACGAGTTCGGCGGTGTCGGCCATTTGCGGCAGGAGTTTGGGCGGCACAAAGCTGCCCACTTCGATCTCTTTGACCCCGGCAGCAGCTTCAGCAGCAATCCAGCGCTTTTTTGCCTCAAGCGGCATGACTTGGCTGATCGATTGGAGGCCATCGCGTGGACCAACTTCGGAAACGAGTATTTCGGGTTTTGATGAGGACATCAGGCGGGTTCTTTCGATCGGTCGCCGAGATAGATCCACGGTCTTGCCGCGCGGTCTGCGTCGGTCCATATTTCGATGGCTTCGCTTTGCGTGAGGGTAAGATCGATCGCATCCAAACCTTCGGCGAGCATTTGTTTGGCTTCGGGATCGATAGTGAAGGAATGCGCGCTGCCGTTATGCGAGACAGTCTGCGCACTAAGGTCGATAGTCACCTCATCGCCTGCGAGCGCGTCCACCACACCGCGCGGCGCAGTAACCGGCAAGATGAAGTTGCGGATGCAGTTGCCGTAAAATATCGGAGCAAAGCTCTCGGCGATGATCGCTTTGATGCCGTATTCGGCGAGCGCCCAGACTGCATGTTCGCGGCTTGATCCGCAGCCGAAATTCGCGCCGCCAGCAAGGATGGTCGTGCCACGAAACTCTGCTCGGTTGAGCGCGAATTGAGGATCTTCAACGCGTGCGTCGACGTCGCTGTAGCGCCAAGGCGCGAACAAGCCATCAGCAAGGCCCGTGCGCCCAGTGCTGCGCATTTCGCGGCTGGGAATGATGGTATCTGTATCGATATTGTCGATCAACAAGGGCGCTGCCTTGCCGGTTAGTCGCTTGGGAAATGCGCTCATGCCGCTTCATCCCTTGAGATCTCGCTGAGCAGTTCGCGTGGATCAGCGATCGCGCCTGCCAGCGCACTTGCAGCTACGGTCTCGGGCGAAGCGATATGAGTGCGTATACCAGGGCCTTGGCGACCCTCGAAATTGCGATTGGTGCTGGAGATTGTCCGGCTGCCTTCAGGAAAGCCTTCGCCGCCAGCGTAAAAGCACAAGGAACAACCACTCATCCGCCATTCAAAACCGGCGGCGGTAAACACCCGGTCAAGCCCTTCAGCCTCGGCTTGCCGCTTCACGCTGAGCGAGCCGGGGACGACCAGCGCCTTGCGGATGTTCGGTGCGATACGGCGGCCTTCAAGGATCTTGGCCGCGCGGCGCAGGTCGGAAATGCGGCTGTTGGTGCAGCTGCCGATAAAGGCTGCATCCACAGGCGTCCCGACAAGTTTGTCGCCAGGTTCGAGACCAATATAATCATGCGTGCGCCTGGGGCCTTGCGGTATCGGTGCGGTGATCGGGATTGTATGCTCGGGGCTAGTACCCCAACTCACCATCGGTGCGATCCGGCTGGCGTCGATGACGATATCGCAGTCGAATTCGGCATCCTCGTCGGATTGCAGGCTTTGCCAGTAAGGCGCGCTGAATTCGGCTGGGGCGAAGCGTCTTCCGGCTAAGTATTCAAACGTCTTTGCATCAGGCGCGATGAAACCCGTCATTGCGCTGAACTCGGTCGCCATATTGCACAGCGTCATACGCGCTTCCATATCGAGCGCGCGCACGCTCGAGCCTGCGAACTCCACTGCGTGTCCAGCCCCACCGCCTGCACCGTGCTCCGCAATCAGCCCAAGGATCATATCCTTTGCCGTAACTCCGGCGCTCAGTTCCCCTTCGAACCGAACGCGCATGCTTGCGGGACGCTCAAGCCTCAACGTGCCAGTGACCATCGCGTGTTCAGCCTCTGACGACCCGATCCCCCAAGCAAACGCTCCAAACGCGCCTTGCGTGCAGGTGTGGCTGTCAGGTGCAACCAGCGTCGCGCCGGGCAACACAATGCCCTGTTCAGGCGAGATCACGTGGACAATGCCCTGATCGCGATCATTGACATCGAACAGGTTGATCCCGGCGGCTTTGCAGGCGGCGCGGGTTTCGGTGATGAACCCGTCGCCACCTTTCATCAGCGTTCCATCGCCGCGCCCCGGACGCGTATCGACAATGTGATCCATCACGGCAAACACGCGGCTCGGATCGCGGACCGCGCGGCCCATTTCGGCCATACGCTTCAAAGCCGACGCGCCCGTGCGTTCATGCAGAAACACTCGGTCGATTGCGATCAGGGACGCGCCGCCCGGGGTCTTAGCGACCTCGTGGCATTCCCAGATTTTGTCGAACAAAGTGCGTCCCATAATCTCTCAAGTTAGGCGCTCGCCGCCATTTCTGCATCCACTGCTCGCCAATCCTTCGTCACGAACGTTTCTTGAATCGCGGTGCGGGTCTCTAACATACCGTTGCGGATCCAATGCCAAGTGCGGCAACGGTTTTGCCCATCATCAGAAATCTGGATCTGCTCATAGAGATAGAGAGACGGATCACCAGTGCGCTGCCAATAAAGCATCATTGTGCGGTTATATTCATCAAGCGGCACTTCCGCAGCCCAGCCCTGGATAAGCTCATTGTCCCACCAGATGCGACCATCGCGATACGTCGCGGGAAAGTCTCGGATTTTCTTTTTGCCGTCGTCCCAAGTGTAGTGGTTGGTCTGGTGATAGGGAATGTCATCCTTGCCGGTCATGCGGCAAAGCAAGCGACTGGCATGTTCATCGACCTTGTCATTCGCGGCGTTGAAATAGCTGTAAGTGCCATCCCAAACCCCTTCATGGCGTGCAAGCAGCGGCATGTTCTGCGAGAATTCGGCAAATGTCGTCATCGGTCGGTTCCCTTCCAGTCCAATAGAAATTCGTGCCAGCGGCGCGCGGCATCGCCTGCGCGCAATATGGCCCGCGCGCGTTTCTGTAGCGCAAGCGGAGCAAGCCTTGTTTGATCGAGCGCAATCGCGTGGGCGGCGCTTGCTTCATACCACGGCTCAAAAAAGGCTTCTGCCCGGGCAATTGACCAAGCGCGCTGGAGATAGCTTCCAAACCGATCCGGTGTAAGGTCTGGATAAAGCTGTTCCGGCTCGCCCACAGGTGGGTCTGGCCACACAACACTCTTTGTCCCCAGTGCCTTGGCGGCGTTTTCGATGGCTGCTCCGATATCGTCGAAGTCATCGGACTGGCCATGACCAGGCACGTCGATAGCAATCTCACCGTCATTTGGCTCAGCCAGTTCGCAAGCGGGGCTGTGCAGCACCAGACGTTCGGCTCCGTGTTGGCCTTTCCAATGGATCAGACCGTCATCAAGCACCAGCCAGCCTTCATCTTGATCCTCGATCAGGTTAGCCGAGTGACCATCCCCCACCTGCTCGATCAAAAAGGCAAGACTTGCTGCTTGATGATCTGCCGGGGTTGCGACTTTGTGCGCGCTCCAGCCTGTCGGCATTTCGCCGAGGCGATCAATATGCGGTTGCAGCGGGTCGCCGTCATAGGCGGTGATCAAGCATGCCGGTACATCGGCGCCAACCGGCGGAATGTCGCGCGGAGCGCGCAGAACAGCCCCATAACCGGCCCGATACGCATTGCCTGCATCGAGCATCTCCGACACCGCCCGAGCGACGCGAGGCAGATCGGCATGAGCAACGTTGAGCCGCGCCTCTTCGCGGGTATCAAACCAAGGAAAAACCCATGTTTGCTCTAGCATCCGGTTCCACAGCCACGTGAGGTGTTCGCCATACGCAGCAGGGTGAAACTCAGGGAGATAGCTTTCGCCAAAAATGCGCATCTCCTCTTCGGTCCAGATCGCATAGCCGCCGATTGCGAGTGCTGTGAAGCGCTTGGGCTGGCGTTTGACCGCAGTGACTAAAATAATCCCGCCGGAATGAAATCCGTATGCCGGGCACTGCTCGATCCCAAGCGCGTCGAGAAATTCGCATAACGCATCGGCAAAATCGTCTATGTCCGGATCGGCGTTTGACAGCGGATCGCTTTGCCCAAATCCAGGGGTGTCCGGCGCGATGCATGTGAAGTGTTCGCTCCAAAGCTGCATCAATTCGGCGTATTCGCCGCTTGAGCGAGGACTTTGGTGCACCATCAGCAGCGCCGGCCCGCTGCCGCAGATGCGATAGTGGACCTTGCGCTCAGCTCGTCCGTTTTGCGCGGGCACCGTCAGAATGTGCCGGGTTATCGGGGTACTCAAGTTCGCCTCAATTTGTCCGGACAAATTTTGCTCGACAAGCCTCTACGCAACTTTATTGTGGCTTGTCAAAGCACATCAGCGAAGGGCCAAAGAATGAATGATTGGGTCGGCACGAAAATGATTGAGGACGGCAAAACCGCTCGTCAGATTTTCGATGACGTAATGGCCAATCCTGCGCGCAAGAAGTTCGGCTTTGGCGAGAAGCTAGCGATCGTGAATGTCGACGTGCAGCAGGCTTACACCCGCACCGACCTTTTCAAGACTGCCTACGAAACCGATCCCAAGCAGATTGACTATATCAATGAGATCAGCGCGTTGGCTCGAAGCAAGGCAATGCCGGTTATCTGGAGCCGTGTGGCGTACAAGCAAGATGCGGGCGATGCAGGTGTCTGGGGGACGCGCACGGACACTCCCGATAGCTTGCAGAACATCAAGTATGACAGCGAGCGCCACGCCTTCGATCCGCGCTGCGACATCAAACCTGACGATCTTCAATTCACCAAGCGCATGCCGAGCGTGTTTTTCGAGACGCCGCTAGCAAGCTTCCTCACTTTTCATCAAGTCGACACCGTGGTCGTTACAGGAGGGTCCACGTCCGGATGTGTGCGGGCGACGGCGGTGGATTCGCTAAGCCATGGCTATCGCACAATTGTCCCGATTGAGACCTGCGCGGATAAGCACGAAAGCTATCATTTCGCCAATCTGACTGACTTGCAGCTCAAATATGCCGATGTCGAACCCGTGCAAGCCGTGATCGACTGGCTGAAGGCGCGCTGAGGGATGCAGGAAGGCGCACCCGATCCAGGGCTCTACGATTATGAACCCTATCGAGGGCGTCCTCGGATTAGTTGGCCTGAAAACAAAGCCTGCGCTGTCTGGGTCGCGCCCAATCTTGAGTATTACGAGATCGATCCGCCTGCGAACCCCCATCGGAAGAGTTGGCCCAAGTCGCATCCGGATGTGGTGGGATTTTCCTATCGCGATCATTCAAATAGGGTGGGCCATTGGCGCATGGCTGAAGTCATGAGCCGCCATGGCTTTCCAGGCTCGGTCAGCCTTTCGGTCGCTCTGTGCGATCACCATCCTGAAGTCGTGGCCGACGGGGTCGAACACGGCTGGGAGTTCTTTAGCCATGGGATCTACAATACCCGCTACTCCTACGGCATGTCCGAAGCACAAGAGCGCGCGATCATCGAAGACTCAATCGAGACTGTCGAGCGCGCGACCGGTCAGCGGATCCGCGGTTGGCTAGC
>JBCCJD010000021.1:0-49257 GCA_039027955.1 Pseudomonadota bacterium
CCGGAACGCCGATCCACTTGATGATCGAGAATACCGATCAGCGGTCCAAGGACTATGCCGAGATCGCTCAGCGCTATCGTCCGGGTCATGCTGACTATGTCTACGACGCCAAATACGGGCTGCGCGATTATCGCGGCGGCGGGCGCTCATCGGCGCGAGAGACCGCCGCAAGGGTTGCTGCCGGAGCGGTCGCGCGCGCGATCATCCCTGAAATCTCGATCACCGGCTATGTCTGCGAACTGGGCGGGGATGCGATCGAGCGCGACGCTTTCAACGCCAATGAGATCACCCGCAACCCGTTTTTCTGCCCGGACAGTTGGGCTGCAAAACGCTGGGAGGAAAAGGTCGAAACCGCGCGCAAGGCGGGCTCGTCGCTCGGCGCCGTCGTCGAATGCGTCGCAACCGGCGTACCGGCGGGCTGGGGCGCGCCGATCTATGCCAAGCTTGATGCTGATCTCGCCGCGGCAATGATGAGCATCAATGCTGTTAAAGGCGTCGAAATTGGCGACGGGTTCGAAGCCGCGCGCATATCAGGCGAAGACAATGCCGATGCGATGAGCCCTGGCGCAAACGAAGGCGATCCGCCGGTGTTTGCAAGCAATCACGCAGGCGGCACAGCGGGCGGCATTTCGACCGGGCAGGACGTGATATGCAGAGCAGCGTTCAAGCCGACCAGCTCGATCCTCACCCCGGTGCAATCGATCACGTCAAATGGCGAGCCGACTGAAGTGCGCACCAAGGGCCGGCACGATCCATGCGTGGGTATTCGGGGAACACCGGTGGTCGAAGCCATGATGGCGCTGGTGCTGGCTGATCACAAGCTGCTGCACCGCGCGCAGATTGCCTCCGGTCAAGCCTAGTCCGCGGCGCTGTCTGTCGCCGCCCGGTACCGCATCGGGGCTTACTTCGGACACCGGGTTGCTTTACTCTGCGTGAGTACCCGTTCCGGAGAATCATCAATGAAACAGGTTATTTACCGCTCGCAGCCATTCGGCTTCGACAATGCCATTCTGGCAGGAATTCTCTCGCAGGCGCGGCGCAACAACCGCGAAAACGATATCACCGGCGCGCTGATCTGCCGCCAGGACATGTATATCCAGCTCGTTGAAGGGCCTGAACCGGCGATCGATGCACTGGTTCAGCGGATTTCAGCCGATGACCGGCATCTCAACGTGAAACTGGTGCTATCGCGCGAGATCGAAGAACGGATGTTTCCGTTCTGGGCGATGCTCGATGATCAAGTGCCTTCGATGACGTGGTCGCGCGAAGAGATTTCCGACGGCGCGCTCGATAGTGCAACGCCTGAAATGCTGGACGCGGTGTTCGAGCGGATCGCTGCCAAAGCCCGCGAAAGCGAGCCGCCAGACTGAGATCGGCTATGACGGCGCGATCAGGCCGAACCGGGTGGATAATGTAAGGCCAGCCGCCCGCATTGAATGCACGCGCGGCCTGGTGACACTTATTGGCTTACGCTCGCGCCATAACGGGGTTTGAGTTCACCTTTCGCCCAGTCCGCCATCAAATCGTGGAAACCTGGCGTAATCTGAGTGTAGCTGCGGTTTCCGGCGGCATCTTGATTAAATTCCCACATCCCATGATCGGCTTCGGGAAAGACCCGGATGGTGATCGATTTCGCTTCGCCGCGTAGGGTCTTGAGCCGGCTAAGCGTGCTCTCGATCGGCGCTTCGCGGTCCTTTCCGGCAAGTGCCCACAATTGCGGGACCTCGACTTCGCGCAGCACATCCATCGGCTTAAGCGACCAGTCGATATCGAGCCGATCGAACATCGGAATGCCCTGCGTCCGCAACTCTTCGCTCGGCATGCCAAGGATAACGCCTGAAAACCCGCCTTTGAGACCTGCAAACCATGGCTCTTCGCGGTAAAGATCGCGCAATCGGTCAAGCTCTTCCAAACCATCGCGATAGCCCGATACAGCAAGCCTTGCGGTCACGTCAGTCAGCCGCCGCGCCTTGGCAAGCACCTCGTCGTCATAGCCCGCCTCACGCAGTTCGAGTTCGACCTGCGCTGCGTCTTCTTCAAGAATATCGACGACCAGCCCATAGCCTATCCCAAGAAAATCGGCTTGCGCGCGGTTAGCCGCCAAAGGCGCAATCCAGCCGCCTTGGCTCAGACCAATCAATCCAAATCGGGTAAAGCGACCCTTAGCAAGCCGCTTCGCTTCTGCAGACGCCGCGACGAGATCATCGGCAAGCTGCGGGAAGTTCTGACTGTACTGACCTTCAGACAGGCCCGTGCCGCGCTTGTCATAGACAAACACCGAAACGCCGCGTCCCACCATTTGATAAGGGTCGCGGGCGCGTTCAATCCAGCCGCGCTCTTCCGAGCCGTGAGCGAACACGACAAGCGATGTTTGAGGCCCCGCATCGACAGGCTCCAGCAACTGCCCGGCCAGCATAAAGCCACCGGCTTCAAACCGTGTCGGCGTCACTTTGATCGCAAAGCGCTGATACGTCTTGTCGCCCGCTTTGATGGCTTTTCCTTCAACGCAGGCGATTTCCTCATTATCCGCAAGCGAATCCGCGCGGCCATCGCTGAACCCATATCGCAGCCCCTGCCCGTCTTTGGTAACGACCACGAAGCGGTCGCGTGTGCCATAAAGGCCAACCGGGCATTCAGCGCGAGCTTGCAAGGCTGTCGGTGCTGACCGATCCGATGCCTGAGCAATGGATGGCGCACACCCGGTAAAGAACACCGAAAGACACAGCAGCGCGGCCCGCATAAACTCTCCTTGCAAATCCAAAGACTTCTTATTGACCGCCAAAGCGCAAGCGTCAGGGCTCTTTCGACGAAGAGCCGAGCGCCGTTTGCTAAGAGCCTGTCATGAGATGGTCGATCTTGACCTTACGCCTTGCAGAAAGCTCGCCACCAGCGCGTTGAACTCTTGCGGGCGTTCGCGCATTGGCCAGTGCCCTGCATCCAAGACAGCAAGCTTGGCATTGGGCATGGTCGATGCGGCTTGCCTGACGCTGGCGAGCGGGATGAGCGGGTCCTTCGTGCCATGGATAAACAATGCTGGTTGCGGCATCGCTGCCAAGGCGCCTCTCAAATCTGTGCGCAGGCCCGAGGGCGTGCTCTCGCCGCGCTGAAAATGAGTGAACGCCTCGCCAGCGCCAGCATCCGCAATCGCTTCTTGCGCTTCTTCCACCAATTCATCGGTAAGCTTTGTGGGATCAGCGAAAATGCTGCTCATCATCGCCCGCAAAGCCTTACGGGAGCGGCGCATGACGGAATAGCTGAGCGCATTGATCGGCAGCTTCATCAAGAGATGGGACAGGAAATGATACGGCACTGTCGGCGTTACGCCGTGAGTTGCCACAGGCACCAATGCCGAAACCCGGTCGGGATGGTTCGCCGCCATCCACAAGCTGGCTGCGCCTCCCATCGAGACACCTACAAAGCCAGCTTTATCAATGCCTTTGGTATCAAGCAGGCGGATCAGCCATTCGCCCAAATCGCTCACCGAGTAAGGACGGCCAAAGGCTGTTGAGCCGCCAATCCCGGGCCAATTGGGCGCTATGACTGCATAATCGGGCATGAGTTTGGGAAGCAGCATACGCCATGACAGCGCAGCGTTATCGAACCCGCCGCCATGGAGCAGCACTACTCTTGGAGTGTCCGGCGGACCCTCTTGGAGGAAAGTAACGTCACGTCCGGCAATTGCGATCGAACGGTAGGAATGCACAAATGCTCACTTTCTGTGCCCCCAGTTCTGTTCAATCGAAGCCGCTAACCCGGCCCGGCAAAGCCGCCCGCGCCGCTATTCCGAAAGCTGCAGCGGTTCGCCTTGCCGCGCTGCTTCTATCTCCTCTGGAGTGAACGGCAAGCGGTGCATCTGCTTTGCGGCGTAAAGCCGGGTCTGATCGGCAAAATGCGGCGAGGCTGGATTGGTCGATTGCGAGTAGCTCAGCACTGCATCAGCGACCGGACCGGTCTCATCGAACCCGACGATCTGGAGATAGCTGGTGCCGTGTTGCGGCGCCATGCCGCCTTCGACTGGGCGCCCTTCCTGCATGTTGAGCACACCTGCTGCGCCTGGTCCGCCGTGGATTGCAATCGGTCCATCAGCAACCCGCACCGCCATAACCTCGCCCCATGGCGCATCGAACGCGATGCCTTGCTCTGTCAGCTCTGATGCCGCTTCGCTGAGCGCCTTGATAAGCTTGTCGCCGGGATCGCCTTCCGTTACCAGCTCGCGCGGCGTGTTGACCGGATCGGCTGGATCGAACGCAACCTGCCACATGCCAGAGATGCGCTGCGCTTTGCGCCAGAACCGCGCGAACAGATACGCCCCGGTGCTCGCGGCATCAAACCGCTGATCCCATCCGGCAAGCGCAGCGCATGCCGCTTCGAGCTCGGCCTCGCTTTTACAGCGTTCGAGCAGCGGCGCGAGAACCATCTCAGCGGCAAGGCTCTTGTTTGCGAACACCAGCGCGCGTGCGGTCTCATGATCGATCTTACCTGCGGCCAAGGCGGCTTTCGTCTCTTGGTAATTCGAACGGGTGCGAAGGGTAAGCGCCTTTTCATAGGCTCCCAGGATCGGAGACAGCTCGCGATAGGGCCGGTCCGGATTGCTGAGCCAATAGCTGTCATTGCTATTCGTAAGGTAATCGCGCGCAGTCCGCACGGCCTGGTCTGATGCTGGCATCAAACCCGGCGCAGGAGTGTCGGGGCTGGTTTCCCAATCGCACTGCGAGCGCGTGCCATCGAGCAGGATCACGACCTGCACGAACAGCGCTGAAAGCGGGGTTGAGCAGGCTTTGAAGAACTCAGCAGACACGTTCGGCACGGCGGTCACATCGGCATGGAGCGCATCGCCATAGCGGTCGGCTGCAATCGTGTTGACCCATGGAATGCCGAGCGTTTCGCTGACGGCGGCTTCGACTTCGCCCACATTCTTTGCTTGGCCGATCCCGAGCCAGGCATCGATCGCGCGCTGATTGCCTGCATTGACATCGCGCATCGCGAACGCACTGGTCTCGTTCCACGTCACGCCATTGTTCGGCATGGTGACAATCGGACCGAAGCGTGTCGCATAAAGCGTGCGCTTCACCGGGGCAGCGCCATCCGGCATCGGCACGCTCACCTCGCGTGTCGTCATCTTAACCGGCGCGCCATCGACCATATAACTGGTCGGATCATCGGGCGCCAAAGTCAGCGCATAAAGCGTGAAATGCCGGGCTTCGGTCACAGTGTGCGTCCAGGCGACATCGCGGTTGAAGCCAAGCGCTGGCATCGGATTGCCGGCAAGCCCTGCTCCCATCACGTTGTAGCCTTCAGGCCCTGTGACATGCATCTGCCAGAACCGCGCCGGGCCAGCCCAGGGGAAATGCGGATTGCCGATCAAAAGCCCGCGCCCCTCAGCGGTCGCCTCTGCGCCAAAGGCCCAGCCATTGCTGCCCATGGTGAGCGCGTCCCGGCGGGGCAGCGTGGCGGTAATCGCAGCGGTCTTAGCCGTCGATCCGGGGGGCGCGGCGTTAGCGATCCCGCTTGCGAGCGCCAGCGAACTGGCCAGCAGCATCTGCTTTTCATTGTGCCGCAGCATGTCATCGCGCGTGATCGGCCTTACCCACGCAGCTCCGCGGCATTCCTGCGGCAAGCCGTCTTTGCCGGTGTCGCGCAGATATCGATTATACCCTGCGACATAGCCATCCACCAATTGCTGCGCGGCAGCGCTTTGCTCCGCCCACCCGGCGCGCAATTGCTCCATGTCCATCTGGCCCCGGAAGAACACGTCCGACGTCAGGTTATCCGCATCGCCAAGGCCCAGATCAGCGCTTTCGTCCGGCCCGAAATAGCGCGACCGGTTGCCTTCGAGCGTGACGAACTCCTCTGCCAGCAAACAAAAATTGTCTTGCGCATAAGCATAGGCGACGCCGTAGCCCACGCCCTGCCAGGTATCCGAGCGGATATGCGGGATGTTGTAAGTGGTGCGCGAGATTTCAGCAGCGTATTTTACGCGTGCCTCGACCGGCGCGCTTAAGGTGATGCCGCCAATGCCCGCGACCAACGCGAGCGCGATTACAAATGTCCGCATGATACCTCTCTCCCCTCGCCTTGCGACTTGTTCGCAAGCCTACGAACACGCGGCCCCGAAGACAAGCTGATTGGACAGACAAGCGCACGCGCCATCCGGCACTGCGCGAGCAAACCATGGAACCATCGTCGCCGGTTCCCGTTCTTCTCATTCAAAATTTCGATCTTCGCAATCGCACAAATTCGCTGTTGTGCAGCGCAGCAATGCCTATCTGCGAAGGCGAGGGGCGACCTATCAGTTTTAACAGGAGGCACATTGTCATGGGCATTATCGGTTCAACCATCCAGCCATTCAAAGCGACCGCGTTTCAAGCGGGCAAAGATTTCTTCGACGTCACCGAGCAGGATCTCGCTGGCAAGTGGGCGGTGTTCTTCTTCTATCCGGCGGACTGGACGTTTGTCTGCCCGACCGAGCTTGAAGACATGGGTGAGAAGTATTCGATGCTTCAGGAGATGGGCGTTGAAGTCTATGCCGTCTCGACCGATACGCATTTCAGCCACAAGGCCTGGCACGACAGCTCGGAAAAGATCGGTAAGCTCAAGTTCCCGTTCCTGGGTGACCAGCTCCACACGCTGTCAAAGCAGTTCGGCGTTCTGCGCGAAGACATGGGGCTTGCTGACCGCGCGACCTTTGTGGTCGATCCCGACGGCGTGATCCAGATCATGGAAATCACCTGCGAAGGCGTCGGCCGCAACGCGAACGAGCTGACCCGCAAGATCAAGGCCGCGAAATATGTCCGCGCCAATCCCGGTCAGGTTTGCCCGGCTGCATGGGAAGAAGGCGCCGAAACGCTCGCTCCTTCGCTTGATCTCGTCGGCAAGATCTAAATAAACCGCCTCATCGCATTGCAGCGCCGCCCCTTCTTTTCAGGAGGCGGGCGGCGCTTCGCTCCAAGGCATTCAGTAATCCAGGGGACCCGATCCATGCTCGATGCAAACATGCAAGGCCAGCTTAAGCAGTACCTCGCCAATCTGCGCGAGCCGATTGAGCTGGTGGCATCACTCGATGACAGCGCGAAATCAGGCCAGACCCGCGAATTGCTGAGCGAGATCGCTGAGCTGCATGAGATGGTGAGCGTCAGCTTTGACGGGGATCATGAACGCCGTCCCAGCTTCATCATTCGCCGCGCCAGCGATCCGGTCCGGTGGGTGCGATTTGCAGGCCTGCCGATGGGTCACGAATTTACCTCTCTGGTTCTCGCACTGCTGTGGGCCGGCGGGCACCCGCCGAAAGTGGACGCCGATTTGATCGAGCAGGTCCGCGCGCTTGAAGGCGATTATGCGTTCGAGATGTTCTTCTCGCTCTCGTGCCACAACTGCCCGGACGTGGTGCAAGCGCTGACTTTGATGGCGTTTGAAAACCCGCATATCACCGCGACGCTGGTTGAAGGCGGGACTTTCCAGGAAGAAGTTGACGCGCGCGACATTCTCGCTGTGCCAGCGACGTTCCTCAACGGCGCGCCGTTTTACAACGGCAAGATGGAGCTGGCGGAAATCCTCTCCAAGCTCGACAGCGGAGCGGACGAAAAGGCGGCAGAAAAGCTCTCTGCCAAAGACCCGTTCGAAGTGCTGGTGATCGGCGGCGGGCCTGCTGGCGCCTCGGCCGCAGTCTACACCGCACGCAAAGGCTTTCGCACCGGCATTGCTGCTGAACGCTTTGGCGGGCAGCTGATGGATACGCTCGGGGTCGAGAACCTGCCGGGCACCAGCTACACCGAAGGGCCTAAGCTTGCTGATGATCTTAAAGGTCATGTTGGTGATTATGAAATCGACCTGATGGACCTTGCCCGTGCAACGCAGCTAACGCCTGCCGCTGAAGCGGGCGGAATGCACGAAGTGACCATGGCCAATGGTGCGGTCTTAAAAGCGCGTTCGCTGATCCTTTCGACCGGTGCGCGCTGGCGCAATCTGGGCGTTCCTGGTGAAGCGGAATACCGCAACAAAGGCGTCGCCTATTGCCCGCATTGCGACGGCCCGCTGTTCAAAGGCAAGCGGATTGCGGTCATCGGCGGCGGCAATTCAGGGGTCGAAGCGGCGATCGATCTTGCCAAGATCGTGGGCCATGTGACCTTGATCGAATTCGACACCAAGCTGCGCGCGGATGAAGTGCTGCAAGCCAAGCTGCGCTCGCTGCCGAATGTCGAGATTATCCTCAATGGTCAGACCACCGAGATTACCGGCGATGGCAAGCGCTGCAATGGCCTGATTGTGCAGGACCGCTCGACCAGCGAAGAAAACCGGCTCGAGCTTGAAGGTGTATTCGTCCAGATCGGCCTTGTGCCAAACACCGAATGGCTGGCCGAAACGGGTCTCGAGCTGTCGAAATACGGCGAGATCGTGATCGACGAGCATGGCGCGACCAATCTGCCCGGCATCTATGCGGCAGGCGATGCGACCACTGTACCGCACAAGCAGATCGTAGTGGCGATGGGCGAAGGTTCGAAAGCGGCGCTGGGCGCGTTCGATTACCTCATCCGCAACGAGCCGGTCGACAGTATCGCGCAAGCGGCATAGCGGGATCTGCCGGGGGAGGCGTGTTTTCCTACCCGGGCGAGCCACGCTAAAGGGTCAGTCGCTCTTTCGCATCGTCAGGTCCGCGTTCACTATCGGCATTGCCTGCTGGCATGGTCTCTCGACACGCAAACTGATCGAGAAAATCGATTAAAACGCGCTTCAGTAATCGATTTGATTTTTACCCCAAGACTGTGTTCCATGTGTTCCAACCGTGCCTCACATACGACGAGTTGAGGCGCGGCGTGTGCAGCCTGTCTTGCTGTTGGAGCGCTGCGATCATCGGGGGATTTTGCTCTAGCGCAAGGTCCTTCAGAATACTCACTAATCGAAATTTTTGATAATAAGTCGCAGTTGCCATCGATTTAATCGATCAACGCAGTCCAATTAATCAATTGGACCCGATCAGCTCCAAAGCGCATCTTCCTTCTCAACAAAACCCGAAAGCAGGAGAGCAGGGATGGATATCAAAACCGGCGAAATGAGTGGCTGCCCGTTTCATGCAGATGGCGGAATGCGCTCGCTGCTGGGCCGTCAAAATCGTGACTGGTGGCCTGAAGCAACGCAACTCGGCATTCTGACAGAAGAAGGCAAAAGCGCCAATCCGTATGGCGAGGACTTCGACTATGCCGAAGCCTTTAACGCGATTGATTACACCGCTCTCAAGCAAGACGTGACCGCTTTGATGACGGACAGCCAGGAATGGTGGCCAGCCGACTATGGCCATTATGGTCCGTTCATGATCCGTATGGCTTGGCACGCCGCAGGGACTTACCGCACTGGTGATGGCCGCGGCGGTGCGGGCACCGGTCAACAGCGGTTTGCGCCGCTCAACTCATGGCCCGATAACGGCAACCTCGACAAAGCACGGCGGCTACTTTGGCCGATCAAGCAGAAATACGGCAAGCACATCAGCTGGGCGGACCTGTTCATCCTCGCTGGCAATGTCGCGATCGAATCGATGGGCGGCCCGGTATTCGGCTTTGGCGGCGGCCGCGCTGACGTGTTCGAGCCTGAAAGCGTCTATTGGGGAACCGAAGAGCAGTGGGTGAACGAAGGCGTTGCTACCCGCATCCAGCCCGATAAAGGCATGGCGCTCGAAAATCCGCTGGCGGCGATCCAGATGGGTCTGATTTACGTCAACCCAGAAGGACCAGGCGGCAATCCCGACCCGCTGCAATCAGCCCGCGACATGCGCGAGACCTTCGCCCGAATGGCAATGAACGATGAGGAAACCGTTGCGCTGACCGCTGGTGGGCACGCTTTTGGTAAAGCTCACGGCGCTGAACCCACGGAGACCTTTGCCCAGGCGCCCGAATCCGAAGCGCTCGAACAGCAAGGCTTTGGCTGGCTGATTGATGGCGACGAAATCGGCAAAGGTCATATCACGACCTCGGGCATCGAAGGCAGCTGGTCGAACAATCCGACTTCGTGGAGCCATGATTATTTCCGCATCCTGTTCAAATATGAGTTTGAACTGGTGAAGAGCCCCGCCGGGGCCGTGATGTGGACGCCGATCAACCCGGATCCCGAAGATATGGCGCCTGATGCGCGCGATCCTTCGAAAAAGGTCCGCACCATGATGACTACCGCTGACATGGCGCTCAAGATGGACCCTGATTACGCTGAAATTTCCAAGCGTTTTCATGAAAACCCCGAACAGCTTGACGATGCGTTTGCCCGCGCCTGGTTCAAACTGTGTCACCGCGATATGGGCCCTAAGGTTCGCTATCTCGGCCCGGAAGTGCCTGAAGAAACGCTGATCTGGATGGACCCGGTACCGGCTGGCACGGCGCCTTCGGATGCTGAAGTGGCGCGGTTTAAGGACGCCATCCTGGGCGCAGATGTAACCATCAGCGAGCTTGTAAAAGCGGCCTGGGCTTCTGCTTCGACCTATCGCAACTCGGATCACCGCGGCGGTGCCAATGGCGCACGCGTCCGGCTCGCCCCGCAAAATGAGTGGGCTGCGAACGATCCTGACGAGCTCGACCGGGTGCTGAGCGTGATCGACACTCATCGCGGCGATCTCAGCATGGCCGATGCGATCGTGCTGGCGGGCAGCGCAGCGATCGAGAAGGCAGCAAAAGATGCCGGACACGATGCGACTGTGCCGTTCCTTGGTGGACGCAGTGATGCCAGCGATGAGCATACCGATGCGGCGAGCTTTGAGCCGCTGGAGCCGTTCGCTGATGCGTTCCGCAACTACCTCAAGACTAAAGCCAATGTGAGAACCGAGGACATGCTGATCGACAAAGCGCACTTGCTGGGCCTGTCGATCCCTGAGCTGACGGTGCTGATCGGCGGCATGCGCGTGCTGGGCGCCAATAGCGGCAACACTCAGCACGGTGTCTTTACCGACCGGGTTGGCCAGCTCACGCCGGACTTCTTCCGTAACCTGCTCGACATGGGAACCAAATGGGCCCCGGTTGACGGATCAGGCGATGAAGAGTTCGTTGGCACTGACCGTGCCACGGGCGATGAGAAATATCGCGCAACCCGCGCGGACCTTATCTTCGGTTCAAACTCGCAATTGCGCGCTCAAGCCGAAGTCTATGCAGAAGCTGGCAATGAAGGTAAATTCGTCGCTGACTTCATCGCCGCATGGACCAAAGTGATGAACGCTGACCGTTTTGACGTGAGCTACGCCAAGTATCACGCCTGATGCGTCCCCCCCCGCACCCTGACTGGCCCCTGAGGTCAGGGTCGCAAGATGCCCCCGACACCCGCCATGAGCGGATTATGTCGGGGGCTTTTTTGCACCTTTCCTACTGCTGGCGGCGCGGTTAAGCCGCTTACAGCCAGCCTGCCTGTTTGAGTTCGCTCACCTGTGCGCGGCTTACAGGAGCTTCGATCCCACGCCCCAGCAGGAGCCGGACATTACGCCCTTCGCGGATCACATCTTCGACCGCACCGCGCGCAACCCACCAGCTGCGATGGACTTGCCTGCCGTCCCATTCACTCAGATGCTCTGCGGCATCACGCATGCGCATCAGCACCAGTTCGCTCCCTAAAGCGGTGTGGACCCGGACGTAATGGTCTTCCATTTCGAGCGCGATAATGTCGCTGCCAAGCGCTGGTGGCAGGCGCGCGAGCAGCGGGTTTTCGGTCTCAGGTCTAGGCGAATCCGGTCGCACATCAGCGAGCTCGTGCGAAAGCGCGCCTGGATCGCTGCGAAACTTGAGAACATGGAACAACAAAGTGACGCCGCCGCCAACCACGAAAACGTAGAAATAACTCGTCATCGCCGCCTGGATTGACATCACCGGCGGCCAGTTCGGGACAAATTGGATAAAGGTAACCAGCACAGTCATCGGAACCGTCGCAATGGCAATTGCAGCGAGCCACAGCCCGGGTTTCGGCAAGTCGAGCGTGCGGTGTGCGCGCTCCACCAGAATGCCCATCGGCGAATAGATCGCATATCCCGCATAGCCGAAAGCTAGCCAGCTGAGCAGTCGCACCGGCAGCGGCTGCGCGATCGAGCCAAACGGACCAAGGATCGCAAGGAACACCCCGATCACAGTCATCACGGCAAGATCGGTCAGAATCTTGCGCCACACAGCCGCCCGGCTGCTGATCACCTGTTTGCCCACGTCGCCGCTCATGCCGGTCAAATGCATGCCCATTCACGCTTCGTAAAGTGGCAGGAACACCGTTTTTGCAAGAGCCAAGGACCTGTTGGCGAATGGCAGCGCCGCTCCACGCAGGCGCAATTGCACGTCGATCGGCGGGCGTCATGATTGTCGCATCAACCCAAACGCACCCCATTCACAAGGATGCTGACCTATGTTCGCGATCACCGCACATCGCTCTTTCGCCAAGTTTTTGACAGCTCCGGCAAACCCCAGCTTCGATATAAGCCCGCGTTTGCGCGCAATCATCGCGATCGTCGGCACGACCATGACGCTGGTGACATTCTATGCCGTATTTCGTGGCATTACCGGGCTTGCACCGCATTATGACAGCGCGCGGCATCTCGCGGTGATCATCCATGTTGGCACAGTGCTACCGGCGATCCCGCTCGGCGGGTTCCTGCTGCTCGCACCGAAGGGCACGCCAATGCACAAACAGCTCGGCAAGGTCTGGGTCGCGCTGATGGTCACAACCGCGCTATCTGCGATTTTCATCAAGTCGAGCGGCTCGTTCAGCTTCATCCATCTGTTCATCCCGATGACCTTGTGGGCTTCCTACAAGCTTGTTGCGACGGCCCGACGCGGCGACATGAAAGGACACAAAAAGGAGATTCTCAGCCTTTACCTGGGTGCTCTGATGATACCGGGCATCTTCAGTTTCGCGATCCCGGGACGGCTAATGCACGCTTGGCTGCTTTGGTGAGCGATAGCCCTTGCTTCGCCGTCGACGCGGCGCCGGGCTCTCGCCAAAGTTCAACGGGTGCGTTTAAGCACCAGATAGACCGCCCCATCACCGCCGTGACTGCGATGCGCGCGCCGCACCGCCGCGATCGCATCGGCGTGCGGTCCTGCTGCGAGCCAGTCGAGCAGTTTGGCTCGGATCGCCCCGCGTTTACTGGCTCGGTCAGCCGGATCAACGGGCCGTTCACGACCGGCAATCACCAGCACCACGCGCGCGCCCATGGCTCGCGCTTGATCGAGGCTGCTCGTGATCCGCGCATAGGCCGTGTCGAGCGAATGGCCATGCAGGTCGAGCGTCAGATCAGGCGTGATACGACCAGCTTTGAGCTTGCGCTCCCAATGCCCGTCGAGACCGGCTTGCTCCGGACTGAGCGCAGGTGCAGGCGGCGCAGCAGGAACTTTGCGGACTTTGACCGATGCGCGGGCCGGTCGTTTGGCAGCTTCTTTTCGGGCTGGACGGTCCGGCGCTGTTTGCGGCGCAGACGATGGAACGGTTCGCCCAGAAAGCGGCGTTACGCTTTGAGCGAGGCGCGCCCATGCCGCCTGTTCAGCAGGACTGAGACCTCTTGGGACAGACATCTAACCGCGCTTACGCATTTCGACCTAGCGCTGTGCCGATTGCAGCCGCGCCACTGTGCCTTTTGGCAGAAGTATCAAAGCCGTCCCGCGCGCGCTCATTCCGCCAGCGATGGTGCGTGCATCTGCGCCTGCGCCCCAAAAGGTATCGAACCGGTTCGGCCCCTTGATCGCTCCGCCTGTATCCTGTGCAATCCACAGGCCATCGGCGATATCGCGGTCAAGATCGAGCCAGACCGGTGCGCCATAAGGCACAAAGCGTGGGTCAACCGCAACAGAAGCTTCGCGTCGAACAGGAACACCGAGCGAGCCAAGCGGACCATCACCTGTAAGCTCGCGAAAGAACACCCAGCTCCGGTTAAGCCGCATCAGCGCGCGCCCTTCTGCAGGGTTGTCGCGGATATACGACATAATCCCTTGCATCGAGCCAGAGTATTGCCCCGGGCCATCGCCAATTAGGCCGCGCTCGCGCATGACGCCGCCAATGCCGGTGTAGCCGCGTCCGTTCTGCCCGGCATAGCCGATCCGAATGATCTCACCTTCTGGCGTACGCAAACGGCCCGAGCCCTGAATTTGGAGGAAGAAAAACTCAACCGGATCAGCCGCCCATGCAATCACTGGCACTTTGCCTTCGAGTGCGCCGTCTTCGATCGCGGCCCGATCGAAATAAGGGACATGCTGGCCGCTGGCATCGTATCGCCCCAATGGCGCGCGTCCGGTCCGCTCGGCTGCCGGGACATTCGCTGGCCACGCGCGGACAAGATCGCCAGGAAGAGCGTAGACCGGAACGTCATAGCCCGGACGGCGCGTCCGGCTCCCGGCAATTTCCGGTTCGAAGTAACCGGTCGCAAAGGCATTGCCATCCGCCACCCGGGCAGTTTCGAAATGCTGAGTGAAGAAGCCGCGTGCCTCACCAACCGGCCACGTCATCGCTGCCTCGCACGACGCACGCCAATCGGCGCCAAAAGTGAGGCCGCTGGCATCGTCGCGCTGCAACAGGACGGGGCAGGATTCTATGAAGGCGGCAAGCGCCGTACCGGCATCTCCTGCAGCAAGTTCCAATGCACCGACACTGGGCCCGCGCACCAGACTAGCGGTTGCTGCCGTGGCAGCCGCTGTCGCCACCGGTGGAGCCTCTACCGCTGGTGCGGGAGGATTACTCGGCGGGATGATGGTGCAAGCGGACAGCCAAAGGAAGGCACTAAGGATCAGCCCTGCACGCATCGGCGGCTCCCTCATTATTGGCCTAGAAAAGCGATGCTCGCGAAAGTAACAGAGCGCCTGGTACTCGGGCGAAAACTGAGCATCCGCCTCGCTATCCGGCAGAAAACTCAGCCTTCGTCAGTTTCGTCGAGCATCCAGTTGGGATCACGCGCGCTGGTGTTGCGCGCAAAAGTCCAAACATCGCGGCTTTCGATTGCATCGTCGAGCGAGCCAGCAATCACGTTGCCATCCTTATCGCGGGTTACCGCGGCGATATCCGCTACAAACAAGACCGCGATCCGAGCAATGCGCCCATCGAGCGATGCTGAATGAATGCGCGTTTCCTCGATCCTGATAAGCGTGTTGTCGAGCGTTTCACCAGCTTCTTCGCGCGCATCAATCGCAGCGGAAAAACCTTCGAAAACGTCGTCGTCGCACAATTCGCGCAGGGTTTGGCGATCACCATTCCAAAACGCTTCGAGCACAATTTCATAAGCGCTGCGCGCACCTTCAAGAAAGTTCGAAAGATCAAACTTCGAATCAGCCGACGCGATTTCGCGAATGCCTCGCTCGACCGCTGGCATCACCCCTTCGATTTCCAATGGGCGAGGCTGCGGGATCGAATTAGCCGCTTGTGGCTGGGCCGGTCGGTCGACCTGATCATTAGGCGAATCGAAACGTTGCGGGATTGATTCCTCTTCATGTTCGGCGCGGCGCCCCAGCACCGAATAAAGCCGATAGCCTAGAAATGCGGCAAACAAGGCAAGAACGACGATCTCAGTCACAATAGCTTTTCCGATTCACTGCGAGTCTGTTGGTTTATGAGCGCGAAGGCACGATATACCGATTTACCTTAAGAACCCTCTCACTGCCTTAAGTAGGCATCAAATACAATTCGGCAACGCCGATAAGGTTGCAGTTTGGGCCAAAATAGCGCTGTAATGGCACTCGGCGGCGCTGTTGCGAGCGGCAAAAGCGCCTGCTAGTCGCGCGCAACAGGCAGGGCGAGCGAAATTCCGCAAGCCTGACAACCCGCTCACCTATTCGCGAAAGATTTTCAATATGGCCGACGAAGGCGACGTTCTTACAAATCTCGATAATCCGGCAGCCGGAGCCAATGGCAGCGACAACCAACCCGCCGCTGCGATCATCACGCAATATGTCAAAGACTTGTCGGTCGAGAACCCGCACGCTCCCGACGTATATCAATGGACCGACCAACCTAAAGTGGATGTTCAGTTCAATATCGGTGCAGAGCCGGTTGGCGAGCAAGTGCACGAAGTGACACTCAAAGTGAACATTTCGGCGACTGCTGAGAAAGGTCAGGCCTACATCATCGAACTCGCATATTGTGGTCTCATCGGGATTCGAAATATTCCGGATGAGCAAGCACACGCCTTCATGTTTGCCGAAGCGCCGAGGATTCTGTTCCCGTTTGCGCGCCGAGTGCTTGCTGATGCGGTGCGGGACGCAGGCTTTCCTCCGCTCATGGTTGATCCAATCGACTTTAACGGGCTCTACGTCCAACAGATGCAAGCTACGCGTGCTCAAGAGAGCGCGGCAACCGGAGGCGGCGGCGATATTGTCGGCAACGGTTAGACGTGTTTCAGCGCGGGCCTGACGCATGAGCCTGCTTAGAAATGTTGGAACGATCGGCGGGCTGACAGCGGTCAGCCGGGTGTTCGGCTTTGCGCGCGATGTTCTGATCGCCCGCGTGCTCGGCGCGACCGCAATGGGTGATGCTTGGCAGCTTGCTTTCATGCTGCCTAACATTTTTAGGCGGCTGTTTGCTGAAGGGGCCTTTTCGAGCGCGTTTGTCCCGCTTTTCAATCGCCGCATGACAGAGGACGGCGACTTTGGCGAAGCGCAGACCTTTGCGAATCAGGTTCTGGCCGTGTTGCTGCCTTTGCTGATCGCGTTCGGCGGCCTTGCGATGATCGTTATGCCCGCCGTGGTTGCGTTCTTCGCACCCGACGGTCTTGCCGAGAACCGCGAAAGCCTCTCGATCGGCGTATTCATGGCCCGGGTGACGTTCCCGTATCTGATGTTCATGAGCATCGCGACGTTGATCGCAGCGGTCTTGAACTCCTTGTCGCGCTTCGCTGCGGCGGCAGCTGCGCCAGTCCTGCTCAATCTCTGCTTAATTGGCGCTCTATTGTATGGGCTGACGCTCGAAACTGGTCTCGAAGCGCAGCGGCAAACCGCCCAAGTCATGGCGTTTGCTCTTTCGCTATCAGGCCTGCTGCAAGTCGTTTGGCTTTGGGTGTTTATGCGCCGAGCAGGTTTCAGGCTAAGCCTGCTTTTTCCAAGATTTACGCGGAGCGTAAAGGAACTCGGCGTGCTCGTAATCCCTGCCATTTTCGGCGCCGGAGTTTACCAGATCAGCCGCTTTGTCGACCTCTTCTTCCTGTCCAATCTGCCGGTCGGGAGCATTACGCATCTGCAGATGGCGGACCGCTGGAACCAATTGCCGCTCGGGATCATCGGCATTGCCTTAGGCACGGCGATACTTCCGGCTTTGTCGCGCTTTATCAGCCGGGCCGAAGACAACGAAGCGACCCGGCTCCAAGCCAACGCGATCGAACTGGCGATGCTTTTGACAGTGCCATGCGCAGTGGCGCTGTTTTTCACAGGCACAGCATTCGTAAGGGTATTCATGGCGGGCCAAGCCTTTACCCAAGCGGATGCCACGACCACCGGTATGGTGGTATCAGCATTGGTTCTGGGATTGCCTGCCTACGTGCTTGTCAAAGTGCTCACCCCCAATTTCTTCGCCCGCAAAGACACCCGCACCCCGGTCTATACCGCCGCTGTCAGTCTGGTCATCACGATAGCGTTGAACATCGCGTTTATATTTGCGCTGGAATTGGGGGTCGTTGGGCTCGCTCTAGCCGGCGCAGTTGGCGCGTGGGTCAATATCATGCTGCTTAGTACCATACTCGCCCGGCGCGGCTTCTTCCGTTTACCAGCACAAGTGCTCAGCCGTATTGCTCGGATTGCTCTGGCAGCCGCCGTGATGGGCGCCGCCTTGTATGCGCTCATGCAGCAGATAGAGCCATGGTTTATGGGAAGCCTGCTCGAACGCGCGGCTGGGATCGTTGCGATCTTAATTGTCGGCGCATTCAGTTATGGCAGCGCTGCAGCGCTGTTAGGCGTGCTCGACAAAGCGACAATTCAGCGCCTAATGCGCCGCCAAGGATAATCGAAAGAAGCGTTCGCAAAATGAGAGTCGTCTCTGGCATTCAGCCTACCGGCAAGCCCCACCTTGGCAACTATCTTGGCGCAATCGTCAACTATGTGAAACTTCAGGACGAAGCGCATGCCGCTGGCGGGGAGTGCTTCATCTTCCTCGCGGACCTTCATGCCTTGTCGCTGCCACATGTCCCCGCTGAGTTGAGCGCGGCAACCCGCGAGATGGTGGCGACCTTGGTGGCCTGCGGAGTGGATCCAGCCAAAACCGTCTTATTCAATCAGGCACAGGTCCCGGCCCATGCTGAATTGCAATGGCTCTTGAACGGTACAGCACGGATGGGCTGGCTGAATCGGATGACGCAATGGAAAGACAAAGCAGGCAAAAACCGCGAAGGTCAGTCCATCGCGCTGTTTACGTACCCGGTGCTCCAAGCAGCCGATGTACTGCTCTACCAAGCGACGCATGTGCCCGTCGGCGAAGACCAGAAGCAGCACCTCGAGCTTGCACGAGACATCGCGCAGAAATTCAACAGCGATTTCTGTGCGGAGGATGCCCCGCTTTTCAATTTGCCCGAGCCTTACATTCCGCCAGCTGCAGCCCGGATCATGAGCCTGCGCGATGGCACCGCAAAGATGAGCAAGTCTGACCCTTCTGACATGAGCCGCATCAATCTGGCCGACGATGCGGACACGATCATGAAAAAGATCAAGAAGGCGAAGACCGATCCCGAACCGCTTCCAAGCGAGCCAGATGGCCTTGCTGGCCGTCCAGAAGCGCTCAACCTCGTTACGATCCATGCTGCGCTCACGGGACAATCGAACGAGCAGGTGTTGCGGGAATATGGCGGGCAGGGCTTTGGCGTTTTCAAACCGGCGTTAGGCGAACTCTTGATGGATAGACTGCGCCCCATCAGCCAGCGCTTCATTGAGCTGATGGAAGATCGTGAGGCGTTAGATGCCATTCTTGCTCGCGGTGCGTCGCGTGCTCGCGAACGTAGTGCAGAAACGCTTGCCGCTAGCTACGAGGCTTTAGGGCTAGTGCGGGGGTAAGGAAACACACACTCGGCAATGTTTGAAGTGACCGAAAAGCAAGGGTTTGAGCCCGTTTAGGCCCGATATTCAATCATCATTCAGGCTTTTTGGGTAGGTTCTGGCATACGAGCTGCAGCCGATTTGTCTGAGGTCAGGCGTTGCGACGTGATTGGGCGCTCAAAATGAGCGAATCCACCACGCCGCGAGCCATTGCGAGGGGAACGCGGCGGTTGTGGTTACGTCAAAGCACTGGTGAACACGTAAAGGGTATGCCATGATCACATTTGAAATGACCTCGAACACACATAAACGCCGCAGATTTGCGCGATTAGCTCTGCCTTTAGCGCTCGCCGCTAGTTTAGCCGCCTGCGCCACACCATTCAAAGCTGATGTCTCGCGCTTTCAAAGTCAGATGCCAGCGCCTCCGGGGCAGACCTTTGCCATCGTTGCCGACGATCCCAGGCTCGATGGCGGACTGGAATTCGGCCTTTACGCCGATCAGGTGTCAGCCGAGCTGACAAGACTTGGCTATTCCGAAGCAAACGATGCGACCACCGCATCGCTACTTGTGCGGTTTGACTATGGCGTCGATAACGGGCGCGAGCGCGTTCGAGCGAATAATGTAGGCTTCGCCGATCCGTTTTTCGGACCTTGGGGCGGTTTTGGCGGGTTCGGTTTCCGCCGCAACTTCGCTTTTGGTTTTTACGATCCGTTTCTTGCTGGGCCGCAGGTTCGCAGTTTTACTGTCTACACCAGCGGGATTGATCTGAAGATCGATTCAACATCCACTGGTGAACGCCTTTTTGAAGGAAAAGCCCAGGCTGTATCTCGCTCAAACCGGCTGCAGGAACTGGTCCCTAATCTGGTTGACGCGCTATTTACCGATTTTCCTGGTAATTCTGGCGAAACCCTAAGGATCACGATCAAGGCTGACGAAAAGAAGGTGAAGCCGCTCGATTGATCGGTTATACTCCTTGAAAGTAAGATACCCTTGGATGGGACGGAGAGGCGGCGCAAGGGATCAGCGCCGCCTTTTTGTATTCAGCGTCAATCGAAAGGCATGCTCGCCTCAAATTCGAAATGTGTGCGAGCTAGTTTCCGCAATGGGAGGCAAAGACGTGCGATACCTAGGGTTGTCGGCGGCGCTCGCTGCATTGCTTGCTGGTTGTGCGCCAGCACCCAGTCAGGCGCGTGAGCCCGACAATATCGTACCTGTTCGAATTGATGATGCTCAAATACAAAATAGCCTTGCAGGCTGGACGAAATCGCCTGTTCCCCATGCGAAAAACCGGATTATCCTCACGCAGCGCGGCTACAAAGACGCGCGTGCTCTTACGGTCGAGAACGACACACTAGATTTCGAACGAGCAGTGCGAGAGGCGCTTAGCAAAGAAGATATAAGCTCGGTTCGAATAATCGAGCAACGCGACGTCCAAGGACAGATTGCGCAAGACTTTCGAACCGTTACAGGCATTCAAGACGGCCAGTTTCGAAGCTGGATCGCCCAAGGGAAGGGTCCGCTAGGAGCCTACACAATCGCCGGCTTCTCACTAATCTCGCCAAGAGGCGATGATCCCGGCATCTCGGTCGAGATGTTTCTGGCACCAACCGACGAGTTTGAAAGTCTGGGTGGCTTTGCTGTGCCAGTGGTGCGCTATCTCGACAACACAATCACGCAGCCGCCACGCAGTATGCGCGATTGGGGTTCGATGAGCGCAGCTGACGCTGTGACGGAGATGGACGTCTATTTCGCTCGCTTCATGGCGCAAATAATTCGCGGCAGAATCTTGCAAGGCATGATGACACAGCAGACACTCGGAATGCTGAAAGGGCTTGGCCCAAACGGAGAGTACGGGATCAACGATCCAATGTATGATTTCTAACGCAAAATCCTAGGAAAGCCTCGCGTTACAGCCCCGCGGCGCCGCCAGTTGAACCAAACCCTCCTGCGCCCCGTTCAGTGTCGTTCAGCTCATCGACTTCATCCCACGCCGCTTGCACGACTGGCGCTAGAACAAGCTGTGCAATGCGGTCACCGCGCGCAATCGCAAATGCCTCTACCCCGTGGTTTATAAGGATGACTTTGAGCTCGCCGCGATAGTCGGAATCGATCGTGCCCGGCGTGTTCGGGACCGTAACACCATGCTTGAGCGCTAGGCCTGATCGCGGGCGCACCTGAACCTCAAACCCAGACGGGATCGCAAGCGAGAGCCCGGTCGCGACCGCGTAACGTTTACCCGGCGCTATCGTGACAGTCTCTGCAGCAACCACATCCATCCCAGCCGCCCCGATTGATGCGTACCCCGGCAACGGCAGGCCAGCGCCATGAGGTAAGCGCTTCACCTGGACTTGGACCGTGGTTTTCAGATGATTGCTACTTTCGCGAGCGGGCGCTTGAGCTTTCGTCACTCTGCGGCCTCAACTTTCAAGCTCTCAGCAATCCGTTCCGCCAAAGCCATCGCTACTTGGCCTTTCGGCATTTCGTCGAGACTCTCAACTCCGTCTGCACTGATAATGTGCACGAGGTTGTCGTCCCCGCCCATAACATCGCCCGATACATCATTCGCAACGATCCAGTCCGAAGCCTTGCGCTTTCGTTTACGGCGTGCATTTTCGATCACATCGTCGGTTTCTGCCGCGAAGCCAATGACCAGTTCAGGCCGCTTAGCGCCAGATGCAAGATTGGTCAGAATGTCCGGGTTCTCAGTCAGCATAAGCGCTGGCGGCGCTGACCCACGCTTCTTGATCTTCTCATCCTTATATTCCTTAGGACGCCAATCGGCGACCGCGGCAACCATGACTGCGGCATCAGCCGGTAACGCGCGCTTCACCGCTTCGCTCATTTCTGCGGCACTCTCGACGTCGATCCTTGTTACCCCCGGCGGGGTCTTTAGCCACACCGGCCCAGCTACCAATGTCACTTCAGCGCCAAGCGCAGCGGTGGCAGCCGCGATCGCGAAACCTTGCTTTCCGCTTGAGCGGTTGGCGATGTAACGAACCGGATCGATCGCCTCCCAGGTGGGGCCAGCGGTAACCAAGACGTGGCGCCCTTCGAGCGGACGATGATTGGGATCAACGACAAAGTCCGCTTGATCAATCTCCGCTTCTTCAACTTCCACTTCAACATCGGAGGCGGGCGCAGGAGTCTTTATCTTGCCGCGCTTTGCGGGCGGCGATGGAACTGGCTCGGGTTCCTCTGTAGGGACAGTTTCTGGTGGAGCCTTTCGATCGTCCACTTCATGGTTGATCGCGTCGACATCAATCGGCGGAGCTGCTCCGGCATCGCCTTTCTTGGCAAGGATCGGTCCGTCGAGGTCTGGATTGAACTCAGGTCCTTCCTCAATCTCGCCCAGATCGTCAGCCAAAGCCTCTTCGTCAGATGCGTCAAGCGCTTCATCCAGTTCAGCATACTCCGCTTCGATATCGTCGTGGGTACGCTTCGCTGTGGAGCGCGGAATAATCTTGGAGAGTAGCCCGCCAAGCCCGCTGCCGGAACCTTCGTCGGCTTCAGGCTCAAGCGCCTCTAAAGATATATCGCCGCCGACGTCGGTCTCGTCGTTGGCCGGTAGCTGCGCCTTGTTCTCTGGTTCGGGTACTTCAAGGCCCAACTGAGCAGCAACCGCGCGCCAGATCGCATCAGGTTCGGGCAGTCTGCCATAACCAAACTCGCCGCACGCCATCTGCCCTTGATCGGGATCAAGAACACCAACCCCTGCCTGCCTCAGAAACTCAATGTTACGTTGCGTCGATTCGTTCTCCCACATCCGCACATTCATCGCCGGAACGGCCAATACCGGCTTGTCGGTTGCCAGGATTAAAGTTGTCGCGAGATCATCGGCGATGCCGGCGGCCATTTTTGCAACAAGATCGGCGGTAGCCGGGCAAACGACGACAAGGTCAGCCTCGCGCGAGAGCTGAATATGTCCCATCTCGGCTTCATTTTTGAGATCCCAAAGGGTGGTGTAAACTTGGTTCTCGCTGAGCGCAGCAAGCGACATTGGTGTAACGAATTGCTGGCCACCTTTTGTGACAACGCACGTAACCTCGGCGCCGCCTTTGCGGATCATCCGCACCAACTCGCAGGACTTATAGGCGGCGATTCCGCCACCAACGACAAGAAGTACCTTTGGTGTGTCGATAGACGCGCTTTTGGACGGTATCTTTGCCGCCTTCTTCGCTTTGTTCTTCGCCTGAGTTTTTGTGCCCGCGCCGCTCATCCGTGACAATACTCCGCTTTGCACGCCGCGAGGCGCGCTCACACCTTATCTAGCGATACCGGTTACGCACGCCAACACCTCCAGATTACTGGTCTTCTCGCGTACTGTGCAAACTTGGTTAAATTTAAGCTTACACGAGGCCTTCGGGAGCGTCCTGCAAAGGGCGCCCGGATCGACGGGCCACTGGTTGTAAGCGGTTTTGCTGGATTTGGTTTAGCCCAGCCAACCGGTCATCACCGCCGCCCACATACCTCCTGCTCCAAGCACAGCTGCAATGAGGTAGCCGAGCCATGAACCTCGACGTCGATCACCGCGATCAGTCAGCAAACGGATCTCAGGCAGCGGCGGTGGATCGGGTGCACCGCCCTTTGGCGGGAACTTCTCTTCGAGCCGGCGGATCAACCCCGGCAGACGCAAAATGGTCTCAGTGTCTTGCTTAAGGCGATCAGCGACAGCTGCCTCAGGTCCAAGTTCATCGCGGATCCAGCTGCGCACATAAGGAGCAGCGGTGTCCCACATATTGATATCGGGATTAAGCTGCGTTGCGATCCCTTCCACCATCACCATCGTCTTCTGAAGCAGCAGCAAATGCGGCTGGGTTTGCATGTCGAAATCGCGGGTGATGGCAAACAGCCCGTCAAGCATCTGGCCGACGCTAAGTTCTTTTACCGGTTTCCCGCGCATCGGTTCGCCGACCGCGCGCAGAGCCGTGGCGAATTCGCCAACCGAATGATAGCTCGGAACATACTGAGCTTCGAAATGAATCTCAGCCACACGCTGATAGTTGCCGGTGGTAAGGCCATAGAGAATTTCCGCGAGCCATTGGCGCGCGCGTCGATCAATCCGTCCCATGATCCCGAAGTCGATCGCGGCTATCGTCCCGTCATCTTCTATGAACAAATTGCCCTGGTGCATGTCTGCATGAAAGAAGCCAGCGCTGATGGCTTGGGTAAGGAATGAAATGACCAGCTTGTCCGAGATCTTCGGCAGGTCATGTCCGCGCTGTTTGAGCTCTTCGAGCCGCGATATCTTGACCCCGTCGATCCACTCGATTGTCATGACACGGCCATTTGTCCGATCCCAATCGATCGCAGGAATACGATAACCGCCTACGCCAGACATTTCCTCTGCAAGCTCACTCGCGGAAGCCGCTTCTCGCCGCAAATCAAGCTCGGAATTCGTCCAGCGCTTGAAGTTTGCGATGGTAAGGCGCGGTCGCAGCCGCGTTGCTTCCCCGCCCATCGCTTCGACATGGGCAGCAGCCCACTCATATGTCTGGATATCGCGCGCAAACTTTTCGCGGATGCCGGGTCGCAACACTTTGATCGCAACCGTACGGCCATCGCTTGTGATCCCCTTGTGGACCTGCGCGATCGAAGCAGCTCCGACCGGCTCCGGATCGACCTCTGCAAAGAGAGCCTCTAGCGGCTGGTCAAAACTCGCTTCGATCGCAGCTTTGATTTTGTCAAAGGCGACAGGAGGAAGACTGTCCTGCAGGCTTAGCAGATTGCGTGCGGCCTCCTCGCCAACCAGATCAGGCCTCGTGGCGAGCGACTGGCCGAGCTTGATCGCCGCTGGACCGATCGCTCGAAACGCTCCTGCATAATCAGGCTCTTTACCTTTACTGGTAAGTGTCGCCCAACGCGCGAGCTTGGCTAGCCGCTTTACAGGTGTTGGAGCATTGGGATCGTCCTCAATGCCGACTAAAGCGCGACGCCGCGCCAGCGTCACACCCCACCTAGCGAGGCGGGTCAGATGAACAATCGGAGCGGTCATTCGACCTTATGTCCCTCGCACTCGCGGCAAGGCGTGCTGGCGAGGCTCCATTAGACCTTCCAGCCCGAATGGATCGCTACCGCGCCGCCAAGGATCGATTCCACTTTTGTGTTAGTGAATCCTGCTTTAGCGATCATGCGCTCGAATTCAGCAGGACGAGGAAACTTACGGATTGATTCGACCAGATAGCGATAGGAATCAGCGTCGCCCGCAATGACCCGACCCATTCGCGGGAGCAATTGCTCAGAATAAAGATCGTAGATTTCTTTGAAGCCTGACCATTCCGTGGTCGAAAACTCCATGCAGAAGAAGCGTCCGCCTGGACGCAGGAGGCGATATGCCTCTGATAGCGCCTGATCCTTGTGGGTCACATTCCGGATCCCGAATACGATCGTGTATGCATCGAAGGTCCCTGTTGCGAAGTCGACTTTCTCGGCGTTCTGGCATGTAAACACGAGGCTGCCATCGGTTTCGCTGGCACCGCGTTCGAGTGCCCGTTCCGCTCCGACGTCAAGCATTTCCTGATTGATATCAGCGACCGTCACATGGGCGCCGGTCGAAACCATGCGGAAGGCAATATCGCCGGTCCCACCGGCCATATCGAGGATCTGCTCGTCGGCTTGCGGCTTCACTCGCCTTACAAACTTGTCTTTCCATAACCGATGCATGCCGCCTGACATTGCGTCGTTCATGATATCGTAGCGCTTTGCCACGCTTGTAAATACATCGCCGACGCGGCGTGTCTTTTCGTCAGGAGATACCTGTTCGTAACCGAACGAGACGGTTTCATTTGCGGGTTGAGCCATAGCATTGCCCTAGATGGAATTGTGCCATGCGCAAAGAGTGTTAGAGCCTGAGCGATGCCAGAGCTTCCGGAAGTCGAGACGACCGTACGTGGATTAGCCCGCTTTCTTGACGGAGAGCGGATTACTCGCGTTCAGCTTAACCGCCCTGATCTGCGCCGACCCTTCCCGAACGATCTGGTACAAATGCTTACTGGAGCATGCGTCGCAGGACTTTCGCGCCGCGCCAAATACGGCCTGATCCACTTAGATCGAGGCTCCTCCATGATCTTCCACTTAGGGATGAGCGGCAAATGGAGAATTGACCCGGCCACCCCTGATAAACATGATCATCTGGTGATCGAGACAGCGCAGCATCGCTTTGCGTTAAACGATGCGCGCCGATTTGGTTCGGTCGATCTGATAGCGACCGAGGCGCTTGCTAAATGGTCGCGCTTCGAAGCGCTCGGACCTGAACCACTGAGCCCCGAGCTAACCGCGGAGCACTTGAAGCAAGCGCTTAAAGGGAGGGTCCAAGCGATCAAGCTGTGCCTTTTGGACCAGAGGATCGTCGCTGGCCTAGGCAACATCTATGTCTGCGAAGCCTTGTGGCGCGCCAGAATTCACCCGCGCAAGGCCGGGGGCAAAGTAACCGGTCCGCAATTGAAGCGCCTGGTTCCAGAAATCCAACAAGTGCTCACGAAGTCGATCGAAGCGGGCGGATCAAGCCTGCGTGATTATCTGCAACCAAGCGGTGAGCTTGGCTATTTCGCCACGCACTTCAATGTCTATGACCGTGCGGGGGAGCCTTGTTTGCGCGGCGACGGTGGAAACATCAGGCAATTCGCACAGGGCGGTCGCAGCACTTGGTACTGCCCGATATGCCAACGCTGAGCCAACCATTCGCACGGGTCTCTTGTTAAGCTGCGAGCGTTTGTTCGCGGTACACATTGAGAACCAGATTCCAGCCTCCACGAATGAGGGGCTTCATTAAGCAGTGCTTTGTTACTTGCCGGTCGAAACACACCGGCGTGCAAGTTTCTTGACGACTCGCTTGGTCAGCCCTATGTGCCGCGCTTCGCGACGCGTCGGCTTGTTCACGCGTAGGAGTTTTCGACCAATTTCGGACATTGCGTCAGGCCAGACGAGGTCGATGCAAACATAACGTGAGACAGTGATTATTTATGGCCAACACGCCGCAAGCCCGTAAGCGCATCCGTCGCAACAACCGCCGAGCAGAGGTCAACACTGCTCGGATGAGCCGCATTCGTAGCTTGATCAAGCGAGTCGAATCGGCTCTTGAAGCGGGCGACAAAGAAGCTGCCGCTGCTGCTCTTAAAGCAGCTCAGCCTGAAATGGCTCGAGGAGTTGCTCGCGGAGTGCTGCACAAGAATACGGTTGGGCGGAAAATGTCTCGGCTTACAAAGCGGGTATCCGCACTCTGATTCGGCATGGATTTCACGTAGAAATACGGTGCCAGTTTCACCAAAGTTTCTAAGGGTTTCGACGCTGTGTCGGAGCCCTTTTTGTTTGCGACAATTGTGACCAAATCTGGGAACTTTAAGCTAAGGTTTTCCCACGATTCGCCTCAATTTCAGAGGGATTTTGTTGGAGAAACAGGTGGTTGAACGGACGCCTGCGGGCTTACACTGAGTCAACAGCAATATTTCAATTTTTTTAAAATTTGGCGCTTGCGTCGAAGCGCAATGCGTTCTTTATTCGCATCTCACCCGGGGCGGGACAGTCCGGGTTCTTACAGTCCAGACGATAGGGGTCTCCTGCGAATGCCACGATTCGCGGGCCTGGAAAATTCTGCCTATCGCAATGCCATAAATTAGCCTTGGACCGCGGCTCCGGGGATGGAGAAGAATTGGGGAAAGAATGGTGCAAAAAATGGATAAGGCGCGGTCCACGCGTCGCCACGCAGATGAAGACTTGATGGAAGATGCCGACGCCGTGAACCTCGCTGCCGATTGGTCTGATATCAGCCAAGGCCTTCGTAAAGACCTTGGACATCAACTACACAGTCAATGGATCAAGCCGATTCAAGTCGGGGCGATCAATAAGGAAACTGGCACGCTTGATTTGTTTCTGCCGACCGAGTTTTCCGCAAACTGGGTCAACGATCGATTTCATGAGCGTTTACAACTGGCTTGGAAGATCGCTCGTAGCGAGGTGCGCCGAATTAATATTCAGGTACACCCCGGACGCCGCCAACTGCCCGAATTGCGGCTCGATGACGGTCGCCGACCGGCAAATGACGGAGCCAGTTCGATTGCTGTTGCGGCCGGGACAATTGGCGATGCTGGTTTCACCAGTTCAGTTGGGCTTGACCCACAATTGACGTTTGCTGCGTTTGTCACGGGCGATGCCAACGTGCTCGCCTGCAATGCGGCGCAGCGCATGGCCGCTACCGAGCAGCCTCAATTCTCGCCGCTCTATCTCAAGGCCGCTACCGGCCAAGGCAAGACCCACCTCTTGCACGCCATTGGTCACGGTTTTTTACAGGCTCATCCCCGCGCGCGTATTTTCTACTGCTCTGCTGAGCGCTTTATGGTGGAGTTCGTTCAAGCACTGAAAGCCAACCAAATGATTGAGTTCAAGGCGCGGCTGCGTTCTTTCGATCTGCTGCTGGTTGACGATATCCAGTTCATCATCGGCAAAGCATCTGCACAAGAAGAGCTGCTCTACACAATTGATGCGTTGTTGGCTGAAGGCAAGCGATTGGTTTTTGCCGCAGATCGCGCGCCCCAAGCACTGGATGGAGTTGAACCGCGTCTCCTTTCGCGGCTCTCGATGGGTCTGGTAGCTGACATCCAGGCAGCGGACATCGAACTGCGTAAAAATATCCTCGAATCAAAGCTGTCCCGCTTTGCCCCGCTCAGCGTGCCCGAAGATGTGGTAGACTTCCTCGCTCGGACGATCACCCGCAATGTCCGAGAACTGGTCGGGGGTCTCAACAAGCTGATCGCCTATGCGCAATTGACGGGACAGGAAGTGTCGCTGCAGCTTGCCGAAGAACAGCTCACTGACATTCTCTCGGCTAATCGGCGGCGAATCACGATCGATGAGATCCAGCGCACCGTCTGCCAGTTCTACCGGATCGACCGGTCCGAAATGTCGTCCAAGCGCCGCGCGCGCGCAGTGGTCCGCCCTCGGCAAGTCGCGATGTATCTTTCTAAAGTGCTTACTCCGCGCAGCTACCCGGAGATTGGGCGCAAGTTCGGCGGGCGCGATCACTCGACAGTGATCCATGCCGTGCGACTGATCGAAGATCTGCGACAGCGTGATGCTGATATGGATGGCGATGTGCGCAGTCTTTTGCGGCAACTTGAAAGCTAAGGTCGAAGCTTCAAGACAGCACGATTGTCGACAGGGCTTCGCCTAGTCCTGTCGACAACCTATTCACAAGCCTTCAACAGCCTGCCAACAGGACTGTCATGGTCGATAGGTTGTTCACAGGCTCGCCGCCGTCGTTGCCGACTGACATGGCTGCACCTCTCGAACCGGCACGTCTGGGACGTTTTGCACGCCATATGGTTTTGCCCGAAATCGGCGGCGCGGGGCAGGTTGCGCTCGCAAGCAAGCGTATCACAATCGTTGGCCTCGGAGGGATCGGGTCACCGGCGCTGCAATATCTCGCTGCATCAGGGATCGGGCACTTCACGTTAATCGATGACGATGTGGTCGAAGTCTCTAACCTCCAACGTCAGACCATCTTTACCCAGCGCGACGTGGGTCATGGCAAAGCGATAAGCGTGCGGCGATGGCTGGCGAATTTTGACGATGCGCTTACAGTCACGATTTCCGACACTCGAATTACACCCAGCAACGCAGCCGAAATGATCGCAGGCGCCGATCTCGTGCTAGATGGAACGGATAATTTCGCGACACGCCTCGCGGTATCGGATGCGTGCGTTGCACAACACATCCCGCTTCTGTCCGCTGCGGTGGGCCGGTTTCAAGGCCAAGTGGCAGCGTTCGCCGGACATCTGCCAAACATGCCATGCTATCGCTGCTTTGTCGGCGACGCCTTCGATGCCGAAGACTGCGACACCTGCGCTGATGAAGGAATGCTCGGCGCGATGGCCGGCTGGACCGGGAGCTTTGCAGCAATGCAGGCGGTACGAGTGCTGCTTGCTGACGTCAGTGCCTTTGGTAAGCCGCTATGGGGCCAGTTGCATATCCTCGACGGGATGCAGCCCGGCATGAGGACACTGACGATCGCAAAAGATCCGCACTGCAAGGGCTGCGGCTAAACGCCCTGACAGCAACCCATTGTCATGCGGCGATCGCTGCTTGGCCTTTAGTTTCGGCAGTCTTAGATTCCGTCTGTGAATTAGCCGACGCTTCGTCAAAATTACGATAGTAGAACCGAGAGACGTGTTGGTGCAGTTCACTTGCTTCGCTTGAAAGGCTGACCGATGCTGCGTTGGTCTCCTCTGCCATTGCGGCGTTCTGTTGCATCGCTCGATCAAGCAGTCCTATCGCCTCGTTGATCTGCTCGACTCCAGTAAGGCTTGAGCCCGATTTCTTGGCTATCCGCTCGATCCCGGTCGTGATCTGGCCAAATTGCTGTACAACCGCTTGTAGCAAGTCGACCATCTCTTGCACCTTCTCAGCACCACGACTTATTTCGCTGTCGGATTGCTTGATCAGGTCTTTGATCGCGGTGGCGGATTCGCCCGCCCGGCCAGCTAACTCACGCACTTCGCTTGCGACCACGGCGAACCCGGTCCCAGCTTCGCCAGCGCGCGCGGCTTCTACTCCAGCATTTAGTGCAAGGAGATTGGTCTGAAAGGCAATGGAATCGATGAAGCTCACCATCTTTACCACCTTCGCCGACGAGGCCTCAATCTGCTGCATGGCCTCGGCAGTCGCTGCGACAACTTCTCTACCCCGGTCCGCATCGCCTTTCGCTTTGAGCGCCGAAGCGCGCATCTCTTCCCAGAGACCCGCAGTATGCTGGAACTCCGCAAGTAGATCGGCTGTGGTATGAGCGACACGTTCAAGAGCTGCCGATTGCTGTTCAGTTTTGGTCGCTAGGTCGTTTGATGCTTCGCGCATTTCCGTCGCACCCTGCGCGACGCTATCGGCGGTGCCTGCGACCTTCCCGACCAGTTGTTCGAGCTCACCGCACGATGTGTTCAACATTTTCCGAGCGGTTTCATATTCACCTGGGAATGGCCGCTCTATGCGATCTGCGAGATTGCCACTTGCAAGCTGCGCGAGTCGGCTACTCAACCCTTCCAGCACTTCGGCCTGCTCAGCAGCGATCCGCTCTCGCTCTTTGCGCGCGCTTTCGTCCTGCTGCTCGCGTTCTATCCGGGCGGAATGTAGGCTCCCAATTAAGTTTTCGAGCCGAAAGCACAGTACACAAAGAAAACCAGCCTCAAGCAGCACAATACCCGCGTGAAAGAGCACACGGCTAAGGTCTGATCCACCCGGAAAAATCAAAGCGGGAGCCAGAAAATTGAGTGCTAGATGATGCGCCGCTGTGGTCGCTGTCGCAGCCATGATCACGCGCCAGTCCGCCATAATCGCGAGGACCGCGATGAACGCAAAGAAGGTCATGTGGATGTCGACCTGCCAAGCTGTACCCTCCGCCGCGATCAGGAACAGCGCTGGATAGAGAGGCAAAGTCGCTCCTGATAGGATACGAGTGCTCATGGCTGCAGGACGAATGAGAGCCAGACCAATCGGGGCAAGCGCTATCCCGACGGCCGCTCCTGCAATGAACCAAGTCCCCGATCGAAAGGCATCGAACGCTAGGGTGAGCGCACTCAGGCCAATCAAGCAGGCGGTGATCAGCACACCATTGCCACGCAGTTTATCAAGATCGTCCATCGCTTGCTCGCCACCCTCACATTCTGCCGCGTGAGCCAGTTTCAGAATTTGCGCATGTATTGTGGGAGCAATTGCACCAGGCTGAGCGGCGACCCTGTGAGGAACACTTAGATCGCGCGAGGCCAAACCGATTACATCCTGTCTTGTATCACCTTTTCCGGTCGGGCGGCCCTTTACTGAATCTCGCTTTCCGCAAGGACCTCATTGACCCAATTTGGGACCAACTGGCTTGCTGGACCGTGACGCGCTTCATGGAAAAGATACGTCCCTTCGCTTCGCTCAAGATTGAGTTCCATCGTATATGCGCCTTCTATCCGTGCTTCCTGAACAAAACCGGCGGCTGGATACACAGCGCCGCTCGTTCCAATGCTTACGAACAGATCGCAAGCGGTTAGCGCGGCATAGATGCGTTCCATTTCGTAAGGCATTTCGCCAAACCAAACGACATCGGGTCGCAGCGTGTGCCCACCGCAAACAGGACATGGCGGACGATCAATCAAAGCCGTGTCCCAACGCGAACGCTTACCGCACGACCTGCACAACGCGCTCTTCAGCTCTCCGTGCATATGCAGCACGCCTGTCGCACCTCCGCGCTCATGCAAATCGTCAACGTTCTGAGTGATCAACAGAAGATCGCCAGCATACTCGCGTTCTAATTGCCCAAGCGCGATATGAGCCGGATTTGGCTTCACTCTAGCAAGCGCCGCGCGGCGCATGTCATAGAAGTTTAAGACAAGATCCGGATCGCGCGCGAACCCTTCCGGCGTTGCAACATCCTCAATCCGATGCTCCTCCCACAATCCGCCAGCGGAACGGAACGTATCGACACCGCTTTCTGCGGATATCCCTGCCCCAGTGAGGATGACGATGCGCTTGTAACCTGCCATGATTTCATCATTCACATCGCTGACTGGGTAAGCAATGGCGCATTTTGGCATAATCGGACATAAGGGGCGGATGGGCCGGGCTTTGGCGATCGCAATCGAAGAAGCCGGACATAAATGCGCGGTCGGCGTCGATGCAGGCGGCGACGTCACTCTTATCGCAGAACAATGCAACGTGCTGGTCGATTTCTCCGTGCCCCAAGCGCTTGCCGCAAACCTCGCCGCAGCGCGCGATGCCCGCACCCCAATCTTAATCGGCACTACCGGGCTCACACCGGAAGATCTCGATCTGGTCGAGCAATCGGCAGACGTCATTCCAGTACTCCAGACCGGGAACACATCTTTGGGCGTAACGCTGCTTGCACACTTGGTCCGCGAGACGACTGCGCGCCTTGGCGATGAATGGGATATCGAAATACTCGAGATGCATCACAGGCAGAAAGTGGATGCGCCATCAGGTACAGCAAAGCTCCTAGGTGAGGCCGCTGCCGACGGGCGCGGCACAACGCTGGCTGAGGCTCTCGACAGTCCGCGCGAGGGCGTCAACGGCATGCGGCAGCCCGGCGGGATTGGAATAGCAGTTCTGCGGGGCGGAACCGTTGCCGGCGAACACAGTGTGATCTTTGCCGGCGATGAGGAGCGCGTTATCTTGTCGCATTCAGCTGAAAACCGGATGATTTTTGCAAGAGGCGCAGTACGCGGCGGCGAATGGCTGATCGATCAGGCGCCGGGCCGCTATTCAATGACAGATGTGCTCGGGCTTTAAGCGACGCATCTGATGACTAAAGACCAGATTTTCGAGTTCTTTAGGCGCCTTGCTGAGGATAATCCTGAGCCGGAGACCGAGCTTGAATACGGTAACGCTTACCAACTCGTGGTGGCCGTCGCGCTTTCAGCTCAAGCCACTGACGTGGGCGTGAACAAGGCCACTCACGCGCTTTTTGAGAGTGTCAAAACCCCTCAGCAGATGCTCGACCTCGGGTTGGCAGGACTGATCGATCACATCAGGACAATTGGCTTGTTCAATTCAAAAGCGAAAAATGTAATTGCGCTTTCCAGGCTGCTAATCGACGAATATCGAGGCGAGGTTCCGGATAACCGCGAGGATCTTGTTCGCTTGCCCGGCGTGGGCCGCAAAACAGCTAATGTCGTGCTCAATTGCTGGTTTCGCCAAGAAACATTCGCGGTTGACACGCACATACTAAGAGTCGGCAATCGTACCGGCCTTGCTAAAGGTAAAACTCCGGAAAAGGTCGAGGAAAAGCTGGAAAAGCGGGTTCCTCAACCCTTTCGTCTCCACGCACATCATTGGCTGATCCTACATGGCCGCTATGTCTGCAAAGCGCGCACTCCTGAATGCTGGGAATGCAAGGTTATGGACCTTTGTAGCTTTCGAAAAAAGGTGCTGGAGAAGCCAAGAGGTCGCTAAACGTCGTCCGCGCTGACCAACTCAGCGCGGTCAAGCTCGCCGGTCATACTCGCGACCGTTGTCGCAACAGCGGCATCTCCGCTCACGTTAGTGGTCGTGCGCATCATATCCATGATCCGGTCAACGCCAGCTACAAATGCAATTGTCTCCAATGGAACCCCGACGGCTCCAAAAACCAGAGCCATCATAATCAGGCCCGCTCCCGGAATCCCGGCAGCGCCAATCGCACCGAGCGTCGCCAGGATCGAAATTAAAAAGTACTGGCCCCAACTCAAATCCACGCCGAAGATCGAAGCGCCAAACAATGTCGCTAACCCCAGATACATGGCGGTGCCATTCATATTGATGGTCGCACCGAGACTGATCACGAAGCTAGCGACTGAGTTCGAAACCCCGAGATTGCGGCGCGCGCAGCGCAAGGTAACAGGTAGCGTCGCGTTCGAACTGGCGGTCGAGTAACTGACGGCGACCGCGTCGATAATCCCTCGAAAGAAATCGATAACCGGGAGCTTGGCGAGTAGTCCGATCATCGCTGAATACATGACAAGGATAATGATCAAACAGCCGAGGTAGTTGAGTCCAACCAGCCAACTCAAAGCTATCAAAGCATCGAAACCGAGCGTACCCGCAACCCACGCCATCAGCGCAAAGACGCCGAAGGGCGTGAGCTCCATGACGATCATAGTGACTTTTTGCATGACGACGGCGCCGCTGTCGAAAATCTTCTGAACGGGCTTGCCGTCCTCCTCTGCCATCAGAATGCCAATCCCGATCAGTAGCGAGAATACGATCAGCGGAAGCACTGCGACGTCGGCCATCACCTGCACTGGGCTTTCGGGTACAATCGATAAAATCATGTCGACAGCAGTGGTCTCATTCGGCTCTGGGGTCGGCGTATCCGGTGTGCCAAGCTGCTCTTTGCTCGGAAACAGGCCCAACTTTATCGCCCCTGTTCCAAGTGCAAGGCCGAGCCACACAGCGATCTGGCCGCTTACCACGAATAGGATAATCGCTCGGCCGCCCACCGCGCCAAGCTTGCGTAAGTCGCCGATTGCAGCAACCCCCGCAACCAGACTGAAGAAGATCAGCGGGACCACCAACATCTTGATCGACTTGATAAAAAAGTCGCCGATCCACTTGATGCTCTCGGCGTCTTCTTCGAGGAAAAAGTAGCCGACCAGAACGCCCAGGATCAGCGCTCCGATTACCCGTTGCCAAAGCGGAATTGCGAACCAAGCGCTCATTGGCTGAGACCTTCCTCAAGCTCGCTCGGCATATCTGCAAGCGCGAGCGCATCTCGCGCAATCTTGGCGTAGATTGCCGTCAGCGCGTACAAGTCGGGGATGGCGACAGCTTCATCGCGCTTATGCATGGTCGCGTTGCACAAACCGAATTCGATCACTGGACATACGGCACGCAAAAACCGTGCATCAGAAGTCCCACCGGTAGTCGACTGGTCAGGCTTTAGGCCTGTAACCTCGGTAATTGCCTGAGCCACGATTGCCGAAAACGCTCCTGGCTCGGTCAAAAAAGGTTCGCCGGATATGACTGGCCGCGCGCTCCCGCCATGTTTCTTGGCAATTGCACTCACTCGGTCGGATAAAGTCGCGCCAGTGTGCAAGTCATTGAAGCGGATGGAAATGCGCGCTTCGGCTTTCGCCGGTATGACGTTATGTGCAGAATTTCCTACAGAAAGGTCTGTGATTTCCAGGTTGCTCGGCTGAAACCACTCGGTCCCGGTGTCAAGCTGCAAGGCGTCAAGTTCAGCCAGCATCGCCACCAGCTTGGGCAGCGGATTGTCCGCCAAATGCGGATAGGCGACATGACCCTGTATCCCTTCCGCTGTGAGCCAGATGTTGACGGAGCCGCGGCGTCCAATCTTCATCATATCGCCTAATTGGCTGACACTGGTTGGTTCTCCGACCAGGCATAGACCGGGCTGCTGACCGGTATCCGCCATGTGATCGATCAGCGCGCGGGTGCCATGCAAAGCCGGACCTTCTTCATCGCCCGTAATAATAAGGCTGATTGTGCCGGCCTCTGCCGGTATTTCAGGGACGGCCGCGATCATCGCGGCGATCGCACCTTTCATATCGACGGCACCGCGCCCGTAGAGCAATTCGCCTCGGATGACAGGCTCAAACGGATCGCTAGCCCATCCATCACCGGGAGGCACCACATCGAGGTGACCGGCAAAGGCAAAGTGCATAGAGTCAGCTGGCCCATGACGGATCGCAAAGAGATTCTCCACCGGGGCTTCATCAGTCCCTTCGGCTCCGTGACCGCGCATAAAGCGATGAACCTCGAACCCGAAGGGCTTTAACATGGATTCAATATCGTCGAATACGGCGCCTGTTGCAGGTGTAACGCTGGGAGCCGCGATCAAGCGCTTGGCATAGTCGAGAACGTCTTTCATGGAGTTGGCCTAGCAGCCGCGCAGCGAGGCGCAAGCACGCTCGGCCGGTACAATTAGAACAGACGGTCGTTCTGCGAAGGCAACGCGGTACCGAAAGCCAAGAAGGTGGCTGTCAACCGACCACTTCGTATTGTTCGATGACCCATTGTTCCTCTTCGGCCGCCTCGATCCACTGCCGCGTCCAGTCATGCTCCCAGATCGCTTGCATATAGCTCTGCGCAAAGCCCGGTACGCCAACCCCATAGGTGATAAAACGCGATACAACGGGCGCATAGAAAATGTCAGCAGCGCCAAATGTCCCGAAGAGATAGGGACCGCTGGTCCCATGGCGCGCGCGCGCTTCAGCCCATAACTGCAAGACTCTGACGATGTCCGCTCTGGTTTGGTCGGTGACGTTTTGCAACGGGACCCGGCGGCGTACGTTCATAGGCATTTCGCCGCGCAATGCAGCGTAGGAAGAGTGCATTTCCGCAACCATCGCACGGGCCATCCCGCGAGCGTTTTCATCTTTTGGCCAAAATCGATCGCGCCCGACCTTGTCGGCAAGGTATTCTAGGATCGCCATGCTGTCCCAGATCACCGTGTCTCCGTCCCATAGAATAGGGACCTTGCCAGAGGATGGCTGCACATCCCCCAGACTTTGCTTCTGCTGATCCCATTGCTCACCCAGAATTGGGACAGTGATTTCTTCAAAGGGCAGGCCAGATTGCTTCGCGGCAAGCCAGCCACGCATCGACCAACTCGAATAATTCTTGTTTCCGATAATTAGCTTCATCGAAGCGCTGAACTCCACCATTGACCATCGCGCTGAGCACCGCACTACGTATTCAGCCTTGGGCTGTCGAGGCTGAACGGGTTAGAAGGATGTATCAAAGCGTATCGGAGCCCAAATATATGAACTTGCCCCCGTTCCACCTTGCGTTTCCCGTTGACGATCTCGCTGCTGCAAGGCGCTTCTACGGGGCCTTATTGGGCTGTAAGGAAGGACGCAGTTCGGATGAATGGGTCGATTTCGATTTCCATGGGCACCAGATCGTCGCACATCTAGCGGGCAATCGGGATGACCGAGCGACCAATTCAGTAGACGGCCATGACGTCCCGGTTCCACATTTCGGACTGGTGCTTCAGCTGGCCGATTGGCGGGAACTCGCTGAACGATTGAGGTCTGCGGGCACTAAATTTGTGATCGAACCAACGGTCCGTTTCGAAGGCCAGCCAGGCGAACAAGCAACAATGTTTCTTCGCGATCCGGCCGGCAACGCTCTGGAATTCAAAGCCTTTGCCAATCCGTCTCAATTATTCGCGAAGTAGTCTTCGCCCAAAGCATCAGCCACAACAGCTGCTCGTAATGCGGCAATCCCCATGCCTTTCTCGCTGCTGGTGAGATGCAATTCGGGATAGGCCGCAGGGCGTGTGCGGACTTCGTCGGCGATGCGCCGTGCGACCTCGTCGAGTTCTGAAGCTTTGACTTTATCAGTCTTCGTCAAAACAACCCGATATCCGACCGCTGCTTCATCGAGCATTTTCATCATTTCTCGGTCGACATCTTTGAGCCCATGGCGGCTATCGATCAGCACGAGATTACGGGCCAACACGGGACGGCCGCGCAAATAGTTGCGCACCAACGTCTTCCACCGCTCGACGACTTTGACGGGAGCTTTGGCGAAACCATAGCCCGGCATATCGACCAGCCGGAAAAGCAGAGGATCGCCGACATCAAAGAAATTCAATTCCTGTGTTCGGCCGGGTGTGACCGAAGCGCGTGCAATTGCCTTTCGGCCGGTTAGAGCATTGAGAAGCGACGATTTTCCAACGTTACTTCGACCACAAAAGGCAATTTCGGGGACCTTGGGCTCAGGCAGAAATTTCAACTGCGGCGCGGAAAGCAAAAATTCCACCGAACCCGAGAACAATCGCGACGCGGTTCTTTCTCGAGCGAGTTGCGCGCGCTCTTCGTCCGACGTCACGCTTTACTCTTTTCAGCTTTCTCCCGCTCCGCCTTCTTAGCTTGCTCTGCCTTGTCTTTCTCCGCAGCGGCGCGAAGTTGGGGGTGCTTGGAATACAGATAGCTCTGCTGCGCCAGTGTGAGCAGGTTGGAGGTTACCCAGTAGAGGAGCAGGCCTGCTGCGAAAGGTGCCATCACAAACATCAAAATCCAAGGCATGATATTGAAGATTTGCTGCTGCATGGGATCCATTGTTGATGGGTTGAGCTTGAAGGTCAGCCACATCGTTACGCCCAGCAGAACGGCCAGCACACCGATCCCAAGAAAGCCAGGCACCTCGAACGGCAAAAGACCGAATAGGTTGAGGATCGTCCAGGGGTCCGGTGCTGACAGATCCCTTATCCAGAATGGAATGAATGGCTCGTGCCGCATTTCGATCGCGAGAATGAGCACTTTGTAAAGCGCAAAGAAAATCGGAATTTGGATCAAGAGCGGAAGACATCCAGCTAGCGGATTAACGCCTTCATCCTTGTAAAGCTTCATGATCGCTTGTTGCTGCTGCTGCTTATCGTCCTTGTGGCGCTCTTGGATCTCTTTCATTTTCGGCTGCACGGCCTTCATCTGCGCCATGCTCGCGAACTGCCTTTGTGCAATCGGGAACAAGACGCCGCGAATGACGACTGTCATGAGAATGATCGCAAGGCCGAAGTTTCCAACCAGACTGTTTAGCGTCCGCAACAACCACAGCAGGGGTTTTTCAATGATCTCAAACCAACCCCATGAAATCGCTTTGCCGAAATAGGCTATGCCGCTTTCTTCATATTTATCGAGGATCACGCTGTCTTTCGCACCGGCAAACAAGCGGGTCGACTGCGTGAAAGTCTCACCGGCCGGGAGTGTGTTTGGCTTATAAACCACTCCCGCACGGAAAAGATCGTTGCCTAACGATCGAAATCCTGCATTCGCGATCTCTCCATCGCCCGGGACCAATGCCGAGAGCCAGTAACGATCAGCAAAGCCGAGCCAGTCGGGCGTCGCCTGCGGCATATCGCGCTGTAATTCCGCAAGCTCAGCATAGCTGTTGGGATCATGGAGAGTATCGCCAAACACACCAACAGGCCCTGAATGAGCAAGGAATTCATCAGGCGTCGCCGTCACACTGGTGCGATTAATCAAGGCGAAGGGCTGAACGATCGCCGCAGCCTCGCTGGTGTTCTGTACGGTTTGCTCGGCCGTAATCATGTAGTCATCATCAATCGAAAACTCGATCGAGTAAGTCAGGCCCTTTTCGTCTGCGTGAGACAAGGTGACAGGCGAATCTGGCGTCAGTCGCTCACCATCAGCTTGCCATTGGGTCGAAGCAGGCATTTGTGTGCCATCGACCACAAATCCGAGTTCGGCGTAATACTGACTATCGGTGCGCTCGGGCGCGAACAGGCGGACTGGACCTGAGTTTTTCTCTACCTCCTGACGATGATCTTTAAGGACAACATCATCAATCCGTGCGCCTAGGAGGTTGATTGTTCCTGCAAGGCGCGGCGCGTCGATTACGATCCGGGTGGGAGTTGCCAGAGCCTTGTCGAGATCGATGGAACCATCCGCAGCCGAGGCACCGACCAGATCGCTTGCACCAACGCTTGCCTGGGGTGCCGCGCCAGAGCTAGGTTGTGCTGGCTGCTCATTGTTAGTCGTTGGTGCGGTAATTGAGGCTTGCGGATAGAAGTATCGCATCCCCAAATCCCACCCAAGAATCAGCAGGCCGCAAAGCGCGACGGCGAGCAGAAGATTGCGCTGATTATCCAAAGTAGTGCCTTGAGCTGATGCCGTGAATGGTGTGCTAGATGGGTATTACACCCGGGGTTTACAGCCCTTAGGGCACCGGATCATAACCATCCCCGCCCCACGGGTGACAGCGGCCTAGACGCTTTAGAGCCAGCCATCCACCCTTCAGGACACCGTATTTGTTGAACGCCTCGATCGCATATTCGCTGCACGAAGGAGCATAACGACAAGTTGGCGGCAGAATACGGGAAGGACCAAGCTGCCAGCCGCGCACCAACCAGATAAGAACATGCTTCATAGGACGCCTGACGATTTCCGTTGGACACTGGTACGGGGGTTGCGATTACTATGGCGTGGTTGTCGGCCGCGAGCAGGATCGCCCTTGCCCGCGCGAGCACGGCTTAGAGCATGTTCCAGTTCTTGCTTCATGCGGCCAAAATCGCGCTCTACCCCGCCCGCTCGACCGATTAGGACATGATCGTGACCCGGCAGGCCATATCCGGGCAAGACAGCTCTAAAAAGTTCGCGGAAGCGGCGCTTCATCCGGTTACGAACCACTGCATTGCCGATCGTTTTGGTCACCGTAATCCCATGACGCATTTCGTCATGCTGGTTAGCCCTGGTGAGCAGCACAAAGCCGGGCATCGCATTGCGTAAGCCAGAATTTGCAGCCTTAAAGTCGGCCCGCTTAGTGAGGACTTGCGACATGCCTGTCCCTATACGCAAAAAGGCTCCGCCACGGGAGCCTTTTTGCGCAAGCCAGAAAACTTGTGGGCATGTCTTGCGCAGGATGACGCGACGGTCTTAGATCACGCCGTCAGTTTTTTGCGTCCACGCCGACGCCGCGCGCGCAAAAGCTTGCGTCCACCGACGGTCGCTTTGCGAGCGAAGAACCCATGGCGGCGCTTGCGCACAAGATTACTAGGCTGAAAAGTCCGCTTCATATCGTCCTCTGAAAATAAAGCCGTTTTGGCCAGCGCATTGGTGCGCATCGCAAAACGAAAAACAAAAACCGATCTGGATGGCAGCACCCTGTCTTGATCAAGACCGCGCGGTTATGGCACAGCTTGCTTAGAGTCAAGCGAGATCATGCCGTCCTGACCGCAAGCTGGGCGCTGCTTTGTGTCGTCAGCCCGCCGCGAACGCAGCCAGCGAATGGACTAAGCTATCGTATGCGATCAGCGGTTGTTCTACTCGCGCACCCGCCAAGTTAGGCTCATTGTCCACACTGATCCAACGCAGCATCTCGTTGCTGCCCAGCCAGATCGCACTGTCATGAGCGACCGAATTGGTCATCGAATAAAACGCACGAGCGCGCGCTTCACTCATTCCCATTTCAACATAATAGTCGAGATACAGCCTGTTTTCTGCGGCGTCTGGCGGAAAGTCATTCGGCTCGCGACCATGGCTATCTTGCCAGGAATGAACCGCGAATTGAGCGCCAGACGCGATTGTCCGCTCATCTCCTGCTAGAAAAAGGTCGACTGCACCGGACCTTACTGATCCGCCCATTGGCACATGGGTCCGTATGCCAGCAGCTCTAATAAGTCGGCCCACTTCCAAGTTCGCAAGATCGTGTGTTGTCCCCGGGGCCTCAATGAATTCAAGAAGCTCAACCTCGGGAAAGTCGCGGAGCATGGCTCTAAATTCACGAACCGCATTTGGGCCAGTCGCACCAACCATCCGTGCGCGATGCTTATCTACGATTTGAAAAGGACCGTACTGGGCGAGAATGCTCGTGTGCGTGAAGTCTCTATGCTTGCTAGCCCGGGGCGATTTGTGATCTGCAAGTTGGGCGCTCTGGATATCAGTGATGCGAACCCAGCGCTGAGTGCTCGAATCCCATTCCTCAATCCAACGCTCCTGGCTGATCACCCGCGAGGGATAGCCAGCCTCGTAGGCGCCTGTTGCTGCAAGCGCACCAGGCCAAAGCAACCATTGGAAGCAGAGAAGGAGGGCTACTGATCTTTTCATTCATGAGCATATGCTCGCAACGTCTTTTAAGAAGCGCCAAGATTTATACTTGCAAATCGGTTTCGTAGTCTTGCCTAAGCGCTCGACAAGTTTCTCTTAACACTGCACAGTAACCGCAGATGGAAAAGCGTCTTGGGGGGATAGGGGCTTGGTCGCACTTGTCAGGACTGTTGCGTATCTCGGGCTCGAGGCCCGCCGGGTTGAAGTACAGTGCCAAGTCGCCGCTGGCTTACCCAAGTTTTCGATCGTTGGATTGCCTGATAAAGCCGTCAGTGAGAGCCGGGAACGTGTCCAGGCCGCACTGGCAGCTATGGGGCTAGCGCTTCCGCCAAAACGGATCACCATAAATCTCTCGCCAGCCGACTTGCCGAAAGACGGATCGCATTTCGATTTGCCGATCGCGCTCGCTTTGCTTGCGGCGATGGGCATCACCGACGCCGAACAGTTAGGCGATTGGATCATTGTGGGAGAATTGGCGCTCGATGGCCGCATAGTTGCAAGTCCTGGGGTTCTGATCGCCGCGCTCCATGCAAGTGAAGCGGAGTGCGGTTTGATCTGTCCCGCCGAACAGGGCTCCGAAGCAAAATGGGCGAGCGGCGTTCCGGTGTTGGCACCTGTTACGCTCGCCAGCCTGTTAGGACATCTCAAGGGCAGCGAGCTCTTGCCCGAACCGGCGCGAGGCGACATCGCCGAACCTGCAGCGGCCACCAACCTTGCGCAAGTCAAAGGCCAAGAGACAGCCAAACGCGCGCTCGAGATTGCTGCTGCGGGAGGGCATAATCTCTTGATGGTTGGCCCACCTGGCTCCGGCAAGAGCTTGCTCGCCTCTTGCTTACCCGGAATCTTGCCTGAGTTGACCCCGGCTGAAGCGCTAGAGGTCTCCATGGTCCAATCAGTCGCAGGAATGCTCGAAGCTGGCCGAATAAGCAGGTCGCGGCCATTTCGCGCACCGCACCATTCAGCGAGTATGGCAGCGCTGACCGGCGGCGGATTGAAAGTGCGTCCAGGCGAAGTCAGCCTAGCTCATCTGGGCGTTCTCTTTCTAGATGAGTTGCCGGAATTCCAGCGAGCGGTGCTCGATTCGCTCAGGCAACCCCTCGAAACTGGAAGGGTTGATGTGGCGCGCGCCAACGCGCATGTGAGTTTTCCAGCACGTGTCCAACTGATTGCGGCTATGAACCCATGCCGCTGCGGTCGCATCGGCGAACCTGACCATGGCTGCGCGCGTGCGCCTCGTTGCGCGGGCGAATATCAAGCGCGCCTATCTGGACCATTGCTCGACCGAATCGACCTGCATGTAGAAGTCGCGGCAGTTAGCGCGATGGATCTGACGCTACCGGCGGCGGCAGAAGGAAGCGAAAGTGTAGCGCGCAGAGTATCCGCCGCGAGAGCTGCCAGTCTCGCACGTGGCGTGCGATCCAACGCTGAACTTGAAGGCGGGAAACTTGAGCAGGCAGCACAGCCGGATGATGCGGGCAAAGCTCTCCTGATGAGGGCTGCAGAAAAGATGAGGCTTTCGGCACGCAGCTATACTCGCGTGCTCCGTGTTGCCCGAACAGTTGCGGACTTAGGCGGTGCAGCCCAAGTTGAAAGGGAGCATATCGCCGAGGCTTTGAGCTATCGTCAGACAGTCGGTGTGCGTTAGGTCCAGAGCAACACTTCAGCCCGCACTATTCGCCGTGCGCAGATCGATCACATCGCCCGTCCCAAGCGCCGAAGACGGCGTCGCAATGGTGCCATCGGGACGCTTACCAACATCCGCTCGTTTAATAAGCCAGAGGTCTTCGTGCGACAGAATTCGTCCGTCATGCGAAAGTATTGAAACTGGACCGATCGGCAAACGATCTGCCTGGTCAACAAGGACAGGGTCTTCAGCGACAAACTCGCCACCATACTTTTGCCCCCATTGGCGCAAGGCGATCATCGCGGGAAGGAGATCATATCCCTTGTTAGTTAACCGGTATTCGACTTTCCGGCGATCATCCGCGCATGGTTCTCTCTTAAGGATTCCGTGATCGACCAATTTCGCTAGGCGGTTCGACAGAATATTACGCGCGATCCCCAGCTCGGTCAGAAACTCTTCGAAATGTTTTAGCCCGTTGAAGCTCGCACGCAAGATCATGAAAGACCAGCGTTCGCCCATGACTTCAAGCGCTTGCGGAAGACCGCATTCGATAAGTTCGCGCAGTGGTTCTCTTATTTCGCCCATTTCAATCCTCTTCCAACCACCGTTCTAACGCGAATTACGCATGGCTCAAAAAAAATTTCAGTTTCTAGTTGCAACCTGAAACTTAATCACATAAGTAGCGTTCTGCAACCGGTTTTGAATCGAAACCTTGCGTAATCGACCAATTGTACAAGGAACCAAGCGATGACCCTCTCCCTCCCTCGCGCTGGCCGCCTAACCATTCTAGCGATGGCGTTAGCTTATACTGGAACAACGTTCGCACTTGCGACTTCAGCAGCTCCGGCTGTTGCGAAGACCGGACCTTATTACACCGCGACTCTGGCGCAGCCCACTGATGAAGATCGTGCTGTTGCAGCGGGTGTCGCCTGGGCCTGCCAGGGAACGACGTGCGTAGCCAATAAAGGCACCTCGCGACCAATGCGCATTTGTCGCGGCCTTGCACGCGAATTCGGCGAGATCGTAAGCTTCAAAGCCAAAGGAAAAGCGCTCGAAGGCGAAAAACTGGCAAAGTGCAACGGTAACTGAGCGACTTCGATTACCAAGCGTCCGTCCGTCTTTCTCTCCATCGCGGACGGTTTTGAGAGCCCCTGAAGTGCAGCATCCCCCAAACGCTGACTTCAGGGGCTCCAACTATAAAAGCTGTCCGCCTCGTCCCTAAGGCTAAAGCAACCCTAAGCCCCGAAGTTGCATCTCAAGCGCGGAGGCACTGGTAAAAACATGGGCGTGCCAACCCCGCTCGGACGCTGCGGTCACATTGATCGAGTTGTCATCTGTGAAGAACAACTGGTTGCCCGAAAACCCGCTGCGGCGTTCAACAATTTCATAAATCCGAGGCTCAGGCTTGGCCACTTTTTCCTCTCCTGAGACGATTACATCGTCGAAGCACTGGAAGATCGGTTGCTCACGGCGAAACTGCTCGAATAGCTCGGCCCCAAAATTAGTTAGACAAAACAGGGGAATCGATCGCCTATGTAAGCGCTCAACTAATGCATGAACTCCGTCGACGGGCCCAGGGACCGTTTCATTAAAGCGAGCAGCATAGGCCGCAATCAGGAGCGCATGCTCGGGATATTGCGCAATTCGGGATGGCAACATTTCGGCCAGCGGGACGCCGCGATCATGTTGGAAATGCCACTCCTCACTTATGACATTGGTGAGAAACCAATCGAGCTTAGCCTCATCATCGATCAACTTTTGAAACAGCGCGCGCAACTGCCAATGGAACAAGACACGCCCGACGTCGAATACCACGGCCTTTGGTAAATCGCTCAATGCTATGCCCCCACCAAAAGAGATGGCCCACACTCCAAATTGGAGGCGGGCCACTATAGCTATTAATAGAGATTGCCAGTCAGAACTGACTGGCAGTTTAGCCCTGGCGAGCCTTGAACCGGCGATTGGTCTTGTTGATGACATAAGTCCGCCCGCGCCGACGGATCACGCGACAATCGCGGTGGCGGTTCTTGAGCGACTTGAGACTATTACGGATTTTCACAATTTTATCTTTCAAATAAAAAACGCCGGGAACGACCCGACGCATTATCATTGACTTCGTCGGAGCGGATAGTCGAACAGCCGCGAAAGGTCAACCTTGTGCGCGAAGATCCGTAAGCCTTCGCTCCCACGCTAAAGCATGCGCAATTATAGTATCGAGGTTTGCATGCTGAGGCTCCCACGGCAGTTCGGACCGGATACGGGCCGGATCGGCAACCAGTGAATCAGGATCGCCTGCGCGGCGTCCCTCTATCCGACGATCAATCTGCATGTTTGTGACCCGATCAACCGCATCAAGCACTTCCAGAACCGAAAATCCCCGACCGTAGCCGCAATTCATGGTCAGAGAACGTTTCGGGCGCTCGATCAAGGCCTCCAGCGCATGCACATGTGCAGCCGCAAGATCGCTGACGTGAATATAATCGCGGACACCGGTGCCATCCGGCGTGTCATAATCGGTGCCAAAAACCCCCACGAAGGCTCGCTTACCAAGCGCTGCTTCGACCGCAACTTTAATAAGGTGCGTTGCGCCGGCAGTCGATTGGCCACTGCGTGCCTGAGGATCAGCGCCAGCAACGTTGAAGTATCGTAGCGCGCAATAGTTCATTGGATGAACTCGCGCGGTATCGCTAAGCATCTGCTCAGTCATGAGCTTTGACCAACCATAAGGGTTGATCGGATTGCGCGCGCACTCTTCGGTGATTGGGGAGATCTCAGGCGTGCCATAGGTCGCAGCGGTCGACGAAAAAATAAAATGCGAAATACCATGCGACACCGCAGTCTCGATAAGGGAGCGGCTTTTGACGGTGTTGTTGTAATAATACATCAAGGGCTTCTCAACGCTCTCAGGAACGATGATTGACCCGGCAAAGTGCATGATCGCCTGGCAGCCATGCCTTCCAAATATCTCAGAAAGCAACGCGCTGTCGGCGATATCCCCTTCATAAAGCGGCACGGCCTCAGGGACTGCGAAGCGGAAGCCAGTGGACATATTATCTATGACCACCACCGGCCACCCAGCATCGCTGAGCGCGAGCACTGCATGACTACCGATATAGCCCGCGCCGCCAGTCACAAGCACGCAAGGTTTTGCTTGTCCGTTCATATCTAACGATCTCTCAGCCTATTCGCGAAGATGCCCTCGCCCCCTTGGAAGAACGTAGCGTTTTGCACAGCAGGATATCGCGCCTTATAGCAAGGACAAAAGAGGAGTCGCTCATGGCCAATCTGGGTCCATTTCATCACTTGCTAGCGCCGCTAGTCGCTACTGTGGCCTTAACCGCCTGCGCCGGGAGTTACACTGGCCCGGTTGAAGTGACCAGGTTCGTGGCTGACGACCGCGCTACCCTCGGTCAAGGTCGGATACGGATCGAATTCCCAGATGAGATCCGAAATGAGGCGGCGCGCGACGCGTTCACCGCAGCAGTAGCACAAAGCCTTACCAGTCTGGGCTACGAAGTTGTTCTTGATTTCAACCCGGCAGTTTCCGATCCGGCCACACAGATTGCTGCTGTCCGCACCAGCAGAAGCGCACTTGCAGGTGAGAGCTCACGTGGCCCTGTCTCGGTCGGGGTTGGCGGCCAAACCGGTTCCTTCGGCAGCGGGGTCGGTGTCGGAGTTGGCGTCGATCTAGGCGGGGGCACTCGAAGGCCGAATGTCTTGAGCGAGCTCGCGGTGCGCATCTCCACAATGGACGGTGTCAGCCTATGGGAAGGCCGAGCGCAGCAGCCGGTTTCGATCAATTCGCCCTATTCCGACGTAGCGACCAGCGCCAATACTCTGGCGGCAGCGCTCTTTAGGGATTTTCCAGGTGGTAACGGGGAAACAGTCAGCGTGAATGTCCGCGAATTGTCTTCTGCCAAATGACCGAAATTGCGATCGATGCTGTGTTCGACAGCGGCAATATCGAAGTCCTTGAAATCGAAGGATTACGCGCCCGATTAGCGATTAAGCGGGATCACATGTCGAAGTTTGCTCAGTGGTTTCATTTTCGGGTCATGGGAGCTGCTGGGGAAACTCTTGAGCTAAAGCTCTCGGGTTTAAACCAAACGGCGTATCCTGCCGGCTGGCCCAATTACGATGCTTGCGTCTCGGAGGATCGCGAATACTGGACGCGGGCACCCAGCAGCTTTGACAAGTCCGAAGCTGAGGGCACGCTGACGATACGCTACACGCCAGCCTCGGATATCGCGTATTTCGCGTATTTCGCGCCTTATTCGATGGAGCGCCACCACGATCTCATTGCTGAAGCCGCAGCAAGCGAAGGCGTTCGCTTAATCCGAATTGGGACGACGCTCGATGGGCGTCCGCTCGATATGCTCGAACTCGGTGAAAGCGATATGCAGGTATGGCTGTATGGTCGCCAGCACCCGGGCGAAACGATGGCCGAGTGGTGGATGGAAGGGGCCCTAGAATGCCTTACTGACCCAACTGACCCTGTGGCGCGAGCGCTGCGCAAGAAGTGCCGATTGCACATCGTTCCAAACTGTAATCCGGACGGATCGGCGCGGGGCCATCTTAGAACTAATGCGGCCGGCATCAATCTCAACCGCGAATGGGCAAGCCCTAGCGCAGAGAAATCGCCCGAAGTTTTAGCGATCCGGAATGCAATGGATAACAGCGGCGTTGATTTTGCGATGGATGTCCATGGCGATGAAGCAATTCCTGCCAATTTCCTTGCTGGGTTTGAAGGAATTCCTTCTTGGACCCAAGACTTAGGCGATCAATACGCCCGCTATCAGCGGATTCTTGATCGCCGTACACCCGATTTCCAGACTAGGTTGGGGTATCCGGTAACGCCTAAGGGCAAGGCCAATCTTTCAATAAGCACTAACCAGGTTGCCGAACGCTTCGGTGCCTGCGCGATCACACTCGAGATGCCATTCAAAGATCTCGCCGACTCTCCCGAACCCGAACAAGGCTGGTCGCCCGAGCGATGCAAGCTGCTCGCACGGGACTGTCTGGCTGCATTGGTTGAGTGGCTGGAGCCGCAATCGGATTAACGGCTAAGCGGCCAGTGTCTGACACGAGATTTTACCAAACTGCGTTTGCGATTTTTCGACTTAAGACAATTTGGTTATGCTATTGCCTGCCTAATATTGAAGACGGAGAAGAGAATGGCTGATCGACATCTAACTCGACTTGATCGCCGTGCTATCATCACGGGCGTAAGCGCGTCTGGGCTGATGTTGATGATGCCCGGCACAGCATTGGCACAAAACCTTGGTGGACTGCTCGGAAGCGAAGGTTCAGGGCTATCATCTATCCTTGGGAAGGCAACCGACAGCGCGCTTGATGATCTATCGCAACCGGGAGCCTTCTTTAACGATGAAGAGGTGCGGATTGGTTTGCCAATGCTGGACAAACTCACGGGCAGTAATAGCGGTGTATTAGGGACTATTCTCGGCGCTGGTAAGAAGCTCGGCGCAATCCCAGGTCTCGATGGGATCATACGCGGGATCAACGATGCAGCTGGGGTTGCCGCTGGCGAAGCCAAGCCAATTTTTCGCGATGCGATCGACAACCTTTCATTCAGCGACGCACCGGGGATTATTCGAGAAAGCGACGGCGGAACCCAGTATTTGC
>JBCCJD010000022.1:0-48590 GCA_039027955.1 Pseudomonadota bacterium
CGCGAGATCAAGCAATTGTGCCCGCATGCCAAGACCAGCGGCGGGCTTTCCAATCTCTCTTTCAGCTTTCGCGGCAACGAGACGGTGCGCCGCGCGATGCACTCGGTCTTCCTCTACCATGCAATCCCCGTTGGTTTTGACATGGCGATCGTCAATGCGGGCCAGCTCGACGTCTACGACACGATTGATCCGGTGCTGCGCGACGCGTGCGAAGACGTGATCCTTATGCGCAAGCCCAAGAAGCTGGGCGAAGGCGAAGAGACGGCTACGGAACGCCTCATCAACCTCGCCGAAAGCTATAAGGGCAAGAGCAAGGAAGACGACAAGCAGGCGGCTGAATGGCGCGGCTGGGAAGTGACTAAGCGGCTTGAACATGCGCTGGTCAAAGGGATCGACGCGCATATTGTCGATGACACCGAAGAGATGCGCGCTGCGACAGCCGAGGCTGGCGGGCGCCCGATCGAAGTGATCGAAGGCCCCTTGATGGACGGCATGAATGTTGTCGGTGACCTGTTCGGGTCAGGCAAGATGTTCCTGCCGCAGGTCGTCAAATCCGCGCGCGTGATGAAGAAGGCCGTTGCGCATCTCATCCCCTTCATCGAGCAGGAAAAGGAACTGCTCCCTGAAGCAGAGCGCAGCGCTAAAGGCACGATCATCATGGCCACCGTGAAAGGCGATGTGCACGATATCGGTAAGAACATCGTCGGCGTCGTGCTGCAGTGCAATGGCTATGAAGTGGTGGACCTTGGCGTCATGGTGCCATGGCCGGATATTCTTAAAGCAGCGAATGACAACAAGGCCGATATGATTGGGCTATCGGGCCTCATTACTCCTTCGCTTGATGAGATGGTGACCGTTGCTGAAGAGATGCAGCGCGCAGGGATGGAGATGCCGCTTCTCATCGGCGGAGCAACGACATCCAAGGTGCACACCGCGCTTAAGATCGATCCCAATTACGAAGGCCCGGTTATCCATGTGCTTGATGCGAGCCGTGCCGTTGGCGTTGCATCTAAGCTGCTGTCGGATACGCAGCGCGACGAGTTTGTTGAAGGCACCGCGAGCGAATACACCAAAGTGCGTGATGCCCGATCCGGCAAAGCGCCCAGTCAGCTTATGACGTTAAGCGAAGCACGCGCGAACTTTTACGATGCCTATCTGTCTGACAAGCCTGCCCCGCCGCTTGAGCCCGGTGTGCATGTCTACGACGATTGGGACCTGTCGGACCTTGTCGACTATATCGATTGGACCCCGTTCTTTCGCGCATGGGAACTGCACGGGACCTATCCGCGCATCCTGGACGACGAAGTGGTCGGCGAAAGTGCGCGCGCCCTTAAAGTCGATGCTGATGCCATGCTTGAACAGATCATTGGCGAGAAATGGCTTACCGCGCGCGGCGTTGCCGGATTTTGGCCCTGCGCGCGCGATCACGATTGCCGCGACGATGTGATTATTCACCGGGTTCGGCGCGAAGAACATGTGCGCCTCCCGTTCCTGCGCCAGCAGATCAAGAAGAGCAAAGACCGCGCCAATATGTGTCTTGCTGACTTTATCGATCCTGACGGTGATTGGATCGGCGGTTTTGCGGTGGGCATCCACGGAATTGATCCGCATATTGCGCGCTTCCAGGCCGATAAGGACGACTATTCGGACATCCTCTTGAAAGCACTGGCTGACCGGTTTGCTGAAGCCTTTGCCGAGCGTTTGCATCAGCACACGCGCACGACGCTTTGGGGCTATGCTCCGGGCGAACAGCTCACCAACGAAGCGCTGATCAAGGAGGAATATCGCGGCATTCGCCCGGCGCCGGGTTATCCGGCTTGCCCTGATCATTCGCTCAAACCGATCCTGTTCGAGTTGCTGGAAGCCGAAAAGAATGTCGGCCTGACGCTGACGGAGAGCTTTGCGATGTACCCGACCGCTGCTGTTAGCGGGTTTTACTTTGGGCATCCGGAAGCTGCGTATTTTGGAGTGGCGCGGATCGGGCGCGACCAACTCACCGATTACGCAGAACGGCGCGGGATTGATATCGCTCTTGCAGAGCGTTGGTTGCGGCCTAATCTCGACTAAATCAGAGCTGGATTGATTTGTTGGATACCGCGCGAGAAAGCTGATATGCTTCGGTTTGCATCTTATGTGATTGCGCTGTGCTTGCCGATCATGGCTCATGCCCAAACACCGCCTGCCACGGTCGTCGTCGCGTTCGACCGCGAAAGCATCACCCCGCTGATTGTCGAGGGCGTTCGCAATCGCGAGAGCGGCGAAGCGGTCGAAGCCAATGATCCGGTGCGGATTGCCTCTATCTCAAAGCTCATCATGGCGCTCGCCACTTTGCGGCTAGTGGATGAAGGCAAAGTCGATTTGGACGCGGATGTGTCAGACTATCTGGGATTCAAGGTCCGCTCGCCCAATTTTCCCGACGCGCCTGTGACGCTGTCTCAACTCCTGAGCCATCGCGCGGGGCTGCGCGATAAAGCGGGTTACATCATCCCACTGGGCGAAAGCCTTAAGGAGAAACTCGCTGACCCCGAAGCGTGGTACGCCGACGAGCCTCCGGGCATGGCACCGTTCGAATACGCTAATTTGGGATCGCCTGTGGTCGCGACCGCTCTCGAGGCCGCAACCGGCGAGCGCTATGATAAGCTGCTTGAGCGCCTTGTGTTCGAGCCGCTCGGGGTTGAGGCCTGCGTCAATTGGATCGGCTGTTCGGACGACATGGTGAGCCGCGCGGTTGCGCTTTACCGGCACGCGGGAGAACCGGCGCGGGATTTCCCGGAAGACTTGCCGCCCAATTGCAGTTTTCCGGTTGCCGAGGGCGTCGAATGTTCGCTCGACGGCTATATGCCGGGCACTAACGCGTCGGTGTTCTCGCCTCAGGGCGGCGTGCGGATCGGGATGGTGGACCTGGCGAAGCTGGGCCAGGGGCTGCTAGGTGGTGACTTCCTGACGGACCAAAGCGCCGAGCTGCTGTTCACTGTCGATCGCGGGGGTGGTCGAAACAACGATCAAGAGTTCTTCTGCCACTATTTCATGGGCATGCAAATGATCAACAGGACCCTTGGCCGGTGCAAGGACAATCTGTTTGGCGAAATCTCGGATGCTATCGTTGGTATAGGCCATCCCGGCGAAGCTTATGGACTGCAATCGGGGCTTTGGTTTCTGGGTGAGAGCATGGGCGTCGCCTACTTTCGTACGCAAGCTCCGCAGCCTGTTGGCGGCGAGGACACGGGCGGCTTCACGCAAGGCGAAAAGGACCTGATGAAACGCGCCCAAGAGCTCCTTGCTGAGCAGGACGAGACCGGCCAATCGGGCGACTGAACGCAGGAATATATCGTAATCGCCGGAATTCCCCTTTTGAGCAATTGACGCACCTCTTCGCATACGCAACATAGATAAAGCCTACCGGAAGCGATTCCGGCATCTTTCGCGGGAGAGATCAGCTCTTCAACAAGAGTTTGGCGCCGAAGGAGCAACCGCCCCGGAAACTCTCAGGCAAAAGGACCGCGCGAGGCAACGGCACTCTGGAAAGCGTGCGAGGAGCGATCCTTGTGCCACCGAAGGGGAAGGCAGGTGATGTGCTCGCGCATTCTTTGCCGAAGCTCTCAGGTTTCCCGACAGAGGGGGCAGGATTGACGCTTTGACTAAGGGCGTTGGCTGCTGACTGTCGGGGATTATTGATTGAGCGACGATCTACCTATCGAAGAGCCGCATTTGGCGCATTTGGCGCTTGATGCCTGGCATCGCGCGAAGGGTGCGCGGATGGTCCCTTTTGCAGGCTACGAGATGCCGATCCAGTACACCGGTGAAGGCGGGGGGATCGTAGCCGAACATACCTGGACCCGAAAAAGCGCGAGCCTGTTCGATGTGTCGCACATGGGTCAGCTTGGGCTGACCGGACCATCCGACAATACCGACGAAGCTGCGCGTGAAGCAGCTGTCGCGCTTGAAGCGCTTGTCCCAGGGCTTGTGACTTCACTGAAGCCTGGACGGATGCGGTATTCGATGCTGCTCGATGAGGACGGAGGCATCCTCGATGATCTGATGATCACTAATGCCGGGCCGCGGATTGCCGTGGTAGTCAACGGAGCGGTCAAGTGGGATGATATTGCGCATCTGCGCGAGCATCTTCCCGACGAAGTCACGCTCACGCATTTTGAAGATTATGCGCTGCTCGCTTTGCAGGGGCCAAAGGCAGGCGAAGTGCTCAAGGCGCTTATACCTGGGACTGAAGTTCTTACTTTCATGACAGCAGAGCTGTTTGAGTGGGCAGATACGCATCTGTGGATCAGCCGTGCGGGCTATACTGGTGAAGATGGTTTCGAGATTGCAGTGCATCAGGACTATGCCGAAGCGCTGGCTGACGCATTGATTGCCGACGACCGGGTGCGTCCAGCAGGCCTTGGCGCGCGCGACAGTCTTCGGCTCGAAGCGGGGCTTCCGCTTTATGGTCATGACATCACGACTGAAACCGATCCTGTCAGCGCTGATCTGACTTTCGCGCTCTCCAAGAAACGGCGCGAGACGGGCGGCTATCTTGGCCATGGCCCGGTAAGGGAAGCGCTTGAAAAGGGCTCTCAACAAAGACGTGTCGGCCTGCTTTTGGAAGGCCGGATGCCTGCACGCGAAGGCGCGGAGGTCTTTGCCGGCGATAGCCAAGTCGGACGTGTTACGAGTGGCGGGTTCTCACCCACGCTCGAACGCCCGATCGCGATGGCTTATGTCGATGCCGCCCATTGCGACGAAGGCACCGCGCTGGAAATCGCAGTGCGCGCTAAGCGCCTGCCAGCGACCGTTTCATCCATGCCGTTTGTCCCGCACCGCTACTTCAGGGGGAATTGATCGATGCCGCGATACTTCACCGATGAACACGAATGGATCGATATCGAAGATGACAGCGCTACGGTCGGGATCACCGATTACGCGCAAGAGCAGCTCGGCGACATCGTGTTTGTCGAGCTTCCCGAGATAGGCGCTGCGCTCGATAAAGGCGGCGATGCAGCAGTGGTCGAAAGCGTTAAGGCCGCAAGCGATGTCTATGCGCCCATCTCTGGCGAGGTAACGGAGACCAATGCGAGCCTCGAAGAGGAGCCGGCACTGGTCAACTCTTCACCTGAGGAAGACGGTTGGTTTTTCCGGATGAGCGTTGGCGATGCAGGTGAACTCGAAGGCCTGATGGACGAGGCCGCCTACAAGGAATTTGTCGAGGGGCTGTGATGCGTTGGGTTGCGCCACTTTCGCTGATTGCGTGTTCCGGCTGTTATGTCGCTGTGCACGATGACGCGATACCGGTTGAAACTGCAGCCTCTCAGCGAGACCAGTTCGTTGGCAAAGAGGTCGCTGTGGTCGGTTGGTTAGACGAATGCTTCAGCAATGAATGCCGACTTTATCGGGATCGGGGTGATGTTGAAGTCTTACAAGGCGCGGACCCAACAAGTGATGCATGGGCCGAGGCATACGCCAATTCGTTGAACCTATGCACCAAAGACATCAGTTACACGTGGGCGAGTCTAACCTTGGGTGATGGTCCCGTCCTTGTCACCGGTGAAGTTTTAGAGAGTAAATTTGGTTTTGGCGGATGTGATTTCGCCACCAAAAACATCAATAGAGTTGGATCTTAGGAAAAACAATGCGTTACTTGCCTCTCACTGATACCGACCGCGAGGATATGCTGGCCAAATGCGGAGCGTCTTCGATTGACGATCTGTTTGTCGACGTGCCTGAAGTCGCTCGGCTGGATGGGCCGATCCGCGATCTCCCTATGCACGCCGGCGAGATGGCCGTTGAGCGGCATATGAAAGCGCTTGCAGCTAAGAACATGGCCGCTGGCGATGTGCCTTTCTTCCTCGGCGCTGGAGCCTATCGCCACCATATTCCTGCTAGCGTCGATACAGTGATCAGCCGCGGCGAATTCCTGACTGCCTACACGCCTTACCAGCCGGAAATCGCGCAAGGCACGCTCCAGATGCTGTTCGAGTTCCAAACGCAGGTCGCTCGGCTCTACGGCTGTGCCGTTGCAAACGCTTCGCTCTATGATGGTTCCACTGCGTGCTGGGAAGCGGTCGCGATGGCTACCCGTGTGACCAAGCGCAAACGCGCGGTTCTTTCGGGCGCGCTTCACCCCCATTACGCGCAAGTGGTAAAGACCATGGCGCAATTCACTGGTGACGAGATTGCTGACAGCGCTCCCGCGATACAAACCGAGCCTGATCTTGATGGTCTGACAAGCCGGATTGATGAAAATACCGCCTGTGTGGTTGTGCAGTATCCCGATATCCTGGGCCGGATCAGCGATCTGAGTAAAGTGGCGGAGGCTGCGCATGCCAAGGGCGCGCTGCTGATTGCCGTGAACACTGAGCCAGTGGCGCTCGGCGCGATCAAGTCGCCTGGCGAAATGGGCGCGGATATCGTGGTCGGCGAAGGCCAGTCGCTCGGCGTCGGCTTGCAGTTTGGCGGGCCGTATCTCGGCCTGTTCGCAGTGCGCGATCCCAAGCATGTCCGCCAGATGCCGGGCCGCCTTTGCGGTGAGACCACTGACGCTGAAGGCAAGCGCGGCTTTGTTCTTACGCTTTCGACCCGTGAGCAACATATTCGGCGCGAAAAGGCCACTAGCAACATCTGCACCAATTCCGGCCTGTGCGCGCTGGCTTTCACCGCGCACATGACTTTGCTGGGTGAGAAAGGCCTGCGCCAGCTCGCAGCGGAGAATCATCGGCTCGCCTGCCATGCCGCGGATCGGCTTGCGGTCGTGCCGGGCGTGAGCCTTCTTAATGAGGCTTTCTTCAACGAGTTCACACTGATGCTTGAAGGTAAGCCGGCGCGCGACATCGTGCGCGAGCTCGCCGATCGCGATGTGCTAGGAGGCGTCTCGCTCGGACGCCTGTATCCGGGCGTCAAGGCACTCGAACACGCGCTGCTCGTTACTGTGACTGAGCTTACCACTGAAGACGATATCGAAACCCTCGCGCGCGAGCTCGAAGCGCTGGTAAAGGAGCCTGCCTGATGAACGCCCCGAACAAGTCTGGCTGGAAGCCTGCGATGGAACTGGCTGATGGCGATGTCGCTAGCGGCTCTGCTACGACCACCGGCAACCGCGCGCTGATGCTGGAAGAGCCGCTCATTTTTGAAATCGGCCACGTAGCGACAACGGGTGTCGACCTGCCCGAAATCGATGCAAGTGCAGGCAATCGGTTAGGTGGTTTCGAACGGTCTGAGGCGATCGGGCTGGTTGGCCTCACAGAACCGGAGACCGTGCGCCACTACACGCGTCTCAGCCGCCAGAACTATGGGATCGACCTCGGTTTCTTCCCGCTGGGTTCGTGCACGATGAAACACAATCCGCGCCTTAACGAGAAGATGGCGCGTTTGCCCGGCTTTGCTGATATTCACCCGCTCGCCCCGCAATCCTCGGTTCAAGGCGCGCTCGAGGTGATTGATCAGCTCGCCACTTGGCTTAAGACGCTTACGGGAATGCCTGCGGTTGCGATGAGCCCGAAGGCAGGCGCGCATGGCGAATTGTGCGGCATTCTCGCGATCCGCGCTGCGCACACCGCGGCCGGAAACCCGCGCGAAGTGGTGCTGGTTCCGGAGAGCGCGCATGGCACTAACCCCGCCACGGCTGCTTTTGCGGGCTACAAAGTGGAGGACATTCCTGCGACGTCAGAAGGCCGGGTTGATGTCGAAGCGCTGAAAGCTCGGCTTGGGCCGGATGTCGCAGCCGTCATGATCACCAATCCCAATACATGCGGTCTGTTTGAAAAGGACTTTCGCACAATCGCCGATGCAGTCCACGCAGCAGGCGGCTATGTTTATTGCGATGGCGCGAATTTCAACGCGATTGTCGGCCGCGTGCGTCCGGGCGACCTTGGCGTTGATGCGATGCACATCAACCTGCATAAGACCTTCTCGACCCCGCATGGCGGCGGCGGACCGGGCTCGGGTCCGGTGGTCTTCTCCGAAGCGCTCGCACCCTTTGCGCCGCTCCCTTACGTGGTCGAGGAAAGCGGCGAGTATCATCTGGTCGAAGAGGAAAATGCTGGAGACGACGTGTCCAGTTTTGGCCGGATGACCGCCTTCCACGGCCAGATGGGTATGTTTACCCGCGCGCTGACCTATATGCTCAGCCATGGCGCGGATGGCCTCAAGCAGGTGGCCGAGGATGCAGTGCTAAACGCCAACTATATTCTGCGTAGTCTCGAAGACATTCTCCATGCGCCGTTCGCCGAGAGCGGCCCGTGCATGCACGAGGCGCTGTTTGGCGATAAAGATTTTGGCGGCGATCTGTCGACTTCGGACCTTGCTAAAGGGCTGATCGATGAAGGCTTTCACCCGATGACGGTCTATTTCCCGCTGGTGGTCCACGGCGCGATGCTGGTGGAGCCGACCGAGACCGAGAGCAAGGCGAGCATCGATCAGTTCATCACCGCTTTTCGCAACGTGACTGAGCGTGCACTGGCGGGTGATGAGAGCCTGAAACAGGCACCTTATCATGCTCCTCGCAGGCGGCTTGATGAGACCGCGGCAGCAAGGAAGCCCAAGCTGGTCTGGCAAGATCCTGCTGAATGAAATCAGGTCGGCGGAGGGACGCTGTCTGCGTCCCTTCCCGGCTGCATGACGATCGTGATCTCTTTCAGATTGAGGATCGCGACATAGAACCCGATCACGGCGAGCGAGCTTGAGCCAAGCACTGCGAAAGCTGCGCCTTTTGCACCGTTCCAGTCGATCGCGGCGTCAAGACAAACAAGCGCCAGCACAGTCGGAACGGCGCGCACAAGGAATGCAGTGCCTGCACGGCCGGCAGATACGAGCAGCGTTTCAAGGCTTGCGCCGACCAACTCAACCGCACCGGCAATGCTCAGGATGACCATCGCCCAATAAAACGCGCTGAAGTCTTCCTGCGCGATGGTCGCGAGCGCTTCACGCCCTACAAAAAGTGCAATCAGCACCGCTAACACACCTGCTACGACGGCGATATTGGCCATCCGGCGAGCCATTGCGAGCGCACTCTCCTTCGCATGGACCAGTTCTGGAAAGATCGCTTTAGAAACGGTCTGTGCCAGCGTCACCAGCGCTTGCCCTAATTGCGCCGCAACACGGTAGCCGCCAGCAAGGGTTGCACCGCCGAAGGTTCCTACGAGCAGAATAACCACTTGCTTGCTTGCGATCGTGAGACTGCCAGACATATTGGTTGACCAGACAAACGCCCAAACACCTGAATACTTCGCCGGGATGCGAGTGAGGCTCAGCGCCGTAAAGTTGATCCGATCAATGCGGGTTGCAGCTATCCAAAGCGCAAGTGCAACCGCAATTTCCGACGCGGCCCAAGCCAATACGAAGCCATGCACATCAGGCATCAGCCAGACGGCAAGCAGTGCGCCAATAGCCCTGATGCTGGGTTGTACGGCTTCGGCTGCGGTGGCGGTTGCGAACTTGAACCGGAGCCGCAGCAGGCCGGTTGGAGTGGTACGGATCGCCAATAGCGAGACCACGCAATAGGCGAAGGCAAGCGGCAACAAGTCCTGTGGTAGAGGAAGCCAGGCAGGCGCAGTTAGGATGACAAGTGCTGCTGCGCTCGTCCCGATCACGACCGACAGCAGATCGAGCGCGATCGCAAAGCCGGTCGCTTCGCGGACATTCTCAGGCTTGGGCTCGGCGTCTTCGCTCGAACCGTTTGCGCTCCAGCGAATGATGAATTGCCAGGTCTGGAAATTGGCAAGCCCGGTGATCGCTTGGCCCAGCGCGACAATCAAAGCAAAATGGCCAAACTTCTCGATCCCGAGAGTGTGCGTCGCGAGGTAGAGATAAACGAGGCTCATCACCGCGTTGAAGCCGCGCCCGCCGAGAAGCCAGCCAATATTTGCAAACAGCCGCTTCATGCCCGCAGCGCCATGCGCGGTTAGCCCGCGGTCCGGTCTCCCTCCCGGCGCTTTAGGATCTTTTGTGTCACAGCAAATGTCCGCTCATTGTCGACATCGATCGCATAATGCCCATCCGACAATTCGATCGGAACGAGCTTGATGCCAAACCGCCGGGATATCTGCTCAAACAGCTTTTCCTTAGAGCCGGTGCCAAGCCGGAAACGAATGAGGTTCATCAGGCCAAAGGCCTTGATGATCCGGCGTGGGAATTTCACGAATTGTCCGCCTTGGCGCATGATCTCGGCTGCTCCTAAAGCGCGTTCGCTGCCAAGCCAGTAAAGATTACAATTCGAAAATCCGCCGTCGCGGAACTGGTAGAATTTCTTCTGGCCTTCCGGATCTGCTGCCTGCACCGCTTCCTTGCGCGCCAGTCCAGCGGCGCCTCCGTCCTTTGCGTCAAGGCATTTGGCGATGAACTCTGTATAGCCTTCAGGCGTCACCAGACAATTGTCCGCAGTCGTGATCATCAGCGGAAACTCAGCCCCTTCAGCGGCTGCAAACACGCTGTCGACGATATTGAACTTGCCTTCAGCAAAAGTCAGCCGGCCGGTCTCGATAAGCGCCGCGATACTGGGCAGAGCTGCAATTTCATCAGGCTCGTGCGCGACAATCCGTATATTGCCGATGCGTTCGCACGCGGCCACCTGCTCGACCACACGCGCAACCATGGGCACGCCATTGACGGGGACGACGCATTTCTGCGCTACCCCGGCACGCTCAGCCAGGGGGTCAAGCACACCTGATCGCTTGCCCGCCATCACCAGTGCTGTAACTTTGCTGTCATGAGCCATAATGGGCGCCTGTAACCTCAAAGCGGCGGCTTAGCAAAGCAAGCATATGTGCTGCTTGTGCAATATTTTGTCGCCCGGCATTGAGCTAGACATGCGGATTATCTTCTCGCGCAAGGGTTTCGACAGCGCCGCCGGTGGTGGCCCTTCGCCGATCATCGCTGGCAGCCCGGTAAGCTTGCCGATTCCCGCTGGGAGGGCGAGTGCAACCACTTACGGCGAGCTTGGCCTGGGCGATCATGCGGCGCGCGCGAGCCGCGGCACCCTTGGCGCGCAGGACCTGTGTCATTACGATCCCATGTTCCTTGCTGATGGCACATGCCTGTTCGGACAATGCGGGGCGGCGCAGACGCATCTGGAGCGGCAGGGTGTCGGTGCAGGAGATGTGTTCCTCTTTTTCGGGCTGTTCGCCGAGGAAGCGACCGGCGAGCGACATCATCGGATCTTCGGCTACCTCAAAGTCGAACGCGTCATCCCGCTTGCCAGTGGCGTTCCTTCCGAGTTTGTCGCGCTGCGTCACCCCCATGCGCTCGCCATGCACAGCTCAAACGACTGCATCTGGTCAGGGCCAGGCAAGCTTGCTGCCCGCGCAAGCGCTGCTTTGCGCTTGAGTGTACCTAAAGGACCGCCAAGCCTGTGGCAGCGTCCGCCTTGGTTGAAGCGGGGCGGCTTGTCCTATCACGATCGCGCGGATCGCTGGATCAGAGGCGGCAAACTGCGCAGCGTTTCGCGCGGGCAGGAATTTGTCGCAGATGCTGGTCAGCGCAAAGCGCCTCGCGCTTGGCTCGAACGGATCATCGCTGAGATCACAGCGTCTTGATGATCCCTGAAAAGTCGAGCGCGCCATGCTCGGATGCAAAAGCTTCGTAGAGCTTTTGTGCGTGGCTGCCGAGCGGGGTGGTGGCACCTGCGCTCTGTGCTGCCTCCATCGCAAGCTTAAGATCCTTAAGCATCAGGGCGGCAGCAAACCCGCCTTGGTACTCGTTATCGGATGGGCTTTGCGGGCCGACGCCCGGCACCGGGCAATAGCTTGTCATGGACCAGTTCTGGCCTGATGAAACGCTGGAGATATCGTAGAAGGTCTGAGCATCGAGCCCAAGCTTCTCGGCCATCTGAAACGCTTCGCACGTGCCGATCATATGGATCGCAAGCAGCATGTTGTTGCAGATCTTCGCGGCCTGACCGTTGCCTGCATCGCCGGCATGGATCACTGCTTTGCCCATCGCGGCGAGGATCGGCTCAGCGCGCGCGAAGGCTTCGCTAGCGCCGCCTACCATGAACGTGAGCGTGCCGCCTGCTGCCGCTGCAATCCCTCCTGAAACGGGTGCATCGACCATTGCATATCCGTGATCGGACGCGAGCGCGATCACCTCGCGCGCGGTAGCGACATCGATGGTCGAGCAATCGAGGAAGATCGCTTCGGGCGGTGCAAGGCCGATGACGTCAGCGGCGTAGACCGCCTTCACAATCGCGCCATTAGGCAGCATCGAGACGACCGCTTCAGTTTCGGCGACCGCGTCCTTGGCGCTTGTGAAGGTCTTGCAACCTGCCTCTTTGGCCGCGTCGAGCGCTGCGTCGCTGAGGTCGAATGCGCGCACATCGTGGCCCGCCTTCACGAGGTTTGCGGCCATCCCGCCGCCCATATTGCCAAGCCCGATAAAGGCGATTTTCATAGTATTTCCAGTTCGTTCAAGATCACGATGATGCCGATTAAGGCGAAGAATGGGCCGAGAATGAAGCCCATGATTGCCTGAAAATACTTCAGAAACCAGTCGAGTCTCGTCAGCGGTTTCGGCTCGTCATCAGTCGCTTTGAGAAAGGCTGCCTCAAGAGCGCCAATTGTTTCCTCGTGTCTGTATCTCCAATGCTGGAAGCCAATCCAAAACAGGAAAAGTCCGACACCCAAGCATATCAGGCCGTAAATCACCGCCCCTTCCACACGCCTTCGCGCTTCTCGATGAAGGCGGCCATGCCTTCGGCTTTGTCGTCGGATGCGGTGAGGATCTGGAAGATGCGGCGCTCCACGATCAGTCCTTGATCGAGCGTCATCTCAAACGCGGAATTGACCATTTCCTTGTTCGCAATGGTCGCCATCGGCGGCATGGCCGCAATGGTCGCGGCAGTCTTGAGCGCATCGGTGAGCAAATCCGCCTGCGGCACGACCCGCACCACCAGATTGGCGCGCTCTGCTTCTTCAGCGCTCATCATGCGCCCGGTAAGGCACATTTCCATCGATTTGGATTTGCCGATCGCGCGGGTCAGGCGCTGCGAACCGCCCATGCCGGGAGCGACGCCCAGCTTGATTTCAGGCTGGCCAAATCTGGCGTTGTCCGATGCGATGATGAAGTCAGCCATCATTGCGAGCTCGCACCCGCCGCCCAGCGCAAAGCCATTGACCGCCGCGATCCACGGCTTGCGGGTCTTCTTCACGATCTCGCTGGTCCAGGGCGAAAAGAAGTCATCAAGGTAGAAATCGGCCGCTGCCTTGTCGTGCATCTCCTTGATGTCGGCGCCAGCGGCGAAGGCTTTCTCGCCTGATCCCGTCAACACCGCGCACAATTGCGTGTCATCGGCGCTGTAGGCGGCGAATGCCTCGACCAGTTCGGCCATAACCTGCGTGTTCAGTGCATTCAAAGCCTTGGGCCGGTTCAGCGTCATTAGCGTGACGCCTTTGGTCCCTTGCGCATTGGTTTCGACACTTATCGTTTCATACTGGCTCATAACGGTTTCCATTCCTCATCCGCTGGCAGCGGGGCAAAAATCTCATCGAGCAGTCCTTCGCTGACTTCTTGCGGCGTTGCCGGGTCCCATTTGGGATCATGCGTCTTGTCCGTAATCACTGCGCGCACGCCTTCAGCAAAGTCGGGGCGTATCAGCACGCGGCTGGCGATGCGGTATTCCATCCGCATATTGTCAGCAAAGTCACCCAGTGTAAGGCTGGTTCGAAGCTGACGCAGCGCGACTTTGCATGTCTGCGGGCTCTTGGTGCCTAAGGTATCGCGCTCTCTGGTGGCCCATTCTGCTGCGCCGTTTTCATTAGTCTCGATCTCGGCTTCGAGGCTGGCGAGAATGGTTTCGTAGGTGTCACTTGCAAAGTGCTTTGCGATTCGGAGCGCGTTTTGTTCGATCCGGGCGGGTGGCGGCGTGCCGACCGGCTCGCTCAATATTCCGGCGATGCGTCCTGGGCGCTCGATGATCCGGTTTTTCAGATCGTCCAGCATGTTGCTTGGCACGTAATGGCTGGCGAGCCCTGCCCATAAGCATTCCTCACCCTTGAGGCGCGCGCCCGTCAGCGCAAGGAACTGGCCAAGCCGTCCCCCGAGACGGGAGAGATACCACCCGCCGCCCACATCAGGGAACAGGCCGATCCCGGTCTCCGGCATGGCATAGCGTGTGTTTTCAGTCGCGACCCGGAACTTTGCAGGCTGCGAAATGCCGACCCCACCGCCCATCGTGACGCCATCCATGAAGGCGACCACCGGCTTTTTGTACGTGAAGAGCTGATGGTTGAGCTGATATTCGGCATGAAAGAATGCGCGCCCAGAAGTCCCGCTATCGTTCAGCGCGGAATCGCGCAGAAACGCGATATCGCCGCCTGCGCAAAAGCCCCGGCCTTCATTGTGATCAATGATGATGGCCTCGACGTTGTCATCTTCAGCCCAGACCGTGAGCGCGTTTGACATCGCTTCGCACATTTCCAGCGTGAGTGCGTGCAGCGCCTTAGGCCGATTGAGCGAGATATGGCCGATCGGGCCATTGGTACGGGTAAGGACGTCTTGCGTGGGAAGCTCGGTCATCAGGCTGCCTTCTTGTATTCTATCAAATCCCAGCGATTGCCGAATGGATCGCTGAACACGGCGACAGTCCCGTAGGGCTCATGTCGCGGCGCTTCGACGAACTCGATGTTCGCTTGTGTAAACCGGGCATGCGTCTCAGCGAAATTATCGGTTTCGAGGAAGAACGCGACCCGCCCGCCGGTTTGGTTGCCGATCGCGGCGCGTTGCTGATCATCAGCGGCTTGAGCAAGGAGCAGGCGCGCGCCGCCCGTCGGACTGACAATCACCCAGCGCTTTCCCTCTCCCAGGTCGGTATCTTCGATGAGGTCGAAACCAAGCGCATGCACAAAAAACGCGATCCCTGCATCGTAATCGGGCACGACAAGGGTGACGGTCGCCAGTGTCTCAGTGCTCATTAAGCGCTCACTGCCGCAGCAGGTCCCGCCCGACGACCATGCGCATGATCTGGTTCGTGCCTTCGAGGATCGAGTGCACACGCAAATCTCGCCAGAACCTCTCAATCGGGTAGTCCTGCAGATAGCCATAGCCGCCATGGAGCTGCAGCGCTCGGTCAACAACAGATGAGCCATTATCGGTCGCGAGCCGCTTTGCCATGGCGGAAAAGCGCGTCTTGTCAGGCGCGTTCTCAGTCACCTTGGCAGCAGCGAGATAAAGCAGTGCGCGGGCGGCTTCGAGGTCAGTCGCCATGTCAGCAAGCGTGAACTGGGTGTTCTGGAACTCTGCAACCGGCTGGCCGAACTGCGAGCGCTCCTTGGTATACTTGATCGCTTCATCCAAGCATCGTTGCGCTCCGCCAAGCGAGCATGCCCCGATGTTAAGGCGCCCTCCATCAAGGCCCATCATCGCAATGCGGAAGCCTTCGCCTTCGCCGCCTACGACATTCTCGGCCGGAACGCGCACATCTTCAAGGACGAGTTGCGCGGTCGGTTGCGAATGCCAGCCCAGTTTTTTCTCATTCGCGCCGAAACTGACGCCAGGCATATCCTTCTCGATCACCATGCAGGTGATGCCTTTGGGGCCGTCTTCTCCGGTGCGCACCATCGCGACATAGACTTCGTTCGACCCGGCACCGGAGATGAACTGTTTTGTGCCGTTAAGCACATAATGATCGCCATCCCGGCGCGCGTTCGTCTTAAGCGCTGCCGCATCCGATCCGCTCGAAGGCTCCGTCAGGCAATAGCTCGCAATGTGCTCCATCGTCACAAGGCTCGGCAGGTACTTCTCTTTCACCGCTTCGCCGCCAAACCGATCGATCATCCAGGCGGCCATGTTGTGGATCGAGATAAACGCCGATGTCGACGGGCAGCCATAGGCCATCGCTTCCATGATCAGCGCCGCTTCCAACCGGCCAAGGCCAATCCCGCCGCTTTCTTCCGAGACATAGATCGCGCCAAACCCGAGCTCTGCCGATTGCTGGATAATCTCCTTGGGAAAGATGTGTTTCTCATCCCATTCAGCCGCGTTGGGAGTGATCTGATCGGCGGTGAAGCGGTCAGCCACTTCGCGGATTGCGAGCTGATCTTCAGTGAGCGAAAACTGTCCTTGCATGCCCGCGCATCTAGCCCGCTTGGCAACGTTAGAAAAGGGCACGGGCGCGGCGATTTTTGCTAGGGGACTTGCATTGCATGTAACCTTTGTGCCGCTTCGAGCGTAACATCAGTATGACCCAGCACACCTGCGCTTCCGCCGCTACCCGCCTGATCCTCGTCTACAACGCTGATAGCGGGCTCCTGACTGCGCTGATGCATGCCGTGCATAAACAGGTGAGCCCGTCGACATATCCGTGCTCGCTGTGCGCGCTGACATATGGCCTCGTCTCGATGCGCGGAGCCTGGAAGCGGTTTCTCAACAGCTTCGACCTCGATCTCGTGTTTCATCACCGCGACGACTTTACCCAAGCGTTTCCAGCGCTTGGCACGGCAGGTCCGCGCGAAGTGGCCTTGCCTGCCATCCTGCTCGCTGATCCGGGCGATGAGCCGCGTGTGATCATCCCGGCCGAAGCGCTCGATCAAATGCACGACCTTGCTGAACTGATGGAGCATCTGGAGGCGCAATTGCTAGCCGAGCAGCTTGCCAGACCAATGCCAGATCACAGCCGCGCTGCCGCTTGATAGGATCGATCCTCGCCGTCCGGTTCGCGCTTCGGTTCACCGCAGCTGAAGCACGGTTGGAACACATGGAACACAGTCTTGGGGTAAAAATCAAATCGATCACAGACCGGCTTAGTGATCGAAAAAAGCGATCAATGAACGGGTCGAGGCAGGCGGTACACGCATAGCGAGGGGATAGTCTGATCGCTGGTCGGTAGGAAAGCTATCCGTCGCGTGCGGCGGATGACGCGTTGAGCAAAGCTTCGGCTTCGATCTCGACTTTCCATTCAGGCCGGCACAGCCAAGCCACCCCTGCCATGGTCGCGGCCGGTTTTGCTTCGCCAAAATAGATCGCATGGACCGCGCCGACGGCATCCTGATCGTCCGGGTCAGTCAGCAACATCCGGGTTCTCACCACATCTTCTGCTTCGCCGCCCAGCGCTTCGATTGCGGCGAGTATGAGGTCACAGCAGCGCTCGGCTTGCGCGGCGGCATCACCCGGCGTGGTTGAGCCATCGTCTTCGACCGGCCCAGTCCCAGCAACGATAATACGATTGCCTTCGCGCACCGCCCGGCAAAACCCGAAAGCGGTTTCGTAAGGGGAGCCAGAGGTGGTGCGCCGGCGCTCCGACATGTCCGCCTAGCTGCAACCGATCTTGGTAATGATCATGTCGTCGCCATAGCTCACATTCACGCGGTCTGGCCGATAATCCATCGTCCACACGCTGCGTGGCGGGCCCCAGCGCAAGATGCGCGCACCGGTGACAGCGAGGATTTCGGCGCCGATCGCCTGCGTCACTTTCTGCCCGATAAAGCGCTGCACGTCGGCTGTGTCGCACACACGGGCGAGCACTACTGGCTGCCCAGCGGGAGGCTCGTTTTGTCCGGCGCATGCCGCAAGGGCGAACGGGACCATGAAGAAAGCCATTCGCACCGCCACTACCCCATGGTCGGGATGACAAAGGCGTTCGAACCGTCGCCGCCGCCATCAGGCCAGCGCTGAGTGACTTTCTTGAGCTTCGTCCAGAATTTCAGCCCTTCGGTGCCGTATTGGTCGATATCGCCGAACCCGGAGCGCTTCCAGCCGCCAAAGCTGTGATAGCTCACCGGGACCGGGATCGGCACGTTGACGCCGACCATCCCGACATTGACGCGCGCGGCGAATTCGCGTGCGGCGTGGCCATTGCGGGTGAAGATCGCGACCCCGTTGCCGTATTGGTGCTCGGAAGGCAGGCGCACCGCATCTTCGAAATCGTTTGCGCGCACGATCTGGAGGACAGGGCCAAAGATTTCTTCCTGATAGCTCTTCATGGTCGGCGTGACATGATCGATCAATGTCGGCCCGACAAAGAAGCCGTTTTCGTGCCCCTGAAGCGTGTAGCCGCGCCCGTCGACCACGATCTCGGCGCCTTCCTGTTCAGCGGTATCGATCCAGCCTTCGACCCGTGCCTTATGCTCTGGGGTGACGACCGGGCCGTAATGCGCATCGGGATCGGTCGAGACGCCGATCCGCAACGCATTGATCGCCGGGATCAGTTTTTCCTTGAGGCGCTCAGCGGTGTCTTCGCCGACCGGGACGACCACTGGCAGCGCCATGCAGCGCTCGCCTGCCGAGCCGAACGCGGCGCCGGCAAGATCACCCACGACCTGATCGAGATCAGCATCAGGCATCACGATCCCGTGGTTCTTCGCGCCGCCAAAGGCCTGGACTCGCTTCGCATTCGCGGTGCCGCGCGAATAGATATACTGCGCGATATCGGATGAGCCGACAAAGCTGATCGCCGGGATGTCAGGATGATCGAGGATGGCATCGACCATTTCCTTGTCGCCATGGACGACTTGCAAGAGCCCTTCAGGCGCGCCCGCTTCGAGGAACAGCTCAGCAAGGCGAACCGGGACGCTCGGATCGCGTTCAGAGGGTTTGAGGATAAAGGCATTGCCGGCCGCGCAGGCCATTCCGAACATCCACATTGGGATCATCGCTGGAAAGTTGAACGGCGTGATGCCAGCGCCAATGCCGAGCGGCTGACGCATGGAATAGACATCGATGCCGGGGCCTGCGCCAGGCGTGTATTCGCCTTTCATCACTTGCGGAATGCCGCAGGCATATTCGATCACTTCAAGCCCGCGCTGCACATCGCCTTTGGCATCGTCGATGACTTTGCCGTGCTCGCTTGAGAGAAGTGCGGCGAGGTCAGCCATGTTCGCTTCGATCAGCTCTTTGAACTTGAACATGACCCTTGCGCGCTTTTGCGGATTGGTTGCGGCCCAGCCGGGCTGGACCTGCTTAGCGGTCGCGACTGCCGCATCGAGCAAGGCGGCATCGCCCAGTGCCACCTCGGCTTGGATCTCGCCTGTCGAAGGGTTCCAGACCTGATGTTTGCGGGCTGGGGAAGGCGGGCTGCCAACCATGAAGTGATCGATCTGTCGCATGGGATGCTGTCTCCTGTATTGCCGCGATCAATCGCAGGCGCATGCGTGCGGCGCAAGCGCTGTCACCCTCGCAAAAGTGGGGAGGCGATTGCGAGTCGAATGAAGCGCAAGTGCTCAATTGCGAAGATTGCGCGGGATCGGACCAGGTTGGACCCAATTATCTCACGTCTCGCATCGACAGCTCTTGCACTTATTGCGAATGATATGCAATAAGTGAGATGCCAGCTAACAAGGAGATTGAGCATGCGCAGCCCTCTGCCGCGAGCCACTGAAGATGCGATCTTTGTAAGGCTGTTCCGGATGTGGGCCGAGAGTCGCGAAGAGCATCGCGCAGCGCTTCCGATGATGCATGAAGAGGCCTGTCGCCATGGCTTCAAGGATCAGGCGGCGGCGGCCTGCGCGAGCCTGTTTGAACTGGTTGAAGGGCATCTGGGTCGGCGCCTAGTGCGCAAGCCATCGGGCGGCCGGGAAATGTCGTCGGATGAGCGCGCTTTGATCGGGCTAGTGCGATCCGCCCCGGCGCTCGTCCCCGGGCGAGGATCGCGCACAGTCCCGCACGGTCTGCCCGGCGCGATCAGCTGGGCGGCAAGCGCGACTTGTGATGCCATGGGATTTGCTCCGGATAGCGAACTCGAAGCGCTGCAAAATCAGGTCGCAAACCGGCAGGATTGTCCGTTTCAGATCACGCCGACCGAGCCGTCAGCCTATACCGCGAAGGCAAGCTGACGCAGCTCAGCGGGCACAATCGAGAAACCGCACGTCGGCGCGCTCGAACACAACCTGGCCGCCGGTTGCGGGGCGCAGCTTCTTTTGATCCCAGCAGCGTTTGGCTTCGTCGAGCGAACGCTCCGGCAGTGCATCCTGGAAGTCGCGCAGATATTGAAGGTAATTGTTGTGCGAGGCGATCTCGCGGCGAAAGGTCGGGTCCTGCTTGCGCTGTTCAAGCATGTGCCAAGCTTCGACTGCATCGGCGAGAGTCGCGCCCGGGTTCGCTTTGACCCAGACCATGAAATCCCCATGGCACCGGAAGGATGCGCCGATCTCGCGTTTGAAGAACCGGCGGACATTTGGGCCGAACGCAATGTCGGGCGTAATGATGGTCTCGCTTGAAAGCGCGTCCTTTGCCCAATTGACGGTCGAATTTGGTGCGACTTGTGGCTGCTTAAAGGCGGGGGCGAGCGGTTCGCCAGCGAGGCAGGCGGCAACACGTTCGCGCAGCTCCTGCTTGCTCCCGGCGCGCGGCAGTGCCAGGCGCTCGCAAATCTGTTCAAGCTCGGCTTTCGGCCAATACCAGCGCTGGAATTCGGCGGCCGACATGTCGGTTCGAAAGTCAGGCCGGATCTCGTCGCTCATGGCGAAGGCGCTGGCTCACTCAACAGGTGCCGTCAAGCGCGCGAGCTGCTTTCTCAGTGCTTCAGCTGCCCGTCCAATCGCTTCTTCTGGCTCGGCTGCGATGTCAGGCCCGACGCCGACCCCTTCCCAATTGCTGCCGGTCGCAACGCTGAGAGGCCGCGAGGTCGGCGTGTAGAGCGTGAACCCGGTGGTGAGGTCATCGCCGTCATCGAGCATGTGCGCACCCCCGCCTGAGCGCTCGCCCACAATCGTTGCGCGTCCCGCCAGTTGAAGCGTGAAAGCGACTGCCTCAGGCGCCGAAAACGTGTTGTGATCAATCAGGATCGCAAGCGGGCGCTCGGTGCCGTATCGCTCCCACAGAACCGGCGGTTCCTCGCGCGGCTTAGTGCCTTCAAGACGCGATTGCATGGTCATCGGTGAAGGGCTGCCGGGCTCCAGAAACGTCCACTGCACCGGCCAAGTCGTCTGGCTTGAGCCGCCGCCATTGCTGCGCAGATCAAGGATCAGCGCATCGGTCGAGGCGACCATATCAAACGCGCCGCGAAGATGCGGGTAAGCGGCTTCCAATTCGTAGAACGAGCGGATGCGAATATAGCCGATATTGCCGTCGAGGATTTCAACCCGTGTGATGCCTTGGCCGCGCTTGAACCCTGATGCGCGCCAAGAGGTGATCCAGTCATCGCCTTCGCTGCGCTTTTCGACTTCGATGTAGAAGTGGCCATCGCCCGATACGTCGCGCAATGTGCGCGTGAGCGCGCGCGCAAACTCCTCACGCGCCATGCATTCGCCAGCGTGATCGGCGTTCGCAGACAGCGCTCTCAGCTCACCCGCGATCCGCTGCGCTTCCGCCTCGATCACATAGGCGTGTTCGATCCTCGCAGCGGTCTCTTCAAGGGTGGCGCGTTCATTGGCGCACAAGGCTGAAGGAAGGGATGCAAGCAGGAGCAGGCTGAGCATGGGAGGGTCCTCTGTTTGAGTTGAGCCTAGTCTTCAGGTGGATCGCGAGCGGCATCGAGCCGCTGGTCAAACGGCGCCGCACGCAAAGCGTCTTCAAGGCCCGTCAGACCGGCGAGAAACTGAGGCGCTGCTTCTGCCAGCAAAGCGGATGCGGCGGCATCGACGCGCTGGCTCAGACTTCTCACCTGTTTTGCCATGTCGCATCCGGTCGAGGTGAGAGCCAACAGCACAACGCGCCTGTCGGCTGATGATTTGCGCCGCTTAAGAAGGCCGCGCGTCTCCATCGCCTTTGCGACTTGCAGAACCGCGACATGCGACGTGCCAAGCGCATCGGCGGCTTGCTGCACACCGAGTTCGCGGCGTTCAGCCAAGAGCAGCGTCAGGGCAAACCATCGTTGCTCGAACCCGAGTTCGCAACGGTAAGCATCAAACACCGGCCCGTTCAGCATCTCAAACAGCCGCCGCAGCCGTGTGCCGAGCGCTGACACGCCAAGGTCTTGCAGGAAGTCTGGATCAGTCACTTTTATATAAGTACTTACATATATCGGATCATGCAAGGTGTTTGGCGTTTCCCAAAATGAAACAGTCGTGCTGGATCAGCGTCTTAATCAGGCCATTTGTCCCATTTGGGATATTCAGCGCAAACCTGCGCCGAGCTAGCCGAGCGCTCTCTTTCAAAGACCAGTGCCGATCTTTTGGGGCGGGTCACCAGATGAGGGTTCGTATCAATGCAAAAGTCCATTTTGATGGCTGCCAGCATGGCGCTGGCGGCAGGTTTCGTGGTCGCTCCGGCTCCGGTCGAAGCGGAGCAGTTCAAAGGCCTTGGGAAAAAGCTCAAGAAAGCCAAGAAAAAGGCCGAAGAGGCAGAACAGGCGGTCGAGACTGTCGATGCTGTGGTCAATGGCCGCGGGGTAGGGGTTGGCGCTTCAGCGGATGGCTCTAACTGCAACGCCAATCGCGGCAGCAATTCCAATTCGCCTTGCACCGCTAAGGGTAAAGGCCATGCCGGGCGCGCGGGGCCAGCGCCTGCCAAATATACATCGCTCACAAAATGCGCCGGCATTCCGATCAAGAATGCCTTTATCGGGCAATATGGCGATTACACTTTCTCTTCGGGTCTTAACACCGAAGAGCGCAGAGGCATTATCAACCGCGAGCCGGTCTCGCCGAGCGGTGGGTGCATTATGCCTTCGATGGGCACCTATGACGTGCTGTATATCGAAGTGCCGACCGCGCAGCTTAATTCGCTAAAAGGCGGGTATGAGATGCAGTGCATCAACACCAGCACCGGCAAGCAGGCCAATGACGAAGCGCGCCCGCGCTGGTACAACACGAGCGGCAAAGACATCATGCTGCACACCGGCCATTCGCTGGGCTATACGCCCACTGCATCGGGCAGCAATTCTGACCGCACGGCGGCCTGGGAAAAGGATCTCAAGCGGCGCGGGATGAGCATGTTCGGCTTCAACATGCCTAATCTGCACACCGATGGCGGGACAGACTTTTACTGCCAGTATTACAACTCAGCTTCAGGCAAGAGCGTCGTTGCATTCCAGTATCGCCGCAGCGCGGGCTAAACCGGTTTCATTACCCCGCTGCACCAGGCTGAGGCGGCTGATCTGCGACCCCTAGCCGCCTCAGCCTTTTTCTGATCATCACATAAAGGAATTTTCCATGCGTATCCTTGCATCCGCTTTCGCTCTTGCTGTGTGTTTCGGCACCGCACCTGCGGCGTTGGCGCAATCCTCGGCCAGCGAAGTGCCTAAGAACGGCTCATGCCCAAGCGGTTTCAAATCGAAAGGCTCAAGCTGCGTATCGACCGGCGGCACTGTCGCTATCGTCAAAGTCGGAAGCTGTCCGTCAGGCTTTAAAAGCTCGCAGAAATATTGTGTGGGCGACAGCGGCGACTATGCTGAAGTGCGTAACGGTGATTGCCCGAGCGGCCTTAAAACCAGCGGAAAATACTGCATAAAGTAGTTGCAGCATTTAAAAGGCGTGGCACAGCGACTTGCGCAGGCGTCAGCGAGTCGTCTTCGCAGGGCCTGACGACTTGCGGCGAGCGGCTGTGATCGTGCCCGCATGTTAACTGCCACGCCTTAAGGCCCTGTATTGTGTCAGACCCCGCGATTGATCCCGATGAGTTGATCCGCGAAGCCTATGGTGTCGTGGCGCAGCCGGAAAAGCTGTTCGATCTGCAAGTCCGGCTAGAGCGGGCTCAGCAGCGCTCGCGCGACACGATTGCCGCGCTTGATCCGCATCTTGAACAGATCGGGGCGATGTTCGATGCGATCCATCTCGGGCCAGACGCAGACTTCTCCGAGCTTGCTATGGGTCCGGCAAGCGCGATCCCGATGCCGGACAGCACCTCCAAACTGCTGGTGCTTGACGATGAAAGCCGCATTTGCAGCTTCCGTGCAAAGGAGTGGGATGAAGCGTCTCTGTCGGTCGGCCAGTATCCACCCGGTTGGATGTTTGGCGATCATTCGGACGCGCTGAAGCGAGTGCGCAGCGTGCTGCGTAAAGGCTTGCTCGGCGAGATTTCCTACTTCCGCCTTTACGCGCATGAAGACGATGCGCGCGGCTTTATGGTTCAAGCCGAAGTGTTCAAGCCTGATGGCCGGGCGCAGCTGGCCTTTTCGCAAGTCCGGCTCGAATGGTCCGATCGCGAAGGCGCTCGCTTCGCTGAAGTCATGGGCTTGAGCGATGCTGAACGCGAACTCGCGCGGTTCATCGTCGAAGGGCGCTCAATCGGGGAATTCGCATCCGCCCGAGGGCGTACGGTCGGCACTGCGCGCAACCAGATGAAAGCGGTGCTGCGCAAATTGGGGATCGGATCGCAAAGCGAACTGGTCTCGCTTTATGCCGGGTTTGCAGGCTCGCTTGCCTTGCGCGAAGTCGCGATGCCGCAGGACGACCCCGCTGCGCTTGGGCATGAAGTGGCGGTAGGCGAGGGCCCACCGGTCAAATTCGAGCGTTTCGGCAAAGCGGGAGGTAAGCCGGTTCTGCTGCTGCATGGCGCGATCGAAGGTCCGTTTCTCACTCCCAATCTGCAGCAGCGCGCACACGCCGCCGGGCTTGAATTATTTGTGCCATGGATGCCGTTCTATTCGGATCGCGATCGGCCGAGCGATCCGCGCGCCCGGATCGAATGGTTTGTCCAGCGGCTCGACAGGTTTTGCGAGGCTTTGCAGATCGAACGCTGCCCGATCCTCGCATGCAGCCTGTCGAGCGCCTATGGTCTGGCGGCATTGAGGCGATGGCCAGACCGCTTTCTTGGGATGGTCGCTTGCGGCTTTATCCCTCCGTTCGACAAGCTTGGCGAATTGGGTGAGCTCAACCCGCTGTGGCGCGCGCCGTTAGTGCTGGGTCGCACAGTCCCGGGCGCGGTTGATCTGCTGGTCCGCTCGATTGTGCGCTTAGCGATGCGCGGCGAAGCCTATCGCTATTTCGACCGCTTGCTTAAAGACAGCCCGATTGACCGGATGACGTTGCGCCAGCCTGATATCGGCGCAGTGGTGCGTAAAGCCTTTCGGACCCGGCCCGATAAAGCAGGCCGCGCCTTTGCCCACGCCTTGCAGGTGCAAGTGCTCGATTGGGGCGAATGGCTCGAAGGGCATTCGCGGCCTGTGCGGATCGTGATTGGCGAACATGATGTGGTCCACGCACCTCACATCCAGCGCGCCTTTTGCGAGCGCTGTGGGTTTGAAGCGGTGGGCCCGCTGGCAGATGCAGGCGGCTTTACTCTGTTTCAGCAGCCGCAACGCGTCTTTTCAGAGGTGCGCAGCCTGCTTGATGAGTGAGCCTGTGCAGCGCAGCGCCGGATAGCGCGCCGATTGCCAGCAGCTTATTGCTCGTAAAATCGAGCGTTCACCGCAGGCTCGATCTCAAACCCATTGACGAGACAGGCTAAGCTCGACAAAGGCTCCGGCCTTCGCCATCGCGGCTTCGAGCGTTCGGGACCAAGCATTTCGAACGTCGCGCAAGGCATGAGATGCGGGTGTAGCTCAATGGTAGAGCAGGAGCTTCCCAAGCTTAAGACGAGGGTTCGATTCCCTTCACCCGCTCCAGCCCTGCCGCTTCGCTCAATCGCGCGCTGCGTTCATCAAGAACGCGCCGCTCCAGCCGCGCTTCACCGATCGGATCGGGATGCACGATCACATCGGCATCGCCAAACGCTTCCTCCAGCGCGAGTTCAACCCGGTCCGTGATCGCATGCGCGCTGCGGAAGCTGAGCCCTGCATCGATCTGGATATCGAGCTGGATAAATCGCTGTCCCCCGGCACGGCGCGTGCGCAGCGCATGAAAGCTCATGACATCGGGATCCTTGTCGAGAATGCGCCGGATCGTCTCCTGATCCTCATGCGGCAATTCCTCGTCCATCAACTGCGGGATCGCAGCGCGCGCCACTTGATAGCCTGCCAGCCCCAGGAAAATCGCGGCGATGAAACCGGCAATCGCATCGGCTCTGAGAATGCCATAGACCTCGCCGATCACAACCGCACCAAGCGCACCGCTATTGGCAAGGATGTCACCGACATAATGCGCGCGGTCCCCTTTGACGATCAACGAGCCGGTCCGGCGGATCGCAAGGCTCTGCAAGCCGACCAGCGCGGTTGTCGCCAACAGGCTTGCGGCAAGCACCCAAATCGCGATGCTCGGATTTTGCAGCGGCGCAGGGTTAAGCAAAGCCCGCACGCTTTCCCATGCGACGAGCGCGGCTGAGGCCGATAACAGCGCGACTTGCGCTAACGCCATCAGCGCTTCGGCCTTTTGATGGCCAAACCGGTGATTGCTGTCCGGCGGGAGCGCAGCATAGACCACAGCGCCCGCCGCTGCGACACTGCCAAGTAGATCAAGCCCACTGTCCGCAAGCGAGCCCAGCACCGCGACGGAATCGGTCATCAGCCACGCCGCTGCCTTCGCGAGCACCAATCCGCCCGCCATTACGCTCGCAGCAAGAGTAGCCGCACGCGCCCAGGCGAACCGGCTGGCTCTTTCATCGGACTGATAATGAGAGACGGTCTCGTGCTTCACCAGCGCTGCTTTACCGCGCTTAATGCGGCTTGGGAACACCGCGCTTGCAGCATGGCGATGGTGCGTCACGGGATTCGAGGCCAAGCGCACACCAGGACCGTGCACAATCCGCCGCGCCGCGCTGACCTGTTCGTGCTGCACGCGCCGGTCAGAAAACGCGACATTCGCGCCACAGTCGGCGGGGCATCGACAGCAGGCACTTATCCATCGCCGCGTATGTAATCGCTACGTCATCGCAGGGTCGCGCGGCTGTCATCGCTTGGAGTTACCGGGCGCTCGGGTGTTGGTCATTGTTGGGGATTATCATGAAGCGTTCTAGCCTCTTTCGAAGCGCAGCCGGTGCTGCGTTGGTTATCGGTTGCACTGCAACGGCGTTCGCTGGCGAAGTGCGCGGCACAGTCGTCGATGCGACTGAAACTGTTGCGCTGCGTGCGGCTGAGATCGAGATTGAAGAGCTTGGCCGCCGGGTCACCAGCCAGCGCGGCGGGACTTTCGTCATCGCTGATGTGCCAGCGGGAACCTACACCATCACGGCGAGCTATGTCGGCGCTGAGCCGGTGACGCAGACGATCACGGTGCCGGCCACAGGATCAGTTGATGTGAGCTTTGCACTGGGCATGAGCAGCAACAGCATTCTGGTGATCGGGCAAAGCGCCAGTCAAGCAAGCGCGCTGTCACGCAAGCGCGCAGCTGATGGCATTTCGGATGTGCTGACGCGCGATGCGATCGGCCAGTTTCCCGACCAGAACGTGGCGGAAAGTCTGCGACGCCTGCCCGGCATCAACGTCCTTAACGATCAAGGCGAAGGCCGGTTTGTCGCGGTGCGCGGGCTCGATCCCAACCTCAACGCGACCTCAATCAACGGCGTGCGTATCCCTGCGCCTGAAGGCGATATCCGCGCGGTTGCGCTCGATGTCGTCTCATCTGAGATTATCGAAAGCATCGAAGTCAAGAAATCGCTAACCCCTGATATGGACGCCGATACAATCGGCGCTTCCATCGAGATTAACACGACCAGCGCATTCGACCGGCGCGAAGACCTCTATGTGATCAAGCTCGGCGGCAGCTACAACGAACTGCGTGGTGAATTGACGCCTGATCTCGGGTTTGATTTCGCGACGCGTCTGTCCGACAATTTCGGCGTCACCGGTGGTCTGTCGTTTTACAATCGCCAGTTCCAGACAGATAATATCGAAGCCGATGACTGGACCGAAGATGACGGCCTGATCTATGCCGAAGAGGTCCAGTATCGCGATTACCTGGTTGAACGCGAGCGCATCAGCGCAACGCTCGGTTTTGATGCGCGGGTTGGCGATCACACCGAGCTTTATCTGAAAGGGGTCTTCAGCCAGTTTGACGACCAGGAATTCCGCCGCCGGCTGATCTTCGGCCTTGGCGATGCCAATGTCGGCGGCATCGGCCTGAACCCGGTGTTCGACGATTTTACCCCCGATGCCGGAATGATTGACGATGACGGCGAAGAAATCGAACAGGCCGTAATCGAGATCGAGCGTGACGGTAAGGACCGTTTCGAGCGCCAGCGCATCCGCACGATCACGTTCGGCGGCGAAAGCGATTTCGGCGGGCTTGATGCTGAGTACGCGGTCAGCTGGGCCAAGTCCTCCGAGTTCGAAGATGGCTCGGTCGATCCTTTCGTGTTCAAAAGTGAGTTCGAAAATGAGCTCACCGTCGGTTTCGATTTTAGCGATGAGCGGCGCCCGACTTTCGATGTCACCACCGGGTCAAACGGCTTTTTCGACGCTACACGCTATGGTCTTGACGAGGCCGAACTCCAGGTGCTCTCGGATGCCGAAGACGAGGAGCTCACGGGCCGGTTTGATCTTGGCTATGACATTGTCAGCGATGCCGGGATTTTCCGTATCCAAGGCGGCGTTAAGGCGCGTTTGCGCGAAAAGAGCTTTAATGGCGAGATCGAATTCTATGGACGCGATGATACTGCGCTGGATCAGTTCCTTGGTCGCGGACCCTCGAACACCCTCGAAAACCTTGCGCCTCTGCCGGGTCTAAGCGAATTCAGCGATTTCTTCTTCGACAACCAGAGCAGCTTTGATCTCGATCCGATCAACAGCGCGATCGATAGCGCGAACGAGGACTACACGGTCGAAGAGGATATCTTTGCAGGCTATCTGCTGGGCCGGTGGGAAAGCGACAATCTGCTTGTGATCGGCGGTCTGCGGTACGAGCGTACCGACAACAGGCTTTCGGGCTTTACCACCTCGCTGTTCGAGGAAGATCAGGAGCTTCCAAACGGAAATATTGCCGCAGAAGACACGGTGATCGTCAACCCGATTGAGTTCGAGCGCGATTACGATCACTGGCTGCCCAGCCTCAACATTCGCTACGCCGCGCAGGATAATCTGATCCTGCGCCTTGCGGGTTATCGCAGCCTTGTGCGCCCGAACCTGGAGCAGCTCGCGCCGCGCGTTGAGTTCAACGAGGATAACGAGGCGACAATCGGCAATCCGACGCTTGAACCGTTCACCGCGTGGAACCTTGATGCCTCGATCGAATATTACATGTCGAACAATGGCGCACTGACCGCCGCGCTGTTCTACAAGGATATCGATGATTACATCGTCGGCATCACTTTCGAACAGGGACCGTTCCTGGGCTTCGACTTTGCCGAAGGTGAAAGCTTCATCAATGGCGAAAGCGCGGAAGTTTTCGGGGTGGAACTGAGCGTCTATCAGAAGCTTGATTTCCTGCCCGGTATTCTCGACGGTTTCCTGGTGCAGGGTAACTACACTTACACCGATGCCACAGGCTCGGTGGTGGACGGGTCAGTTGGCGATCCGGATGCGATCCCGACGTTCCGCAACATTCAGCTCCCCGCGACCAGCGAGCACACGTTCAACGCTGTGCTTGGCTATGAAAAAGGTCCGGTCAATCTGCGCCTCGCGGGCACGTACCGCGACGGCTTCCTTGATGAGATCAACGCCGACGGAGCTGATTTCGATCGGTTCACGGACAGCCTGTTCCAGCTCGATTTTACCGGGCGCTTTCAGGCAACCGATTTCCTCCAGCTCTATGTCGAATGGATCAATATCAACAACGCCGAGTTTTTCGCGTTCAACAATCTTGGCGGGCGCCAGAACATCCTTCAATATGAAGAATACAATTGGACGGCTAAGTTCGGCGCGCGGCTCACGTTCTGAGCGGCGGCGAGAGTAGGGGGGCGGTGATGCTGCGGCTATTTCACGGGTTTGCACTGGTCAGCTTAGGGATCGCGGCGGCGTGCGCTTCGATCCCTGCGCCTGAAGAACGCGGCGGCGATCCGGCGGTTAGCGTCACCGCGCGGGCTGAAACCAAACCGGTGGGCACGGCCAATGCCGATGCCGCGGATGACCCGGCGATCTGGCGCGATCCGGTTAATCCAGCCAAGAGCCTGATTGTCGGGACAGACAAGCGCGCTGGCCTTTATGTCTATGATCTCGCAGGCAAGGAATTGAGCTTTCTCGAAGCGCCGGGGCTTAACAATGTCGATCTGGTGACGATTGAAAAAGTCTTCCCTGTGGTTCTGGCAAGCGACCGGGCGGACTTGGAAACCGCGCACATAACGGTCGCTTTGCTTAACCCGATCAATGCTGAAATGGGTGTGATTGAGCGGATCGAAGTGGGGCCGGGCGAAGGCTATGGGATTTGTGCGGGACCTGTGGCCCAGGACCGCTCGTTCAGCGTCTTCAGCGCGCCTAAGAACGGCATCATCTATGAAACGCGCCTGTCCGAAGGGGAAAAGGGCGCGCTCGAACACGTGACTAAAACGCTCACCACTGTGCCGAGCCAGCCGGAAGGCTGCGTGGTCGATCCTCGCACCGGTACGCTCTATATCGGCGAAGAGGCAGCAGGCATCTGGGCGATCGATATCGAGACAGGTGACAAGTCGCTCATTGCCCGCACCGGCACCGGCATGCTGGTCCCTGATGTTGAAGGACTGGCACTTGCACCTGAAGGCGAGACCGGCGGCTATCTTGTCGCTTCAAGCCAGGGTGACAACGCCTTCGCGGTCTATCGTCTGCCGGACTATGCCCCGCTTGGCCGCTTTCGGATCGCTAAAGGCGAATTCGGCAGCGTCGAGGAAACCGATGGGATCGAGCTTGATCCCGGCGCGCTCGGGCCGGATTTTCCGGGCGGCGTGTTTATCGCACAGGACGGGATCAACGAAGCTGGCGCGCAGAATTTCAAGCTGGTGCGGTGGGATGAAATCCTTGCAGCGCTCGAGCTTTCCGCCGAGCCCTGATCCGATCCCCGCTCGCATTCATGGGGCTGCGTGATATGCGCTGCAGGTGGACACATTTCTGCTCACTTTGCTGCTCGTATTTGCAAGCGTGCTGGGCGCGCGCGATCAGATGCTGATCGCACAATTGTCTGATGCCTTTGCGCAGGCGAAGGGTCGCTCGTCGCAATTGCTTTTTACCGGCTGGTTCTGCGCTGCCGCGAGCGCAGCCATCATGGCCTATGCAGGCGCTACCATCGCAGAGCTCCTGCCAAGCCGGGCTGCGGCCATGCTCGTGGCCTTCGCGCTCGGTATCGCCGCGTTTGAGCTCGCCTGGCCGGTCCGGCTCAAACCCCTATACGAGCCGACCCGCTCCGTAGGCGCAGCGGTGGCGGTGTTGCTTGCCAAGCAGCTCGGCGATGCCCCGCGCTTTATCGTCTTTGCCTTCGCCGCCGCCGCAATCCATGCACCGACCGCGCTCTTAGGCGGAGCGCTCGGCGGGATGGCAGGGATTACGCTTGGCTGGTGGCTGGGCGCTGCCGAGATGCGAAAGTTTCCGCTGTATTATCTGCGACTTGGCTTAGCGGCTTGCATGATTGTTGCGGCGCTCTTCACTGGATTGAACGCTCGTTTCGAGGTTTGGTGATCGGTTTAAACGATTACTGCGAACTCAAATTTCTCGAAACAATTACGCGTGTCAGCCATTAATTATATGAACATCTAACGCGCTCGCTTTCATAGCTTTCAGAGCGCGCAAGCACAATAAAGGAGGACAACTATGCTTGACCCAAACAACAATTCGAAAACCCAAATGGTTTATGACATCAATCGGATTCTGTCAGATCATTTTGCTCTATATGTAAAAACTAAGAATTTCCACTGGCATGTAAAAGGCCCGCGCTTCCGTGACTTGCACTTGCTGTTCGACGAGCAAGCGATCGAAATCCGTGACCAGATCGATGCGATCGGCGAGCGTGCTCGCAAACTCGGCGGTGATACGATCACCAGCATTGGCATGATTTCTGAGCACACCCGCGTGAAAGACCAGGATAACGCCAGCCTGTCAGCAGAAGACATGATCGCTGAATTGCGCGATGACAACCAGCGGATGGTTGATAGCCTCAAAGCGATGAAGCAGACCGCTGAACAAGCTGGCGATAACGCCACCGACGGGCTGATCGATGATTGGACCGACATGGCTGAAGAGCGCGTGTGGTTCCTGACCTCGCTGCTCGGCTAACCGGACGATACCACACAACGCGCATGGAAACTGCGCGCAAATGGCCGCTCCTCAAACGGGGGCGGCCATTTTGTTTTGCAGTCGGTCTGATATGGCGCAAGCGATGGTTGAGACGCTTGTCAGATTGATGCCCGCTTCGTTGCACCGCGCGCTCATGCCGCTTGCGCATCGGCTACGGCGGATATGGTGGCGCTGGCACGGCAAGCCGATTGTCGGAACCGCAGTCATTTTGACAAACCCGGCTGGCGAGATCCTGTTGCTGCGCCATTCCTATGGCCACCCGGTCTGGGCCTTACCCGGAGGCGGGCTTGGCAGGCGAGAGGATCCCGAGCAAGGCGCGCGGCGCGAATTGCGCGAGGAACTGGGGATTAGAGCGGCGACAATGCGCGCTGTCGGAGTGGTCGAAGAGCAGGTCGCAGGCATCGAGCATGTCGGGCATGTCTTTGCTGCGCTCAGCAGCGAAACGCCGACGCCTGATGGCCGCGAAGTAACGCAAGCGCGCTTTTTCGCGCCTGATGCTTTGCCGAAATTAGGCCAACTGGCGCGTTCACGGCTTGCGCTCTGGCAAGAGACACATTGCCATTAAAGCAGCGAGAGTTGCTCACTATCTGACTGCGCTGACGGCTCGTCATCGCCATGATCGAGCTTTGACAAGGTGAGGCCCATCAGCCGGATCGGCATTGGCAAAGGCAGCGCTTCATCAAGCAGCTCGCGCGACAGCCGGGCAAATTCGGCTTTGTCTTCGATCCAGTGCGCGACCGATTTGGCTCGCGTGTTGATCTGGAAATCGGTGTATTTGAGTTTAAGCGTGACGGTCCGCCCTCGCGCATTCGCCGCTTCGATCCGGTCCCATACAATCTCGATGATATTCTCAAGCGTTTCGCGAAGCGCTGCTGCACCGCCGATATCTTCGCTGAACGTGCGCTCACCGCCGACCGATTTGCGGATCCGGTGCGCGCGCACAGGCCTCAGGTCAATCCCGCGCGCGGCGCGATAGAGGTAATCGGCCATGCTGCCGAAATTGCTGCGCAGAAATTCGATGTCTTTTGCGGCGAGATCAGCCCCGGTTTCAATCCCAAGCCGTTTCATCTTGATCTCGGCTTTTGGTCCGACACCATGGAAGCGCCGGATCGCCAGCCCTGCGACAAAGTCTGCGCCTTGGCCCGGACGGATCACGCACAGCCCGTCAGGCTTGTTTTGGTCGCTCGCCAACTTGGCTAGGAATTTGTTGTAAGACACGCCCGCGCTCGCGGTGAGCTTTGTTTTGGCGCGGATTTCCTGCCGGATCAGTTCCGCAATCCGCGTCGCTGAACCGATCCCGAGCCGGTCTTCAGTGACATCGAGATAGGCTTCATCAAGGCTCAGCGGCTCGACCAACGGCGTGTGATGATTGAAGATCGCGCGGATTTGCCGACTCGCTTCCTTATAGGCATCGAAGCGCGATTTGACGAAAATGAGATCAGGGCAGCGGCGTTTCGCGGTGACCGATGGCATGGCGCTGCGAACTCCGAATTTGCGCGCTTCATAGCTTGCCGCTGCAACCACACCGCGTCCTGACGAGCCGCCCACTGCGACCGGCTTGCCGCGCAATTCCGGATTGTCGCGCTGTTCAACGCTGGCAAAGAAGGCATCCATATCGACATGGATGATTTTGCGCAGGCCGCTGCTTTGCGCGTCGCTGTCCGGCTCGCCGTCAGGCGAAAGAGGCGGATGTTCAGCCATCCTGCGACTAAATAAGAGGTTCACAGGCGAGAAGAAAGCTTTGCCGGAACCATCCTTTGGATGCAGGATTTTGTGCACATGCGAAAAGAAGAGTGGTCAACTGGCGAGCCGGCGGGCAATAGACCCGGCATGGCCACAACTGTCAGCCCTGAATCGGCCGCGCCGCGGCTAGGCGAGACAGAGCTGATCTGGATGATGGCGATGCTGATGGCGCTTCAGGCCTTCGGGATCGATGCGATCCTGCCAGCGCTTGACGATATGGCGCTGGCGCTCGGCATGCCGGGCAATGAACGGCAATTCGTGATCGGCATCTACCTGCTGACCGCAGGGATCGGCGCATTAGTGCCCGGCGCTTTGGCGGATCGGTTCGGCCGCCGTCCGATCCTGCTGGGTTCGATCGGCGCCTATATCCTCCTCGCGCTTGCAAGCGCGCTCGCCACCAGCTCTGAAATGATGCTCGCGATCCGCGCCGCGCAAGGGCTGTTCGGCGCGGGCATTGTCGCGCTTCCGCCAGCCATCATCCGTGACCGGGTCGGCGGAGACAAGATGGCGCGCATGATGAGCCTGATCTTTGTGATCTTCCTGATGGTCCCGGCGGTTGCGCCCAGTATCGGTGAATTGATCCTGCTGGTGGCGGATTGGCGCGCCATCTTTGCCGCCATGGCGCTGCAAGGGGTCGTGATCGGCACATGGGTCTATTTCCGGCTGCCGGAAAGTCTCGCAGCGGAAAATCGCCAACCGATCAAGCTGCCAGTGCTAGTGCGCAACATGGGCACAGCGCTCAGCCTGCCAAGCGTGGCGGGCTATATCTTCGGCAGTTCGCTGGTGTTTGGCGCGCTGTTCGGCTTTATCAATTCAAGCCAGCAGCTCATTTCAGAGACCTTCGGCGCTGCGGATATCTTCCCGGTCGTATTCGGCATTTGCGCGGGCTCAATGGCGATCGCCAGCTGGTCCAATTCGCGCATTGTCGAGCGGTTCGGCGCGCGCCGGGTGAGCCATACAGCGCTGTTCGCCTTTATTGCTGTAAGCAGTGTCCAAGTGTGGTTCGCCTTCCAGCCGAGCGAAAGCCTGTGGCAATTCGTACCGCTGATGGCGATCAACATGGCGCTGCTTGGCTTTATCGGAAGCAATTTCGGCGCGATTGCGATGAACCCGTTCTTCTCGATCGCAGGGGCGGCGAGCTCTGCGCACGGGTTTGTGCGGATGACCACCGCAGCGCTTGTCGGAGCCGGGATCGGCTATGCGTTTGACGGCACCGCACGCCCGCTGGCGCTTGCTTTGCTGGCAAGCGGGCTGGCCTGTCTGGCGATGGTGCTGTTTAGCGAGAAAGGCAAATTGTTCGGCCCGCCAGATCGGATCGTCGGCCCGACTAAGCTCAAAAGCTTTTAGGTCTTAGTCCGCGCTCAGCTTGCGCCAGGCGAGGTCTGCAAATTCGCACAGTAGCGGGCGTGTATCGCGCGGATCGATAATGTCTTCGACGTTGTACCGTTCAGCGCTGCGGAAAGGCGAGGTCACTTTCGCAAGGCGCGCTTTGATTGCCTCCAACTCGGCTGCCGGATCGTCCGCTGCTTCAAGTTCGGACTTGTAAGCGACTTCCAGCCCGCCAGCGATCGGTAAGCTGCCCCAATCGCCTGACGGCCAGCAGAACCGGTATTGATAGCAATCGGCATTGCTCATCGCGCTCCCTGCAATGCCATAAGCGCGGCGCAGGACGATGCTCGCAAGCGGCACATCCGCGCGGTAGATCGCGTTCATGGCGTTAACGCCATAGCGGATCGTGCCTGCCACTTCCGCATCGCGCCCGATCATGAAACCGGGATTGTCGACAAGATGCACGATCGGCAATCGGAACTGGTCAGCGAGTTTGACGAAGCGTTCGACTTTTTCGCTGGTCTTGGCTTCCCATGAACCGCCGAGAAAGCTTGGATCCGAAGCGATGATTGCAACGGGCCAGCCATTAAGCCGAGCGAGCGCGGTGATCGCGGCGCGTCCCCAGTGCCTGCCGATTTCGAAGACAGTGCCTTTATCGAGGATCAATTCCAGCGCGCGGCGCATCGAATAGACCTGCTTGTCATCGCGCGGAACGAGGTTAAGGAGCGCGTCCTCACGGCGACTGGCCGGGTCTGCGCAAGCCGCGCGGCGCGCCAACTGACCGACATGTTCCGGCATGAAGCTCAGAAAATGGCGAGCGCGGGCAAAGGCTTCGGCTTCGGATGACGCTTCATCATCGACCACGCCGTTGCGGGTATGGATGTCGACGCCGCCCAGCTCTTCTTTGGCTTGGTCGTGATCCTTGGCCTGCTGATAGTCTGATCCCATCGCTGAGACGACCGCAGGGCCTGCGGCAAAAATCTGTGAAAGGCCGCGCACCATGATCGAGTAATGGCTAGCTACTGTGCGGGCCGCGCCAAGTCCCGCCGTCGGTCCCAGCGCGAGCGCCACCACCGGGACGGCATCAAGATTGCGCACGATTTCGCTCCAGCCCGGCGTTGCAGGGATGTAGGTCGCGCCGATCTGCTCAAGCGTTTTGACCGATCCACCGCCGCCTGTGCCATCGATCATACGGATGATCGGGAGCTTGTATTCATAGGCCATCATCTCGGCCTGGATCATCTTGCGCGCGATCCCGGCATCTGCTGCGCCGCCGCGGATGGTGAAGTCATCCGCGCTGGCGACCACGGGGCGTCCGTTCACTAGCGCTTTGCCAAACAGGAATGGCGCCGGTGTCAGACCGGTGAGATCGCCGTCTTCGTCATAATGCCCGCGCCCTGCGATCTTGCCGATTTCGCGGAATGAACCGTCATCGACAAGGGCTGCAAGCCGCGCACGGGCGTCCATCTTGCCGCGACCATGCTGCCGCGCGACCTTATCTGCGCCGCCCATTTCTTCCGCCAGCGCTTCGCGCGCGCGCAGCTCTTCGAGTTCCTTAGCCCAGGTCATCTCGGACGGATTACTGTCCCGTATCGGGCGCGCCAAGAGCCTCGCATTCGTCAAGCGCGGTCATCGTGAAACTGGTGTTTCCAACGCGCCAACCCGCGGCCGTTTTGGCAAAGCTCATAGAATTGGTCCCGCAATGGGTTGGCTTGCCATCAACGAGGAACACATAAGGCCCCCAGACATGCGCCATCTCGCCGTCGACCAGAACGGTTTCATAGATCATGTATTCATCGGTGCCGGGCGGCGATTTGGTCCAGCTTTCAAGGTGCGTGCCAGCCGGTACGATGCGGGTCTTGGGTGCCGCAGGATCGCGTCTGTCGTGAACGAAGATGACGCCTTCGGGTAGCATCATGTAGGCAAGCGCGGTCTTGTCAGGATCGCGCAAAGCCTCAAAAAACGTCTCCGCTGCACCGATCACTTCGCCTTCAGGATCGGACGCGACATCGGATCGAGAAGGATCAGCGAGGGCAGGCGCTGAACACAGCGCGGCAAGAGCGATCAGGACAGCTTTCATGGAGTGATTGCTACGCGGAGCGTCCACGCGCTTCAAGCGGGATCAGGCCGGAAGTCGGCAATCCCCCAAGTGATCGGGTCTGGTGGCGGCTTTTCCCGATTGATGAACGCGGACAGGAACGCGCGCATGCCGTAAAGTGCCTTTTCATGACGCGGCACATAGGTGCGGCTGTTCCATGCCTCGATCCCGCGTTTCCTGACCTTGCGGCCGATCGCGCCGTAGATCCGCGCTGCAGAAAGCACCGCCCAGCGGCTGCGAAAAGGCAAACGCGCTGCGCCGACACGGGCGGCGGCTTCGTGCTTTTCAACGAGCGCGACCAGCCGCGCGGCCATTTCGGCAAGCTCTTCGCGGTGATGCGGCTTAGTATGTTGGCCAGGCTCGATATCCTCTTCAACCAGCCAGGTGACCGGCAGATAGCACCGCCCGGCGGCATCATCCTCGACAATGTCGCGCGCGATGTTGGACAACTGGAAAGCAAGGCCGAGATCGCACGCCCGATCGAGCGTGTCGACATCCTTTGGATCAACCCCCATCACGACCGCCATCATGACGCCGACGGCGCCTGCGACATGATAGCAATATTGCATCATGTCCGCTTCGGTGCGTGGGCGCCAGTCCTCGGCATCGAGCGCAAAGCCTGCAATCACGTCTTCTGCCATTTGCGGGGTCAGTCCGCATTCCTTGGCCACCACGCCAAGCGCATCGAATGCCGGATCGCCGGTCGGCTCGCCTGAAAACGCTTTAGCGGTGAGCTTGCGGATCAGCGCAAGCCGCGCGTCGAGATCGGACTGATCGCCCAGCGGGCCGCCTTTCACCTGGTTATCGGCGATATCATCGCAGCGCCTGCACCAGGCATAAAGCAGCCAGGCGCGCTCGCGCGTTTCGGCATCGAACAGCCGTGCTGCTGCGGAAAAGCTTTGCGAGCCGTGTTTGATCGCAAGCCGCGCATGTTCGACCAGCACGTCGCGCCGGCTCGGTTCCTGTGCGAAGTCAGAGGTGGGTTCTACGCCCATCGCCAGCTTAACCCTTAAAGCTCCTCAGCCTTCATCCGGAAGATCGGGGTATGAGGCTGATATTGCTCCATCTTTTCAAGCAGAACCGGCAAAGTATCAGCGGCGATCAGAATGTTCTGATGGGCTTCGCGGACAAAGCCGACTTCTACCATCCGGCTCTTAAAGCGGATCAGATCGTCATAGAATCCGAAAGCGTTGAGGAGGCCCACCGGGTCCGAATGATAGCCGAGCTGCGCCCAGCTCATCGCTTCCCAGAGCTCGTCCATCGTGCCCACTCCGCCGGGCAGAGTGACGAAACCGTCCGAGAGGTCAGTGAACCTTTGCTTGCGCTCATGCATGCCGGAAACGCTGATAAGCTCGTCGCAATCGTGATTGGCGACTTCGGCCTTGATCAGGCTGTCGGGGATGATCCCGATGACTTCGCCGCCCGCGGCTTTGGCGCCTTTCGCGACCGCGCCCATCAGGCCCAGCCGCCCGCCGCCATAGACGACGCCGATGCCGCGCTGAGCGAGCGCCGCGCCGACGTCTTCAGCAAGTTCGATGTAGCGCGGATCAGCTGGCGAAGCGGAGCCGCAATAGACAGCAAGGCGTTTCATTCAGTCGGTCACTTCAATTATGATTTGCGCGCCGTCCGGCACGTCCTTCAACTGGCGAGCGGCTTGACCAGTGAACGCGATTAACTCTTCGAGCGAGATAATCCATATATTTTCGAGTTCGTAGCGCCCTTCGATCAAGGCCGCCGGAGTCAGCGAGAAAACCGAGCCTTCGGGCGGTTCGCCTAATTTCTCACGCGCGTTGGCGATAAGATCACCGCCCCACCAAAGGTCTTGCGCTTCCTCTTGCGCCAGATGCGCCTCTGCTTCTTCCCGAGAGCCCAGCGGTATGAGCGACAATCCATCGGTGTCCAGATAGACGAAGTTTTCCTCCGCATCGCTTAGGATGAGATGGCCCATCGGGCTCTGAGCCCGGACTCGGCTTGCCGTAAAACCTGTCCAGCTCCAACTTTCGTTGAAAACGTCGACTAGGCTCACACCGTCTCCTTGATCGCCAAGTCTTCGAGCATCAGGCCAGCCGTTGCCTTACCGCTGCCGACAACCCCCGGAATGCCAGCGCCCGGATGCGTGCCTGCGCCAACGAGATAGAAGTTCTCGATAACATCATCGCGGTTGTGGCCGCGCAAATACGCGCTTTGCCATAGCAAAGGTTCAAGGCTGAACGCGCTTCCCATATGTGCGCTCAAATCCTGCTTGAAGTCCTTAGGCGCATAGGAAAACTTGGTGACGATCCGATCATGAATGTCCGGGATCAGACGGCGACCGATCTCATCAAGGATCATCTTTTCAAGCTTGGGCCCGACGTCGTCCCAATCAACCGCAAGCTTGCCCATATGCGCAACCGGGACCAGCGCGTAAAACGTGCTTTTGCCGGGAGGCGCCATGCTGGGATCGGTTACAGTCGGGTGGTGCAGATAGATCGCGAAGTCCTCAGGCAGAACGCCATTGGAAAAGATGTCGTCAAGCAATCCCTTATAGCGCTGCGCGAACAGGATCATGTGATGCGCAATGCCCGGCCAAGTGCCTTCGAGGCCGAAATGCAGGACAAACAGCGAAGGGGAAAAGCTCTTGCGTTTCAGCGATTTCGCCATGGACTGACCGCGCTTGGAGCCGGACAGCAAATCCTTGTAGGAATGCATGATGTCGCCGTTGGACGCGACCGCATCAAAGCGCTGTCTCCAGCCCGATTTGGTTTCGACCTCTGTTGCGCGCGTGCCGATCGTGTGAACCTGAACCACCGGATCGCTCACGCGCATGGTGCCGCCCAGCCGCTCAAAATGCCGCACCATGCCCGCAATCAGGCGGTTTGTGCCGCCGCGCGCCCACCACACGCCGCCGTCCTTTTCAAGCTTGTGAATGAGCGCATAGATGCTGGAGGTCTTCATCGGGTTGCCGCCGACCAGCAGCGAATGAAAGCTGAACGCCTCGCGCAGTTTCTCGTGCTTGATGTAGCTCGACACCATTGAATAGACGCTGCGCCAGGCCTGCTCTTTGACCAGCGCCGGAGCGGCTTTGAGCATGGTCTTGAAATCGAGGAACGGCTTCGTGCCTAGCTTGAGATAGCCTTCTTCGTAGACCCGGTTCGAATATTCGAGGAAGCGGGCATAGCCGAGCACGTCATCGGGGTTGAGCTTTGCGATTTCCGCGTTCAGTTCATCTTCGTCGTTCGAATAGTCGAAATTGGTCCCGTCAGGCCAGTTGAGCCGGTAAAACGGCATCACTTTCATGAGCTCGACGTCTTCAGCGATGTCATGGCCGGTCAGCTGCCACAGCTCTTCAAGGCAAGGCGGGTCGGTGATCACGGTCGGCCCGGCATCGAAAATAAAGCCGTCTTTTTCCCAGAAATAGGCGCGCCCGCCGGGCTTGTCGCGCGCTTCCACCACCGTGGTCGCAATCCCTGTAGATTGCAGCCTGATCGCCAGCGCCATCCCGCCAAAGCCTGATCCGATCACGCAAGCGCGCTTACCAGCATAGCGCGCGGCAAGATCCGGATCGATCCCTTTGCCATTTACCGGTGTGGCCGGGCTGAGATCGAGTTGCGCGTCGGCGTTCATGCCATTTTCTCCACACTAAATGGGATCCCGCGCGAGACCATAGCACGGATCGCGCGTGACACAGCTACGGGCGGTTTTCCGCTGAGGATGCGCAAGCGATCTGGCCAAGAAGATTGACCTGCATAGAAGCGTTCAACGAGTTCGCCTGATAGGCCGTAGAAATGCTCAAACACTACGACCCGTTCTGCCGGGTTGGCTGCTTCGAACAACATACGCGAGAGGAACCGGTAAAACCCGGTCTGGCGCCAATGCGCCTGCGCCCGCTTTGTGCAGAACGCAGCGAGTTCGTCTGCAGTAGTGCTCGGGCGCGCCCACAGCAAGCGGGCGATCGCGAGCGCGTTTTCGGCGGCGAAGGGGAGCGTGTAACTCGTCAGCGGGTGGCTGAACCCTCCGCGCGAACCGGCCATCGCCACGCCCGGGATTGCGATTTCATCGAGCGCCGCGCCGAAATCGCCGCCGGTGAGCACCGGGAGAATACCCGTTTCGTGGCCGATGACCTCGCCATGCCAACCATGGCTGTGAGCATAGGCTTGTGTCCGGCTCCACAATTGCTCTTTGTCCATGCGCGGCTCATCGGCGTAATACGTGTCTTCAACGAAGACCTCATCGTCGCTCAGCGGAAGGACATAGACAAAACGGTAAGCCCCGCCATTGCCGTGCGGCGCCACCTGATCGACCGTTGCATCCATGATCACCGGACGAGTGAGACCGTGCGGTTCATCGCATCTGATATGCTGGCCCAGAAACACTTGCCAACCGCCCGCCAGTTTAGTGCTCGGTTGAAAGGTGCGGCAATCGATCACGCGCTTGGCATCCACCCGTTCGCCGGTTTCAAGCGTGACACCTGAGGCATCAAGGCTCGCCACCCGGGTATTCAAGCGAACCGCGTCACCAGGCAGTTCAGCGGACAGTTTGGCATGGTAATTCGCGCTCGATAGCGAGCGATAGGACGTGTCGAGCGTACGGGCATAGCGCGGAAAGGCGATCTCATAGCCTTCATCCCAGGCTTGCAGCGAAAATCCGGAGAGAAGCTCTGTCGCGGCTTCGCTGAGATCGCTGCTGAACCAGCTCCAGCGATGGTTCCTACCGAGCATCGCGCCGCCTTCGAACAGGACAAACCGAGTATCCGGGGCCTGGCGTTGCAAAGCCAGAGCGATGAGGCCGCCGGCCAGACCGCCGCCTACAATCGCCACGTCGTATTTTGAGTCGCTCATCGCCCGACCGCCCTAGGCGAGAGTGTTCGCAGGAGCAATGTTAGCCGATCGACCAGGGGCTCGCCCGGTCGATCTTCGGGTTGCCCGCTTGTGACTTGCGCTTACTTGGCCGCCAACAAAGCGTGCACCTTTTGCTGCGAAGCACGCAGCCACAATTCAGGGACCAAAAGATACAAGGCATTACTTTGGAAACCCAAACGGTCTCGTTCATTTATTGCTCTATACACGCCTTCCTTACCCCTCCCAGGAGAACCCCCAGTGAAAAAGGCTATCGCTTGTTACGCGCCCTTCACCCTTGCGCTGTGTTTCACCAGCGTAACCGCTGCCAGCGCGGCGGAGACGACCAATCAATTGGAGGCCGGGTTAGCGACGTTTTCCCTGGACACGCTAGAGCCTGCGCCAACCGAGGTTGAGAGAAGCGGTGGGCGGGGGGAGTCTGGTGAGCGGTCCCGGCCTCAAGCCGGTCCGCCGAGCGAAAGGCCTGCTGGCGGACCTCCCGCCATGCCGCCCGGAATGCCGCCGGGCGGGCCGGTGTTCGATGAGACCTGGGTCTCGGTTGGTCTTGGAGCGGGACTGGTCCCAAGCTATGCCGGTTCGGATGATTACATCCTGTTTCCCTTACCGCTGATTGTAGGCCGGGTCGGCGGCGTTGGCATCAGCCCTAATGGTCCCGGATTTGTCTTGGACGTGCTGTCGCCAGAGCCCGGTTTTGGCCCCCGCAAGACCAGGATCAGCGCCGGGCCCGCTTTCCGCATCCGTAACGACCGAGTGGCTCAGATCGAAGATGAAGTTGTCGAAACACTCGAAGATCTCGATCTGGCGGTCGAAGTTGGCGCTAATGTCGGCGTAGCCATCCCGGGTGTCTTTGGCCCGCGCGACACGCTCGTACTGTCTACTCAGGTCCGCTGGGATGTCGCAGGCGCGCATGAAGGCATGCTGATTGAGCCTACTGTTGGTTATCGCACCAATTTTGGCCGCGGTATTGCGTTTCAGGCGGCGGCCAATCTTCAGTTTGTCGATGATGATTATGCGCGATACTATTTTTCCGTCACGCCCGATCAGAGCGTGACCAGCGGCTTGCCTCAATTCGATGCCGAAGGCGGGCTCAACTCGGTCGGCGTTTTGGCTGTTACGAATTTCGATCTGGACGGTAATCTGCTGAATGGCGGGCTCAATATCTACACCGTGCTGGGCTATTCGCGGCTGGTAAACGATGCAGCGGATACGCCTTTCACTGATATTCGCGGCGATGCGAACCAGTTTATCGGCGGGCTGGGCATTGGATATACTTTCTAGCTCGGGGCCACATCGCGCTGCGAAAGCGTAAAGAGGGCTGAACGGAAGTGAGGCGCTGATGCCGGTCAGCCGCTCGATGTTATGATATGTTCTATCATTATGGAATAGTTACAAAGACTTGTAACGTGTGATGGTTCGATGGCAAAGGTCTGCATTGCGGCCGCGTTCAGGTGCGAACACGGCTCGATGATGGATCAATCCGGGAGAGGACCCTCATGAAACCACTCGCGCATATCACCGCTATCGCGCTCGGCGTTTGCGCAATGCTCGCCGCTCCTCCTGCTATTGCGCAAGTCATGGCCATCAAAGCAGGCAGTGTCCTGGTCGATGCCGAGAGCGAGCCGACCGGACCTGCATTAATTGTCATCGAAGACGGCAAGGTCCGCGAAATCATCACTGATCCCGCCGCCCGCGCACAGGCCGACGCTGACCTTGCAGCAGAGGCTGAGACGCAGTTCATTGATCTTTCCGACAAGACTGTGCTGCCGGGCCTCATCGATCTGCACACGCATCTGTCAGGCGATCCTTCGGGCGAGTTTTGGCGCGCGGCGACGAACCCGCCTGAGCACTACACTTTGATCGCGGCCAAGAACGCACTGATTACCGCCCGCGCAGGCTTTACGACGGTGCGCGATCTTGGCTCACGCACGGATCAGGTAACGCAGGCGCTGCGCCGCGCGACCGCCGAAGGGATCGTGCCGGGGCCGCGGGTGATCACGTCTGCGCGCACGATTGCCATTATAGGCGGGCATGGCGACACGAACGGTTTTCGCCAGAGCGTGAACGATGCGATCAGTTCCGGCTTCACCTGCACAGGTCCGGTCGAATGCGCCGCGAAAGTCCGGCTTGCCTCGAAATACGGCGCTGACCTTATCAAAATCACTGCCACAGGCGGGGTTCTGAGCCAGCAAGGGCGCGGGCTTGAAGAGCACTTCACAGCTGAGGAAATGACCGCGATTGTCGAGACCGCTGAGCTGCTCGGCCTGAAAGTCGCCGCGCATGCCCACGGCGCGCGCGGGATCGAAGCGGCGGCGAAAGCGGGCGTGCACACGATTGAGCACGGCACTTACATCGATGAAGCCGCCGCCAAGGCAATGCGCGATGCCGGCACAACGCTGGTCCCGACTTTGATGGCGTTTGAAGGGATCAAGCGCAATCTCGGCAAGCAATTCTACACGCCCGTGGTCGAAGCGAAGATCCTCGCGGTCTCGCAGATTGCCGATACAATTATCGAGCGAGCGCTTGAATACGATGTGCCGATTGCATTCGGAACCGATGCCGGAGTGTTCCCGCATGGCCAAAATGCAGGCGAATTTGCGCTGATGGTAAAAGGCGGGATGTCCTCGCGTGCAGCGCTTGCCAGCGCGACAACCGGTGCAGCAGCCATCCTTGGGCTGGAGCGCGAGATCGGCCAGTTGGCGACGGGCTATTCAGCTGATCTGATCGCGGTTGATGGCAATCCGCTTGACGATGTGAGAGTGCTTGAAGAGGTTGATTTTGTAATGGTTCGCGGGCGAGTGATCGAGTGAGCGCTCGCCCGCGCTGCTGCCGTTAGTCTCGCCTTCTTCAGAACCCGAAGGCAAAGCCGGCTTGCGCAACCACATCGCCATCGCCGGTATTGCCCGCGACCCCGGCCGTAAGCGCCAGGCTCTCGCTGGCTCGGCCCACCAGCGTCAAAGCAAAACCCTGCTCGCCGCGATAGGTCGCGACATTGCCTGCCAGAGTGAAGCTCTTGTCGGGAATGACGACAGCGCTGCCGAGCGCGGCAGTGGCGGCGATCCCGCCAGCGAGGCTCTGCTCGACATCCTCTAACGCGAATTCCAGCCCTGACAGACGCGCATCGATCCCGTTGACCCGGCCTTCAAGCTGGTTGAATTGGCCTTCAGTGACTTGTGCGAGCGCGTTCATCGAGACCCGGACATTGTCGACCGAGGCAGCAGTGGCGACACTCTGCCGGCCAAGCACACCATTGGCATCGACCGTGACTGCATCGACCGGGCCGACCTGGGCAGCAGTGGAGGCATCGATATCGCCAATCCGCACCGATGAGCCGGTTCCGCCCAGCGCCACTTCGCGCGCAGCAGACGTGGTTGCACCATCGCCCACAGCAGTCGAGCGGTTGAAGCTCGCAGTGGCTTCGCTGCCTAGCGCGGTCGCAAAAACACCTGAAGCATTAGCGCTGCGCCCGACAGCCGTAGCACCCACTCCGCCAGCAGAGGCCGCTGCACCGACCGAAGTCGCGACATTCTGGCTGGCGGCAGAGGCATTACCGATCGCCGTTGCACTCCCGCCGCTCGCATTGGCTTGCCGACCCACTGCAGTCGAAGTCGAAGCGCTCGCGCTAGCGCCATTACCAAACGCGCTAGCCGCCGTCCCTGCTGCCCCGGCGCCAAAGCCCACCGCTGTCGCATCGCCGCCGCTGGCTGTCGTGCCAACGCCGAACGCGGCTGAGTTAACGCCTGTGCCTGATGCGCCTGCACCAATCGCAATCGCCCCGTTCTGATCGGCCAGAGTGTCCACCCCGAAGGCAATCGCGTTGTTGCCTGATGCTATCGCCCCGTCGCTGCCCCCGTCGCCGCCATCGCCGCCGATGGCCACAGAGGCGAAACCCGATGCAATAACATCCTGCCCGATCCCGACACTATCCGTGCCAGACGCTTCCGAGAAGCCGCCAATCGTGATTGCGCCGCTGGCTGAGGCAAGGGCCGAGACACCGAGCGCGATCGAGCGCGTTCTCTGTGCCCGTGCGTTGACGCCGACGGCGACGCCGAAATTGCCGGCTGCGTCGGAAATCTGTCCAATCGCAATCGAGTTGACACCGGTCGCAGAAGAGGACTGGCCAACCGCCGTGTTTCCAGTGTTCGTGGCTTCTGCGGCGTTGCCGATCGCGGTGGTGCCTGGCGCCGAAGAGACAGCATCGCCGCCGATTGCCACTGAATCAGCACCCGTGGCCTGAGCCCCGAGCGAATCGACATCGCCAGCATCCCCGCCAATTGCGACACTGCCGTCGGTGCTCGTGGTTGATGCGTTGCCGATGGCGATGGCGTTGCTCGCGCTGGCATTGGCTTCTGATCCAACGGCCAAGGACCGCGTTCCAGTCGATTGTGCCTGCGCACCCAGAGCAGTCGCGAACAGCGCGTTGGCAAAGGTGTCTGCTCCCACGGCAGTCGAATCGTTGAACACCGCACGCGCGCCATCAGCCCCGGCATCAGTACCATCACCGCCAATAGCCAGCGACCCGATGCCCAGCGCGTCCGTGCTTCGTCCGACAGCGACCGAACCCACGCCATTGGCGAGCGAATCCTGACCCAGCGCAGTCGATTGATCAGCGATTGCATCAGCACTCTGTCCGAGCGCTGTCGATTGCACGCCGTTTGCTTTAGCAAAGTGTCCGACCGCTGATGCGTCGTCTGCGTTTGCCTCCGAGATACGTCCGATCGAAATCGTTCGCTCTCCTGAAGCATCGGAATCGCTCCCGATTGCGATCGCGAACGCGCCGGTGGCTTGAGCGCCAACCCCGCAAGCAAGCGAGGTGTCGTCATTGTTCGAGTTCGCCCCGCCATCATTGTCAGTCGAGCCTGCATCGACATTGCCGTCATTATCGCGGTCAAGCAGACAATCGTCTGCGCGCACTGGCTCTGGCGTGATGAACAGTGATGCCGCACCTGCAATGAGCGCGGTTGAAATAAGCAGCTTGGTTTTCACGTTTCTTCCCCCTTCACATCTGGAGTGAAGGCGAGGCCCAGCGCGACCCGGGCGATGCTTCAGTGCAGCATCAAACGTTCTTGTGGACCTGACCTACCCCTTTAAAAAATACCCCTCTGGCAAGAGCGCAGTACAGGATCAGGTCTCCGCTGTATTGTAGGAAATGCCTTTGTTTACAGGTACTCTTCATTAACCATAGCACCGGCGCACCCTCCTTGGCGAAACCACGTTTTCCGCATCGCACCTGCGTTAAACACTGCGGCGTCACTCTGGCGCATCGGCTTGTCCCCAATTGGCGCGGGATCGAAAATATGCTATTGCGAGGCATTCGTAAAAAAAGGAGGATGGGAAGTGAGTGTTGTCTTAGACCGCGGTGGAGGTTCGCTCGACCATGTCGCTTTAGGCGTGTCCGATACTCTGAAAGGGGTTCGCCGCATCGCTGACCTTTTCGGCATCGAGCCGAGGGTTGGCGAAAAGCCCGAGCCAGAGCAGTTTTATTGGAGCGGCGTTGTGCCGCTGGGACATGGACGGTTTCTGGAGATCCTTGGCCCCAATCCCGACTGGCAAGGGTCTCACCCGATGATCGACGTCATCCGGCATTTCGATGAACCGCAACCGCTCTTCTGGTATGTCGCGACACAAAATATCGCAGAGTTTGCCAGCTCTGCGAGCGCGCTGGGCGCGCCGCTGGAGATGCAGCAGACGTTTCATCATGAGCGCGAAGGCGTTTCAATCAGCTACACCAATGCGGTTATCGGGCCAGGCTTCCGCAGCACACGGCCATGCGTGATCGAATGGCACTCTCGCAGGGAATGGATGGATGACGCGTCGCAGGTTACGCTGGAGCGCTTCGAACTGATGAGCCCGATTGCCAGTCAGCTGAACACGCTGTTTCGTGAGCTCGGCATCCGACAGGAGGTCAAAGAAGGCCCGGAAGCGATGACTTTGGTGCTGGGCACGCCAAAAGGTCAGGTCGAATTCTCCGCGCCCGGTTTCGTGGTTGAAGAGATCCCCATGCCTAAGGCTGAAGCCTAACCGCCAGAAAGCCATTGCTCATTCGCGCGCCCTAGCATATCTATTCGGTCATCCCCGGGGAGCGAGCTTTTCGCTGAGAGGGGCGGGGTAAGCGCCGCCCGACCCGTTGAACCTGAACTGATTAACATCAGCGGAGGGAGTGGGCAGCGTCTGATCTTCCAGCTCGACGCCCGACGGTCCCTCTCTCCGATGCGAGAGGAGCGCGCACCTATGGCCGACATCGATTCCCCGCTGGACATACCCGAAACAGGGCCTGCGATCAGTGTTACGACTGGCCCGATCAAAGGCAGTCGCAAAGTGCATGTCGGTGCGCGCACCGGGAGCGGCGTTCGAGTGGCGATGCGAGAGATTCTGCTTGAAGATGGGGAAGAGCCGGTGCGCGTCTATGACACGTCCGGTCCTTACACAGATCCGCGCGCCTCGATCGATATCAATGCTGGCTTGCCGCACTTGCGCGCGGATTGGATCAGAGCGCGCGGCGATGTTGAGGAATATCCAGCGCGCCAAGTGAAGCCGGAGGATAACGGCCAGCTTGGGCCGGATCGCTCAGGCGGCGTTCCGGCCTTTCCCAATGTCGTCAAACGCCCGCTTCGGGCTAAGACCGGGCCGGGTCAGACCGGCAATGTCACGCAGATGCATTATGCGCGGCGCGGCATCATCACGCCGGAAATGGAATATGTCGCTGAGCGCGAAAATCTCGGGCGCGAGA
>JBCCJD010000023.1:0-44202 GCA_039027955.1 Pseudomonadota bacterium
GGTCTTTCCTATGGCGCTCACTCCAATCTGTGTCTCAACCAGATCCGACGCTGGGGCAATGACGAGCAAAAGGCGAAGTATTTACCAGGTCTGATCTCGGGCGAGCATGTCGGCAGCCTCGCCATGTCAGAGGCGAACGCCGGGTCTGATGTCGTTTCGATGAAGCTGAAGGCTGAAGCCGTACAAGGCGGTTACGTTCTCAACGGTACCAAGTTCTGGATCACTAACGCAACCGAAGCCGATACGCTCGTTGTCTATGCCAAGACCGATGGCAGTGCCGGATCGCGCGGGATCACCGCCTTCCTGATTGAAAAGGGCGATGAGGGTTTCTCGATCGGCCAGAAGATCGAGAAGGTCGGCATGAAGGGTTCGCCCACCGCCGAGCTGGTGTTCGACGACTGCCATATTCCCGAGGACCGCGTGATGGGTCCGGTTAATGGCGGCGTTGGCGTACTGATGAGCGGGCTGGATTACGAGCGCGTCGTACTAGCAGGGCTGCAATTGGGCATCATGCAGGCCTGCCTTGATACGGTCATCCCGTATCTGCGCGAGCGTAAGCAGTTTGGCAAACCGATCGGCAGCTTCCAGATCATGCAGGCCAAGATTGCCGACATGTATGTCGCACTGCAGTCCGCGCGGGCCTACACCTATGCGGTCGCCAAAGCATGTGACGCTGGCCAGACGACACGCTTCGATGCGGCAGGCGTTATCCTGCTTTCGAGCGAGAACGCGTTCCGTGTGGCAGCGGAGAGTGTGCAAGCGCTGGGCGGCGCAGGCTATACGACCGACTGGCCGGTCGAACGCTATATGCGCGATGCCAAGCTGCTCGATATTGGTGCGGGAACGAACGAGATCCGCCGCATGCTGATCGGGCGCGAATTGATCGGGGCTGCGGGTTAGTTGCGAGCTCGCCCAACTCTCCCAAGCGTCATAGCGATTGAAAGAGCGGGCGAATCTGTTCCGCCGCATCCCGAAACCGTAGTTGGATTGGCTCGGTCGACACTTTCGGAACAATGGCCGATCAATGGTCTACGTCATCCGCCAGAGGGGCGATCGAACGGCTGGTATATTTGGGTGGGCGAAGAATCGTCCGATGCGACCGATTTTTTTGAACCGCTTTGCTGGGAGCACCTGGTTGATTATCTGCCGCAAGCCCTTGATTTCTTGACGCTACCACCGGGCTGGCGCTTTTTGCTCGCTCCCGATTACGCAGATGTATGGTTTGATGAGGATCTATTGAAATTGGATACCGCGAAATGACCGCATCCGTTCTCACATCAAAAATCGACCGCGAGGCGTCTGACGCCAAAGCGCGGTTTGAGCACAACAAGGCGCTGGCCAGCGATTTGCGTGAAGACGTGGCCAAGGCGGCCTTGGGCGGCTCCGAGCGCTCACGCGAGCGGCATGTCTCGCGTGGGAAACTTCTCCCTCGTGAGCGGGTGGAGCGACTTCTCGATCCCGGCTCGCCCTTTCTTGAAATTGGTCAGCTCGCGGCCAATGGCTTGTATGAAGGCGACATCAACGCCGCCTCCATCATTTGCGGCATTGGGCGCGTATCGGGCCGCCAGGTAATGATCGTCTGCAATGATGCGACAGTCAAAGGCGGCACGTACTATCCGATGACGGTCAAGAAGCATCTGCGCGCGCAGGAGATTGCGCAGGAGAACCGCCTACCTTGCATCTACCTAGTCGACTCAGGCGGGGCGAACCTGCCGCATCAGGCCGAGGTGTTTCCCGATCGCGACCATTTCGGGCGGATCTTCTTCAATCAGGCAAACATGTCTGCGCTGGGCATTCCGCAGATCGCATGTGTGATGGGAAGCTGCACCGCCGGTGGCGCTTATGTGCCGGCGATGTCGGACGAGACGGTGATTGTGCGCAATCAAGGGACGATCTTCCTCGCCGGCCCTCCCCTGGTCAAAGCCGCCACGGGTGAGGAAATCAGTGCCGAGGATCTGGGTGGCGGCGATCTTCACGCAAAGAAATCGGGCGTGGTCGATCACCTTGCCGAAAACGATGAACACGCGCTCACCATTGTGCGCGATATTGTCTCGCATTTCGGAGAGAACACCGGCGCGGCGAGCCACGTGGACATCAAAGACCCGCGCCCACCCAAGTTCGACGCCGAGGACCTTTATGCCATCGTCCCAGAGGATGTGCGCGCACCCTACGACGTTCACGAAGTTATCGCGCGCATCGTCGATGGTAGTGAGTTCCACGAGTTCAAACAGCACTATGGCTCCACTTTGGTGTGCGGATTTGCCCATATCTGGGGCATGCCCGTGGCGATCCTTGCCAACAATGGCGTGCTGTTTTCCGAGAGCGCTCAAAAGGGCGCGCATTTCATCGAACTCGCGTGCCAACGCCGCATTCCACTGCTGTTCTTGCAGAACATCAGCGGCTTTATGGTCGGCGGGAAATACGAGGCGGAAGGCATCGCGAAACATGGTGCGAAGTTGGTGACAGCGGTTGCCACCGCAACGGTGCCCAAGATTACCGTGGTGATCGGCGGCAGCTTTGGTGCGGGCAATTATGGTATGGCGGGTCGCGCATACAGCCCGCGCTTCTTGTTCACCTGGCCCAACGCGCGCATTTCCGTGATGGGCGGCGAACAGGCTGCATCCGTGCTCGCCACCGTCCACCGCGACGCTTACACTTGGAGCGAAAACGAGGCCGAGGCCTTCAAGGCTCCGATCCGCCAGAAATACGAGGATGAAGGCAACCCTTATTACGCCACTGCGCGGCTATGGGACGACGGCGTGATTGATCCGGTGCAGACGCGCGACGTGCTGGGATTGGCCTTTGCAGCGACGCTGGAGGCTCCGATTGCGGAAGCTCCCCGCTTTGGTGTGTTTCGGATGTGAAAAGGCTCGTTATGGCAAACGCAATGATCCGATTTCGCAAGCGCCTCGGTGCCAATCGCTTATATTACATGGGAGATGCATTCCTGCTACCTTGGGATAAGGCTCTGGCGCGCGAGACGGGCGCGGTGCCGCTATTCACCCTCCTACTTGCAATGAGCTTGGTCAAGGCGGCGTTCGATCCTGCTGATGCTTACAGTTGGGTCATTCTTGCGCTTATGTGCCTCGTCAGATTCCTGGCCGACCAAAGACGTAAGTTCTTTCAAGACGTCGCGGCAAAATGCACACGGGCATCGGACTTGTACTAGTGATCCAGAAGCTCCTCATAGCCAATCGCGGCGAGATCGCCTGCCGCATTATGCGCACCGCAAAGGCCATGGGCATCGCCACCGTCGCGGTCTATTCGGACGCGGATGCCAAGGCGCTGCACACGCGGAGCGCTGACGAGGCGGTCCATATCGGCCCCTCGCCTGCTGCCGAGAGCTATCTTGTGGGCGAAAAAATTATCGCGGCGGCCAAGGCAACGGGCGCGGAGGCGATCCATCCGGGCTATGGCTTTCTCTCCGAGAACGCCAGGTTCGCGCAGGCGGTGATCGACGCGGGACTGATCTGGGTGGGACCGAAACCGGAGAGCATCCGCGCGATGGGTCTCAAAGACGCCGCGAAGGAGCGCATGATCGCCGCAGGCGTCCCGGTGACGCCGGGCTATCTGGGCGAAGATCAATCGCTCGAGCGTCTCTCGCAAGAGGCTGACGCCATCGGCTATCCGGTCCTGATCAAAGCGGTCGCAGGCGGCGGCGGCAAGGGGATGCGCAAGGTCGATGCGCCAGAGGACTTCGCGAGTGCGCTCGAAAGCTGCCGGCGCGAGGCCAAGGCGAGCTTTGGCAATGACGAAGTGCTGCTGGAAAAGTGGATCACCTCCCCGCGCCATATTGAAGTGCAGGTCTTCGGCGATGCTCATGGCAACGTCGTCCACCTGTTCGAGCGCGACTGCTCGCTCCAGCGCCGCCACCAGAAGGTGATCGAAGAAGCCCCCGCGCCCGGCCTGGACGACGCGACCCGCGAAGAAATCTGCGCCGCCGCCGTACGCGCCGCCAAAGCGGTGGACTATGAGGGCGCAGGCACAATCGAATTCATCGCCGACGCGAGCGAGGGCCTGCGCGCCGACCGCATCTTCTTTATGGAGATGAATACAAGGCTTCAGGTGGAACACCCCGTCACCGAGGAGATCACCGGGGTGGACTTGGTGGAATGGCAGCTGCGCGTCGCGGCGGGCGAGCCGATCCCGCTCAAGCAGGACGAGCTGAGCATTAACGGCCATGCGATTGAGGCGCGGCTTTATGCGGAGGACCCTGCTAAGGGGTTCTTGCCGAGTACGGGGCGGTTGGAAGAACTCGTTCTGCCTTCAGAATTGCGAGTCGAAAGCGGAGTCGATGAGGGCGGCGACGTCTCGCCGTTCTACGACCCTATGATTGCGAAGCTCATTTTCCACGCCGGTGATCGCGTGCAAGCCATTGAGGGATTGTCTTCACTTGTTCGGAAGGTAGGCGTCTGGCCAGTAAAGACCAATGCTGGCTTCCTTTGGCAATTGCTCGACGAACAGCCTGTACGGCTCGGCGACTTTGACACAGCCTTTGTAGGCGAAAACGTTGAACGGCTTTCCAGGCCTCTTCCGCCGCGCGCTGAACACCTCAAGCAAATTGCTGAGTTGCTTGCTGCTTCGCCAGGAACTGGGCCTTGGTCCCGTGCCACCAGTTTTCGGCTCAACAGCTCACGCGATACCATCGTCCGTCTAAGGGACAGTGATGGTGAGCTGTACGAGGTCGCCATCGATGAACCCACGGATGCAGAGCCCGGCGAATATGCTAATGTGTTCGTGGATGCCTTTCCAAGGCAACTTACCTTGGACCGGCAACGAGGCACCGGCCACGCCTCCGCCGCCGACGGCGCAATCCTCGCTCCCATGCCGGGCAAGGTCATCGCGGTGGACGTCGCCGAAGGCGACCAAGTCACCGCTGGGCAGCGGCTGATGGTGCTCGAGGCGATGAAAATGGAGCACGCGCTTACCGCGCCCTTTAATGGGACGGTCACAGGGCTTGAGGCTTCCGAAGGCGGGCAAGTGCAGGTTGAAGCCGTGCTGTGCGTGGTGGAACCCGCCAAGGCCTAAGCGCGGCGAGCGCCACGTAAGGCCTGCATCAAAGAAGCGATCACCCTTGTTTGTGGCGCGCAAACCACACCTCGCTATGAGTTGCAAACGGCTCGCATTAACGTTGCAAATGCGAATGATCCTCTTTAACCCGCGCTCCGGCAACATTTCGAAGGATTGAATATGAAAGTCTCTTTGGCGCGCCGGATGCAGCGTTCTTTGATGCTTGGAACTGGTCTTGCCGCGACTGTACTCGCGCACAGCAGCGCACTGGCGCAAGAAGCGTTCGCATCGCCCGATCCCGATCAAGAGACCCAGCAAAGTGGCGACACGGACGAGGACAGTTCGGTCATTATCGTTACTGGCCAAAAAATCGCGCGCGATCTCCAGGACACGCAGGCATCGGTCGCGGTGGTCGATCAGCAGGCGATCCAAGATGCAAACTTTCGCGACATTTTCGATGTGATCGGCCAGACTGCCAACGTTGCCAGCTTGTTCGACGGCGCCGGTTTTTCGATCCGCGGACTTCGCAATACAGGTGCAGGTTCGGGCGAAGCAACGAGCGACGTCGCCTCCATCTTTGTGGATGGCGTTTTCATCCCGAGCAGCTTGCTCGCCAACGGAGCTTTTAGCCTGTGGGATGCCCAGAGTGTCGAGATTTTCCGCGGTCCGCAATCGACCATCCAGGGGCGTAACTCGCTGGCCGGTGCTATTGTCGTGCGTACAGTAGACCCCGGCGATACGTTCGAAGGCGCGTATCAAGTTGAAGCAGCGGAGTTCAATTCTTACCGTGGCTCAGCCGCGCTGACCGTCCCGATCGCTCCCGGACAGGTTTCGCTCCGGCTGGCAGGAGACTATCTGACTTCGGATGGGTTCCAGGAAGGAACTTTCGTGGGACGCGACGATATTGACGAATCCGAAGCGATCACAGCGCGCGCCACTTTACTGGTCACGCCGGATTTCGCGCCAGACCTGCGCGCGCGCTTTAACTTTACCTACAGCGATAACACCGAAGGCGAGAACCGCATTATAGAGGAGGTTTTCCGGCAGACGGGAAGGCGGGAAAACAACCAGAACAACATCGATAGACAGGGCGCTGAGGCTTACATCGCGTCGGCTGAGCTGAGTTACGATTTTTCCGAAAACTTCTCCGTGACCGCTGTCACAGGCTATATCGACAGCAACAGTTTCTTCAATTTCGACCCTGACAGCAACAACCCTGAGACAACCGGTCTGCCGCTGCCTGCGGGACAAGTCGATATGTTGCAGCGTTCCATGAGCGATGACCGCATCTTCACGCAGGAACTTCGCCTAGTTTACGAGGATGACAACATCTCGGCTCTTCTCGGTGGGTATTTCTACGACAACGCTGGTTCGTTTGATTCCGACAACAACACGGTGGTGGGAACAGATTTCGCTTTTCCCGATTCAGATACGCTTGCCGTTGTGCTTGGGATTCCGCCGCTTAACGCTGCAGCACTTCGGGCTCAGATTGTCGACCTTGTGCCAGCCTTTGCGGTCAATCTAATCAACCAGTCGACAACGGACGTGCGAAATTACGCCATTTTTGGCGAAGCAACGATCGACCTAACCGATCGGCTAAGGGTGACACTTGGTGCCCGCTACGACAATGAGGAAGTCACTCAGACTGCGATTAATGGCACGCTGGTCCCAGAGATCCCGGCTACCAATGATCCAACTGTTGACGCGCTTTTGCTGCAAGTGACCGAGCAGTTCTCGAACATATTCAATTTCGATGCTGACAACACGTTTGATGCGTTCCTGCCAAAAGCTGGAATTACATATGATCTGTCGGACGACGTGAGCGTCGGCTTTACCTATCAGCGCGCCTACCGTGCCGGAGCTCTCTCCTTCAACACCTTTCGCGCCTCTTTGGCACCGGAAGGCAGCACCCAGGACGATCTCGAGGCGCTTAACATCGTCAATCAGTTTCAGCCGGAGTTTACAAATAACTACGAGCTGTCCTTCAGGTCTGTCTGGCTGGACGGCGATCTGGTCGTAAACGCCAACGCCTATTACATCGACTACACCGATCAGCAGATCTTGGTCCAGTTGTCGGGCAACCCGCTCGATACCATTACAGACAATGCAGGTGCATCACGGCTGCAAGGCTTTGAAATCGAAACGACGATGCAACCAACCGACGGACTGAGCTTGTTCGCCAACATCGGCGTTACAGACACCGAGTACACCGATGGGGCTGGCGTTGTTGGCAATGATATCACAGGCTTTGAGTTTACCTATGCCCCGGATATCACCGTCGGCTTTGGCGGTCGGTATGAGCATGAAAGCGGCTTTTACATGAACCTCCAGTCGCGTTTGACCGCGGGAAGCTTCACAAGCTTTAACGACTTAAACCAAACTACGAACGAAGCACGGATTGCGGCAAATGAGGATGCCATTGCAAACGGCCTTCCAGCGCCTTTCACCGAGTTCTTACCAACTCGGCAAGACCCGTCGGGCTTTAACGATGACGCGTTTACCGTCGACCTTAACCTCGGTTGGGAGGGAGACTATCTCAGCGTCGAAGTGTTTGCGCGCAATCTATTTGATGAGCGTTTCCTAACCTTCGATGTCATCAATGATCCAACATTCCCGATTGGTTCCAATGGGCTGCCGGACCCAACCCAGGCGCCTAGGGGATTTACTCCCAATCTGGATACCACTGCGATTGCAGGTAACCCGCAGCAATTTGGTATTCGTCTAACCGGAAACTTCTGATAGCCCCCTAGCGCCCATGGATCTTTTGACGATCACCGCGCTGCTTTACGTCTCTTCGTTTGCGTTTTTTCACGCGGAGAAGAAACGGACCGCCTTTGCGCGGGTCAAGAACTCGGTCGCATGGCAGCGGGGGCTCAGCGCCTTCGCTTGGATAGCGGTTGTTCTGGCTTTAGCGCTGATTGTCTCGCGCAAGGGTTTCGAGGTCGGCATTCCGTTGTGGATCGGAGCGTGGGTGGTCGCAGCCGTCCTTAGCGTCTTTCTCGAGGCAGTCTGGAAACGCGCCCATTTGCCCAGCGCAGCGGCGTGCGCCGCAGTGTTCGCTTTCGGGGTATCAACGGTGACTTGGGGGAATGTCTGATGTGGATCGGCATCGGCATTGGCGGAACGATTTTACTCGGCATCTGCTACGGAACCTGGCGCAATCCACGATTGTGGAGTGCACTTTTCTGGTCGTTTGTTGCAACCTTCATGGTCACGGCGGCGATTGTAATGGCGTTTCCTGCTGACTTCGCTCAGAAGGTTTTTGCGTTAACGATCGTTATGCCGCTTGTTTGGGTGGGATTTCAGTTTTGGCTTTACTGGAATCCTGGGCGTTGGACTGTCACCCTTTATCTGTTAGGACTGAGTATCGTTAGCGGTATCGTCGTCGCTTTCAGTCCCCCGCCTGTCTAAATCTTCACGAGTGACCAATGGCCAATCGCGAACGTCAAGTCCGTATCTACGACCTTCATAGCTGGACCGGCGTTGCGCTCGGTATCATGATGTTCTTTGTCTGCTTCACCGGCAGTGTCGCGCTGTTCCACCATGAGTTTGAGCCCTGGGAGGATAAGGCACGACGAGGCGAAATACCCGCCAGTCCTGTTCCTATCCATGAGCCTTTGAAGGATCTGATTGCGCAAAAGGTAGACGGGTTTGAACCCAACTTTGTCAATGTGTCCCTTCCGCATGGTGAGCACGGTCATTACGAGGTGTTTGTTGGTGGCCCGGATGCAGATGGCGAGTTTCAGCAGATCGAGGCACGATTTTCAGCCACTACCGGAAAGGAACTTCCTTTTCGCGATGATGGGGCGAACCAGTTGCTGTATGATCTTCATCGCGACCTTGCGTGGCCCGATATACTTGGCGGTCGTCAGATTGGGCGGATTTTGGTTGGGCTTGTCGGCATCGCCTTTCTGCTTTTGATACTGACCGGGATCGTCGCGCATACAAAGATCACAAAAGAGCTCTTTACGCTGCGCTATCTCAAGTCAGTTCGCCTGAAATGGCAGGACAGTCACAAGGTGATGGGGCTGTGGACGTCGCCCTTTGCCGCGATGATTGCTCTCACAGGGGCATTTCTTGGCGTGATTGCGCTTCTACTACCACTGCTCGCCTTTGTAACAATGAAAGGTGATCAGGCCGCGTTAGTCGCTAAATTGGGCCTCGATGAGCCGACACGAGCGGAGATCTCCGCTCCGATGATCCCAATCGATCAAATTGGGCCGCGTACCCACCCAGAAACCGGCAATCCGGTGACTTTTATTCGCTACACAAATTGGGGCGATCAGAACGCCAAGGCTATCCTGAACTATAAGGCTGAAACACGCTTGCTCTATTCCGATACGATCACAATGAGCGCGGTCACTGGGGAGATAGAGCCCGGACAAGAGGTCCTTCTTAACAATGGCCCGTTCGCTTATGTCCTCGCGACGTTCTCGCCGCTGCATTACGGCACTTACGGCGGCATTACGCTTAAATTGATTTATTTTGTGCTGGGCATGAGCATCGCCATTATGTCAGCGCTTGGCAACATGATGTGGATCGAGCGACGTCGCCATGGCGGCGAAGGGGGCAATACCGATCAGTTCTATGCGGTGCTGAGCGGCATCAATACGGGCGTATGCGCCGGTTTGCCGTTGGCTGCCGTTGCAGTTCTCGGCTTTGATAAGGTCTGGTGGGGCAGTGAGGCCGTGCGCTATAGCGCCATGGTATGGTTTTTGTTCGCGGTATGGATCGCGGTCGCCATATTCGGCTTCATGCGCGGCAATGACTATAAAGCGAACCGCGAGATTTTAGCCATGACAAGTTTCGGCCTGATTGCGCTCGCTCCCCTTAACTGGATCGTCACGGGCGATTTCATGTGGAGCGCTTTCGGCAGCGGAGCTGCCGGTTCTGCTTGGTGGGATCTTGCCTTTATCCTTACCGGCACGGCGGGTATCGTGATCGCCGCTAAGCTCCCGGCCGATCGACCGGTTGATAAGCGTAGGGTCAAAAAGAAAGCCCTCGCTTCGGATACTGACACAGAATTGCAACCAGCCGAGTAAGAGGTGGCCGCAGTCAAGCGCACCTCTTGAATGATGCGACCTACCCAGAACTAGATAGACTAGCCTCCGCTGGTGGGAGTGAAAAACCCTTGCACCCCTCACGGTTTGCGAATATTCGCTAATGATAACGATTTGCACTTCACTGCTGACCTATGTTCGATGGCGCAGTGTGTGCTTCTAGTTGAGTTTACATCGCTTCGGAGCCTTTATCCCTGCTCAAGCGATCACTCGGGTCGGGCCAGCCAACGCGCTTGCCCGACCCTTTCTTCTCGTTGCGAAAAACGACGATTTTGGAGTGCTCAAACAAGAGAAAGAGCCGAAATCGAAAATGGTGCCCAGAAGAGGACTCGAACCTCCACGGGGTTGCCCCCGCCGCCACCTGAAGACGGTGCGTCTACCAATTCCGCCATCTGGGCCCAGATCGCCGAGGTGAACTCAGATCGCCCCGGGGTAGGCGCGCGCCAATAGCGAGCGCTACGCCTCTGTGTCAATGTAAGAGTTGGCTTACCCGCAGCACATTCCGATCAAGCTCGCGAGCGGGAACGCGGCGCCATCATGCAGCATTACTCTATGGCAACCCAATCTGATCAGTCATCTCTATGAGCCAACATATGAATATAAAATCCACGCTTGCAGGACAGCTCGTTACCGTCTTCGGAGGCAGCGGATATATCGGCAGGTATGTTGCTAAAAACCTGCTCGCCCGAGGTGCCATTCTTCGCATTGCTAGCCGCGATCCACAGCAAGCGAACACACTCGAGCCGCTTGCAGATCCAAAACAATTGCATTTTTTTGAGTGTGACATCACCAACAAGGAAAGCGTTGCCGCTGCGCTCCAAAACGCCAATTACGCGATCAACTTAGTCGGAGCGTTCGAAGGTAACTTAACTAAGCTGATGGGCGAGGCGCCCGGCTGTATGGCCAAGGTCGCGCAAGAAAACGGTGCTCTCGGCTTCGTGCATGTGAGCGCTATCGGGCCTGACGCCAATTCAAGCGCTGAATATGCGCGCGGCAAGGCGCTTGGCGAGACCCGCGTGCTGGAAGGGTTCCCTAATGCGACGATCCTGCGGCCCTCCATTGTGTTTGGGCCAGATGACAACTTCCTCAACATGTTCGGTCAAATGATTAAACTGGCACCAGCACTGCCCGTTTTCGGACCAAACGCGAAGTTGCAGTTGGTGTATGCCGAAGACGTCGCTGAGGCGGTCGCAGTGTCGCTTGAGAACCCGGATCAACACGGCGGCGCAATTTACGAGCTAGGCGGTCCGGACCAGCTCAGCATGCTGGAAATCAACCAGCGTATCGCGTTGGCGCAAGGTCGCAAGCGCGCTTTCTTGCCGATGCCGGATGCATTGTCAGCGTTGTTCGCGGCCATGCCGCTCACTCCGATGAGCCGCGACCAATGGACGCTTCTCAAGCCCGGCAGTACTGTCTCCGGCGCCCATCGCACATTTGCTGACCTGGGGATCGAGCCACGAGCTTTGAGCGAGTTTCTCGATCATTGGATGCGACGCTTCGCCAAGCGGACAAGCGGGACGTCGAACAGCCAAAGTAGCAATGAAGCGGCGACTTAGCGCCCATAGGCTTGGCGGATACGCGCCACTTACCATGGGTATAAAGTTGACGGGCTAAAGCGCAGCAGAATAGAGCGTTAGCAGGTCGCGATACGCCAATTCAGCAGGCTTCTCGGCGTAGGAAGGCGCATCCGGTACAGTCCAGCCGTGATCTCCATCATAAACTGATACTTTAGCATCGCGCCCGGCCGCTTCAGCTGCTGCACCAAACTTAGCCTTGTCGTCTGGCGCTTTAGCATCGTCATCTTTCGCGACCGCGATCAGGAAGCTGGATTGGGTCTGTTCCAGAAGCTTATGCGGGCTCTTCTCGTAGTCTTCACGGACCAGCCCGCCCCCGTGAAAGCTTGCCGCAGCTTTGATCCGATCAGATACCGCTGCGGCGGACCACACAGTGAACGGACCGCCCATGCAATAACCTTGAGTGCCAATTCCGCGTGCGGTATCGATCATAAGCGCGGCTTCATTATCGAGCCAGTTGACTGCAGCGCTTGCATCGCGGCCGATCGAGTCTGCATCGAGCGAGGCACGCCAGGGGCCGACCTTTTGAAACCCGTCATCGGCGATGAAAGCTGCAAAATCTGCGAACTGCTCGCCCTGGACGTCGCGATAGTAGGGATTGAGGACGAGGACTGCGTATCCTTCCCCTGCAAGGCGCCGTGCCATGTTACGTTTCGCTTCGCGGATCGAAGCGATATCGGGCCAGAATATCACTCCGGGATGCGCTCCCTCAGCCGGATGAACGAAGAACGCGTCCATCGTTCCATCAGCGGTATCGAATGTGACAGCTGTTTCAGTCAGATCAGGAGTGCTCGATGTCGCAGTTTCGTCGCTTGCCGCTTCACCGGGAGCACAGGCTGCGATAGCGGCCGCACCAGTCAAAACGCCGAATTGCCGACGGTTGATCGCTTCATGAGCCCATTGTTGAAGTTTGGCTTCATCGCACATGCCTCGTCTCCTTAATCCTATGTGCTATTACTGTAAGCATGCATGGCGGCGATAGAAAGCCAGTGCACACGATCAGCCAAACACCAGATTGCCTAACAGCCGACCCGGAATGAACGTGAACGCGCCAGCAATTAGCAAACCAACATAAAGCCCGCTCATCATGCCTCGGTGCATCCTTATGCGGCCCTTACGCACAGCCCAGACCCCAAGTGGAATGTTTATCAGCGTCCAGACAGTGAAGACGTGAATGAAGCTGAAGCCAGTGCCAGCGATCCCGGCACCAGGGGTTCGTATGAATACGCTCGAAATGGCGGTTGCAATCATCAGCGCCGCCCAGATCTTCCCCAGCGACCTGTGCGTGACATCGCCCTTTTTACGCAAGAGGATGAATGGGCCGAGGACAGCCGCTCCTGCTGCAGTGAAGAGATGCGCCATGATCGGAACGGTCAGGCTGTGATCGGCGCGGGCCGGATCGCTGGTGGCGAACCCGCCTCCTGTCGCTGACAGCAAAGTCATCAGGAGAGTTATCGCGACCGTGATTGCAATTGTGATTATGAGTGTGCGCTTATCCATCGTGAACTCAGTCTCCGATGGGTCACGATATATCGCAGATGCACCTTCAGCGCAAACCGTCATCAGCCGGATCAGAGCAAGTCCTACGTTGATCCGAACGTCAGACTAGCAAAAATCGTGAAGTAGTCAGCGCGCTGATCGTTAGGGGCAGGCACGCCCCAGACGGTGGAAATTAGAGTGCCACCACTCCGCGACACGGGCAATGCCACTATGCCATCGAGGTTTGTTTTCCTGGTGGTTGTTTCGCCTGAACCGTCCGTCGACGCCGACACTACTGTTGCTCCACCAAGTGGTTGGCCGCGCCACAAAACTCGCACCCTCAGCGTCTGGCCTGGATCTAACAAAAGCGGATGATCCAATGGAACGATTTCCAGGGTTTGACCAATTGGTTTGGTTACATTGGCGGTTGGCATACCGCCGACCTGGATCAGCGCCTTTGCTCGGCGAGCATAGAGCTCCGTGCCGGGCTCGCTCTCTGTTCCTGCGGCAGCGCGATGATCTGCAATGGCCTTGAGACCTTCGTGCGCGAGATAACGCTGAAACCGGTCCGCTTCCAGATCGCTGAAACTGGGATTGCTCTCGAAAACGAGGACATGCGTCCCCTCACCCTTTGCGCTCACGAGCGCCGACCCTGCCTCGCCCGGGCCTGTCGTACGAACGGCGTTCTGCTGATCAATTACCGCATCAGGTCCGTGCAGCCGCAATGCGGCAATCCGCTCCCAGTAGAGCCCCCAGTCATTGACATCTCCAGCATCGCCAACCTTGAAGTCGACCACCACAGGCTCATCACTTTCGAGTGAGAAGTCACGCGGCTGTAGCCAGAAACTGTGTGCGCTCGCGGCAGTCGAGAGCGTTAACAAGCTCAACGTAATCAGGTTACGTAGCACTAATGGCTCCCTAGTCAGCGCGCGGCCAAAGCGTCTTCACATTCCGTCATAAGTTGTTCGATGATTTCAGCGACCGGTTCTTCGCGCTTCACCATGCCGACTGATTGTCCTGCCATAAGGCTGCCAGTCTCAACATCTCCATCGACCACCGCGCGCCGCAACGCACCGGCCCAATAGTGCTCAACCTGCAGTTGCGCTTCTTCCATCGCAATCTCATCGCGATCAAGAACCTCAGCAATCGCTCGCTGCGTGGAAGTGAATTCTTCAGTACCCTTGTTCTTTAGAGCTCGCACAGGGATCACTGGCAGACGCGGGTCCACCTGCACGCTCGCGATCGCATCGCGTGCGGATGCGCGGAAGAACGCGCGTTTGAAGTCGGGATGTGCAATACTCTCGCTGGCACACGCAAAGCGAGTTCCAAGCTGTACCCCGCACGCTCCCATTTCGAGATATGATGCGATCGCTTCGCCGCGACCGATCCCGCCAGCGACAAAAATCAGGTGCTCGTCCGATAGCTCAGGAAGAATTTCCTGCGCAAGGACGCTTGTCGAGACCGGTCCGATATGGCCGCCTGCCTCCATCCCCTCGATCACTAAAGCGTCCGCACCAGAACGCAGCAGCTTCTTCGCAAGAGCCAAGGTTGGAGCAAAACAGATCACTTTTGCATCTTGTCCGCTTTCGCCTTTAATCGCCTCGACACTGCCCTTTGGAGGAATTCCTCCTGCGAGCACCACGTGACTGACCTGATGCTTGCGGCAGATGTCGATCAGTTCGAACAATTGCGGATGCATCGTGATCAGATTAACCCCGAATGGACGCTCGGTTAGTGCGCGGGTCGCGGAAATCTCTGTGTCAAGCAGCTCCGGGGTCATCGCGCCACATGCGATCACCCCAAACCCTCCAGCATTTGAGATAGCGGAGACCAGATTGCGCTCCGACACCCAGCTCATCGCGCCGCACAAGATCGCACTGTCGCAACCGAGAAAAGCCGTACCGCGCGACATAGCGGCTGTGGTTTTGGGAAAATCAAGCATGACAGCGCGGCGCTTAACCTTCTGGCTCTCGATAGGCAATGCGCACCTTTTCGGCCACTCTGGTAGCGGTCGCGCGCGCTTCATCGATATCTGCCCCGCTCGCTAACGCGACACCCATTCGGCGATGGACGCGAGTGGTCGGCTTACCGAAAATCCGCACATCAGCACTGGAGCTTACGCCTAGGGCTGCATTGAGACCTTCATATGTAAAGTCATCGCATTCTCGGTCAGCCAGGATAACCGCAGACGCTGAAGGCTTCGCGCTCAAGGGTCGGGGTATATCAAATCCTAAAACTGCGCGTGCATGAAGATCGAATTCCGATAAATCCTGAGAAATCAATGTGACCATGCCCGTATCGTGCGGCCGCGGCGAGAGTTCAGAAAAGACGACCTCTTCCCCGCGGACAAAGAACTCGACTCCAAACACACCCCAGCCATGACCGCACCCCTGCAGGGCGGTCACGATTTTGGCGGCCATTTCTTGCGCCTTCGCCAGAGTTTCAGGTGCCATTACGGCAGGTTGCCAGCTCTCCTGGTAGTCCCCCCGCTCCTGACGGTGGCCGATCGGCTCGCAAAACTCGATCCCGCTTCGATGTCGGACCGTAAGCAGCGTGATCTCGTAATCGAAAGCGATAAACTCCTCTACAATCACCCGAGCCCGGTCACCGCGCATATTGGCGCACGCAAAGTCCCATGCCTCGTCAAGGCCATCAGCGCTTTCGACTTTGCTTTGACCTTTCCCGGATGACGACATGACGGGTTTGATTACGCAAGGAAAGCCAGTGCAGGCAGCGCCCGCACGAACCTCTTCTAGTGTTTCAGCGTAGCGATAACGCGAAGTGAGGAGACCGAGTTCAACAGCCGCCAAGTCTCTGATCGCATCGCGGTTCATGGTAACTTGCGTGGCGTAGGCAGAAGGCACGATGTTGAAACCGTCTTGCTCAAGCTCGGCGAGCACTTCTGTTCGGATCGCCTCAATCTCGGGTATGATCATGTCTGGGCGATGCTTCTCAACAGCTGTGCGCAAGGCTTCACCGTCGAGCATCGAAAACACTTCGCTTACATCGGCGACCTGCATCGCTGGCGCCGCAGCATATGCATCGCATGCAATAACGCGTGCTCCGAGCCGTTTTGCCGAGATCGTGAATTCACGCCCCAGTTCGCCTGATCCAAGCAGCATTACAGTCGCGATAAAGGCCATCGCATGGGACTAGCCCGTGGAGCACTCAATGCCAAATAGAGCTGGTTTTAGACGCTCAGAGCCGGCTGCGTGGCCGCTGAATGGGGCACGGTCGCCGACGTCTGGTAATCACATTGCCCCACCTGCATACCGCCACCGGCACGCGCCATGACCAAAGCCAATTCGGCCTGCCGCAAAGTCCAGTCGACTGTATGCTCTAACTTTGCAAGGCCGGCGCTGGCCGAGAGCTGGGGTGCTTTTGCTGAAGACGGAATTGCCAACGCGCTGAATATCTGAAGCACTTCCTCAGCCCATTCGCGTGCTGTCATCAGTGTCATGTCCGACAGCATCACCCCAAATCGCTCGTTATCAAGCTGAGCGAGTTCGTAATTGGGTTGCGTCATGGTCTCAAGGAACTTGGCAAAGCCCCACAGGATTTCGTCAGCTGTTCGCTGGCCATACTGAAGGAACATCGCGCGCATCCGATCGACCGCGAACACCACCACCACTCTGCCGCTGCCATGGGCCAACTGACGCCTAAGGCTTGCACAAAATGCGTGCCGGTTAGCCAATCCCGTAAGCGGATCCGTAACGGCCCGGGCGTGTAATTCGCCTTCTAGCAAACGCAGATGCTGTACCGATCGCAGCAAACCCAAAGCGCCGATGATCTTACCGTCGGGATTGCCGGGCTCGTCAATGATCGGGCGAAGACTAAGGGCATACCAGCGCCGGCAGGCAGCAGGGAGGCATCCTTCATCAGACGCGCAGGTGACCACAGGAAACTCAACTGAACCGCCTTCGCTCAAACCGGTCAAGACTTGCTGCGCATAGTCGTTGACCAGTTCACCATGCCCAACCTCTGCCAAGTCAGAGATATGGGGCATGAGCAACCGGCTGGTCAGATCTTCCCCAAGCTGCACTACGTTCGCAGAGGCATGGAGAATGAAACCAGCCTCATCAAGTTTAATCACGATATCGCCAGAAGCTTCTTCCAGAAGGCCATGTAGCACTCTGCCTTCTAAAGCACTTAAACCCATATCCATGCCGAAACGCCCCCGGCTTAAAGATTTCACCCCGGGCACTGAAATCGCCATAGTCACGCAAGTAAACTAAACAGCTTACATGAAAGGCTTCAACAGAGAGTTTTCAGCCATCTTGAAGTAAATATTTTAGTTTTATGAACTTACAAGACTAAATAACGAATCAAGACCCGACTTGACTTACCATAGTATCTGTCAATGTCAGGGGCTTAAAAGTTGTGAACTTCGGTTAAGCGCCCTTACATCTCAATCATGATACGGACATTTTGCGGCTCAGTTCCGTAAGCAGTGGCAATACGTAAGCGACATTCCTCAACCAACGCCGAACTTTGACCGAGCCCGCCGGTAACCCGCAAATCTTCCGGTGCAACATCAAGTGCGTTCGCGATAGCTTCGATACGCTCGGGCAAAGGACGCGCTTTGCCTTTTTCCCATGCCCAAACGGTCGGCTTACTCACGCCCAGCGCGCTTGCAACATCCGATAAAGTCATCCCGCGCTCTCGCCGCAACCGATTAAGCCGCGCACCCAGAGGCTCTGCTCTTCCAGCAGAATGATCAGCCCCCGAACCGCTTGCCGGAGGTGTGATAACCGGCGATGCAGCGACCGCAGGATCGCGGCCAAGCGCGATATTGCCAAGCAATTCCGCAGCGGCCAAGGCCGCCTCGCTCAGCAATTGGTCAAACGCGCAGCCATAAAGGTCATCACTGCACCACACGATCGCCGCAGGAACGTCACCCGCTTCAGGCAGATCTATCAGGAGTTTCTCCCCTACTTCGAGAGCTAAGTCGGTCTGAAGGAGCAGTCCAGCTGCCGACAGGTTGTGGATCGTGACATTCGCTTCATGTCCATCGCGCAAAATGCCGCTGGTCTCGAGATAAAGCGAGCGGCGCTGATGGCGGCGGTTAGACAGGTCATTGGCGGCTTGGTCTAAGTGGGCTTTTAATGCCATGGGGTGCAACTCCGTTAGTGAATTGCGGTGATCCCCTAGTTATCGTTAAGAAGAAGTTAGCGCCGCGCACTAACCGCGACGAACTGCCTTCCGCTCGCCCCAGCCTGCATATACAATGGCTTAGTCCTGAGCATCAAGGCCATAAGCCGTATGCAGCACCCTTACGGCCAGTTCGGTTTCATCCTCATCGATCATCACGCTGACTTTGATTTCGGATGTCGAAATCGCCTGAATGTTGATGCCGCGATCAGACAGGGAGCGGAACATCGTGCTGGCGACCCCAGCGTGACTCTTCATCCCCACGCCAACCACACTGATCTTGGCGATATGGCTATCAGTAATGATCCGGTTGAAGCCAATCTCTTCGCGGCGGTTCTCGAGCAGCGCCTGCGCCCGAGCCAAATCAGCTTGCGGAACAGTGAAAGTGACATCAGTCTCGCCTTTGTCTCGGCCGACGTTCTGGATGATCATATCGACATTGATGCTGGCATCAGCGAGCGGAGTGAAGATGTCGGCGACCGCGCCGGGCTTATCCGGAACCCGGGTAAGAATGATCTTGGCTTCATTTTTGTCGTGCGCGATCCCCGTTACGAGTTGCCTTTCCATCAGGCCGTTCTCCACCATCTGATCCATTTCTTCATCTGACACAATCAGCGTGCCAAGCAGATCATCCGCGCTCGCATTGGTATTTTCATCGACAAAGCTCGATAGCACCTGCAAGCGGACGCCCTCTTTCATAGCCAGTCCCACTGAGCGGGTTTGCAGCACTTTGGCTCCGACGCTCGCGAGCTCAAGCATCTCTTCGTAGGTTACCGCTTTCTGCTTGCGCGCTTTGGCAACAATTCGCGGATCGGTCGTGTAGACGCCATCCACGTCGGTGTAGATATCGCATCGGTCCGCCTTGATGGCCGCTGCGACCGCTACAGCCGACGTATCAGAGCCGCCGCGACCCAAGGTCGTTACGCGGCCCGCTTGCGAGATGCCCTGAAAACCAGGCACAATCGCGATCTCGCCTGTTTCGAGAGCAGCGATCATCGCATCGGCCTCAATTGTCTCGATCCTAGCCTTTGCATGCGCTTCGATCGTTTTAACCGGCACTTGCCAGCCGAGCCAGCTGCGGGCTTTACAACCCAGCGACTGCAAAGTGAGCGCAAGTAGGCCGCTCGTCACTTGCTCGCCGCTGGAGACCACAACGTCATATTCCGCCGGATCGTGCAGCGCGTTGGCCTCGCGGCAGAAATTGATCAAGCGATCGGTCTCTCCGGCCATCGCGCTGACGACGACAGCGACCTCATCTCCGCGCGCGGCTTGAGCGCGCACCAGCGCGGCGACCTTGCGAATACGCTCGGTCCCGGCCATCGATGTGCCGCCAAATTTCATCACGATGCGTTGGCGCGGTTCAGCCACGACGCGCACTCTCCCGCTGGTGAGACAACGCCCCGGCTGTTAAGGAAGCGCTATGGGAAACGCAAACACCACGATCCGTCCGGAAGAGGCCGCTTTCTTCGCCGATCTGGCGCGCGACTGGTGGAACCCTAAAGGCAAGATGGCGAGCCTGCATCAAGTCAATCCGGTGCGGCTTGCATTCATCCGCCAGATGATCGACGCACATTGGCCAGACGTGCGCACCAGCATCCGCCCGCTTACCGGCAAGAGCGCGCTCGATATTGGTTGCGGGGCAGGCTTGCTGTGCGAACCGCTGGCGCGGCTTGGCGCCGATGTGACGGGTGTCGATGCGGCACCTGAAAACGTCGGAATTGCTGCAAGCCATGCTGAAGCAAGCGATCTCGATATCCGATATATGGCGGGCGAAGTCGGCGCGTTGGACATCGGTACGTTTGATCTGGTGACGAGCGTCGAAGTGATCGAGCATGTCGCTGATAAACCTGCCTTCCTGGCCGATATCGCTGAACGGCTGGCCCCCGGAGGGCTGCTCGTGATGTCGACCCCCAATCGAACACTCGCCAGCAGAGCCTTGCTCGTCGGAGCGGCAGAAGCGGTCGGGTATATTCCCAAAGGCACGCATCGTTGGCGCGATTTCATCACTCCTGTTGAACTGGAAGACCTGCTGGCAGGCGTTGGGCTGTGCGTGATTGAGCGCCGCGGCATCGCCTTCAGTCCCGTCAAAGGCCTCCATTTATCCGACAACGAAGCGCTCAATTACATCCTCGCAGCGCGCAGGGCGACTTAAATAAGACATCGCGCAAGACCTGGTTTACTTCGTATTCTCCTGTTCCAGCAGCGCCACAAACTCGCTTACATTGTCGACAAACAGGCCATCCACACCGCTTGCGATCGCGGCTTTCCAGAACAGCTCGTACTGGCCATCAGCCGCCGGGCCGCCTTCATTCTGCAAGGTCGCTGGCAAGAACCCGTTTTCCTTGCGCATCGTCCAGCTGTGCACTTTGAGGCCGGCAGCTTGAGCATTCTTGACTAAATCGGTGGGCTCAAGACCAGGGGTTATGACATGCCCGATCCAAGGCCCAATCCCATCGGCATAGCTCGCGATCTCAGCTAGCCCGCTCGGCGAAAGCATGTCTGACCAGCGCATTTGAGGCTCGTCATAAGGCCCCCCTTCAGCGCCGATGAGCATCACCAGCGGAGTATCGACCAGCTGATTTAGGCGTTGCAAGGGGCCGACTTCGAAAACCTGCACGAACACGCGGTCATCGGCATCGTCAAGATCAAGCTCGCGCAGCTGGGTAGCCAACAGATCAACTGTGTCGATCCCGGTCTCTTCCAGCAGCCAGGTGGGGTGCTTGAGTTCGGGATAAAGGCCAATCTGGCGACCTGTTTCGGCTTCCTTGGCGCGGACCAGCTGCACGATCTCAGCAAAAGTCGGCACGTGATAGAGCCCATTATACCGCATATTGGCCGGGCGCGCGCTGGGGACGCGCTCTTTAGCGCGCAAGGTCTGGAGTTCAGGAAGCGTGAAGTCCTCTGCAAACCAGCCTGCGACACGTTGGCCTTCGATCAGCTTTTCGCGGCGGCGATCTTCGAATTCTTCTCTTGAAGCGACATCCGTCGTGCCAGAAAGTTCGTTTTCGTGCCGCGCAACGAGCACCAAATCCTTGGTCACGACAAGGTCAGGTTCGATGTAGTCTGCGCCTTGGTCAATCGCGAGTTCGTAGGCAGCAAGCGTATGCTCCGGGCGATCACCAGACGCACCGCGATGAGCGATGATCAGCGGGCGCTCAGGCGACGCTGCTGCATTGTGGCCATCGGCCTGTGCAGGGTTATGCGCGAACAAAATCAGCCCCGCCAAGACGGCGCTTACAAAAGTGCTGCGGACCATTCATCTTCCTTGAAACCGACCAGGACCCCGCCGGGATATTCGACGACAGGCCGTTTGATCATGCTGGGCTGCTCTTGCAGCAGTTTGATGGCTTTGTCAGCGTCAATATCGGCTTTGTCTGCCTCGGGCAGCTTGCGGAAAGTGGTCCCGCGCCGATTGAGGATCACATCAACCGATTGCGCATCGATCCAGGCTGCCAGTTTAGCCGGATCAGCCCCTTCCTTCTTGTAGTCGTGAAAGGTGTAATCAAGCGCTGAAGCATCAAGCCACTTGCGTGCTTTCTTGACGGTGTCGCAACCGGGGATTCCGTAAACATGAATGGTCATAGGCTCGCTTCTCGTCACTCAATTCATCGCGCCTGAGGCACGGTTGGAACACATGGAACACAGTCCTAAGGTAGAAATCCAATCGATCAAACTGACCCTGATTGATCGGATTTTCCGATTACTGGTCCGCTCTAAAGCAGCACTAAGGCGGGTGTGGCAAGGCATCGCGACCGCGGGCTTTATCAGCCAGCAGGGGAGTAGGACAGATGCGCATCGGCAATCGCCACCGCCAGCGCATCTGCCGCGTCGCTTCCCGCAATCGCTGCTCCGGGCAGCAGCACTTTGACCATCGCGGCGACCTGTTTTTTATCCGCACCGCCTGTCCCCACCACCGCCTGCTTGACAGCCCGCGCAGCATGCTCGCGAACCGCAAGTCCAGCGAGGCCGCACGCAGCGAGCACAGCGCCGCGCGCTTGCGCCAACTTCAAGCTGGATTGCGGGTTCTTGTTCAAGAACACTTCTTCGCAGGCGGCCCGTAAAGGCCGATGCTGTGCGATGACTTCAGCGATCCCCGCCTGGAGCGCGGCGAGGCGCTCTGTCATGTCAGCCTTTGGATCAGTTGGAAGCTCGCCATTGGCAAGATGCGAAAGCCGCGAGCCTTCAGCGCGCACCACGCCCCAGCCCGTGCAGCTTAGCGAAGGGTCAAGGCCAAGGATGATCATAGCCCGATCATCCATCCTAGACGCCATGCGATCGCGAGCAGGAAAGCCGCACCCAGAGCCAGAACATACAGCCAAGCAAGCCGCATCAGGCGTCCAGCTTCTCCATCACCGCATCGGGGATTTCGTAATTGCCCCACACTGTCTGCACATCATCATCGTCATCAAGCGCGTCGATCAGCTTAAGCAGGGTCCCTGCGTTCTTCTCATCCATGTCGACTGTGAGGTTAGGCTTCCACGCAAGCTTCACGTTCTCCGCTTCGCCCAACGCTTTTTCAAGCGCGCTCGCAACCCCGTGCAGATCATCGGCCGCTGTCCAGATCGTGTGGCCATCATCAGAGCTTTCGATGTCGTCTGCGCCTGCGTCCATCGCGGCTTCAAGGATCGCGTCTTCATCGCCAGCGCTCACCGGATATTCGATCATTCCAAGGCGCTCAAAGCCGTGCTGGACTGACCCTTCGGTCCCCAGATTGCCACCATTCTTGGAAAAGCAGGTGCGCACATTGGTCGCGGTCCGATTGCGGTTGTCAGTCAGCGCTTCGACAATGATCGCGCTGCCACCCGGGCCATAGCCTTCGTACCGGACCTCTTCATAATTGTCCTCGTCCCCGCCTGATGCCTTGTCGATTGCGCGCTGGATATTGTCCTTCGGCATCGACTGCGCTTTGGCGTTGTTAACGGCAAGACGCAGCCGCGGGTTCATATCGGGATCAGGCGCGCCCATCTTAGCGGCTACGGTGATCTCGCGGCTAAGCTTGGAAAACAGGTTAGAGCGCTTCTTGTCCTGCGCGCCCTTGCGGTGCATGATGTTCTTGAATTTGGAATGGCCTGCCATGGGAACTCTTTAGGTTGGGCTGGTAACAGCTGATCGGATAACACGATTAAGCAAGTGATATTGGGGTCGGCATAACCAAATGGCAGTCCGAGAAGCAAGCTCGGCCCTGACTGTCCGCGCAGTTTTAGGGCTTTACCGCGATGTCTGGGACTTTGCGCGGTGGCCAACAATGGCGCCGGCACGGTTGGCTTTGGGAAGCGCTTTCGCGATTGTATTAGGCGCGCTGTTTGCGCTTGATTGTTCGCTTGCACTCGGGGCGTTCTACCTCGAAGGGGCAATCGCTGATGCGGGGCATGCCTTTCCTGATCCGATCGAGGAAGACTATAGCTTTGCTGGCGATTTTCTTGACCTGGTGATCCTTGCCCCGTTGATCGAGGAATGCCTTTTCCGCGGGTGGTTACGAGGCGACGTGGCTGCGCTCCGGTTCGCGGTCATTGCATGGATTGCCTTGGGTCTGGTGCTGGTCAGCGACTTTTTCGCGGCGAGCATGTTCGATGGATTAGCGGGCGTTGCCCTCATCGTGCTGTTATTCGGCCTGGTGCAATGGCTTGGGACCCGCCAACGCGAAACCCATGTGCCGAGTTGGTTTAAAGCGCATTATCACTGGTTTGTTTGGGGAAGCACGCTTGCCTTCGGTCTGATCCATCTCGGCAACTTTGAAGCCGTCAATGGCCCGGTCGATCTGGTGCTGGTCGCGTCGCAAACGATCGGCGGTCTGGTGCTCGCTTACACCCGCACACGTTTGGGCCTCGGGGCAGCGATCGCCCAGCATTCGGCATTCAATCTGATCATCCTTGCCGAGACCGCCAGCTACGGTTGAATATCGAAATGAAGCGCGGTGAGTTCTTCGCTTGCAAGCGAGCGATAGAGCGCGCGGGCCGGTTCGTCTTCAGGGATCGTGTCGGCCTGAACGAACATTGTCCATGCTCCCACTGCTCGCGCTATCCGCCGCGTTTCTTCAATCAGCGCGGTGGCGACGCCTTTGCGGCGATGGCTTTCAAGTACAGCCAGATCGTAGATGTAAAGTTCGGATCGTTCCTGTTCGAACTTGGACAGAATATACCCGCCGAGCGCGCCAATCGCTTTTCCGCTTTCCTCGGCCAGCAACGCAACGTTCTGCTGATTAGCGAGCCATTGCATCGCATACAGATCGCTTGGAGGCAGCGCTGCGTAGTGTTCAGGCTCTTCAAAACCTGCCGCAAACACCGCATTCATCGCGCGAAATCCGGCGATGTCGCCCGGCTCAAGGCGGCGCACTGCCAACACCCGGTTAGACCTTCACAGCAGTCCCGCTAGCCGAAACCATCAGCATCGAGCCGGTGTCACCGATCACTTCGTAATCAAGGTCGATCCCCACCACGGCATTCGCGCCGCGCTGCGCCGCTTCAGCTTGCAATTCTTCGATCGCCTGTTCGCGCGCTTCACGCAGGATCCGCTCATAACTGCCTGAGCGACCGCCCACCATATCGCGGATGCTGGCGAAGAAATCGCGAAACAGGTTTGCGCCGATGATCACCTCTCCTGTGACAATCCCGCAATATTGCTGGATCGGCTGTCCTTCCAGTGTCGGTGTGGTGGTGACGGGAATACCGCGTGCATCTTTCCATTCTGACATGGTTTATCCTCCTGCTTGGTGTCTTATTTAGATAAGACAGTTCGGCGAAAACTCAATGACAGCAAGCGCCTTACTAGCCCATTCCGAGCGCTGCCTTGTATGTCTCGAGAATGGTTTCCTGTTCGCTGCGATCATCGGGCTTCATTTTGCGAAGACGCACAAGCTGTCGCATGATCTTTGGATCATAGCCCACCGCTTTCGCTTCGGCATAGACGTCGCGGATGTCATCAGCGATGCCCTTCTTTTCTTCTTCAAGTCGCTCGATGCGCTCGATCAAGAGACGCAAACGATCATCGCTCGCTTCAACCATTTCAGTAGCTCCGGGTGAATGAGAATCGGTGAGCGACCCCGATAGGGGCGTGTTGGCTGCGGCAAAAGAGCGCTATCCACAAGCGCTTTGAAAGCGTTTGCGCTTAGCGCAAATCAGGCTTGTTCTTAGTCAGACTGGCTTCCATCGCGGCAATCTGGGCTTCGGTGGCAGGCGTTTGCCGGGTCGTTTTCCATTCATCTTGCGGCATGCCGTGGATCAGTTCACGCGCCGCCGCCTTGTCGCCTTCGAACCCGCCATCGCGGATCCAGTCCGCCAGACAATTGCGACAAAATCCCGCGAGCCCCATCAGCTCAATATTCTGCGCATCATGGCGGTGGCGCAAATGCCGCACCAATCGGCGGAAAGCCGCTGCTGCAACGGCATCATCGAGACTGTCGAGTGGGTCACTTGAAGAATTCATGCGGGCTTTTCCTTGAGTTGCAAAATCCCTGTGCCATAGGCCGGTTGCAGGGGTCGTGAGGGCTATGACACAAAAACAGCGAACGAGAATCGATCAGCGCAAAATCGATCCGCGCGGCCGCAAGGTCAAGATACTGGCGACGATCGGACCGGCGAGCCGCTCGCCTGAAATGCTGCGCAAACTGTTTCGCGCTGGCGCTGATGCGTTCCGGGTCAATATGAGCCATGGCTCGCATGCAGATCACACCGCAGCGATCAAAGCCATCCGGGCGCTGGAAAAGGAATTTGGTCGCCCGATCGCGATCCTGGCTGACCTGCAAGGTCCTAAGCTGCGGGTGGGCACATTCAAAGACGGGCGGGCAGTGATCCGTCATGGCGGGCATTTCACGCTCGATAAAGACGAGACGCCTGGCGATGAAACCCGGGTTTGCCTGCCGCATCCCGAACTGTTCGGGATCCTGGAGCGCGGCCAGCGGCTGTTGATCAATGACGGAAAGATCAGGCTGATCGTCAAGGAAGCCGACGAAGCCCGCATCTTTTGCTCAGCCGAAGTGGGCGGTGTCATCTCGGATCGCAAAGGCGTCAACGTGCCCGATGCCGAAGTTCCGATCCCGGCGCTCACCGAAAAGGACCGCAAGGACCTCGCCTTCGCAGTCGAGCAAGGCGCTGACTGGATCGCGCTTTCCTTCGTGCAGCGACCTGATGATCTCGCTGAAGCGCGCAAACTGATCGCGCAGCACGGACCGCATGGGCCTGCTTTGTGCGCGAAGATCGAAAAGCCGCAAGCCGTGGGCCGGCTTGATGAGATCATCGAATTGTCCGACGGCATCATGGTCGCGCGTGGTGATCTGGGCGTCGAACTCGAACCGCACGAAGTCCCTCCGCTGCAAAAGCGTATCGTCAATGCCAGCCGCAATGCTGGAAAGCCGGTCATTGTCGCGACGCAAATGCTCGAATCGATGATCGAAAGCCCGATGCCGACCCGCGCGGAAGTCTCTGATGTCGCTAACGCGGTTTATGATGGGGCGGACGCGGTGATGCTTTCTGCTGAAAGCGCTGTCGGCGAATGGCCGCAGGAATCGGTGACGATGATGCATCGGATCGCGGCTCAAGTGGAGCGCGAAGATGGCTATAAGGAACGCATCCGGTTTCTCGACACCCCGCCTGATGCGACCACTTCCGATGCGCTTGCACATAGTTGCATGACGATCGCTGACACAGTCCCGATCAGCGCGATTATCGTCTTTACCGCGTCTGGTTCAACTGCCCGCCGGGTCGCACGCGAACGCCCCGGAACGCCGATGCTGGTGCTTACGCCTTCGCTACGAACCGCACGGCGCATGGGCTTGTTGTGGGGCGCCCACGCAGTCGCGACTAAGGATATCGGCAGTTTCGAAGAGATGATCGCCAAAGGCAAACGCATGGCGCTGCGCCATGGCTTTGGCGAAGCGGGCTCCAAACAGATCGCGCTTGCTGGCGTCCCCTTCGGAACACCAGGCGCAACCAATCTGCTGCATGTCGTAACCTTAGTGGGCGATGAGCTCGATCGGCATGATAGCTGACTTAACTCAGCATTCGGGCGGCTCAGGCCCATCGCCGAGCGCCTGACATGAGCGATTTTCGAGCCTTAGCAGGTCAAGCGCCATCCGCCGGGTCGCCAGCGGTACAGGCGCGCCTGCAATGGCTGCCGGCCGATCTTCATCAGACGCAGTTTCCAGCGCCCATTCGAGCAGCTCCATCGCGCTGACATCGGTTCTTAAGGGCGGTCGCATGTCGTGCTTGATCCCATGGCAGCGCAGCCCGTTTCAGCTGCCGCGCAAACGGCTGCGAAAACCCTGCTTGGCTGCGCCCAATCGGCTCTCGAATTCCTTGGACAGTCCTGCACGCATTTGCGCGACTTCCTGAGCCATCGGATTGACCGCCGCTGAAACCATCCCCGCGACGCTGTCCTTCACGGTCCGGCCAAGAAGTTCGAGCGTTGGAGCGTGATTGAGAGCACCGATCGCCCATTGCATCCCCGGCCGGCGAGACGCTTCGTAAAGCGCCATCGGCATTTCGAAATAGCCTTGGTTGGCAAACCGTTCGCCCCAGCTGTTGCGCACGAGATATGTCTGGCGCTCCAGATCATAGCCGACCGCCAGCATCGCATGGCCGGGCTGCGATCCGCCGACGCCAAAGCCGTGAGGTGCGTCCATTACGCCCGTCTTATGCGCGGCATGATACGCCTCGCGCGCAACCTGCACTGAAATCACGACCGGAATTTCTTGCGCCAGCACATGCGTAAGCGGCGTGCCGCGCTGGAGCTGGGCAAATTCTACGCCTCGATAATTGGCCGCGTTTTCGTAGCAGGCCTGCGTCGGTCGGTCGTTCAGCACAGTCATGGAGAACGGCCACAAACGCTCCTCGCACACGCCATGCGCAATCAGCGATGCCATCGCAAAATGGACGAATGTGCCGGCATCTTGGGGCTGCGGGCTGTGGAACAGACGCGAATTGTAATACACGAACAAGCGCGACAGGTTCTGGCTAGAGTGATTGTCCTTGCGCTGAAGCAGTTCCAGCGCGCCGACCACGGCATTTCCCACGCAGCTGGCGGTGGAACCCTGATCCTCGACCGAACTACAATACTTTCTGAGATCAACGCGCGGAGGAAGCGGTGCAGCGCCCGCTCCGCTTGCGCTCATCGGATCTGAACCGCCAACGCTGCGAACTTGCGGCGCGCTGTCATATGTCTCGTCAATCAGACATCCAGAGAGACTGTAATCGCCAAATTCATCCATCGCTGTTTCCTTCGGATAAACGGTCAGTGACACGCAGCTATTGTTGGAACCTTGCAGGGCACGCCCCGCCATCATTGGAAGGCGGATGGTCGATATGGACCATGCCGGTTTGAAAGGTGGCGCTGTTGACGAACTCAAGGTGGCATTCGCCGTCCCATTCAAGCGATCCTGTCGCGGGGCCGGTGGGGCTTGTCAGACTGTAAAACCCCTCTTCAAGGTTGCCCCTGAGTTCGTAGATATTTCCCATTGCGTCCTGACTGCGGCCGACAAAATCGCCGTTTGCTGCAACCGTGGTCGGGAAGGTGGAGCCATCGGGCAGATACCAGGTCCCACTCAACGACGGATAGGGCGACTGAGGGTAAACAGGTTCAGGGCCAGGGCCGGGCCCGCCTGATGATGAAGTCGAGCCGCTGGTGGTGTAAATTTCGCCTCCAGAAGAGCCCGATGAACTCGATGAGCTCGTGCCGTAATCGCGCTCGTCATAGCCGCCGCCTCCATCAAGCTGCGATACGCCGATCAACGCAAACAGTGCGAGCGCTGCCCCGCCGCCGATCATGACAGGCTTGGGGATGCCGCCCGGCTCAGGCGGTGGAGGGATCGGCTTTTTGGGCCTGTCAGGGACCTTTGGTTCTTTCTGCTGATTGCGCCGGGGGCCCGAGAGCGATTGCGCTGATCGCATCGCCTCTTCGAGCGCTTTGCGATATTCGGCGACGCTTTGTTGACGGCTGCGCGGACTATCCGACAGGCCTTTTCGAATGAGCTCGTCAATGTCGCTCGGGACGTCGGTGCGGCCCCCGGATGGCGCTTGCCAATGCCCCGCCGGAAGCACATCCATCAACATCTCGTAGAACATCCGAGACAGCGAATAGAGATCGGCCGATGGCTCGACCCCGGCAGGATTGGTGATCTGTTCGGGTGCCATATAGCCTTGCGTGCCCATCCCTCCCGAAGCGGTGCTGATCGGCGGACCTGGCGCGCGCGCGATCCCGAAATCGAGGATCTGCAATTCGGCGACTTTTTCACTCGGCTCGGATGTGAAAATGACGTTTTCGGGTTTGAGATCGCGATGGACGATGTTGAGGCTGTGGGCTGCTTCCAAGCCATCGAGCAGCGATTTGATAATCTGCGCGCACACTGCAAACGGGATTTCCTCGCGCAGCCCTTCCTCATTGCGATAGTTGAATTTGCGCACCAACCACTCGCGCATGGACAGCCCTTTGACATAGGCCATCGCCACGAAAGGCTGCTCTTTATGGATGCCGACATTGTGCACTGCCACGACATTGGGGTGGCGAATACTCTGCGTCAGCACGCCTTCATGGATCAGGCGATCACGGGCGGTCTCGTTAGCCAACAAATCCGCTTTGATCAGTTTGAGCGCGATGGCTCTTTCAGTACTCCCAAGCGTCTCTTTTGCCCGGTAAACCGCGCCCATGCCGCCTTGGCCGATTTTTTCGATGATCTCATAGCGATTGGCAAAAACTGTTCCCGGCTCAAGCTCGATGATCCGATCATCGGTTTTAGGCTCCGGCCGAGGACTGGGCAAAGGGTCTGTTGGCAGTCCACCAGCCGTATCGCGGGCCTTGAGCGGCGCTCTGCAGGCAATGCAGAAACTGGCATTGTCATCGTTTTCAGCGCCGCATTCTTCGCACTTTCTCATGCCTATTGTCCTGCTAGCGCGGGCCGGCGGGTAAAGATCACGCGGCTGATCCTGTCGCGTTCGCGGCGCATGGTGACGTGGAGCGAGAGCGCGTCGGGACGGTCTTGGATCGGACTGATCACATCACCCGGCTGCAACGTGATCAGATCATCGACGCTGTAGGATGTGTTGTTGACGCGCAGGCCATTGCCGCCTGCAACATGCAGGACCGGGCGATCGTTCTCGACATAAACCTCGAAATGGCGGCGCGAGATGACCCGGGATCCAGCTTCATCAAGCGAGCCATCGGCACCGGTTGCAAGGAGCCTCACGTCAGTGTCGCCTCCTTCAGCGCGCGAATAGCCGCGCCCAAACTTCAGCATCGCATCAGGGGTCACAATCGGCTGCGCGGCTGGCGGGGCATGTCCTTCTGGAAAGCCATGGAATTCAAATTGCGCAGCGCGGCTTACAAATTGCATGCCGTCGATGCTGCGCAATTTTAGCCGGCGTTCTTCGCGATCCTGGCGTTCGACCTTCATATCGATCGCTGTCACCACGCGCTCGATCCCGGCTCCGCCACCGTCCGGCACCTTAATCTGGATGACGTTGCCCTGCTGGTTCTCCCCATTGATCTGGATGTTCGAATTGGGCTGATGCTGTGTGTCAGGCACTTCGAGAAAAACGCTCGTCGAATACGCGAATTGCTCTTCGCGCGTTTTCCAACGGGTCCCGACGGTCCAGAGGATTTCGACCTCGTGAAGGCCCGGTCGTTCAATCTCGCAAGCCGTGACGGATGCCGAAGCGCGTGCACCCGAAGCCAGTTTCTCCCACCCCAAGCGCTCTTCGCGCCAATCGCCGCCTTCGCGGCTCCACAAGCTCTTGACGAAAAGCGGGCGATCGACCTGTGATCCGTTGACCAATTCAAACGGGACAGCGACTGAGCCTCCTACAGACCCTCTAAGCGTCGCGCCTTCTGCAATCTGCAATTGTGGTTGCACGCAGATCGGGCAATGGCCGCTCTCGCTTACGATCCCGCCGCATTCAGCAAACGCCATACAGCGTAACAACGGCTTTCCGCACTCGATGCAGAATGTCGCATCGGGCTCTTCCAAAGCGCATGCCACACAGCACGGCGATACTGGTGAGCGGGCCGGTGCAGAAGCGGGAAAATGGGGCCGATTTTGCATCGCAGCATTGACCCCCACGCTAGGCCCGCAGCTCAGTCGCGCACGCCTTGCAGAACTTCGCGCGAGCCGGGTTCATGGTCTTGCAATTCGGGCACTCAACGAGTTGCGTTTCCCGGGCACTGGTCATGCCTTTCTGATCAGCCTTTCCGCCAAGCCCGGCGGCCATGCTCCCTCCGCCTTTCATGCCGGTTTCGAACATCCGATGTTCCTGCGCCCGACCTTCAGCAGTAAGCTCGCGCACCAGCGCAATCATCTCATCGGCATTGCGACTTTCGTTTTGAGCGCGAGCGATCGCGACCTGCGCTGCGCTTTCGGAAACGCCCGGCATATATTGCGCGAGCTGCTCTGGTGTCAGGCTGCCCGCGGCGATCATCTTGTCGATCTCGTTCTTGGCGGCGGCCTCTTCTTCCATCATCCGGACGCTTGCTTCGCCTTTGGACTTAGCGAGCTCAATCTCGTTGAGGCGCTGGAGATTGTCGGCTGCAACCTTGTTCCAGTCCACAGTCTCAGTCACGCTTTGATCGTGGTCCTTGGCCCGCACACCGCGGTCAACATCCGAGATTTTAGCTTTGCTTTGAGCGTCGCGCACTTTTTCTTCGCGCTCAAAATCACGCTCGAGCCGCATCTGTTCACGCTTGAAGTCGTTTTCAAAACTCTGAAGCTCAAATTCGGCCCGGCGCAGCCCTCTAGTCGCTTCGGCTTTGGCCGTCGCATCTTCAATTTCGCTTAGCGCGATCTGAGTCTTAGCTTCGTTTTCGGCCAGAACGACTTTGGCTTCATGCGCGAGCGCTTCGAATTCCTGACGCCGGGCCTCAGTCTCTCGCGCGTCGATAAAATCGACTTCGCTCTGCATCACCATCAGCCGCAATTCATCATCATTGGCTTGCTTAAGCTTAGTCTGATCGAGCGCAGTGTTGAGCTTGAAGGCCGTCGCGTCAGCCTCACGCGCGACCTGCCGTTTCAGCAGGGCAAGCTGGTAATCCTTCATCTCCTCATCGCGCGCGACACGTGCCCGCTCAAATTGCTGGCGTTCGACTTCGTTCATCGCCCAATTGGTCGTGGCATTGCGCACCAGCACCCCGAGATCGCCAAGAATGCGTTCGGCCTCCGTCATCATATCGGCCTGGATCTGGTCTTGCAGACCTCGATTGCCGCGAATTTCCTCTGCGTTGTGGCGGCCCAACACCGCACCAAAAATCCGCTCGCGAAATTGCGGTTCAAGCCGCATGATCAGATCGGGAACGGTAAGCGCTTTTTGTCCGGCGGAAGCCCTTCCGCCATTCTCATCAGGCTCACGCTCATTGCGTGAAACACCGCGCATCAGGCCCAGCGCATTGGTAGGCTTATCGGGGTTGAGTTGCAGCTCAAACGTCGCTTCGCCGATAATCTCGACCATATCCTTCGACATCGCGCGCACAGGAATGGTGGCGTTGAAGGGTTTGAGATCGACCAGCAGGATCTCATAGTGATGCGTTCCGCCGATCACGCCTTTGAGGTTCTCCCAAAACCCGCCGATCGAAAACTGCGTGCCTTTATAACCGTCGATCACCGCTCCATCGCGAAACAGGATCGCACCAAGATCAGCCGGCGCGGCAAAGCGTTTTTCAAAGAAGGTTCTAAGCTCGCTTTGGCGGACAAACTCCGCCAGCATGTTGGGATCGGTCAGGACAAGAGGTTCAGAGGCCATGATCTTTACGCCTTTTTCCATTTCTTTTCAGCGATGAAGCGCCAGACTTGATATCCGATCACAAACACGACGATGGCGCAGCCAAGCGTGTGCTCGCGCAAAATGTATTCGATCCGGCCTGATGCGGTGGCCTGTTCGAGGTATCCACCAATCCGGCCGACGCCGAGGATTGCGCCGGAAAAGCCAGTCACGAGAGTGAACAGCGACATCACGAAGGTCGCTGCTGAAGCGAGCCGGCTTGCCAGAGTAACTGGCTCCTTGGCCGCTTTAAGAGCCGCAAGCGCTTCATCCCGTTCGCGTTCAGACAAGGCTTTTTCGTGTCGCTCGCCAGCCTTCACGGCTTCACTGCGAGCTTTCTCATCGACACTGAGAAAATCTGGCTGAGCCTTGGTGTTGCGGCCAGCGCTTGAGGCTATCGTCAGATTGTAAGCCCGTCTGCGCCACCACCCGATCAAGGACAGCGCCAGCCACAAAAGCGCAAGAGCGATCGTGATCTTGAACAGGAGATCAATAAATGGCCATGCATCGGGTGGGATCTGATCGACCGCCTGTTGCACACCATCCTGTGCCGCGCGCAGACTATCGGCCGCCTGCTGCTGGACCGATCTCATTCGCCCCTCCCCAAAAGTCGCCATCGCTTTAATCCTGTTTACAATATTAGTCGAGTCATATATTCGAAAACTATGGAATATATCAAATCAACCCCTCTAAATTTCTTTTATAGATCTGTTTATATCATTAGTTTTTACTTGTATTGGGCGCACAATTACTGCTCCCAATCTTGCAATGGGAGGATTTAATGGCTGGCCCACTTACTTCGAACAATGTCGAAGCTCTCACTGGTAAAAGGCGTGCGGGCTCCGGAAACCGGCTCAAATTTTTTTCGGATGTGTTTCCGTACCTGCTCGTTCCGGTGATCGCGTACGCGCTGGTCGCGGTCTTTGCAGACGGCCCGCGTGGTGATGGCAGCCCGGCAATTCGGGCAACCCTTGATGCAGCTGCGCTTACTATCCCGATGCTGTCAGGGGTGATTATGCGGATCACCTGGGGTGAGCTGATGGTGATCTTCGCGGTAGTGTTTCTGTTTGTCGAAGTGATCAAATCGACCAACACAGCCTCTGCTGGGATCGTCAATCACATCTTGTCGATGATCTTGTTCGTGCTTTGCCTGATGCAGTTCTTGATGTTCGCATCCTTTGCGACCGGCACATTCTTTATCATCACCGCGATGGTGTTGGTCGATGCATTGGCCGGCATGGTCGTGACGATCATCTCAGCCCGCCGCGACTTCGGTGTGGAAGGGTTCTGAAGATGCGTGCATCGCTCGCTCAGATCGCCCGCTTGGCAACCTGCACGCTTGGCGCAGCGTTGCTGAGCGGATGTGCGTTCACCCCGCAATTGAGCAAGGTAGCGGTCGATCATAATCGGATGGTTGCGCGCAGCGCCGATGAACTCACACTGCTCAACATCGTGCGCGCAAGCCGGCGGTATCCCTTGCATTTTACGACCGTGACCGAAGTGCAAGGCAATGCCCGGCTAAGCGTCAACGCTGAAGTTGCGACCACCCTTGCACCCGGCGCTGACCCTGTCTCTGCCGAAGCGGGAGGCGCGCTTTCGACCAATCCGAATTTTCGCGCGACAGTCCTTTCAACCGATGAGTTCCAGCGCGGCATCCAGGCCCCGATCCCGTCTGAGCTGGTGGCCTACTACCTCGATGAAGGATGGCGCGATGAACTGGTGATGGCCTTGATGGTCGAACGGGTTGAAGCCTACGCCGAGCCGGGCGATCCCGTCCCGGCCTTTAACATCGTCAACAATCCCGGCCGCACCGGGCGCTTTGCACGCTTGCTTTGCACTCATGGCCTGGTTTCCGAACCGACCTCTTCATCGGTCCCGCTCGCGCAGTTCAAGGATCTGATCGACACTGGCAAGCTGGTCGACGCATCGGCCTCGCCAGCCAGCCGCCGGGCCGAGATTTCCGAGTTGCTCGACTTGATTTCAAGCGATGGAGTGCGCCTCACAGGTGATACGCTGGTCATTGAAGGCTCGACCAATTCAGTGCGGGTGGCTGAACGCGGTATCAGCCGCTGTGCAGGGGTGAAAGCCGATCCAGCGCTGGCCGACTACACGTTGCGGCCTCGGTTCCGCTCGACCCTTGGGCTCATCTACTTCCTGGGCGAATATGTCAGGATTAGCGAGGAATTCGGCGACAGCGCGGTCTACCAGGTTCCGAGCTGTCATGGCGACTGCAGCGCTGACACGCAGCTCACTCGGCCAGTCATCGCACTCAAACAAGGGGCTGGTGATGAACTGATCCAGACCAATTTCCGCGGAACCCGGTATTTTATCGACGCAGCAGAAGACATACGCGATCCCGCATCAGGGCCTGCTCAAGCAAGGAGCCTGCAAGTCATCGCTCTCGTTCAGCAATTGGTGAACCTGCAAAAGAGCGCCGATACCTTGCCCGCTTCGCTCAGCATTACAGGGATCAACTAAGCTGAGCGATTGGGACGTCAGGCGATCATCCGTTTGTAAAGCCACGCCCGCGTCGCCACCCAGCGCCGCTTTACTGTCGCGGGCGAGGTGCCGGTGATCTCAGCGATCTCTTCGATCGTCATCCCACCGAAGAAGCGCATCTCGACCAATTGTGCACGCGCCGGATCGACTTCAGCAAGGTCTTGCAGCAGCAAGTCGAGCTCAATCAGATCGAGCGGCGGATCTTGCGCCAGCCCTGTTACTAAAGTGACCTTCTGATGATAGCGCTTATCGGTCTGCTTGCGCCGCGCATGGTCGATCAGGACATGGCGCATGACATGCGAAACCAAGGCAAGCACTCGCGCCCGAGAAAGCTCGCCTAAGCCATCGAGCTTCATAATTCGAACAAAAGCTTCGTTGACAAGATCGGGAGCGGCCAAGGAGCAATTGGCTTCGCCTGCAAGTCTGGCTGCGGCAATCCGTTCAAGATCAGGCTGGATTGCGCTTAGCAATTCCTCATCGAGCTGCACTGCTTGCCCCCTCTGCATCGGTCTATGGACAAGATGCTGGGGTTGGTCCGCGACAGGCACAAGACCGTGCCAAGCTAGGACATTGTTCAGTTTGATACATCGTTCGAGTTTGTTAGCATTCAAATAGGGTGCGGCAAGAGCGCTGTGATGGGCATCACGGATGGGCTGCTTTGGGGACCGGGGGATTTAACATATGGTGGATCCGCAGCTTGATATTGCGGCGATGGCGCTGCTCGAACGAGCGCTTGAGCAACCCACTGGGAAGAGCCGCGAATGGCTTCAATCGCAGACTGATGTGGGACCCGAAATAAAGCAGCGCGCGCTGGACTTGCTTGCTGCGATGCCGAGCGCTTCTGCGCGGCTTTCTACTGGCGCTGCAGCGCAATATGGTGAGGATATTGCGCCGCCTGAGCGGATCGGTGCCTACAAGGTGGTCGAAATGCTCGGCCAAGGGGGCATGGGTGCGGTGTTCAAGGCCGAACGCGATGCCGGCGATTTCGAACATCTCGTGGCGATCAAGCTAGTGCGCCCTGGTATTCTTTCGCCGCGACTTGTCGAACGGTTCGAGCGAGAACGGCAGATCCTTGCGGGGCTCTCACATCCCGGAATTGCCCGCCTGTACGATGGCGGAAAAACGCCTGAGGGCGGTCCTTACATCGTGATGGAATTCATCGATGGTGTGCCGATTGATCGCTGGGCGCAAGACCAGCAATTGCAGCTAGCGGCGCGGTTGCAGCTTCTCCGAAAGGTTTGCGATGCGGTTTCCTTCGCGCACCAAAACCTTATCATTCATCGCGATCTCACCCCCAACAATGTTCTGGTCACGACCGGGGGAGAACCCAAGCTGATCGATTTCGGGATCGCCAAACCGCAAGACGATGACCCCGGCGCCGAGCTAACCTCCTCGCTGTCGCTGCTCAGCCTGACGCCGGGCTTTGCCGCTCCTGAACGCTACACCGGCGCGCCCGCAACCACGCTCAGCGACATCTATTCGATCGGCAAGCTGCTTGAACAATTGGTGCGCGAACACTCACTCGATGAAGACCTGCGCGCAATTATCGACAAGGCGACAGCGGAAGTTCCGACCGAGCGATACGCGACAAGCAACGAGCTTTCGCGCGATCTTGAGCGGTATCTGCGCGATTTTCCGGTGAGCGCGCGACCGATCAGCCGCATGATGGTCGCGCGCAAGTTTTACCAGCGCAATCGGCTGCCGGTGCTCGCCAGCGTCAGCGGTATCGCAATCCTGTTCGCGGCGCTGTTGACCGCTGGTGGAGCATATTGGCAGGCCGAAACCGCGCGCGCAGCTGAAGCGACGCGTGTCACTCAGCTGCGCCAGCTCGCCAATTACATGCTATTCGATCACAACCGTGAGCTCAGCCAGGTGATCGGCAATGGCGAAGCGCGCGCCGCGCTGGTCGACAAGGCGCAATCCTATCTTCTGACGCTTTCGGAGCTTGCAGAAGGCGATCCATCGCTAAAGCTTGATACCGCACTCGGCTTTATCGAGCTTGCAAGGATCCAGGGCGTTTCGGCGCAGCCCAACTTTGGCGAGCACGATCTTGCAAAGCAGAATCTGGAGCGCGCGGAGACGCTTTTGAGCCAGGCAGGACCAAGCAGCGATGCTGAGATTGCGGCTGCACTGGCTCGAAGCGGCGCATTTCGCGCGCTGATCCTGATGCACGCTGACAGCGACCAAGAAGCGGCAAACGCCGCCATCGAAGGCGGGCTTAAAGCGCTTGAGCAAGTGACGACAAGCGAACGCACGCCTTCGTGGTACGAAGCGCGCAGTGATCTTCGCAAAGCGCAGATGGAAGCGTCCGATCTCGACATGAACGGGGCCACGCTCAGCGATCTGGTCATACAGTTTCGCGAGGAACTCGGTGAATGGCCTGCTGAACTGACGAACTCCCCGCGTGGGAAGCTCGAGCAGGCGCGCATCGAATATTATGATGCCACCCGCTTTTCGTATGGCGATGCGCTTGATCCGCCGCGCAGCCTTTCAGGCTATCGCAAGGCGGAGGAGCTTTACGCCGCCTTCCTCAAGCGATATCCCAATGATCCCGAAGCCCTCTATTGGCGCGCGTGGAATGCGTATTACGGGCACGCGGTCGCTGCGCAGACGGATCAGCCAGATGAAGCCGACGCGCTGCTGAACCAAGCACAGCAGACGATCGCGCAGCTTCGGTTGATTGAAGAGCGAGACGAATCGCTCGTCCGTTTTTCTGAATTGCTCCGCGAAGCGCGGGCTGACCTTGACGCGCGCATGGGGCGGTTTGAAAGTGCGCTCGCCGGGCAGCAAGCGATTGTCGATGAGCGCGCAGCCATTACCGAGACGACACCGACGTCAAGCCGTTTCAGTGACCTTGCTTACGGGCATGTGGTGCTGGCCGATATCGCTCGACGCGCCGGTGAGCGGGCGCGAGCCTGCACCAGCTATAACGAAGCCGAACGCACGATGGCGATTGTCGATGGAAATGGCGATCTGCGCGGTTATGTGGGCAAGCTTCGGCCCGGCGTGCAAGCGAACATCAAGCGCTGCGAAAGCGGCAAACCGGTTTCCTCATTCAGCGTCATGGGTGAAGAATAGACGCTCTATTGAGCGGCAAGTGCTAATCGCGCGCGCGCTTCCTCCTCGCCAATGAGCGGAAGCAATTCGCCCATGTCCGGACCATGGTTCATGCCCGTCAATGCTTGGCGCAAAGGCAGGAACAACGCTTTGCCTTTGCGCCCGGTGCGCGTCTTGAGGGTCGATGTAAGCGCGGCCCACGGATCATCGGTCCATTCGAGCATCGCTTGCGCCTCAGCGAGATAGGCGCGGTCCTCTTCTGAAAACTCGCAGAGTTCAACTGGCCCCGTCACTAAACGCCACCAATCGCTGGCTTCGTCAATTGTGGCGATGTTCGGGCGAACCGCATGCCAACCGGCATCGTCCATCCCTTCAGGCAGGCGCTGTTTGACTTCCTTATACTCCAGCGCGTGCACGATCGACGTGTTGACCCGCTCCAGCTCAGCCTCGTCGAATTTCGCCGGGGCCCGGCCGAATGTCGACAGGTCGAATGTGCGCAGCAGCTCGTGTCGGTCAGCGATCGGTTCGACAGGCAGGGAAGTCCCGAGCCGAGCGAGCAAGGCGATAATCGCTTCAGGTTCGATACCGCGCTCACGGAACGCGTCACAACCAAGCGAACCGAGCCGTTTTGAAAGCTTACCTTCCTTGCCTACCAGCAAGGCCTCATGTGCAAACTTAGGCGGCTGCGCTTGCATCGCGGTGAACATCTGCAATTGGACAGCTGTATTGGAGACGTGGTCTTCCCCGCGCAGCACTTGCGTGACTTCCATCTCAACATCATCGACAGTGCTCGGCAGCATATAGAGCCACGACCCATCGGCGCGGCGGATCACCGGATCGGAAAGTTGCGCGGGGTCGAATTTCTGGGTGCCGCGCACTCCGTCTTCCCAAGTGATCGGCTCTTCATGATCAAGCTTGAAGCGCCAATGCGGACTTAGCCCATCCGCTTCCTTAGCGGCACGCTCAGCATCGCTTATTTCAAGAGCGGCGCGGTCGTAGATCGGCGGCAACCCACGCCCAAGCAGCACTTTACGCTTCAGCTCCAATTCCTGCTGCGTCTCATAAGCAGGGTAGATTCGGCCCGCTTCACGAAGTGTCTCAAACGCCGCTTCGTAGCGCGCCAGCCTTGATGACTGGCGTTCTTCGCGATCCGGGGAGATTCCCAGCCATGCCAAGTCAGTGCGGATCGCCTCGACATACTCCTCCTTAGACCGGGCAGCGTCCGTGTCGTCGATCCGAAGCAAGAAGATGCCGCCAGCCACTTGCGCCAGCATCCAGTTATGAAGCGCGGTGCGAATATTGCCGACATGCAAGCGGCCCGTGGGCGAAGGAGCAAAGCGGGTAATGATCATGCCGCTGGCGGTAGCCAGCCCGTCACCCCGCCGCAAGCATCACCATGCGCAGACTATGCTGGCTAAGCCGCGCTCGCTTCAGCCACTATCAGGCTTAATACCGCTTCCCACAAGAGTTCGACCCGGCTGGGCCTGATCAATCCTTCAAGGTTAGCGTTAAACGCATCGCGATCACGCTCAGCCACACTCGCAATCAAAGCACCAATGGTTTGCTCATCATGGGTCAGCATGTGGCAGCAAAAGCGCGAGATATGGATGTTGTCAGGCCATGTCGAGGAGATCACTTGCGAGAGGCTCAAAGCCTTTGCTGCGATATCGAGGCTGCCTAGGCGGACGGCCAGTTCAGGCACTGGATCGCGCCCGACCCGCTCATGCAAGGCAATGAGCCGCAAAGCGAGAACGAACCTTGCCGCAAGCGGACCAAGATCCTCAATCAGGGCGGGTGCTGCGAGCTTCGCAATAATCGCCTGGGCCTTAGCAGAGGTCGAGTGACGCTGTTTCATGAGACTCCTTCGCGCTCAACCTCGATAGGTATCTATAACGCGAACGATTATCAATAGCGTAATTGTACTTCCGCACTGAAGCTGTGCAAATAGTGCTCATGGGGTCGCAGCAGCGCTCTATGCCGGGCCCTGTGGCTGTTCGCGCGGGGTCCAGCCCGTATCCCCGATCAAAGATCATACGAAAAACCCGCCAGAAGCGCTTGGCTTCCCGCGGGTTTCGATAACGGGTTGGCTTATCGCCTTATTCGGCAGCAGGTGCCGTATCAGCGCCACCCATAGCAGCCTTCATGGCTTCTTCGGATGGAACCGCATCCGCCTCTGGCTCATCTTCGACAGCGCCAGCAGCGGCGAGTGCCTCCTGCTGCTTTTTCCACTGCGCCTTGAGCGCGGCATCACGGCTCGATGCAGTAACCCGCATACGGTTCATGCCTGCGCCTGTGCCAGCCGGAATGAGGCGGCCCACGATCACGTTCTCCTTAAGACCGATGAGCGTGTCCTTCTTGCCTTCAACCGAAGCCTGAGTGAGCACACGCGTCGTCTCCTGGAAAGACGCGGCCGAAATGAAGCTGCGTGTCTGCAGGCTTGCTTTCGTGATCCCGAGCAGGATCGGCGTACCTTCAGCAGGCTCCTTGCCTTTGCCAAGCTTCGAATTGGTCTCGAGCATCTCAGCCAAATCGACCTGCTCGCCGGGCAGGAGTGTCGTGTCGCCGCCCTTGGTGATCTCGACCTTTTGCAGCATCTGGCGAACGATCACTTCGATATGCTTATCGTTGATCTTCACGCCCTGCAGTCGGTAGACTTCCTGGATTTCGTTGACGAGATATTCGGCCAGCGCTTCGACGCCCAGCACTTCGAGGATGTCGTGCGGGTTAGGCGAACCGGAAATCAGGGTATCCCCTTTCTTCACGAAGTCGCCTTCCTGCACGTCGATCACTTTGGTCTTGGGGATCAGGTATTCCACCGGATCGCCTTCCTCAGGAATGATCGCGATTTTACGCTTGGCTTTGTATTCGCGGACAAATTCGATCTTGCCGGAGATCTTAGCGATGATCGCGTTATCTTTCGGCAAGCGCGCTTCAAACAGCTCAGCAACACGCGGAAGACCACCGGTAATGTCGCGGGTCTTTGCGGCTTCGCGTGACGCACGCGCTAGAATGTCACCGGCGGCGACTTCCTGGCCATCTTCGACCGACAACGTGGTACCTGGAGCAAGCATATAACGCTGCGCTTCGGTTTCACCGTCATCGGTTTGGCCTTCGCCAAGCAAGGTCAGGCGTGGACGAAGGTCTTCCTTCTTCTTGCGCCCGGTTGCCCGGTTTTCCGTCACGACACGCTGCGCGATGCCGGTCGCATCATCAGTTTGCTCTTCAAGCGTCGTGCCTTCGACCAGATCCTGATACTTCACGATGCCTGATTGCTCAGTGATGATCGGCAAAGTGAACGGATCCCATTCCGCCAGCCGGTCGCCTTCCTTAACCTTGGCGCCTTCCTTGAACATGAGCACCGTACCATAAGGCACCTTGTGCATTTCACGCTCTCGGCCTTCAGCGTCGATAACTGCAAGTTCGCCGTTCCGAGCCATCGACAGGATCCGGCCCTTCTTGTCGGTAATGGTCGGCATGTCGCGGTATTCGACTTTACCATCCGAAATCGATTCAAGATGGCTGGTCTCGTTGAGCTGCGCGGCGCCCCCGATATGGAAGGTCCGCATGGTCAGCTGTGTACCGGGCTCACCGATCGACTGCGCTGCGATCACGCCAACCGCTTCGCCGATATTCACTGGCGTTCCGCGCGCAAGATCGCGGCCATAGCACATGGCGCAAACGCCTTGTTCGGATTCGCAAACGAGCGGCGAACGAATCTTAGCGGACTGAACTTCAGCCGCTTCGATTTCCTTCACCATCGGCTCATCGATCAGCGTGTTTCTTTGCGCAATGACTTCGCCGGTCGACGCGTTGACGATGTCTTCAGCCAAAGTCCGGCCAAGGATACGTTCGCCCAGCGATGCAATCACTGAACCGCCTTGAACGATCGCACGCATTTCGAGCCCGTTCTCGGTCCCGCAATCTTCTTCGACAATCACGCAATCCTGCGAAACATCGACCAGACGCCGGGTCAGATAGCCCGAGTTTGCGGTCTTGAGCGCGGTATCAGCAAGACCCTTGCGCGCGCCGTGCGTGGAGTTAAAGTATTCAAGAACGGACAGACCTTCCTTGAAGTTTGAGATGATGGGCGTTTCAATGATCTCGCCTGATGGCTTAGCCATCAAACCGCGCATCCCTGCAAGCTGCTTCATCTGCGCTGGCGAACCACGCGCACCGGAGTGGCTCATCATGTAGATCGAGTTGATCTCAGCCTCGCGCCCGTCCTTGTCGACTGGCGTGGCCTTGATGCGCTCCATCATCGCTTCTGCAACCTGGTCACCGCATTTGGACCAGGCATCGATCACCTTGTTGTACTTTTCCTGCTGCGTGATGAGACCGTCCTGGTATTGCTGTTCATAGTCAGCGACCATGCTCTTGGTGTCTTCGACCAGCTTTTCCTTCGCGTCTGGAATGATCATGTCATCCTTGCCGAAGGAGATCCCTGCCTTGAACGCATGGCGGAAACCCAGAACCATAATCGCATCAGCGAACAGCACCGTGTCCTTTTGCCCTGTATGACGATAGACTTGGTCGATCACGTCACCGATCTCACGCTTGGTAAGCAGGCGGTTGATGATGTCATACGGCACTTTGTGGTTCTTCGGCAGGCATTCGCCGATCAGCATCCGGCCCGGCGTCGTGACGAAGCGCTTCATCACAATATTGCCGTCTTCATCAGCCTGCGGAACGCGGGCGAGAATCTTGGTGTGCAGCGTGACTGCCTTGGTTTCGAGAGCCTGATGCACTTCGGCCATATCGGCAAAGCGCGGCAGTTTCTCTTCCTTGGTCCCGTCTTCGTTATCGAGGAATTCAGGCGTTTTCTCCTGACGCTCCATCGAGAGATAGTACAGACCCAGCACCATATCCTGCGAAGGCACGATGATCGGCTTGCCGTTAGCGGGTGAGAGGATGTTGTTGGTCGACATCATCAGCACACGCGCTTCCAATTGCGCTTCAAGGCTGAGCGGTACGTGGACCGCCATCTGGTCGCCGTCGAAGTCCGCGTTGAAGGCTGAGCACACCAGCGGGTGAAGCTGGATCGCCTTGCCTTCAATCAGAACCGGCTCGAACGCCTGAATGCCTAGACGGTGAAGCGTCGGCGCGCGGTTCAAGAGAACCGGGTGCTCGCGGATCACTTCATCAAGGATGTCCCAGACTTCCTTGCGCTCTTTCTCGACCCACTTCTTCGCCTGCTTGAGAGTCATCGAGAGACCCTTCGCATCCAAGCGGGCGTAGATGAACGGCTTGAACAGCTCCAATGCCATCTTCTTGGGCAGGCCGCACTGGTGCAGCTTGAGCTCAGGCCCGGTTACGATGACCGAACGGCCCGAATAATCGACGCGCTTACCGAGCAAGTTCTGGCGGAAGCGGCCCTGCTTGCCCTTAAGCATGTCGGAAAGCGATTTGAGCGGACGCTTGTTCGCGCCGGTGATGACGCGGCCACGACGGCCATTGTCAAACAGCGCATCCACGGCTTCCTGAAGCATACGCTTTTCGTTGCGCACAATGATGTCCGGCGCGCGCAGCTCGATAAGGCGCTTCAGGCGGTGGTGCCGCTGGATGGTGGCCGTTTTGCGACGTCTGACCTCAACGATCTCTATCGCCGCGTAATCAACCGGAACAACCGCCTGAAGCGCCTTA
>JBCCJD010000024.1:0-43709 GCA_039027955.1 Pseudomonadota bacterium
GCCGGAGCCGTGGCGGTGGTGGCAAGGCCGCAAGCCAAAGTCGCCGGCGCGCAGCACATTGCGAGCGATGAACCTCGCCGCGCTTTTGCGCATTTGGCGAGCGCGTTCTTTAGGCCGGTGCCTGCAAGCGTGGTTGCGGTCACCGGTACAAATGGCAAGACCTCGACGGTCGAGATGACGCGGCAAGTGTGGCGGATGTGCGGAGAGCGCGCAGCCAGCATCGGGACGCTGGGCGTAACCACGCCAGATGAAAGCGTTTCGACCGGTCTCACGACCCCTGATATCGTGACCTTTCTCGCTAATATGAGTGGGCTTGCGCGCGAAGGCGTCACGCACGTGGCATATGAAGCGTCAAGTCACGGCCTTTCTCAGTTCCGCAATGAAGGTGTACCTTTGCGGGCCTGCGCCTTCACCAATTTCAGCCGCGATCATCTCGATTATCACGGCACAATGGGCGCCTATTTCAACGCCAAGATGCGCCTGTTTGATGAAGTCGCAGCAAGCGGCACACCTGCAGTCATTTGGCGCGATCCTAGCTCCGCTTCGAGCGACGGGCTCAATTGGACTGACCAGGCGATCAAGCATGCGCAGAAACGTGACCTTAGCGTGCTTGTCGTGGGCGAGGCGGAGGATCAGCGTGACACCTATCTCCGCCTCGTCAAGTGTGTTCCCACGCAACTTGGCCAAACGCTGACCCTGCTCCATGAAGGGACTGAGCGAACCATTAGTCTTCCCTTGATAGGCGCTTATCAGGCCGCCAATGCGCTAGTCGCAGCTGGCCTTGTGCTTGCCTGCGGCGGCGATCCAGCACTTGTTTTCGATGCTTTGTCGCGTTTGCAGCCTGTGCGTGGGCGGCTGGAGCGCGCATGCCTTACGCCGGGTGGTGCCCCTGTTTATGTCGACTACGCCCATACACCTGATGCGCTTGAAGCGGCGATTGCAGCACTCAGACCGCATGTCGATAAAGCGCAGCAAGGCAAGCTATTAATGGTGTTCGGCGCGGGCGGTGATCGCGATCCAGGCAAGCGGGCACCGATGGGCGAGGTTGCCGCACACGGTGCAGAGCTGGTCATTGTCACTGATGACAACCCGCGAGGTGAAGATCCTGCGGCGATCCGGGCCGAAATTATGCGCGGGGCCCACGACGCCGGTGGGGGTGTGCTTCAGGATATTGGCGATCGCAAAAGCGCTATTGCTGCAGCAATTGCTAGGGCAAGCACGCAAGATATCGTATTAATTGCAGGCAAAGGCCATGAACAAGGTCAGATCATCGGGTCAGGAGAAACAATGCAGGTGCTTGCATTCGACGATGTCGAAGTGGCGCGCCGTTGTGCCGCTGAAGCAACAGGTTCGGTAACGGGGGGAGCGATATGAACGCTCCGCATCCGGTGCCTCATAGCGCTCTTAAAAGCTGGCCGGTCGATCATCGGGACAAGCTTCCGTTAGCTTTGTGGGATGCTGCTGAGATCGCTGCAGCGACTGGTGGCACGGCGAGCCACGCATTCCAGGCGGCCGGAGTAGAGATGGATAGCCGGGATGTGAGGCCAGGAGACGTCTTCGTCGCTTTGAAAGGCGAAGCGATGGACGGCCACAAGTTCATCCCGCAAGCCTTTGCCAAAGGCGCTGTCGCTGCAATCACGGATCGCCCGGTCGACTTTCCGCATGTTCTGGTCAAGGATACCAGCGCTGCGTTGAAGGCTCTTGCCGCTAAAGCGCGCGAGCGTAGCGATGCGATCCGTATAGGAGTGACAGGTTCAGTCGGCAAAACCGGGGTCAAAGAAGCGATCTTTGCAAGTCTTGACCGCTCAAGCCGAGGCGCCGCTCATCGCAGCGTGCGCTCTTACAATAACCATGTCGGCGTCCCGCTTAGCCTTGCGCGGATGCCGGCGCGTGCGCGTTACGGCGTATTCGAGATGGGCATGAACCACGCAGGCGAAATCGCTCCGCTGGCGGCGCAGGTTCGCCCGCATGTGGCGATCATCACCACGATTGCTCCGGCGCATATCGAAAATCTCGGTTCAATCGAGGCTATTGCCGATGAAAAGGCCCAGATTTTTACGGGACTTGTCGAAGGCGGAACCGCCATTATCCCGGCTGACAGCGATCAAGCCGATCGGTTGATTGGACATGCCCGCGCCTTGGGGGTGAAGACAGTGACCTTCGGCCGGAAACAAAGCGCGGATGTGCGTCTGCTCGATGCAATCCCACGCGCTCACGGCGGAGCGCTGATCACCGCCGATATGGGCAAGCAATTTGGCAGCAGACGGCTGTGCTACACGCTTGCTGAACCAGGCGAGCACTGGATTACCAATTCGCTGGGCGTAATGGCGGCGATGTGTGCTGCTCGCGGCGATCTTGGCAGCGCGGGTCTGGCGCTGGCCGAGATGGGTGGCTTGAAGGGTCGCGGAGCGCGCTTTCAGATCGCGGCAAAGGGCGGCAAGGCGCTGCTGGTTGATGAAAGCTACAACGCCAATCCCACATCCATGCGGGCGACGTTGCGAAGTCTTGGTGAGACACCGGCTGCGCGCCGGATCGCAGTTCTCGGCACGATGGGGGAGCTCGGTGATCTTGCTCAACACTTCCACCGGCAGCTTGCAGAGCCGCTGATTGAGGCAAAAGTCGACCATGTGATCCTGGTGGGCGACGGGATGGGCGATCTGGCCGGGGAGTTGGGGAAAGCGCAGCGCAATTCGCTTGGCTTTATCCCAAGCTTCACGCATTGCGACACTACGGACCAAGCCATCATCGAGCTTGAGAATTTTGGCCTCATCAATGGTGATGCTCTGCTGGTCAAAGGCTCGAATTTCATGGGTCTGGGCCGACTGGTGTCACACTTGACGAGCGCTGCGGGATGAGCGGGGCCAGGGGATCTGAATGCTCTACTTACTTGCCGAATGGCTAGGCTTTGAAGGCATCTTCAATCTGGTGCGCTACCAGACCTTTCGGGCAGGGGCTACACTGCTGACAGCGCTCTTTATCGGTCTGATGATCGGGCCGAAATTCATCAATCTCTTGCGGGTGCGGCAAGGCAAAGGCCAGCCTATTCGCGAAGATGGTCCACAGACCCACCTTGCGAAACGCGGTACCCCGACGATGGGCGGCTTGATGATCCTTGTCGCACTGGCTTTGGCGTTGCTGCTGTGGATGGATTTGCGAAACCCGTTTGTGTGGGCCTGCCTGGCGGTGACGCTCGGCTTCGGTCTAATCGGCTTTCTCGACGATTACGACAAAGTCACCAAGAACAGCCATGCCGGTCTTTCGGGCCGCGTTCGGCTGCTGCTCGAATTTGGGGTCGCAGGCATCGCGTCGTATATTATCGTCAGCCAGATCAACACCAATCTCTACATCCCGTTTTTCTCTGATGTTCAGATCCCGCTCGGCCCTGCTTATTATGTTTTTGCCGCTTTCGTGATGGTCGGAGCGGGTAACGCAGTGAACCTCACCGATGGGCTTGATGGCCTCGCGATCATGCCGGTGATTATCGCGGCGGGCACATTTGCGCTGATCGCCTATCTCGTGGGCCGGGCAGATTTCATCGAGTATCTCGGCATTCCCTACGTTCCGGGTGCAGGCGAACTGGCCATCTTCTGCGCTGCAATCATGGGGGGAGGGCTTGCCTTCTTGTGGTTCAATGCACCGCCTGCCGCTGTTTTCATGGGCGATACCGGGTCGCTCGCGCTCGGCGGCGCGCTGGGCGCGATTTCGGTCGCAGCGCATCATGAAGTGGTGCTTGCGATTGTCGGCGGGCTGTTTGTGCTCGAAGCTGTGTCGGTGATCATCCAGGTGGTTTGGTTCAAGCGCACGGGCAAGCGTGTCTTTCGGATGGCGCCGATCCACCACCATTTTGAACAGCTCGGCTGGAGCGAGAGCAAAGTGGTGATCCGGTTCTGGATCATCGCAATTGTGCTGGCATTGCTGGGTCTTGCTACACTGAAACTGAGATAGGAGCCGCGCACACAGTGATCACCGCCTCTGCCTTTGCTGGAAAACGTTATGCTGTGCTTGGTCTGGCTCGGTCAGGCGCAGCAGCGGCGGAGGCTCTGCTGGCGAGCGGAGCGCAAGTCACCGCTTGGGACCGACAGGACGTTGCACGCGCGGCTTTCGAAGGACGTTGCCAATTGGCTGACCCGCTTGAGCTTGATCTGAGCGATTATTCCGGCGTGGTGGTCTCTCCCGGAGTGCCGCTTAACACTCATCCGATCGCGGAACATGCAGCCAATTATGGCACCCCGGTGATCGGCGATATCGAATTGTTTGCGCTCGCCCGCTCGGAGCTGCTGCCACACAAGGTTGTCGGGATCACCGGCACGAATGGAAAATCGACGACCGTCGCTTTGCTTCACCATATTTTGAAGATGGCCGGTATTCCCTCGCTGTTAGGCGGAAATATTGGCGAACCTATCTTGGCAGCGGAACCGCTCGCACCGAATGAGAACGGGACCGGGGTCTACGTGCTTGAGCTTTCAAGCTACCAAATCGATCTCACCTTCAATCTCGATTGCGAACTCGCTGCCTTGACCAATATCACGCCTGATCATCTCGACCGCTATGCTGGCTTTGCCGCCTACGCACACGCCAAAGAGCGTCTGTTTGATATGCAGTCGGGCCGCAATCTGGCGGTGTTCGGTTTGCTGGATGAGCCGGTTGCCGGGATCTTTCGCGCGCAGCAAGGCCGCCGGATCGAAGGTCGGGCGATCGCCGCTGATCTTGCTCGGTTTGCGCCGCTGCAAGCCGAGTGGCCGACGCTGCAAGGCCCCCACAATCTCGAAAATGCGGCCATCGCGATTACTCTTGCTGAAGAGCTGGGCGTGGCGCAGGCGCAATGGCAGCATGCGCTCCCGCGATTTCGCAACCTGCCGCACCGCATGGAGCGCGTATGCGAAGAGGATGGGGTCTTGTTCATCAATGACAGCAAAGCGACGAACACCGCTTCGACTGCGCCTGCCTTGGCGGCGTTTCCGCCCGATCTAGCGATCAATGGCGGCGCTCCGCGGGTTCACTGGATTGTCGGCGGGCTTGCTAAGGAAGAGGGTTTGGGTGCCTGCGCCGAGCATCTCGGCGCAGTCGCAGCTGCCTACACTGTGGGTGAGGCTGGTCCCGTTTTGGCCCGGCTGATCGAGCCGCATGCGAGAGTGGAACGTTGTGAATTGGTGAGCGAAGCTGTGCGCCGTGCGCGCGAAGCGGCCCGGCCTGGCGAAGTGGTGCTGTTTTCGCCAGCCTGTGCGAGTTTTGATCAGTTTCGCGACTATGAAAAGCGCGGTGAGCATTTCCGGCAACTGGTTGGCGTGATCGCCGAATGCGACGATTGCACAGCAGCCGCGTTCGCAAAGGATGAAGCGGCATGAGCGGGGTCAAGCCGCTCCCTCATGATCCCCGTCAGAACGGGGCGTTTCCGGCTTCTCAACTGAGCCGGTTCTGGCGTGATCAGGTGAGGGTGTGGTGGCGTGAGATCGATCGCGGCTTGCTGGGTCTGGTATTGTGCCTGATGGCGCTTGGGACTGTAGCCGTGGCCGCCGCAGCTCCCGCTGCCGCGGATCAGTACGGCACGAGTGAATTTGCTTTCTTCAAGAAGCATCTAGCGTTGCAGTTCATTGGCTTAAGCGCGATGCTTGCGATCTCGTTTGCCAGCCGCGATCAGGCTCGCCGGCTTGCGATCGTGGTCGGGTTGGCGATGCTTTTCCTGCTGTTTGTGGTGCCATTGTTCGGGGCTGAGCGTAATGGCGCGCGTCGTTGGCTGGAGCTTGGATTATCGCTTCAGCCGAGCGAATTCCTGAAGCCAGGGTTTGCGGTCATGCTGGCTTGGATCCTAAGCTTGCGGGTGCGCGATCCCGATTTGCCGGTACTTACATTCGTCACCGCCATCATGGTCCTGGTGGCAGGTCTTTTGATGCTGCAACCCAACCTTGGCGCAACGATCCTGTTCGGCGGGATCTGGTTTGTGATGGTGCTCCTTTCGGGAGTTGCTGTGCAGCGCATCGGCATTCTGTTCGCCAGCGGTTTGGCGCTGATTACCGCGAGCTATTTTCTATACGACAACGCTAGGATCAGGATCGACGCTTTCTTAGGCGGGGGGACGGCGTTCGATCAGGTTGACCTTGCTCAGCGTACCTTGCTCGCTGGCGGCTGGACTGGCAGCGGGCTGTGGCTCGGCATCCGCAAGATGAGCTTGCCAGAAGCGCACACCGATTACATCTTTTCCGTGATTGGCGAGGAATTTGGATTGTTATCCTGTGCCTTGGTGATTTTGCTCTATCTCGCAATCGTGGTGCGTGGCTTGCTGCGGCTGGTCGATGAAGACAATCTGTTTGTTCTGCTTGCCGGCGTTGGTCTCATCGCTCAGATTGGTGGGCAGGCTTTCATCAACATTCTGGTCAATCTGCAGCTGTTTCCTTCGAAGGGGATGACGCTGCCTTTGATCAGCTATGGGGGATCATCCACTCTCGCAGTGTGTTTTACCTTCGGATTGCTGCTAGCAATTACGCGGAGAAACCCTTTTCTTGAGCGCGAAACCGGCGGGCTCAAGCAATTGTTTCAGCGCAAGGAGGACCGCCTATGACGAGCGAGACCCGAACCGGCGCCAGCCGCCATTTCGTGCTCGCGGCTGGCGGCACTGGCGGGCATTTGATCCCCGCTTTCGCGCTTGCGAGCGAACTTGAGCGCCGCGGACATCACGTCGCGCTGATCACCGACGAACGCGGCGCCAACATTCCTGGCAAGCCGGACAGCCTGACCGCTCATGTCCTTCCCGCCGGTCGGTTCGGGAAAAACCCGCTGCGCTGGGTTTCAGGGGTTAAAGCGGTGCTTGAAGGCCGCAGCATGGCACTGCGGCTGTTCGAGGCGTTCGAGCCATCCGCGATTGTCGGGTTTGGCGGCTATCCAGCGCTTCCCGCGTTATTGGCGGCGACTTCGGCCAAGATCCCAAGCGTGGTGCATGAGCAAAATGCAGTGCTGGGCCGGGTCAATCGCCTATTGGCTCGCCGGGTGGATGCGATTGCCACATCCTATCCTGATGTCGAACGCTTAAAGCCTAAATATCTTGCGAAGACCCATTTGGTAGGCAACCCGGTGCGCGAAGAAGTCCTCGCCTTGCGCGATGAAGACTTCCCGGCACTGACTGAAGAAGGCTTGCTGCGGGTGCTCATTACCGGTGGCAGTCAAGGCGCGCGGATCCTGTCTGAGGTGGTCCCTGATGGGCTTGCGATGTTGCCGCCGCCGCTGCGCCGCCGGTTGCAGATCACACAGCAGTGCCGGAGCGAGGATGTCGATGCCGTGCGCGAACGCTACGCTGCGCATGACATTCCGGCAGAGCTCGGCACCTATTTCGAGGACATGCACGAGCGGTTGGCTGATACGCATCTGTTTATCGGGCGCGCCGGTGCTTCCACGATTGCCGAACTCACCGCTGTGGGTCGCCCGGCGATCCTGATCCCGTTGCCGATCGCGACTGATGATCATCAGGCCGCCAATACTCGCGAGATGGTGAAGGCGGGCGGTGCGCGGATGATCCGCCAGCCGAAAGAGACAGTCGCTGATCCGCGTCCAATGGGCCAAGATGGCAATCCGCTTATGCGCAAGCAGGCCGATATCTTCGCAAAGCTGTCCAAGGAAATCTGCCTGCAAATCCAAGCGCTCGCGCAGAACCCGGCCAGCCTTGCAAATGCAGCGCATGGGGCTTGGAATTGCGGTCGGCCCGATGCCGCTAAGGACCTGGCTGACTTGGTCGAGCAAATGGGCGGGATCGACTTGATGGACGTCATTCGAGTGGGCGAGACGGCTCCGCGCGGCGCGCAAGCAGCAAGCGTTACAAAACCTGCAACCCGCAAGGCAGCCCGCGATAGTGCATCAGGGGATCAGGCTGCATGAGGGGCGTGGGCACCGAGATCGGTGTTATTCACTTTGTTGGAATTGGCGGGATCGGGATGTCGGGCATCGCGGAGGTGATGCATAATCTCGGCTACACCGTTCAAGGCTCTGATCTTGCTGAAGGACCAAGCGTCGAGCGGCTGCGTGCCCGAGGTATTCCGGTGCACATTGGACATGCCAAGGAAAACGTCGAAGGTGCGGCGGTGGTTGTCACATCGACCGCGGTAAAGCGCGAGAACCCGGAAGTCGCAGCTGCACTGGAAAACCGTATCCCCGTAGTGCGCCGTGCCGAAATGCTGGCTGAGTTGATGCGGCTCAGATCGACCGTTGCGGTTGCCGGTACGCATGGCAAAACCACCACAACCAGCATGATCGCAGCCTTGCTTGATAAGGGCGAAATCGATCCTACCGTGATTAACGGCGGCATTATTGAGCAATATGGCTCGAATGCCCGCTTAGGCGATTCCGAATGGATGGTGGTCGAAGCCGATGAAAGCGACGGCAGCTTCCTGAGGCTTGATGGCACTATCGCAGTGGTGACCAATATCGATCCTGAACACCTGGATCATTATGGCGATTTCGCAAAGGTCAAGCGCGCATTCCTTGAATTCATTCAGAATGTGCCGTTTTACGGCGCAGCGATCTTGTGCGTCGATCATCCCGAAGTGCAGGCGGTGATCGGCGAAGTGCGTGATCGCAAAGTTGTGACTTATGGTTTTTCGCTTCAAGCGGATATTTGCGGGGTCAATATTCGTGCCAGCGAAGGCGGTAACCGGTTCGATGTTATGGTGCGCCAGCGCGGCGAACCTGATCGGCGGATCGAAGGGGTGTTTCTACCCATGCCTGGTCGCCATAACGTCCAAAATGCGCTCGCGGCGATCGCTGTCGCGATCGAAATGGGCTGCTCTGATGAAGTGATACGAACTGGCTTTGCAAGCTTTGGCGGCGTGCGTCGGCGCTTCACAGAAGTTGGCACGATTACCCTTGCCGACGGTTCTGTAAGCGTGATTGATGATTACGCTCACCATCCGGTCGAAATCAGAGCAGTGCTGAGTGCTGCACGCGAAGCGGTCGCTGACACCTCAGGCCGCGTGATCGCGGTCGCACAGCCGCATCGCTATTCGCGCTTGTATGATTTGATGGACGATTTTCAGGCCTGCTTTAACGATGCCGATACGGTGTTTGTAACGCCGGTCTATGGTGCAGGCGAAACCCCGCTTGCAGGGGCTGATAGCGACAGCTTGGTCGCTGGGCTCAAATCGCGCGGCCACCGTTCAGCGCATACCAGCGCAGACGCAGAAGACCTCGCGCTCAGGCTCGCGCAGGAACTTGAGCCAGGCGATATCGTCGTGTGCATGGGGGCGGGGGATATCACCCGCTGGGCTGCTGGCCTCGCTCCTGCAGTTACCGCTAGATTGGCGGCATGATGATGGTGCAGCACGGCGAAAACCATAACCTTGATGACGGCGCCGCGCCCACCTGTGCGGTTGAAGGAGCGGTGGCTGCGCCGGTTCCTCTGGAGGGGATCAGAGGCGATCTGACGTGCAAAGCGCCGCTTGCAAAACATGTCTGGTTCAGGACCGGAGGGTTAGCCGATTGGCTGTTCGAGCCCGCTGATCTGGCCGATCTAAAACTGTTTATCGAACGGCTTGGCGGTGATCTTCCGCTCATGGCGCTTGGCTTTGGCTCTAATGTGATCATTCGCGATGGCGGCGTGCCGGGCGTGGTGGTGCGGCTTGGCCGCACTTTTTCTGAGGTTGAAGTGACCGGGCCGAAGACGCTTCGCTGCGGGGCTGGCGCGCCGGGAATGTCAGTCGCCCGCGCTGCTGCCAAAACCGGGATTGCCGGGCTCGAATTCTTGTCAGGCATTCCCGGCAGCGTTGGTGGGTTCGTGCGGATGAATGGCGGGTGCTATGGCCGCGAGACGGCGGACATCCTGATCGACTGCGACGTAATTCTGCCCGATGGCCAGTTTGTTACCCTGCCGAACGCGGACTTGCGCTATAGCTACCGGCATTCGGCGCTGCCTGAAGGTGCGATTGTAGTCGCAGCCACGTTCAAGGGGCAGCCGGGTGATCCCAAAGAAATCAAAGCCGAAATGAAGCGGATCTCTGCCGAGCGGGGCGAAGCGCAGCCACTTGGGACCAAAACGGGTGGGTCGACTTTCAAGAACCCCGAGGGTCACAAAGCGTGGCAATTGGTCGATGCTGCTGGATGTCGCGGAGCCAGCCTCGGCGGCGCGCAAATCAGCGAGAAGCACGCCAACTTCCTGATTAATACAGGCGATGCGACCAGCGCCGATATCGAAGGGCTGGGCGAAGAGGTCCGCGCGAAAGTGTTCCAGCATTCAGGCGTGATGCTCGAATGGGAGATCAAACGTGTCGGGCGGCCCTGAGCGATCAGCCGTGCGTGACAATGCTTCGCTCCACGTCGCAGTTCTCATGGGCGGCTGGGCTAACGAGCGCGAGGTTTCGCTGATGAGCGGGGCCGGGGTGATTGATGCTCTTAAGATGAATGGGCATCGCGTCACGCCGATTGATATGGGCCGCGATGTGGCTGTGCGCCTTGGTGAGGCTGCCCCGGATGTAGTGTTCAATGCGCTACACGGTGTGCCCGGCGAAGATGGTAGCGTGCAAGGCATGCTTGATCTCATGGGACTTGCCTACACCCATTCCGGGCTTGCAACCTCAGTCATCGCAATTGACAAACAGCTTACCAAACAGGCGTTGGTGCCGCATGGCATCCCGATGCCGGGCGGGCGAATTGTGCGCTGCGAGGAATTGTTTGAACGCGATCCACTGCCCCGCCCGTTTGTGCTCAAGCCGGTTAATGAAGGCTCCTCGGTAGGAGTGGCGATTGTCACAGAAGACAGCAATGTAGGCTCGCCAATTGCGCGCGCTGCTGAAGGGCCCTGGCAGCAATTCGATGAGTTGCTGGTTGAGCCTTTCATAAAGGGCCGCGAACTGACGAGCGCGGTGATTGACGGCTCTGACGGACCACGCGCGCTGGGCGTCACCGAGCTGATCATCGAGACCGGGTTTTACGATTACGAGCATAAATACACCGAAGGTCGCACGCAGCATGTCTGTCCGGCGCAGGTTCCCCCTGAAATTGCTGCTTTGTGCGAGCAATATGCATTAAAGGCTCACGAAGTGCTTGGATGCCGTGGCACCAGCCGGACTGACTTTCGCTGGGATGATGAAGCCGGTGAAGAAGGGCTGTTCGTGCTCGAAACTAACACGCAACCGGGCATGACGCCGCTCAGCCTTGTGCCGGAACAGGCCCGTCACGTCGGCATCGATTACGCGCAATTGGTCGAGCTTCTCGTGCGCGACGCTCTCAGGGTTCGTTCATCGCCGGTGAAGCAAGAGGCGCAGCATGGCTAAGATCAAACGCTCAGGCAGCAAAGGCGTGCGTCGCGCGGCAAAATCGCAAGCGCGCAGTGCCAATGCGCGCCGAGCTAAAGCCAAGACGACCGGCATCGTTGATGGCGCGCTTGGCATCTTGCCGTTTTCCGAAGAGCAATGGAGCCGCATCTGGCTTTGGCTCATTATCGGCGCCGCTGCGGCTCTAGTGCTGGTGATCGCTAATCTGGCAGGCGTACCTGCGCTTGCTCGGGCTGAACTGGCCAGCGCTGCGGCCGATGCCGGGTTCGAAGTGCGCCATGTCCGGGTGACTGGCACTAAGCGGATGGACGAAAGAGCGGTCTATGCCCGGGCTTTGGCGCAGCGCAGCCGAGCCATGCCCGATGTTGAGATTGAGAAGCTGCGCGAGGAACTGCTTGAGTTGCCATGGGTGCAAGATGCTCGGGTTTCGTTGCAGCTGCCATCGACGCTTGCGATCGATATTGTCGAGCGCGAAGCGCATGCGGTTCTGGAAATGCCTGACCGTCTGATGCTGATCGATCGCACAGGTCGCGCATTGGAGCCCATTACGCGAGATGCCGCGAAAGGGCGGTTGATGATCAGCGGACCGGGTTCGGATCGCCAGGTAGAACAGCTTGACCGGCTGCTTGCCGTCGCCCCTGCGCTTGGGCCACAGATCGTGGCTGCCGAATGGGTTGGGAACCGTCGCTGGAACGTTACTTTTCGAACCGAACAGGTCTTGGCTCTGCCGGAAGGCGATGAAGAGGCCGCAAGCGCGCTTGTCAAATTTGCTCGGATGGACGGTCAGAACCGTTTGCTGGGAGGTGAGGTTGCAACGTTCGATATGCGCAATCCGCCGCGTGTCTATTTGCGCGTCCCGGGACGAAGCGAGCAGGTCTTAGCGCAAGGGGCTACACCGTGATGGCAGGCACCCGCGCACGCAAATCGGCTGGTGCTGCGCCGGTCAAAGGGGCGGGGGGCACAGAGCGGCTGGCTAGGGTCTTTGGCGCAGTCAATGTCGGCAGTTTTCGCATTTCGGCGATGCTGATGGGCGAAACCGAGACCGGCGACTTGCTGATACTCGGTTCCGGCCACCGCGCCAGCCAAGGGGTCAAGCGAGGCTATATCACCGATATGCGGGCGGCGACCTATGCTATCCGCGATGCGGTTGAGCGGGCTGAAAAGAACGCTCAGACCAGTGTTCAGAGCGTGTGGCTGGCCTGCGCTGGTGCTGGGCTCAAAAGCGATGTCGCCAAAGTCGAGATCGAGATTGGCGGGCGCCGGATCGAAGAAGACGATGTCGAGCATTTGCTGCTCGCTGCGCGTGATGCGATCGTGCCGGGCGGTCGCACAGTTCTTCACGCTCAGCCCGCGCATTACACCCTCGACGGTGCGCATGGCGTTGCCAATCCGCGCGGGCTTCACGCTGAACGCTTGGGCGTTGATGTCCATGTCGTGCTGGCCGATGGGCCGCCGGTGCGCAATCTCACTGAAGCTGTCCAGAACGCTCACCTCGAAGTGGAAGGCGTTGTTGCAGCTCCGCTTGCTGCAGGGCATGCCTGTCTTACGGAGGAAGAGCGCGATCTCGGTGTTGCTTTGGTCGAGTTAGGCAGCGACGTGACCAATGTCTCCGTTTTCGCTGGCGGGATGATGCTAGGCCTTGCCGCAGTTCCTCGCGGATCGGGCGATATCACTGATGCGGTTGCGAGCGCTTTCGGTGTTCGCCGATTCCAGGCCGAGCGGCTCAAATGTGTCTATGGCTCCGCAATCGCCAGCCCGACCGATCATCGCGAAATGATCCCGGTAAATGGTCCTAATGATGATGGAGCAGAGGCAGGCTCGACAGAGCTCGCTAACGGTGCGGACGACAAGAACCGGATCACGCGGGCGGAACTGGTGTCAGTGGTGACGCAGAGTTTGGCCGAGTTGACTGACGAAGTTGGCGCGGCTTTGAAAGCGATGGGCTTTTCCGGTCCGCGCGCTGGGCAAGTCGTGCTGACCGGCGGCGGAGCGGAGCTTGCCGGGTTAGCGGAATTTGCTCAAAGTGCGCTCGGAATGCCGGTTCGGATTGGACGTGCAACGTCTTTGCGCGGTCTGCCCGAAGCCCACTCGACCCCTGGTTTTGCTGGCCTTGCCGGGCTTTGCCTTTATGCAGCGAATGACCCGATAGACATAAGAACCTTGCAAGGTTTACGCAGCGGGGCGCACCGCATCGGAGGGGCGCGCGGCAACCCGATGGCGTTCGGTCGGCTGCTGACTGCTTTGCGAGAGTATTTTTAATGCGCTGCAGTGTGGTGTATCAAGGATAAGACCCTACTGTGGATAAGGATTTCTGCGGTATAAACGGCGCATCACGAATGTGTCACAGACAAGATGGTGCAGGAAATGCACGCCCGGCCCGGGCTCCCGTACCAGGAGGATAAGGCGATGAGCATCACGATTGGACCTGCCGCAAGCGATGAAATGCGGCCTCGCATCACGGTTATCGGCATTGGCGGTGCTGGTGGCAATGCGATCGCCAATATGATTGCCTCTGACATTGAAGGCGTCGATTTTGTTGTCGCTAACACCGATGCGCAGGCGCTCAGCTCCAGCCCGGCGGAAAAGCGCATTCAGTTGGGTCCGGATATTACCGGCGGGCTCGGCGCTGGCGCACGGCCTGAAGTGGGCAAAGCCGCAGCCGAAGAGACAGTCAAGCAGATCGAAGAAGCGCTTGAAGGCGTGAACATGGTGTTCATTGCTGCAGGCATGGGCGGGGGCACCGGGACAGGGGCTGCGCCTGTCATCGCTGAGGTCGCAAGAAGCCGCGGTGTGCTGACAGTTGGTGTGGTGACAAAGCCGTTTCTGTTCGAAGGGACGCGCCGGATGCGCGCTGCCGAAGCGGGCATTGCTGAACTTCAAGAGCATGTCGACACGCTCATCGTGATCCCTAACCAGAACCTGTTTCTGGTTGCGAAGGCCGACACGACTTTCAAGGAAGCGTTCGAACTGGCTGATGAAGTGCTCCAGCAAGGGGTGCGTTCGATTACCGATCTGATGGTGATGCCGGGCCTGATCAATCTCGATTTTGCCGATGTCCGCTCAGTCATGAGCGAAATGGGCAAAGCGATGATGGGCACAGGCGAGGGTCAGGGAGAAAACCGCGCACTCGAAGCCGCAGAGCAAGCGATTGCCAATCCGTTGCTCGATGGGGTTTCGATGCAAGGCGCGCGCGGAGTGATCATCTCGATTATCGGCGGCGAAGACATGAAGCTGCTCGAAGTCGATGAAGCCGCCAATCATATCCGCGAGCTGGTCGATGAAGACGCCAACATCATCTGGGGCAGCGCATTCAACCCTGATCTTGATGGCAAGATTCGCGTTTCTGTGGTTGCCACGGGGATCGAGCAAAGCGGCGTGGCAGCCGCTCAGCGTGATAACGCAGCGGCGCTTTCGAACACCCGCGCGCCTAAGCGTCCAGTGCTCGAACTCCCGAGCGAAACCGCGCTTGAGGAAGAGAAACCGGCTGCTCCACCGACCAACACTAACAGCCGTGGCCCCGCTCCGCTTGAAGCGGTTGCCGAGCCTCCAAGTGATCCGGTCGCGAATGACACCGAAGCTGATATTGAACCTTTCGACCTCACCGGGATGCAAGCCGGCGATGACATGGGCGAAGCGGAGGATGACGTCGACGAGATTGTCGATCCGCTCGCCGGCCTGCGCGGGGCTGAAGATGAGGTCTATGAGCTTAATGCGGATGAAGCGACCACGACGGACGCTGAAACCGCTTCTTCCGAAGAGGGTGAAGATGCAAGCGAGCCGCTCGATCTTGGCGAGGAATACGCTGAATATACAGATATCGAAGACGACGGCGCAGAACCTGGCGATGATGATTTGCTGAGCGATGCGGATCGGCTTGCAGCAGAAGACAAACCGGTTGAGGCGCGTTTAGGTGGAGGGCGTCGGCGCGGAATTCTAGGCAGCGGCGATAGCGATGAAACCAGCGAAGGCTCAGGCGACGGCGCTGGCGGCAGTTCGGGCGGAGGCAGCACGTTGTTCGAACGGATGGCCAATCTATCGCGTAGCTCGGCATCCGATCCGGACGATACCGAAGATGATGACGACGATGATGATACGCCTGCGCTGAGCATTCCGCGCTTCCTTGGTCGCCAGAACAACCAGTAGGTCATTCTTGAGGCGTTACCCGCGGCGACTGACTGGCGAGCGTCGGCTCGGTCCACTTGCGCAGCTTTTAAGAACCTTGCTCGCTTTGGCGGAGCCCGAGCGCGTCTCGCCTTACCCAGGCGTCGTTTGGGCTGGTTGCCTCAAGTAAATAGGCTAGCTGAATGCCGATGAGCCGAATGTTCACGTCCAAGCCATTGCCAGCGAGACGCCGTTTTCACGCCCTTTTCGGCACAGTGGCAGTCCTGATGGCCATTGTTCCAACGCCTGCAATTTCCCAAGAGATGATCTCGCGCGAAGTTGTCCAGCCGCTGCGATCCGAAGAAGCGCAGGATCTCAGCACTGCGCTTAAGCAACTGGCTCGACGTCCGCGTGATCTTGGCGCGCTTGTGGCCGCAGGCAGAGCCTCCTTGGCGGTTGACGATCTCGAAGCGGCGATGGGCTTTTTTGGCCGCGCGCAGGATCTCGCACCGACCGATCCGCGTGTGAAACTTGGAATGGCGAGAGTGTTTCTTCGTTCAGGCCGACCGGTCCCAGCGCTCGCCTTGCTAGACGAAGTGGCTGAAACCGAGCCTGCAACACCGCAGCTGCCGCGTGATCGAGGGTTAGCCTATGATCTCGTTGGCGATCAAGTCAACGCGCAGGCGCAATACCGCCAAGCGCTCGCAGCTGATCCGGCTGACGAATTAACCCGGCGTCAGCTGGCGCTAAGCCAGGCGATCGCAGGCGATGCGGCAGGGTTTGAGGAAACGCTGCGTCCCTTGCTCGAAAAAAGCGATCCAGCTGCCTTTCGCGCGCGTGCATTCGGCCTCGCGATCATGGGTGAGCAAACCCGCGCAGCGGCCATCGTGAGCGAAGTGATGCCGCGCGACCTTGCCAGTCGGATCGTCCCTTACCTCGCTTACATGCCGCGCTTGACTGACGCACAGCAAGCCGCCGCCGCTAATCTCGGAATCTTCCCGCGTGCCGCCGATATCGGCCGCGAAAACCCCGCGATTGCGGCCTATGCGAGTGGCGATTTCGGGCAGACCAATGGGAGTGAAGCGATAGCTGGTGCCGACAGTCGGCTGGCGCCAGCGGGCGAGCCGCTTGGTGCCTCTTCGCCGACCGCTCCAGACCAGTCACCCGCGCCAGACCAGTTACCAGCAGCTGTCGATCAGGCTACGCGTGCCAGTGTAGCGGATGCGTTTTCTGAGCTTGCGGCGGATTCTCCGGCACCATCAGTAACGCGCGGCCAAGCAGTCGATCTCGCCGCAATCAACATTCCGCGGGAGGTGAGGACAGAGCAGTCAGCATCGGCCAAACCGGAGCATCCTGCGCGGATTTGGGTCCAGCTTGCGACTGGGCGCGATCTAAAGGCACTGGGCTTCGATTGGCGTCGCTTCGCGCGCCAAGCCCCGGAAGCCTTGGGCGATCAGACTGCGCATACCGTGCCCTGGGGACAAGCCAACCGCCTTTTGGCAGGGCCATTCTCCAACCGTTCCGAAGCGCTGCGAATGGTCAACGAGCTTAAAACTAGAGGCCTTGATAGCTTTATCTATTCAAGTCCTGAAGGCGAGAAAATCGGGTTACTTGACTGAGCGGTCAGGCGCTGCGCCTGTGTGTCTGTGCACAGGCTTTGAACAGGGTTTGAACCGGCTTACCGAATTCTCCCCAACCACCTCTTAGCTGTCCATTGCCAATCGACCCTCGAGACAGGCATGCGCTCAATTATATGATAAGTCGCATCAAATTCACCGGTTCGGGACCTCGCTTATGAGGCCGCTCGAACCACATCACTCGGCTCAAGAAGATGCCGCACCGGTAGAAATGCTGGTTGCGCTGTTCGAAGCGCGCGGATGGGCCTGCGAGACCGTTTCCGACGAGGAGATGAGCGGCGAGGTGCAAGGCAGCTGGGCAAAGTACCAATTGCGCGCGATCTGGCGCAGCGCTGACAATGTGCTGCAGTTCTTGTGTCTGCCGGATATCCGGATTGCTGATGAGAAACGTCAGCGGGCCTATGAACTGCTTAGTCTGATCAATGAACAGATCTGGCTTGGGCATTTCGATATCTGGTCGAGTGGCGACGTCCTGTTGTATCGTCATGGCGCCCTGTTAAGCGACGATGGCATGCTCAGCATCGCGCAAGCACAAGCGCTGGTGGAAAGCGCGATTGATGAATGTGACCGGTTCTACCCTGCGTTCCAATTCGTCTTGTGGGGAGATAAGCCACCGCGTGAAGCGCTCGACGCGGCGATGGTCGATGCCGCTGGGGAGGCATAGAAGACAGTACTAAGATGCAGAGCCTTCTTATTTTTGGCCTTGGTAAGATGAGCGGGGCAATGCTAGCCGGCTGGCTTGCTGCCGGTGCCGACCCGTCCCGATTTTCCGTGCTGACCCGGACCCCGAAGCAGCTGCCGGACGGGGTGCAGGTGTTCGCGGGGATTGAAGACGCAGTTGCGGCAGCGCCGCATGACAGGATTCTGCTTGGGTTTAAGCCCCATCAACTGGGCGAGTTAGCTGAACAGGTGCAATCGCTTAGCGGACCGCAGACCGAGATTCACTCGCTTCTAGCAGGGATCACTTTGGACCAGCTCCAAGCGGCGGTCCCAAAGGCCGCTGCACATCTTCGCGTGATGCCTAATCTCGCATGCGAGATTAACAAGTCGCCGGTGATCCTGTGTGAGTGCGGACTAGATGAATCCGCTCGAGAGGGGCTTTTCGAGCTCTACGACCAGCTTGGCACAGCGGTTTGGCTCGAGGGGGAAACCCATTTCGATCTGGTGACCGCGCTGGCAGGATCGGGTCCGGGTTTTGTCTATCGCTTTATCGATGCGCTCGCTGAAGCAGCGATCGAACTCGGTTTACCCGCCGCCTCAGCACACGGTCTCGCGCTTGCTACCGTCGAAGGGGCAGCAGCTCTAGCGACGCAAGCTGAGTTCAGCCCGCGCGAACTGGCTGACCGAGTTGCGAGCCCGGGCGGAATGACGCGTGAGGGTTTAAATGTGCTGGATGAGGATGCGGCTTTGAAAGTGCTGTTGGTCAAGACGTTAGCTGCCGCGCGGGACCGTGGGGCTGCGTTGTCGCAAGATGCGGGCTAAGCGACAAGCGCATTTGTTCATGTTCGAGCTATATTTGGTTAATGAAATCCTCCGGTGCAGTGCCGGTTTCGCTTGAAATTCGTGGTCAAAACAACAATATTAACGTTCGAGGGCGCGGGTGTTCGCGTCATTTTTTGGAGACAAGGGATCCAATATGTCTGATTGGAACGATACTCAACGCCAGCAGGGTTTCGGCTCGGTTCCGCGCGCCGGCGGCTCCGTCACTCATGATGAGGGCCTGCGCAAGCATATGCTTGGCGTCTACAATTACATGGGTGCAGCGGTTGCATTGACGGGTCTGGTTGCGCTGTTTGTTGCGCAGACCGGACTTGTCCGCTCATTGATCGGGCCGACAGGTGAGCCGAGCCTTTTGTATTGGGCTTCAGTGGCGCTGCCGTTCATCCTGGTGATGTGGCTGCAATTTCGCATTTTCAAAATGTCGGTCGCTACAGCGCAAGCGGCTTACTGGGCTTATGCGGTCCTGACCGGTGTCTCAATCTCGTTTATCTTCATTGTCTACACGCCGGTCTCAATCGCGCAGACTTTCCTCGCGACTGCAATCGCGTTTGCGGGTCTCAGCCTGTGGGGCTACACCACTAAGAAAGATCTCTCCGGTTGGGGAAGCTTTCTTATCATGGGCATTTGGGGCGGTATTGCGCTCAGCCTCTTGAACGTGCTGTTCTTCAAGTCGCAGCTGTTTGATCTGGCGATGAGCTTTGCCTTCCTCCTCATGTTTGCAGGGTTTGTCGCATACAAAACGCAAGAAACGCGTGAGATTTATTTGCAGCTGCGTGGCAACACCGAAATGCTGCAAAAAGCCACGATCTACGGCGCGCTGCATCTCTATATGAGCTTTATCAGCATCTTTATGAACCTGCTTCGCTTTATGGGTTCGCAAGACTGATCTTCAAATCGTGAAGGGTTCATTGCAAAACCCTTCCATTTAAGTTGGTGAAATCTTGGATGCCCGGGCCCTATACGTAGGTTCCGGGCATTTTCTTTGTTATTTCGCCGCGTTATCGCAGTGCTTCACCGCGCAGTAAGGCGCCATAGTGCACTTTAGCTCCTAAGGGACTGGAAGAAGGCAATGCGGCGATGACATTGAAAGCGAATCAACTCGGCAGATCCAAGGCTCGTTTCGGCGTATCACGGGCCGATAACCCGGGTGATCACCGGGTCAAGCAGGCCGGTCTTAAGATTACGCTTGTGGCGGCCGGGATGGCGATGCTCGGTGCGTGCGCCAGCACTCCACCGCCGCCTCCGCCCCCACCGCCGCCTCCACCTCCACCGCCCGTGGTTAAGACAACCCCATACCGGCCACTGCCTCCGGGCGGTGCCGCCTATGTCATGGCTATCCCTGCGCGCGGCCCTGATGGCCTGCGCCTGACCGTCAATCGTGGCCTGACTGAGGATGAATTGGTGTGGCATTTCCGTTCTGCCTGGAATGTCGCAGCGCTGAACTGCGCTCGAGCAGAGTATGCCCCGATCATTGCGGCCTACAGCGCTTACATCGATGATCATGCCAAGGCTCTGAAAGCGGTCAATGATCGCATCGATCGCGTTTATCGTGATGAAGTGGGCTCGCGGCGCGATGCAATCATGGCCCGCGAAGACAAGATGACGAGCGTCTACAATTTCTTTGCCTTGCCGCCGGCTCGCCGCGATTTTTGCCGGGCCGCGCTTGAGCTGTCGAACCGTGCCATCGCTCAGCCACCAGGCGATCCGATCGCGTTTGCGAATGCAAATTTCAGCCAGCTTGAGCGCCCGTTTTCAACTTTCTTTGCCGATTACGAGCAGTATCAGCAGCTCTCGGCGCAATGGGACATGCAATACGGGGATCTTTATGGCCCGTCGCAACCCGGCTGGGTCGCGGTCCAGCGAGCGCGTGAACGCGGCCAAGTGATCCCGTCACCAGGGACTGGAACAGCCGATCTGGGCTCGTTGCTCGACCCGCCACGCAGTCCGGCTGGGACGGTGCGTGATCAGGATACCGGCGCTGAACTGCCGATCATTCCGGTCGATGAAAATGTCGTCTCGCAACCCGTGGTCGAACCCATCCGGATCGGACCAGTGGCCAAAGAGGAGGCGCCGCTCGCTTCGCCTAGCACAGCTGAAATCGCTGCCAGCGAAGCGCCTGATGAGCAAAGAGCGAGCCCGCCTCAGCGCTAAGCGTTCGGGTCGCCGCTCTCACACAAATCGCTTGGCAAGCGCGCGCGGCATCAGCTAAGGGGCGCGCCTGCTCGCGTCAAACCGCTCGTGTACTGATGTGAGGGTGACACCTGAACGGGGCCGTAGCTCAGATGGGAGAGCGCGTCGTTCGCAATGACGAGGTCAGGGGTTCGATTCCCCTCGGCTCCACCAGGGTCTTTTATCGCCACAGCGCGGCGATCGGGGTAGAGGCACTCTTCTGACCTTTCGCAATCTTCCGAGTGAATGCATAGGTGCATGCCATGCATTTCCTTGATCAGGCCAAGATCTATCTGAAATCAGGCGCAGGCGGGCCAGGCGCAGTCTCGTTCCGGCGTGAGAAGTATATCGAATATGGCGGCCCTGATGGCGGCAATGGGGGCAAAGGCGGCGACATCGTGTTCGAAGCGGTGCAAGGTCTCAACACTCTGATCGATTTTCGGTACGCCCAGCATTTCAAAGCCAAGCGCGGCAATCACGGGCAAGGCAAGGATCGCACGGGTGCAGGCGCACCGGACATGGTGATAAAGGTGCCGGTCGGTACGCAGGTTCTCTCAGATGACAAGGAAGACGTGCTGGCTGACTTTACTGAAGTTGGCGAGCGGGTTGTGATGCTTGAAGGCGGGCTGGGCGGGCGCGGCAATGCGAGCTACAAAAGCGCGACCAATCGCGCGCCGCGCCAGCATCAGCCTGGCGAGCCGGGCGAAGAGATGTGGGTTTGGCTGCGCCTTAAACTGCTTGCCGATGTGGGGCTGCTAGGCCTGCCTAATGCCGGCAAGTCGACCTTTATTAACGCGGTGTCGAACGCGCGGGCTAAAGTTGGTCATTATGCCTTTACCACTCTGGTGCCAAAGCTCGGCGTGGTCAGCCACAAGGGCCGCGAATTTGTGCTCGCGGATATCCCGGGACTGATCGAAGGCGCTGCCGAAGGAGCCGGGATCGGTGACCGGTTTTTAGGTCATATCGAACGCTGCCGGGTTCTGATCCATTTGATCGACATCGCCGGGCCAGATCCCGCAGAGGCGATGCGTGTGGTCGAGGATGAGCTTTCAGCCTATGGCGCAGGGCTTGACGACAAGCCTCGGCTGGTTGCGCTTAACAAGCTCGATCTCGCTGATGAAGAGCTTGGTGCAGCGTTTGCCGATGAATTGGTCAGGGCCGGCGCGGATAAGGTCTTCACAGTCTCCGGCGCGAGCGGCCAAGGCATTCCTGACTTGCTCGACGCAGTTTTGGGATACCTCCCTGATCGTACCGCCACCGAAACCAAAGCCAACGAAGTTGAAGACGAGAACGATGAAGGCGGCGAATGGTCGCCGATCTGAGCCGATGGGGTTGAGCTCAATACAGGATATCGCGCGCGCTAAGCGGCTGGTGGTCAAGATCGGGAGCGCGCTTCTGGTCGATAACGGCGTGCCAGCGCTTCATTGGCTCAAGACGCTGGCTGAAGATCTTGTTCGCCTGCGCGAAGGCGGCAGCGAGCTGATTGTGGTGAGTTCGGGCGCAATCGCGCTCGGCGCTGCAAGGCTCGGCCTTGCGAAAGGGGGGAGGGCCAACCTTGCCGATGCGCAAGCCGCTGCCTCGGTCGGCCAGGTTGCGCTCGCACAGCTCTGGGCAGAGACGCTCAGCGCGCACGATCTCACCGCGGCGCAGATGCTGGTGACGTTAGGCGATCTCGAAGACCGCCGGCGCTATCTCAACGCCGCCGCGACGCTGGAGCGGCTGATTGAGGCAGGTGCGGTCCCGGTCGTGAACGAGAATGATAGCGTTGCAACCGAGGAAATCCGCTTTGGCGACAACGATCGGTTAGCAGCGCGCGTGGCTCAAGCGGCAGGCGCTGATGCGGTGCTGCTGCTATCCGATGTCGATGGCCTCTACACGTGCGATCCGGCACACCCTGAAGCCGAACTGATCCCGCGGGTCGAAGGCGTTACGCCTGAAGTTATCGCGATGGCGAGCGAAAGGTCCGCTTCGGGGCTGGGCTCAGGCGGGATGAAAGCCAAGTTGCAAGCGGCGCGGATCGCGGAGCGGGCCGGTATCATGCTGGCGATCATTAACGGCACGGCAGAGCATCCGATCTCACGTGCAATCACAGCAGATCGCGGCACCGTGTTCCTTCCTGTGAGGGCTGACGGCGCGCGTAAGGCGTGGCTTGGCGGTCGACTTGCACCTGAGGGTGTACTCAGCGTCGATGCCGGGTGTGTCAAAGCCCTTGGTCAAGGCGCAAGTTTGCTTGCTGCGGGTCTTACCCAGGTCGAAGGCGATTTTGCGCGCGGTGCGCTTGTCAGCCTGCATGGTCCTAAAGGGGAGCGGCTGGGCCAGGGATTGGTTGAATATTCCGCTGCGGAATGCCGCTCCATCCTTGGCCTTAAGCAAGCCGATCAGGAAGCGAGGCTCGGCTATGCGCCACGCGCTGCTGTCGTGCACCGCGATCATATGGTGCGAGGCTAAAGCGACGATGGTTCAGCTGGCAATGACTGGTGCAACCGGGTTTGTCGGAGCGGCAACGCTTGAGCGAGCTCTGAGTGAAGGTCATAAAGTGGCCGCGCTTGCACGCCGCGCGCAATCCGAGCGCGAGCATGTGCGATGGATAGGCGGGACCCTTGCGGACCAAGCGGCGCTGCTCGACTTATGCGAGAATGCGACTGCAGTAATCCATATTGCAGGCCTTACCAACGCACCTGATCCGGCTCACTTTGAAGCGGCCAATGTCACCGGCACCGCTAACATGATCGCCGCTGCCAAGGCCGCTGGGATCAAACGTTTCGTGCAAGTGTCCTCGCTGTCTGCGCGCGAGCCACAGCTGTCGGTCTACGGCGCATCCAAAGCGAGAGCGGAAGAACTCGTTATGGCGAGCGGTCTCGACTGGACGATTGTGAGGCCAGCGGTGGTCTATGGCCCGCGCGATACCGATGTGTTTGAGCTCTTTCGGTCAGCGAAGGTCGGCCTTGTTCCGCTTCCGCCGCGCGGGGCGACTTCAATCATCCACGTCGATGATCTTGCGCGGCTTCTGGTTGTGCTGGCAACCGGCGGCCTGGTTCGCCGGAAGATATTCGAACCTGATGATGGCCGCGAAGGCGGTTGGTCGCATCAGGAACTGGCGCAGGAAATCGGGCGCGCCATGGGCAAACGATCGGTGTTCGCACCGCATCTTCCAGCCGGTGTCATGAGCCTCGCGGCTCGGGCTGACGGGTTGCTGCGCGGCGACAAGGCCAAGCTTACCGCCGACCGGGTCAGTTACATCTGCCATCCCAATTGGGTCGCGCGCTCATCGCACGCGGTGCCGCGACATGTCTGGGAACCAAAGATCAGCGGCGAAGAGGGGCTGAAAGCGACTGCAGAGTGGTACCGGGCGCAGGGCGCGCTTTAGCGACGTAGCGGTTGGCGCGGGGCACCCTGAGCATTATACACCCGGCAAGTTCACAAGAAGGGTTCCTCGCCGGGCTTGTGAATGCCGCATTCGGTTTTGTCCCAGCCTTTCCAGCGGCCTGAGCGAGCGTCTTCGCCCTCTGCCACTTGGTTAGTGCATGGCTCGCATCCGATTGAAGGATAGCCTTGCGCGACCAGCGGATGACGCGGCAAATCGTGCTCTTCGAAATAGGCAGCGATATCCTGTGCCGACCAATCGATCAGAGGGTTGATCTTGAGCCGACCTTGCCCGTCAGTGTTGTCGATCTCGAAACGCGGAAGGTTAGCGCGGGTCTTTGACTGGAACGCCTTGCGACCTGTAAAACTCGCATCGTAGTTCGCTAACGCCTTTGCGAGCGGCTTTACTTTGCGGATTTCACAGCAGCCGTCAGGATCATAGGACCATCTAAGGCCTGTATCGTCTTTCACCGCGATACCAGCAGGGTCAGGCGTCAGCACCTTAAGATTGGTCAACCCGATCTTGGCGGCCAGCTCATCGCGATATTGCAGCGTTTCGGCAAAGTGCTTGCCGGTATCCAGAAACAGCACGGGGATAGCTGGATCAACTGCAGCAATCAGATGCAGCAGCACAGCGCTTTCCGCGCCGAAGCTGGACACCACGGCGAGATCGCCTGCAAGGCTGCCTTTGATTACAGCTTCCAGCATTTCGGTGGTGGAGGAGCCACGAAACATCCGGTTGAGGCGAACTGCATCATGCTCGCTAAAGCGCGGAGCGAGATCAAGCCGGTCGACCTTGTGGCCTTCGATCGCGGCGCCTTTGACGGGCTTATCCATGGCGCTTCTCGATAATGGTCTGACGCTTTCCACCGTGCGTATCGAATGCGTGCTGGTAGACCTTCTCCCACGTCGCAAAAGCGCGCTTGGCATCTGCTTCATCAAGCGGGCGATCCGGCGCAAAGGCGTCAAACCCGCAGCGGCGCATATGGCTGAGCTGGTCGATCAGAACATCGCCGACCGCGCGCAATTCGCCAGTATAGCCCGCTTCGCGCAGGATCCTCGCAGCTGAATAGCCACGCCCATCTGTGTAAGCGGGAAAGTTGACTTCAACCAAGGCGAGCCGGTCGAGCAAAGGCAGCAGCACGCGCGCGTCATCGCCCGGTTCAATGCGCACAGCCGTTGCATTTGTCTGTTCAGAAATCGCATCAACCGTGACTGTCGCATGGTCAGCAACTTCATCGTCGCGAAAGCGGAATTGCACCTCGTCAGGCGATGTGCCGAGATTCTCACTCATTGCGCACCCTCTGGTAGCTTGGCGATCACCTTTAGCTCGAGCGAGAAGCCTGAAAGCCACGTAACACCAACGCCGGTAAGCGTCGGATAGGGCGGCTCGCCCCACCACTTTTCCCGCGCGCTCATGAAATGCGGCACAATGTTTTCCGGATCGGTGGTGTAGACCGTGAAATCGACAATATCTTCAAACGTGCAGCCACCAGCCCGCAGCACTGCATCAAGGTTCTCAAATGCCAATTCGGCCTGTGTGGCAAGATCAGGCTCTGGTGAACCATCCTCGCGGCTACCGACTTGCCCAGAGACGAACAGAAAGCCGCCCGAACGGATCGCCGGGGAATAGCCAAACTGGTTGTAGATATCCTGACGGCCTTCAGGGAATACGACGTCGCGGCTAGCCATACAGCGCTTCCTTAAAGGGCTGCATTCCAATCCGGCGATAGGTGTCGAGGAACCGCTCGCCCTGTTCGCGTTGGGCAAGATAGATATCGGTGACGGTTTCAACTGCGTCGATCACGCCATCTTCGGTGAAGCCACGACCGGTGATCTTGGCGAGGCTGACGTCCTCTGCTTCGCTGCCGCCAAGCGAGAGTTGGTAATTCTCTACGCCCTTCTTATCGACGCCGAGGATGCCGATGTGCCCTGCATGGTGGTGCCCGCAGGCGTTGATGCAGCCGGAGATCTTGAGCTTCAATTCGCCCAGTTCCTCGGTTCGCTGCTTTTCGGCAAACCGCTCAGAAATACGCTGAGCGAGCGGGATCGAGCGGGCGTTAGCGAGCGCGCAATAATCGAGGCCCGGGCACGCGATAATGTCTTCAATCGTGTCCATGTTCGGTGCCCCGAGCCCGGCCGCCTCAAGCTCAGTCCATAGGGCATGAAGGTCAGCTATCCTGACATGCGGCAGCACCACGTTCTGAGTGTGCATGATGCGCAGTTCGTCAAAGCTGTATTGCTTAGCGAGCCGAGCCATCAGTCGGATTTGCTCGCCTGTGGCATCGCCCGGAATGCCGCCGACCGGCTTCAGGCTGATAACCGCTGAAACATAGCTGTCATGCTTGTGGCGATGCGTGTTGCGGTCAACCCACAGCGCGAAATCGGGATCGGAGCGGTCGAGCGTCTTTGGGCCGTCTTCGAAGGCTGGGTCAGCGAAGTGCTCGGCAATGCGCGCGATTTCGGCGAGCGGCGGTTCGACGCCCTGCTCAAGCAAATGCGCGAATTCTTGCTCGACCTGGCGCGTGTATTCCTCTTTGCCCAGTTCGTGGACGAGTATTTTGATGCGCGCTTTGTACTTGTTGTCGCGCCGTCCATAGCGGTTATAGACGCGCAGGCACGCTTCGGCATATGTGATAAGCTGATCGAGCGGCACGAAATCGCGGATCATCGGCGCGATCATGGGCGTGCGACCCATCCCGCCACCGACATAGAAGCGCGCGCCGATTTCGCCTTCGTCATTATGGACGATCTGGATACCGATATCGTGCAGCCGCATGGCCGCGCGGTCCTTCTCGGCTGCGATCACGCAGATTTTGAACTTGCGCGGCAGGTAAGTGAATTCCGGGTGGAAGCTCGACCATTGGCGCAGCAACTCGGCATAGGGGCGCGGGTCGATCAACTCGTCATGCGTGGCGCCTGCAAAGTGATCGGACGAGATATTGCGGATGCAGTTCCCGCTGGTCTGGATCGCGTGCATCTCAACCTTAGCGAGGTCAGCGAGGATGTCGGCGGCGTCCTCTAGCTTGATCCAGTTATACTGGATGTTCTGGCGCGTGGTGAAGTGGCCGTAGCCGCGATCATACTTGTCCGCGATATCGCCCAGTGCCGTCATCTGGCGCGAATTGAGAGTGCCGTAAGGGATCGCGACGCGCAGCATATAGGCATGGAGCTGAAGGTAGAGCCCGTTCATCAGCCGCAACGGCTTGAACTGATCTTCGGTCAGCTTGCCTTCGAGGCGGCGGCGGGCCTGGTCGCGGAACTCTTCGACCCGCGCATCGACCATCGCCTGATCGTATTTGTCATATTGGTACATGGTTAGATGATCCAGTCGAACGCTTCGGGGTCTGCGGGCTTAAGCGAGAGATCGGGCCGTACGCTCGGACCCAAGGCACGCACGCGGTCCTTGATATGCGCAGGGCGCACCCCCCCATCCTCCTCGCGGGTGGCCTCAAGCGCGTAAGCGACATTGACCCGGCGCGCAGCTTCCTCGCGCGCAAGGATCTCATCAGCCTGATCGCCGACATCGACTGCATTATCGACATGAAGCGACCAGCCAGTGCCGTCCCACCAGATCACCGCGCCGGTTTTCAAATCGTTGCCGGTCAGAATTTTCACTTGGCGTCCTGCATAGTCTGAGCTTCCATTGCAGCGTGCGCAATGGCCGCATCATGGCGCGCAGTCACGTCGCCGATTACGATCAGCGCCGGGCTTTTGATTGCATAGGCTTCAACCAAATCGGGTAGACCCGCCAGCAACCCGCGGACCACTCGCATTTCAGGGCGAGCCGCGTTTTCGATCACCGCCAGCGGCATGTCCGGGGCCAGGCCATCTTCCATAAGTTTTTCAGCGATCTGCGGTGCGGTCTTGACACCCATATAGATGACAAGCGTGCGGCCTTTTCCGGCTAGTCCTGACCAGTCCTGTTCTGACAGACCTTTGCATTGCCCTGCGACAAAACTGACGATGCTGGCAGCATCACGATGCGTGAGCGCGATCTGGGCTGCTGCTGCTGCGCCATTTGCTGCGCTGATCCCTGGCACGATCTCGACCCTGAGACCTGCGTCTTGGGCGGCTTCGGCTTCTTCTCCGCCGCGTCCGAAGATCAGCGGGTCGCCGCCTTTAAGTCGGACGACATCGCGCCCGGAAAAAGCCTCGCGGATAAGGAGAGCGTTGATCTCATCTTGCGGGAGCGTGTGGCGAGCGCGCTGCTTGGCAACCGAAATCAGTCTCGCTTCGGGGGCGGCGAGTGCGAGAATGTCTTGGCTGACCAGCCCGTCATGGACGATTGTTCCGGCTCGCGCGATCAGCCGGGCCGCCCGCACTGTAAGCAGGTCAGGATCGCCCGGACCTGCGCCAACCAGAAAGATCGTACCAAATGACATGAATGGTCAAATGGGCGAGCCTGCCTGCAAGCACCAGCGAGAATGGATTGGGGTAGCTCAAGCAAAGCTTTTGCCCGGCCAAGCCTGTGTGACGCTAATCGGCGTGCTGTTTACCCGCACTCATCAACTCGACCAATTGATCAAGCTGCTTTGATGAGCGCAGATGCAGATCGCGCTGCGGGAAGGGGATTTCGACCTCGTGCTCTTTGAACAGCTGCCAGATACGCATGTAGACATCGGAGCGAATGTTCGCGAGCCCGCCTTCGGGATCCTCAATCCAGAAGCGCACTTCGAAATTGACCGAGTTGTCGCCGAATTCCATGATATTGACGCGCGGCGGCGGCCGCTTCAAGACCCGCTTGGTTTCGTCGACTGCCTGATAAAGCAGCTTTGTCACCAGCTCGAGATCGCTGTCATACGAGACCCCGACGGGCGCTTTGACGCGGACATCGCGCGACGAATAGGACCAATTGACCACCTGATTGATCATCAGGTTTTCATTGGGGATGAGGTGTTCGGTCTGATCGCGGGTGATGACGGAAATGGCTCGAATGCCGATCTTGCGAATTTGCCCGACGCTTTCATTGCCGGCTTGATCAGTCACCGAGATCACGTCGCCCGGCTTGATCGATTTGTCCATCAACAGCAGGATACCCGAGATCAGGTTGCCGAAGGTCTTTTGCAGGCCAAAACCAATCGCAAGACCAAATGCGCCGCCAAAGAAAGCGAGCGCGGTAAGATCGATCCCGAGAATGTCGATCCCGACGAAGAATGCGAGTGCCCAGATGGCAATCGTGCTGAGCTTCTCGGCCAGCACTTTCTGGCTTCCATCAAAGCGCGAGATGTTTCGGATCGCCGCGCGGCTAAGCCGTGTCATCACCCACGCAGCGGTGACGACCAGCAGAATAACTCCGATGATCAGCAACGCATCGAGCACTGAGAAACGAAACTCACCGATGGTGAAGGCGGCTTCATGCAACGATCGCAGAAACGCGCCTGCGGTCTCGCTCGTTGCATCAGCGCTTTCGATCAGATTGCTTGACCCTTCGACAACTTCCACAGGTTCGGTTGGTGTCGGTTCTGGGTCAGGCTCAGGAGCGGGCTCGACCTCTTGGCTATCAGCCGCCTCTTGTCCTTGCGCATCTGCCCCGTTTTCGTCTTCACTCGAGGCTTCGTCGGTCGCGGTCTGATCGGCCGTTTCGGTTACATCAGCCGGTAGAGATGCAGTGCTAGCAGTCATTCATGGTCCAATTGAGAAAGCGCCTGTTCAAGATCGGCGATCAGATCGTCGGGATGCTCAAGCCCGATTGATAGGCGAATGGCCGGACGAGAACCAGTCTGGTCCGCTGAAATCGTAGGGCTGGACATAGCGGATCGGTAGTTCTGCGGTGCAATCGGCAGCGCGAGGCTTTCATATCCGCCCCAGCTATAGCCGATCCCGAACAGGCTGAGTGCATCAACACATCGCGCCGCGGCATTGTGGTCAGCGCTGTTCAAGACGAAACTGAAAAGGCCGCATCCGCCGGTAAAATCGCGCTTCCAAAGATCATGGCCGGGATCGCTTGGCAAAAGCGGGCACAGCACTCGTGCTATTTGTGGCTGCTCGCTTAACCAGCCCGCGATCTTGCGCGCGCTGTTGGTGCTGTGCTCAAGCCTTAGCGCCATGGTTCGCAAGCCCCGAGACGCCATCGCTGCATCGTCGGGCGAGACCACTTGGCCCAATTGCTGGCTGGTGCGGCGGAGCGCTTTATACCAGCATTTGCCCGCGCTGGCCGCTCCCATCATCAGATCGGAATGGCCGCCGACATGCTTGGAGAGGCTTTGCATCACGATATCGCAGCCATGGTTGAGACCAGCAAAACCCAAGGAACTGGCCCAGGTGTTGTCAAGCATCGTAACCGCGCCATGATCACGTGCCAGCGCTGCAAGCGCGGGTACATCGCACACTTCCATGGTCAGACTGCCTGGACTTTCAAGCCACACGGCCTTGGTCTGAGGCGTCAGCAGCTGGCGAAAACCGTCGAGATCAAGCGGATCGAAGAAGCGCGCTTTGATCCCCATGCGCGCCAGCAGCCCCTTGGCCATGGCTCGGGTGGGATCATAGGCGTTGTCGGTTATCAGCACTTCTTGTCCGGGCTTAAGCGCTGCCAGCAGGCATCCGGCAATCGCTGCAACTCCGCTTGGATAGAGGATAGTCCCGGCAGCACCCGGCTCAAGCGCCGTTAGCGCGTCGGCTAGCGCCCATTGCGTGGGTCCACCGCGCCGTCCGTAAAAGAACTCGCCATCCGCATTACCTGAAAGCGCGGCTTTGCGTTCGGCTTCGCTTTCATAAAGGTGCGTCGAGGCTCGCCACACCGGAGGGTTGACCACCGGGCCAGTCCATTCGCTGCGCCGGCCCGCGCGCGCAATTTCGGTTTCGGTGCGGAAGGGTTTAGGCGGCTCGCCGCTCATTCAGGCCCGGCTGCTTTGGGAGTTTCGGGATCGCTGCTCCATTCAAGCCAGCTGCCGTCATAGAGCGCGGTGTCTTCATGTCCGCCGAGCTGCAACGCAAAGAGCAGCACGCTTGCGGTCACACCGCTGCCGCAGGTGGTGATCACCGGACGGGCGAGATTGACGCCTGCGGCTTCGAACTGCGCACGCAGATCATCGGGCGATTTGTAAGTGCCGTCTTCGTTAAAGACCTGTCCGAACGGAACATTCAACGATCCGGGAATACGCCCATTGGCGCCGCCATGGACTGGATCGGTGCCGTTCCCAAACACCCGCTCGGCACCGCGTGCATCGACCACTTGCCGTGCGCTGGTCGCGAGATTGTCGAGCATGTCAGTCTTGCTCGCGACCCGCTTGGGTGAAGACAGCTCACGTGCCGCAGAGCGCTGCATTTGCGGCTCTCCGGTTTCCAGCGGGCGATCTTCGCTGCGCCATTTGGCAAGCCCGCCATCAAGTATCGCAACCTTCTCAACACCATGCGCGCGCAGCATGAACCATGCGCGGGCGGAGGTCTTGACGGCGCTGTCATCGTAAAGAACGATTTTGTCCCCGATATCGACTCCAAGCTCAGCCAGGCGCTCGGCAAGCTGGTTGGGGCTTGGAAGTGCGGCTGGCACTGGCGAGGTTTTGTCGACCAGGCTGGCCAGATCGAGAAAGCGCGCGCCGGGGATATGGCCTGCCAGATATTCCGCAGCAGGATCGCGCTCAGCCGCGGGTAAGTGCCACGAAGCATCGAGCACGACCAGCTCTGGAGTTCCGGCGTGCTCGGCAAGCCATGCCGTCGAAACCAAAGGAGGAAGCGGGTCGCTCATATCGAGGTCGTTAGCGTGCTCTCGCAGCATCGCCAAGGATCAAGCAAGGGCTGGCCGAGGGAATGTATCACCCCGCGTCAGGCAGCCTTGGCTGATGCCGGTTCGGTTTTAACCTGCCTGGCGCGCAAGCCCTGGACGCTGCCCGGCGGCGTATCGAGCGGGATCGGATGAATTCGGCTTTGGCTGGATGCGCTCGGCGATCCGATGACAAAGCTGTATTCGATCGGGGGCTCGGTGCCTTGCGTCGCATGCACTTGCAGCAGCGGGACAAAGAGCGGCCGGTTGCGTTGGAGGATGGCCTGCACCTCGCGCAGCGGGAGCTGCAATTGCCCGCGCACACTGCGGCTTTGATGGGGGCCGATCCGAGCGACCGGCTCAAGCTCAGCTAGCCCTCCGGTTGGTTCAGGCGTGCTGCCAGAACGCTGCGCGCAGACGAGCTTTGCGCTAAGCGCAAGATCGCGCACGGCGCGATCCGACCTGTTGCTGAGGGTCAGCCGGAAATCGAGCGTGAACATCATCACGCTGCGGGTCGCGCCGGCGATATCCAGGTCAAGCTCAAGCCGCACAGGCTCGTCCGGTTGGTCGACTTTCGGCGTGGGCGCAGGTGCTGTTGGTTTGACCGGCACGCAGCGCGGTGCGCTCGGTTTTTGGCGCCGCCGCATAAGCCACCAAATGAGCGCGCCGACCAGACCGAGCCAGCCTATTGCCAGGCCAACCCATAGCAGATCACCGGTCTTCAGGCCTGATGCTGGTTCAGCCACCCGCGTCGTGAGCGGGCCGGTTGACGGTTGCGGCGCGCTTGGCGTTTCATCAGGCAGTTCGATGGGAGGCGGTGCAAGCGATGGCGCAGCAGTGGGACTGGGCGCGGCAGATGATGGAGGTGAAGCGGTCTGCGATTGTGCTGGCGCTTGCGATGGCTCCGCTGTGGTACCACTCGGCGCAAGTGCATTGTCTGCCTGCGGGCGGCTGACTTCAGAAGGCGCTGGCAATTGCGTTGGCAATTGTGTCGGCAAAGGCGTTTGCTGCGCGGGAGCGGGAGCGGGAGCGGGAGCGGGCGTGGCTGAAGCGGCTGGAGATGCTGATGGTGTGGGCGCCGGGGTCGGCGTGCTGGTTGGCTGTTCATCGGGGATTACGCGCGGTGCAATCGGGACCCCGTTGCGGACATCTACGGGCCCTTGCGGCACCGGTGTGGGCGTTGGGGTAGCCTCTGGTAGCGTAAAGCTGCCGGGAGAATCCTGAGCCTGTAAAGCTGCCGGCGCGTAACCGAGCAAAGCAATGCTAAACCCTGCTCCTGCCAAAATGGCGCGCGCCATAGAGCGTTGAGGGCGGGTCAGATCGGATCGCGGCGAATACATAACTTCTAGTTCTATCAAGCCTGACATGGGCATTACCACATTTGCTGCGCTGAAGCGTTCTGTGGTCTGCTTAGATCACGTAGAAATAAGTATCGGTGCGCGTGCGTCCAGTAACTCGCTTGCCAGCGAGCCCCTTTCCGGGCAACAGCGCGGCATGGAAAGCACACCTGATACAAGCGCTGGCGGCGATGCCGGTGAGGGTCCATCAAGCAAGCTTGATCCCGTGTTTCTCGGTAAAGACAGCCCGCTCCCTGCAACACCTGAGGAAGCCCAGCTTGATTATGTGCCCAATCCGCGCGCTGGTGCGCTGTTCCTTGTGCGGTTTGTCGCGCCAGAATTCACGTCGCTTTGCCCGGTTACCAATCAGCCCGATTTTGCCCATCTGGTGATTGATTATGCGCCCGGTGAGACAATTGTGGAATCGAAGAGCCTCAAGCTTTTCTTAACAAGTTTCCGCAATCATAACGGCTTTCATGAGGATGTTACCGTAGGGATCGGACAGCGCCTGTTTAACGAAATGCAGCCGCGCTGGCTGAGAATTGGTGGATACTGGTATCCGCGCGGTGGGATCCCGATTGACGTGTTTTGGCAGAGCGGTTCACCACCGTCAGAACTGTGGCTACCCGATCAAGGAGTGCAGCCCTATCGAGGTCGTGGTTAACCTTATTAAATACCTGAAAAGTTAATGAAAAGTTGTCCACAGCTTAGACGAATGGACGGCCGATTTTTCATTGGAGTGTCACATTCGGCGCATAGGCAGCACGCAATAAGGGGGGAGAGTGTCAGGGTCGCGCCAGCAACTCCCTCAGCTAGACCACTGTTTGAATTGACCCCCCGGGAGTTCTCATGACCAAGGATTTTTCGACTGGCATCCGTATGATTAGCGGTGCTTCGGTGCTCGCACTTGCCGCGAGCTTGACGGTACCTGCTGTGGGCCAAAGCGCTCCTGCGCCGCTCACCATGCCGCCCATGCCTCCGGTAGCTCCGGCTGAACCGGTAGACATCGCCGAGTGTGTGCAGACCGGTTCAAACGTGGTCTGCGCGCCGGGAACCGATCCTGATGGTTTTGCATCAGCTGACGATGATCTTGATATCGACGTACAGACCGGTGCGTTTGTGGATGGTGCGATCAACGCTGGGGAAAATACGGACCTTACCGTCGATGGCGCTGTCGTGCGCATCGGCGCTGCGCCCGACCTGATCGATTTGGGGGCGGATTCAACCGTTACGAATAACGGCTTCATTCAGAATTCGCTGAACAACACGATCAACTTTGCGGGCAATGGCACGGTGGTCAACACCGGCACAATCAGCACGCTTGGCAACCAAGACCAAATCGAAGTCGCAGGTGCATTGACGCTTACAAACAGCGGCTTGATGCAAGCTGAAGGCGATTTTGCTGCTATCGTATCGGCGGGGACGGGTCCTGACACCTCTGTAATCACTAACACTGTCACTGGCTCAATGATCACAAACGGCGATAACACGCCGCTCATTTCAGTGTTTGGCTCGGCCGAAATCACCAATGACGGCCTGATCCAGACATTCGGTGACGATGCGACCGCAATCCGGATTTCGGGTGATGCGACAATCACGAACACCGGCAACATTGTGACCGCTAATGGTGTAGCGCTCGATATCGTTGGGCTTGCCGATATCACTAACACCGCCACCGGTCAGATTATCGCAAGCGGCAATGACGCGATTGTCATTCAAGAGAACGGTTCGACCGTCACCAATGCGGGCCTGATCACCACTGACACCGATGAAGCGATCGAAGCGGCTGGTTTTAACAACCTGACCGTGATCAATTCAGGCACGATCCAGACCACCGGTGCAAACGGCGACAAAGCGATCGAAGGCGCGTTCAATCTGACTGTCGTCAACAGCGGCTTGATCACCTCGGAAGTCAGCGAAGCGATCGAAGCGGATTCCGCCGGGCTTAACCTCACCAACGAGGCAACCGGCCAGATCATCTCGCTGTTCGATGATGCTGTCGATGGCGATGACAACGTGACCATCGTCAATATGGGCCTTATCCGCGGCGGCGAGAATGATGGGCTTGAGCTCAATTCCGGGACGATCACCAATTCAGGTACGATCGAAAGCATTTCGAGCGATCCGAACGGCGATCCGATCCTCGCTGGCATGGGCATGGGCGCCCTAGAGATCGATGCCGGGATCGATTTCGATGGCGGCACCGATGGCAATGAAGACGGCATGGTAACAAACCTGGCTGGCGGCCTCATCATCGGCGATATCGGGATTAACACCAGCTCAGGCGCGACCGGTTCGGATAGCAATGACGGTGTGCAGACAATCGTCAACTTCGGCACGATCACCGGCCGGGGCATGAACCCCGAGACAGGCCGGATGGACGCGGCGCTGCTTGGCAATGGCGATGACATCTTCCAGCAATGGCAGACCGGCGTCACCAACGGCACCGTCGATGGCCAGGCGGGCGATGATACGCTGATCTTCGGCAACGATTCGATGGATCTGCTTACTCGCAGCCTCGACAACATCTCCGACCCGGCGCGCTACACCGGGTTTGAAACGATCGCGTTCCTCGATGTCGGCGGCGGGATTGCGCTTACCGGATCAAGCAATCTGTCCTTCGTCCTGCTTGGGGGTGATCTCATCCTTCAAGGTGAGATGATGGATTCGCTGCTGGTCGAAGGTGCAGGCACACTGACAATCGATCCGACCGGCTCGTTCGATACGATGGGTGATGCGGTCCTTGTCAATGTCGACGGGTTCACGATCACGAATGACGGCTCGATGACCGCTGGCGATGACGCGATTGGTGCTAGTGCGGTGGCAGACCTTACGGTCGTGAACAACGGCACCATCATGGCCGGCGATGACGCGATTGACGCGAGCGACAACCTCACGGTGACCAATGCCGGAATGATCATGGCTGATGATCGCGGCATCGATGCAGGCGACGGCCTTGCCTTGACCAACAGCGGAACGATCAGCGCCGTTGATAATGCGATCGATATCGGTGATGACGGCGTCATCACGAACGCGATGGGCGGTCTCATCGAAACCACAGATGCTGCTGACACGATCGAGGCAGGTGAGAACCTGACGATCACCAATAACGGTACGATCCGCAACGACAGCATCGATACCAAGATTGTCGATGCTGGCGATGGGCTGACGGTCGTGAACAACGGCCTCATCATTTCAACGCAGGCCGACGGTAAGGGGCTTGAAGGCGAAGAGAACTTCACGCTCACCAACAATGCCGGCGGCCGGATCGAATCCCTGTTCGATGAAGCTGTCGAAGCGGACGGCCCGGGCCTCGTTGTTGTCAACGATGGCGAAATCATCTCGCCGAATGACGATGCGGTCGATGGCGGCGACAATGTCACCATCACCAATAACGGTCTGATCCAAGGCGGTCAGAATGACGGGCTTGAGTTGAACTCAGGCACAATCACCAACTCAGGCACGATCGAAAGCCTTTCGTCTGATCCGAATGGTTCGCTGATCATCGGTGGGACCACACCGGAACTCGATGCGGCGATCGATTTTGATGCTGGCACCGATGGCAACGAAGACGGCATGGTCACAAACCAAGCTGGCGGCCTGATCATCGGCGACATCGGGATCAATTCGAGCGCTGGTAATCAGGATTCACCTGACACCAATGACGGCACGCAGATGGTGGTCAATTTCGGCACTATCACCGGCCGGATGGGCGATGCGGTGCTGCTCGGCAACGGTGCCGATGAGTTCCAGCAATGGACGGGCGCTGCGGTTAACGGCAATGTCGCGCTTGAAGCGGGCGATGACACTTTCGTGCTTGAAGGGGCCAATTCGACTGTCACCGGCAATATCGATGGCGGCGCTGGCTTTGACACCGCGCTCCTTGGCGGGACGCTCGATGCGGATAACTTCATCAACTTCGAAGCCTACCAGCTCGGCGAATTGTTCGATCTGCAAGTCGTCGGAGCGCGCACGCTGGTCGGCAATGCGACCTTTACGGGGCAAACGACCTTTGGGCTAGGGGTCGACACCCTGACAGTCGAAGGCGATGTGAGCCTCGCTGAAAGCTCGGTCATCACGATCACCACGCCGCTCGACTTTGCACTGGTAGGTCAGACCGTGAGCGTGATTGAGGAAACCGGCACCTTCACCGATAACGGCGCAACCATCAACATCATCGATGATGATGCACTGATCGATTATGTCCCGATCCTGGGTTCGCTCCAAGTCCAGGTGAACGCGGTCAACCCGCTTGTGAATTCGCCGGATGAGAATATCCGCCGGATCGGCGTTGCGGTGTTCAATTCGGCCCTCAGTGGCAATCTCAGCGCAGCGAACACGGCTGCGTTGGACGGCCTGGGCGACGATCCGGCTGCCCTTCAGGCGGCCTATCTCGATGCCCTGCCTTCGCTCAGCGAGAGCGTCGGACGCGAAGTGTTCGAAACCTCAAACCTCGCAAGCGCTGCGCTTGAGCGGCATTTGAGGTCCGATGGCTCGGGTATCTGGGGCCAGATCGCGGTGCGCGGTGCGGAGCAGGATCCGTTGTCGCTGAGCGCGGATGGTTACGATTCAGACCAGCTCGTGTTTACCGTTGGTGGGGACATTGAGTTTGGCGAAAATGCCCGCATCGGTGTGCTGGCAAGCTATGCTGATATCGAAAGCACAGATCTTCAAGGGAGGGCGCAGCGCGGCACGGCGGAAGCTGAGAGCATTAAGCTTGGTGTCTACTTTGCTGCAACGCTGTTCGAGCGCGGCTTCATCAACAGCGAAATCGCGTATCTCACGGGCGAGGCTGAAACGTTCCGCGGTGGAGCCTTTGGCCCGATCGCATCCACGTTTGACTTCGATGGGTTCGCTTCGCGCACGACGATCGGTTACGATCTGCTGCCGGATGAAAACGTCTCGATCACGCCAACGCTTGGCTTCAACGCTGCTCGGATCAACTTTGACGACTCCACCGAAAGCGGCGGGTTCAACTTCCTGATCGAACGCGGTGATGCCGCCTACGGCGAAATTCGCGCTGGTATCGAGCTCGCTGCGCTGATTTCCGAAGGCGTCAGCGGCTTCATCAGCGGGACCGCGATCCATGACGTGATCGATGATGAGCGCAGCTTCCGGTTGAGCTCGAACGAGCTTTCGACGTTCTTCGTCACGCTGCCGCAGCGTGAGCAGGATCGGTTCGAAATCTCAGCCGGTCTGAGCGCCGATGTCAGCGAGAACTTCTCGCTCAATGTTGGGTATCTGGGTGACTTCAACGAAGGCTACTCAGCGCACTCCGCTCGTCTCGGAGCGCGGATCTCGTTCTAATTGGGTTGGGCCGAGGCAGGCGGAGTATCGTCTGCCTCGGCCACTCACTCAACGAGTTCATCCAGCCTCGCTCTACAAAGCCGCCAACTTAACAAGCTAGAGCCGGCAATCACCGCTCAGGGGCGCGGTCGTTTTCTCCGCCGAAGTCCCAGTCCTGCGCCTTGCCACGCTGTTCCCCATATTTGATCATGCAGCGCATATAGCGCTTGTGGAACTCAACCGGGTTATCGATCGCATCATCCTGCGCGCGCCAGGCATTGCAGGTTTCACTCCCATCGAAGCCGGGAATGGTGAAGCTGTGTTCCGGATCATCGAGGTCCGGCTCTCTGATCCTTGCAAAATAGGTCTGGCCGGAAAACTGTTCCGCTCTGCTGGCCGCGCGTGAGATCGAGCTGCGCTGGACTTGATCAATCAAGAGGTCGACAGTGCGGAACGCCAGGCTCCCCAGGTTCCACTTCGCCAGTTGTCCCTGGGTTGAGCTTAAGGGGTCGCAATCAGCTCCATTAAGCTTGCCGCATTCCGCTTTGGACGCGCCGTCGCCGTTGAGAATGATGTAAAGCGATGGGCCAATCGCTTCTGCGCCTGAACGCGCAACACTGTTCTGCAGGATCCGCCCGACGCGGTCATCGAATATCGCGTAACGCACGCCGCCATCGATATACATCCGATTGTCGATAAACACAGGTTGTGCCCCCGGCGGCACGATCGAGGAGGCGACCAAGGCTTCGATATAGCAGTTCTTGAGCCGGGTGCGTTCAGCGCTTTCCTCCTCGGCAGCGGCATAGCGGCTTGCCAGTTCTGTCATATCAAACGCGACCGCTTGGCCCAGATCCACATCAGTCGCACCGACCAACAACCGCGCGCTGCGGCCCTGAGGCCGGTAGCGTGCAGCGACCGCTTCGAGCACTTGCGGTGTCATCAAGCTATGGAGCTTTTCGCGCAGCGGAACGAGGTCAGCGATCGAGCCCATGCGCAGCGCCGTTACCGCAGCATTCGCGCTCAGTCCGCCAGAGACGTCGTCGCCATCGACATAGGTTTCGAGTAAATCAGATTCGGCATTGATCGTGTAGCCCTGCACGTTGATCTCGGTCTGCCCGATAAAGGCTCCGGTTGCCTGGAGCGCGCCCGTGCTGATCCCTGTGACCAGTTGGAATTGCGGCATTCGCCCGGTCGAATTCCAGCCATGGAGAAAACCCGCTCCAAACGCGCCGTTCTGGCTGCCGCCGGACAGAAACAGCATGTCGCCCGGGTTATCGCCGATAACGCTGTCGAGCGGGGTTTCGTCAGGCAAGGGCTGCTCAAGCGAATAGCGCACGAGGTTACATCGCTCTTCAGATAGCGTCAGTGGTGAAGTGTGCTGACATGCGCTCAGCAGCACAGCGGCTAGGATCGTCATGATAATCGATTTCATCTCATAATCCCCCATGTGATCGGCCCGAAGGCCGCGGTGGTAGTCTTGCGTCAGCCTGAAACCTTTGCAGGCTGCGAAAGCTCAGAAAAATGTTCGGACGCTGGCGAGCGTGTCAGGATCATCGTCCAGCCCGCCATGTGTGGTGGCATCGCATGCGAGGCCGGGACCGCGCGCGCTCGGCGAGTAAATCTCCGGCTCCTCGACGTTTTCGAAATAGCTCTTGATCGTTTGAGCTGCGGCGTCTTCTTCAGGACCAAGCGATCCTGCGTTCCAGCGCTGGAACCGCTCCATCCCGAGCAGCGGCGCATCGACCAGCGGCTCTTGCGCATCGTCTTCGAACAGGCCGGAGACAAGATAGAGCAGCGAGGAGGGATAGAGGAACCGATATTGATCGCCCAGCAGAGCATCTGCTCGCTCACGCTCTTCGCCGAGACAGAACATTCGGAAACGGTCAATCCCGCCCGCTGCCTGATCAAGCGTATCAGCGAATAACCTGCTGCGCACAGCAGGGGCGAGCAGCACAACATCCATTTTGCGGCCCGTTTCGCGCTTCGCCCAGTCGAGCAGCAGGTTGCATACGAAGATCGCCCCCGCGCTATGGCCGATGAGAAGCACTTTGCGCTCTTGGGTTCGCTCAATCAGGTCAAGCAATCGGGTGCCGAGCCGCCCGTTGAAATGATCGGCGGTGTCGGTTTTCATCAAAGTCCAGATCGCTGAGCCGATATGATCGCCATAAAGCTCGCGCAGGATTTCCTCGATTATCGTCGCATGCACGCCGTGGTCACGCCCTGAGCGTATCCGGCCCCACACCCGCCTGCCGATTTTAACGCCATGCACGACAAGCCCTTTGAGCACTGAAAAGCCAAAGCCTTCAGCGCCAGAACGAGCCAATGCCGCACGCCGCAGCTCGCCAGTGATTTCGGGATTAAGCCGGGTAAGCGCTGCGCGACCAGCGATCTCATCGCCGAATGCGCGCAAGCTCTCTGCTCCTGGTAACAGTGCAGCTTCAATGTCTTGCGCCGCTGAAATGAGGCTGGGATCGCCTGAGAGTTCGCGCTCCAGATCGATCTCAAAGGCGGCATCGTTAAGCGCTTCTGCAGCAGGGCGATTGGCCGCGAGATAGGCATCAAGCTCCACAAAGGGCGCTCCTGCGGCAAGAGCAAGCCGCTGTTCTACCCCAAGCCTTGTATCGGCAAGGCGCTCGGCATCGCTGAGCATGTCAGTGAACCCAAAGCCGAGCCTCTTGGCAATAAACTCAAGCAATTTGCCAAGCAATGCGCGGTACAGTTTGTCGCGTCGATGCAGCTCGCGCCAATTGGTCCCGAGCGTTTCCAGCAGACCAGAGCGCCAGATCAGATAGAGCTGCTCGTAATCGTCAGGCGCATTGTAGGCAGATGGTCCTTTGCCAGACAGCCGCTCGGCTGCGGCGATCCCGCTTGCTTCATCGACGAGCCCGCCATGAAAGTGGATGAGGAGCGGTGCAGCTGTGTCATTAAAGCGCTCTGACAATTGCGTAAAAGCGGGAAGATCATGCGTGTCGAGCCGCCCGTCACGCGTCTTCAAGATCGTCACCGGCATTTCTTTTCTCCCCTTTTCTTGGCTTTGGAGCGCGACGTGCTTTGCCTTGCGCTGCTCGGTCCTCTTCAGCTCCTATTGATCGCGCCAAGGCGCGTTGATCATTTCGTCGACGTGCGCCGCGTTCGGCGTTTGGTCGCGCTTTTGGTGCGGGTTGCTTTGGCTTTGGTCCTCGCCGCTGGCGCTTTCGCAGTGCTTGCCGCTTTGACGAATTCTTGTGCAGGATCAGGGTTCGGCGGGGCGGCCTGAGCGGGCTGAGCGGCCTGCGCCAAAGTCGGAATACCAACACTGATCTCGACCGGAACTGTCCAGCTCAAGCGCCCATCTGCGCTGACGGTCGGTCCCATGGAGGCCTCCGATGCGCGCAGGTCGCAATAATCCGGAATGAACTCGTCGCCGGCCGATTCCGGCTGTGCGCCGAGGAATAGCGCCCGTTCAACCCGCGCGCGCGAGGTTGGATCAAGTTCGCCCAGCTTGCTGCGGATATCAGCCACGATGGAGCTGATCCTGATGCCTTCATTGACCTGAACATCGATCTCTTCACCGTCTTCATCGAATACATCAGCCCAGGGAGAACCCCAGTGGTGCAGCGCGATCGGGCGCCATTCGGAATTGAACACCGGCGAGCCTGAGGAACCTGGCTGGGTGTCCGCGACATAATGCAAGGTGCTTTTGCCGCGAGAGACCAACCGGTTTTCACGCAGAACCACTTCCTTAAAGCGCCCGCGTGGATGCTGGACGATATTCGCGAATTCACCGATCATGTGTTTGTCGCTGGCATCAGACAGCCCGCTCCAGCCGAAATATTCGAGCGGTTTGTCGCCTTCCAGACGTGGTCCGACAACGAACAGCGTGTAATCGAGCCCGTCCTGGCTGTCGTCGCTGGTGATGAAGATCGTGGTGTCGATCGCGAAGCTGGTCGGCTGTTTGTGCGAACCTGTAAGGTCGGTTTCATAGTCGAATTGCAGCATCAGACTGCCAGCAAACTCGGCGGTATCGACGACGTGGTGGTTGGTGAGGAACAAACCTTCGCCGATCAAGAACCCGCTGCCTTGCGGTTGGCCGTTACGAAACGCTACCCGTCCAACTGCGCGAGCGATGCGCGCGCCCTTTTCCAGAAAGCTGACATTGACGAAGTCGACCGTGTCACCCCAGATTTTTTCAGCGCCGCTCGCATCTGCAATACCTGGTGGCCGCGGTGGCGGCGGTTGTCCGCCGTCCCCGGCCGCTCCCTCCGAAGCAACGTCAAGCGCTCCTTCTGCGGCCCCTTCCTGAGCCAAGTCGATCAGGCCATCAATCGCGCTGGCTTCCTGCCGCGAAAGCTGCGCTTTGACTTGAAGTCGGCTAATACGTCGCTCACGGTCCGGCTCAGCGGCGTAGGGATTGCCTGATGTCGCCACTGCTAAAGCATGCTTAATCTGCTTCAGGTTCTTTTGGAGCCGATCTTTTACAGACTTTTCGTCCATGGTCCCCTCCATTCACAAAGCTTATCTTTTAATTGATCGGACTAACGTCCAAGCTTCGAATCTCTGGCAGACCCTTATTATTCACGCAGTGTGAGCTTTCAGGTTGTCCTAAGTCAATTACAATTTGAAAGGAGGCTTAAAAAGTCGGATCAATACAATGAGCAGTGCGAATTAGTTCTGATCGACTAGCAAGAGCATCGGCGCCCGTAGCCAATCCAATTCTAGCGCCGGTCACTTTATCGAAGGACCGGTCCGATTAAGTGCTGAGCTGTTCGATAATGGGGGGCAGCGCGGAACAATACCGCTTCACATCAGCCAGCATCCCGGTGCTGACCCGCGAATAGCGCGTCCAGGGGCCATAGGCGCCCCTGATCATGATGCCGCGTTCAGCCATCGCCGCTTGCACCGCATCAGCATTGGGCACTTCGACATAGACAAAATTGGTTTGCGAAGGGAGCGCGCTAAGCCCGGAGCGGGCGACGGCGTCCATGATCATTTCGCGCCCTTCAAGCACCATCGCACGCGATTTATCGAGAAAAGCGGTGTCGTTGTAACACGCCAGCGCAGCGGCGATCCCTGCGACATTGCCGCCAAAGCCCATAATGTGATTGCGGATGAGCTCAGCATTGGCTTCGCTGGTGATGGCATAGCCGACCCTTAACCCTGCCATACCGTAGATCTTGGAAAATGTGCGGCACACGATGACATCAGCCCCGCTGCGCACGAGATCGATCATCGTGGTGCCAGCAGGATTTTCCGTCAGTTCGTTATAGGCCTCGTCAACGAGCAGAGTTGCTTGCGGCGTCACTTGTGCAGCAAACCGGCGCAGCGCTGCGCTGTCGAGCAGCATGCCGGTCGGATTGTTGGGATTGCAGATCTGCACCAGCGAGAC
>JBCCJD010000025.1:0-42555 GCA_039027955.1 Pseudomonadota bacterium
AGCGCGACGACGTTCGCCTTGGCATAATCGTCAACGAGATGAGCGCGCTGGATGTGGACAGCCGGGTGCTTGGCACCACCGAGGCGCTGTCCACACAGGACGACCTTTTCGCCTCGATCCCGGCCGGGAGCATCAGTGGCGCGCAAGGCCTCGCGCAGTTCAAGCAGGCGGTCCAGACGTTCCGGCGCGCTAGCGCAACGCACATCATCATTGAGACCTCGGGGAGCGCGCATCCCTGGCCGCTGCTGGAGACGATCCGGACGTTCAAACCGGTGCGCCTACATGGCTTTTTGTCGATCGTCGACACGGTCACTCTGGTGCAGGATTACCAGTCCGGCCATGCAATTCTCCCGGCCGCGTCACAAAACCTGGCGGCCGGGCGACGCGGGGTCGAAAACCTGCTGGCCGAGCAGATCATGTTCGCCAATCGCATCCTGCTGAGCAAAATGGACCGGGTAACGGATGAGAAACTGCGCGAGGTTGGGCAAGCGATCCATCCGATCAACAAAGGTGCCGACATTCTCGGGATGCAATGGGGCAATGTGAGGCTCGCCGATGTGCTCGCCATGCCGCCCTACGATCACAAGCGGGTCAAAACGCTGGGGGCTGAACTCACCGACTGGGACAAGCAGCACGGCCGCACCTCGATGACGAGCGCCGGAGACTACCAGATCGACAGCGTGGTGATTTCCGATCCGCGCCCGTTTCACCCTCAGCGGCTGTGGGACGTGTACAATCATTTTTTGGGCGAAGGGATTTATCGCAGCAAAGGCTTTTTCTGGCTTCCTTCGCGCGACCGGTATCAATTGCTGTGGAACCAGACGGCAGGAAGCGTGGGGCTCGCTGTGCTGAACTACTGGAAGGTGGCTGCGCTGGAAGATGAGGGGATCACGCTGCTTCCTGAAGAGCGCGAGGAGTTGCGCCGCCAGTTAGCCGAAAGCTCGCCCGACTTTGGCGACCGCCATTGCAACCTCACCGTTATCGGCGATCGCGAGGGCCTTTCGACCTTCGAAGCGGCGCTGCGCGAATGTCTGTGCACCGCAGACGAGATCGAGCAATGGAAGGCGGGCGAGGCCTTTGAGGATCCTTGGCCCGAGGCTGCGCCCAACGCGTCGTGACAATTCAAAGCCTTATGCAAACCTGCGCAGCTCGTCGCTAGCCTCGGCAACCCTTCTTTTCGCCCAGTCCATCATACGAGTATACAATCTGCGGGCCGTTCGCTTGAAGCCAAATTGCGCTGCCAGCGCGCTTGGAACTATGAACAGCCAGTACAATTTCAAAAGCTCGGCTGGCTGCGCGCGCAGTTGCTCGGCGATGTAAGGGGCCTGCTCGTAGTAGGTCTGAATGTCTTCAGCGCCGCCGGGCTGATGGACCAACCAATCATCGCGGAAGCGGCGCAACGTCTCGAGCTCCCAGCAATCGTCGTCCAGACCGATCTGATCAACCGCAGCCGTGGTGAGAAAGCAGCGCGTTACCATCTCCGGTTCCCCTTCTTGCAAGCATTCTCCGTTCGACATAGCCGTAGTAAGCCTCTTTCCCTCAAGTTCAGCTAATTCCCACGACCTGCGAATTATAATCGGAAAAAATTCACCGGAAAGATGTAACTCTAATTTTTCTCCCTGCTTTTTGTATATCAGGACAACAATCGACCCAGGCATATTATTGAAACTCAAACTTGGATCTAGCTCGTAATCGCATATTGCCTCTCTCTTGAAGAGAGATATTTTTGCAGAATTAAGTATGATAGGATTTCTTTGATCTTTTTTTAAAATAACCGTCTTAATAACGTAATTTTTTAGAATTTTTACTAAATCTTTCTTATCATTATTTTTTATGGATACCCTAACAAAATATCTTGTTCTATAGTTTATTCTCTTAGTCTCTCCAATAGTTAAATCAAACTCGGGAGAGGCTCTTTTCCATCCTTTATATATCTTCACGCTCCGACGCTTTATAGTCGCGCGAGTGAGTAAATCCGTGACCTTTTCTCCATGGATCCAACTAACCGCCCAAGTTTTCGTCAGCGAGATTCCAGGAAACGGTCCAGGCTCATGAAGACGTTGAGCCCTGCACTGCATTTGAAATCTACTATTTGTAGGAACAGCCACAGTAGAGCAAAGAGCGGCGAGGCCTGCAATAAACCTTCTTCTATTATTTTCAAATGCGTACATAATTGCGTCCAATAATACATCGAGAGAAAAGAAACCGAAAATAATTTGGATATTTATTATCGTATTGATAAAGCGAATTGATAGGATCGAAAATATAATAACAAGCATCCATTATTTGTCCATGGCTTCTTCACGTCTAAGCAATTCGCGCTTGATCTCTGGCCCGTAGGCGTATCCGCCCAAAGAGCCGTCGGCCTGTACGACGCGGTGGCACGGAATGAGCACTGCTATGTTGTTAGCACCATTAGCGCTGCCGACCGCCCGGCTGGCTTTCGGATTGCCTAAAGCGGCCGCCAGTTCGCCATAGCTGCGGGTCTCGCCCGGTGGGATCTCGCGCAAGGCCTGCCATACCCGCTGCTGAAATGCGGTACCTTTGACATCAAGCGGGATTGCCGTTCCTCCTGTGCTTGCGCCAGGCTTTTCAACCGCAGCGACCACCTGATCGAAAAGGACCTTAAACTCATCACCAGCAGGCACCAATTCGGCTTTGGGAAAGCGAGCGCGGAGGGTCTCTTCGCCTTCGCCAAACGACAGGCAACATACGCCCTTAGCAGTCGCGGCAACCAGCATCTTGCCCAGCGAGGTGGTGATGATGCTCCAATGGATGCAGCGCCCCGCTCCGCCATCTGACCAGTCGCTCGGGCTCATTCCCAATTTTCCTTTCATTTCTGAATAGAACCGCGACGGCGCTGAATACCCCGCCTGATACAGTGCATCGCTGACGCCAAGTCCGCGCGCCAACTCGTGGCGCACACGCTCCTCACGCAAAGCCCTTGCAAACGCAGCGGGGCTTAGCCCGATAGTGCGCTTGAACAGGCGTTGAAAATGCGTTGGCGAATAGCCCGTGAGCGCGCTCAATTGCTCCAGCGTGGTAGCCTCGCCCGCGCGGATCGCGCCCAAGGCAGCCAATACGCAGGCTTCTTCGGCGCTTTGGGTGTTAGGGGAGCAACGCTTGCAAGGACGCAAGCCCGCCGCTTCGGCATCGGCAGCGCTGGCGTAAAATCTCACGTTTTTGCGCAGTGGCGCGCGGGCGGGACAACTGGGGCGGCAATAGATCCCGGTCGAATGGACCCCGGTAACAAACACGCCATCAAATCGGCGATCTTTAGCAAGCGCGATCTGCCAGCGCTCATCATCGGAAAGAGTGTGTGATGAAGACATGCACATCGATTTAACGAAGCTTGGCAAGGGATGCATCCCGCTGCTTGCGCTCAACCATGGTGATCACAATCACTCCCGGAAATCTTGCTATTACACATCGCGCCGGTTCATTGCCTCGCAATATGCGATCGGCATAATTATAAGGACATTGAGAGCACTTTGCAGCAGGGGCAGCAGCAATGATCAGGGGTTCACTTCTTCTCCTAGGCAGCACTATGGTAGGGCTCGCCGCCATGCCGCTTGCGTCGCAGAATGGCGGGGATGACGCGTTGGATGCGGCTTGCCGCAGCACCGAGATAACTGCGCCAGCTTCATGCCCGTGCACGATAAATAAAGCCCGCGCGGTTGGCGTAAGCGATGAAGAGCTCGGCTCGCTGTTCAAAGATGATGGTCATTCCAATCCAGTGCCGCAGGCAACCTACACCCGGTTCTGGCAAGTCAAGTCGCAATGTATTGCCGAGGCGACCATGGCGAGCCTTCGCATTACGCCCGGCAATCCGCTCCCTGGCGTGCCAGCGAATATGCGGCCTGGCATGCCGCTCGGCGGAACCGGTCCGATGACAGCGCGTCCGTCCGGGCCGGAACCGCGGCCATCCTCGCAGCGGATCGGAACGGCCCCAGGCTATCCTGCACCGGCTGCTTCTCAACCGCGCCCGCAGCAAGCTCGCCGCGATCTCCAGCCGACACCGCAGACAAGCACACGCCGCGATCTTCAAGCGGGCTCCACGCGCCGTGATCTGGCTGGCGGACAATGCGACGGCGACGGTTTTGGCGGAGCCGATGATGTGATCGTCTGCGGCGATACCGGCGTCTTGGAAACGAAGATCATCTATAATTCCAAGCTCAATCAGTATCCCGAGCTTGTTCGCGTCCTAAAGCGAAAGGCGAACGCCACTTTTCAGGACATCTCTAAAGGACGCACCACGCGTGACCGATATGCCTACATCGTTGCATGGAATCTCTCAGCGGCTGAAGGTCGGCTGATTTCCGTCGACGGAAGCGATGGCGATACATCGCGAGGACGCCTGGTGGGTGCCGAAAGCGTGCTGTGGGACAATGTTCGCCAACGCGAGATCGCATGGAGTGACGTGTTTGAGCCAGCGGTGTGGAACGGGCGGCTAAGGCGCGACTATTGTGCTAAGATCCGGGCGCTCAAGGCCGAGCGCAATGAAGTGCAATTTGCGCCGCAAGACCGCTGTCCGGAACTCTCCGAGCTTTCCGTTGCTCTTAGCAAAGGAGACGCGGGCGAGCCGGTGCTGCGGTTTTGGGGTGCTACAGGTGTTGTTGCCTCTTATGCAAACAGCGCATTTTACGATGGCATCGCACTGCCGATCGAAGGGTCGATCCTAGCCGCGGTCAAAGCGCCTTACCGCGAAGTGTTTGGCGCGACAGGCGATATGACGGCCATTCCGCTGCGCGACCGGCTAAGCAATATCGAGACGGTGCTGGCCGGTGAAATCGGGGCGAGCGACGATTACTACTTCATAATTGGCGGGGCTGAGCGGTTCACACGCGCGAGCCAATTCGACCGCCTGTTTCAATCGACCCGCCCCAAAAGCATCATGACGCTTTACGATCCGCCCCGGGGCGACGGAGGTTACAGCATTATCCTTGATGGCAAGCAGCATAACATGCGGCGGGTCTCCACAAGCGCTGATTACAAGACCCAGACATTCTCCGATGGCACTGTCACCGTTGTGCTTGAGCAAGGTCAGGCGTTCAGCAACAATCCCGCTTTCGGTTATCGGCTCGACACTTTGACGATCACGAAAGGCAACGAAACCGATCGCTTCGACGTGATGAATTTCGGCGGAGCGTGATCGCTGCCCAAACACAGTGGGTTGCGACAGTCCGACGCGTGAGCCAAGGGTGATCCGATGATACGGTGGATTTGGATCTGGCTGGCGGCCGCGTGTTCGAGCGCGCTGATCTCTTGGCCTGCACACGCGGATCAAGGCGATGTCGATGCTGCGGCGCGCGGCGTGGTGCGGGTCGTCTTGATCGGACAAAACGGTGAAGAGCTGTTCCCCGTCACGCATGGCAGCGGGTTTGCGGTCTCGCCCACTAAGATCGTTACCAACGCACATGTCATCCGCGAAGCTCTTCAGGACGACACGCTAAAAATCGGCATTGTGCCGAGCGAAGGAGACGCAGGCGCGTTTGCAAAGCCGGTTGCGGTAAGCCCGCGCAATGATCTCGCGCTGCTCGAAATCGCTGAGCCGGGTATGCGGCTGCCTCCCCTTACTATCGCAGGCGGGGTCAGCGGCGATATGGGAGAAGTCTCAGCGGTCGGATATCCGATGAATGTCGATCTTGCCCAGGGGCTTGAGATCGGTGACATTTTCAATGCCCAGCCGCCTGTGAAAAGTCGCGGGTTTCTGTCAGGCGAGCGGCCCAGCCGCCAATTCGACACCATTCTCCATACCGCTCCGATCGCGCGTGGAAACTCGGGCGGACCGCTGCTTGATGGCTGCGGCCGGGTGCTTGGTGTCAATTCATTCGGCGCGGATTCCGATGGGTCCGATGCTGAATTTTACTTCGCAGTGTCCTTGCGCGAATTGCTCCCCTTCCTGCGCGACAATGGTGTTGAACCGGCCACCAATGCTTTGCCATGCCGCTCAATCGATGACTTGAACAAGGACGAGCTTGCCCGCTTTGAAGCGAAGCGTGCTGAAGCAAGTGCGCTTGTCGCAGCGCGCGAAAACGAGTTGCGGGAGCTTCGTTCCCAAGCCTGGATCAGAGCGCAAATTCAAGTGATGGAAGAGCGTGACGACGCTTTGGCTATCGCGGTACTCTTACTGCTTGTCGCGCTGATCGCAGGCTATGCTGCAGCTCAGCTGCGCAAAGCGGAAGCGACCCGGCAACGCGCAATTATCGCGGCTGGTGCTGCCGGAGCGGCGCTCATTGCAGCGGTGCTTGTCTGGATCACGCGGCCAGGTCCAAACGAGATTGAGGACCGCGTCGCTGCCTTGATGGCCGAGGATGGTGAGCCAGACAGTGAACCGACCGGCACTCCGCCAGCATCTCTCGCAGGCGACGGGACTTTGATTTGCACCCTAGTGCCTGAACGCAGCCGGATTACGGGCGCTCGGACCGATGATGTCGAATTCGACTGGGCCGCAGACGGGTGTGTCAACGGACGCACGCAATACGGCTTGGCAAGCGGGGATTGGATGCGGGTTTTTGTGCCTGATGACGAAGCTGCCGTCTCGCTTAACAGCTACGATCCGCAGACCCGGATTTTCCGGACTGATCGTTATCTTTTAGGGCGCGCGGATATGGATGCGGCGCGGACTGCACGAGAGCAATACAAGCCACCGGCTTGCGGTGTCACGGACGCCGCTCGCCAGCTTGGTGAACAGCAATCGGCGGTGCTTGCCAAGTTGCCAGACCGCCCGAATGAGCGATTGGTTTATACCTGCGAGGCTAAACAGGTAACAGGCAACGCGGCGGTCGCTCAGCAAAACTGATGGAGCAAGCGCTTGTTCTTGCATCCGTCGTTCTCGGCGTGGCCATCGCTTTTGAGCTGGAGCACTTCAACAAAGTGGTGCGCGCCAAGAACGTAAAGTGGCACTGGGCGCAGCCTCTGTTTGCGACCTTTGTGTTGCTGACGATGCTCGCGTTCTGGTGGAGCGTGGTGAGCTCGGCAAACGGAGTGGATCCTCAAGATGGGATGAGCCTCGGCTCTTTTCTTCCCATAATGGTCATGATGATCCTTCTGGCCCTGCTCGCCGCGGTATCTTTCCCCGATGCGATTCCCGACGAGGGCCTTGATCTGGCTGAGTACTATCAGGAGAACCGCGTCTATCAGTGGTCCCTTTTCGTTGCTTACTTTTTGATCGTGCACATCGGATATGTAGTACGCACTGTGCGCGAAGCGAGCTCGCTAAACGACGTCTTGGTGGTTATCCCAGACAGCGTTGCTCTGGGTTTATTTGCGCTCATGATTTTTGCGCGCAAATGGTGGCAAGTGGCGCTGGGGTTTGCAGTCTTTTCCTTTATCCCGGTCGTGTGGGCGACAAGGCTTGTGCTGAGGTAAGTCAACGCCAGCGAGGCTTAGGGACGCCGCCTAAATCAGCGCTGGTATCTGGCTAAATCGCAACTACGCGGCCAGTGCTTCACCGCTCAGCGTGACGCGGTGCATTTCGCGGTAGTGGCCTTGATAATCGTTGATCGCGTTGTGCCAGGTCGTGCGGTTGTCCCAGATGGCGATTGTCCCGGGCCTCCATTGCAGCCGGCACTGGTTGTCTGGCGTCAAGGCGGCTTGAGTGAGTTGTTGCAACAGCGGCAGACTCTCCTTGCGCGTCTGCCCGACAAAATGAATGGTGAAAGCACTGTTCACATAAAGCAGTTTGCGATCGGTTTGCGGGTGCCGGATCACCACGGGATGCACCGCCCCTGTTTTAAGGTCCTGACCGCGCAGGCTTTTGCCGATATCAGTCTGAGCGTAGATCCCATCGGCTTTATAAACATGATCGGCAGTGTGAAACGCCTCTAGTCCTTCGATCTCGGCCTTCAATTCATCTGATAAAGCATCATACGCAGCGCCCATATGGGCCCACATCGTGTCGCCGCCCTTGGGAGGCAGATGCCGAGCGACCAGCACCGATCCCATCGCGGGGATCTGATCATAGGAATGATCGGTGTGCCACGCGCCGCCAATATTGGTTTGCTGATCGGGCTCTTTCTTGACGACCGCGATTTCCTCAAAACCGTCCTGCAAGGGGAAATAGTTGTTCACGTCGATCCCGCCCCAGCGCCGACCGAATGTGATGTGATCTTCAGGGGAAAAGTCCTGCCCACGAAAAACCGCAACCCCGTTTTCATATATAAGGCCTTTGATGGCTTCCATCTCGGCATCGCTGCATGTCGCAAGCGATACGCCTGCAACCTCAACCCCGCATTGCGGCGCCATTGGCGTGGTTTGCATTATCCCTCTCCCTCGAGCTTTTTTGCCCTTCTCCGGCAGTCTGGCGCGAGTTTTAGCATGAAGCAAGCATCGCCGGCGTGCGTCAATCTGAGACAAACATCGCACGTGCTTGCGCAAAACGGATTAGCTTGCTAGGCGCGCGCCAGCCTTGAACGGGGGCCCCTATCGCGCGCCCGGGATCATCAAGGCTGCAAGACAACTCTTCCGGATCCTAGAAGGACCTCACAGCGCGTGGATAATTCCGCCGGTATTCAGGCTAGCCTGCCAGGCCGCTACGCTTTGGCTTTATTCGATTTGGCCAGCGAAGCAGGCACCGTGACTGCGGTCGAAGCTGACCTAGCAACGCTCCAGAGCGCGCTTTCGCAATCGCCAGAGCTGCAAGCGGCGACAACCAACCCGCAACTGACTCGCAGTGAACAAGGTGATGCGGTCGCTGGCGTGGCCGCGCATCTCGACCTGTCTGAGTTGACCTGCAAGTTTCTTGGCGTGCTCGCGGCCAATCGCCGATTGTCAGCGCTGCCGGGCATGATCCGAGCCTTCAAGAGCATCGCTGCCGGACAGCGCGGAGAAGTGACCGCCACTGTAACCAGCGCTCATCCGCTTAGCGATGATCAAATCAGCAGTCTCAAGGATAAGCTGACCGCGCGCGAAGGCCGCACTGTCATGCTTTCCACCGAAGTTGACCCCGAACTGCTCGGCGGTCTTGTCGTTACCATCGGGTCGCAGCGCATCGACGCCTCGATCCGCACCCGTCTTAATTCCCTAGCGCAAGCCATGAAGGCTTAAAGGACGATACGAAAATGGAAATCCGCGCCGCAGAAATCTCCAAGGTCATCAAGGACCAGATCGCCAATTTCGGCACTGAAGCCGAAGTCAGCGAAGTCGGCTCCGTTCTCAGCGTGGGCGACGGGATCGCCCGTATCCATGGCCTTGATAAAGTCCAGGCCGGCGAGATGGTCGAGTTTGCCAATGGCGTCCAGGGTATGGCGCTTAACCTTGAAGCGGACAATGTCGGAGTCGTGATCTTCGGCTCGGATGCCGAGATCAAGGAAGGCGACACCGTCAAGCGTACCGAGACGATTGTGGACGTGCCGGTCGGCAAAGGCTTGCTCGGCCGAGTGGTCGATGCGCTAGGCAACCCGATCGACGGCAAAGGACCGATCGAAGCGGCCGAGCGGCGGCGTGTCGAAGTGAAAGCGCCAGGCATCATCCCGCGCGAATCGGTCAGCGAGCCGGTGCAGACCGGCCTCAAGGCTATCGACGCACTCGTGCCAGTTGGTCGTGGTCAGCGCGAACTCATCATCGGTGACCGTCAGACCGGCAAGACCGCCGTCGCGATCGACACATTCATCAATCAGAAGACGGTCAACGAAAGCGACGACGAAACGAAGAAGCTGTACTGCGTCTATGTTGCTGTCGGCCAGAAGCGCTCGACGGTTGCACAGATCGTAAAGCAGCTCGAAGAAAATGGCGCGATGGAATATTCTATCGTCGTCGCTGCGACCGCTTCGGAACCCGCTCCGCTCCAGTATCTTGCGCCTTACACCGGTTGTGCGATGGGTGAGTTCTTCCGCGACAACGGCATGCACGCCGTCATCGTCTATGATGACTTGTCCAAGCAAGCGGTTGCCTACCGCCAGATGTCGCTGCTGCTGCGGCGTCCCCCGGGCCGCGAAGCCTATCCCGGTGACGTGTTCTATCTCCACAGCCGCCTGCTTGAGCGCGCTGCGAAGATGAACGAAGATAATGGCCATGGCTCGTTGACCGCGCTGCCGATCATCGAAACCCAAGCCGGCGACGTTTCGGCTTACATACCGACCAACGTGATCTCGATCACCGATGGCCAGATCTTCCTTGAAACCGATCTGTTCTACCAAGGCATTCGCCCGGCGATTAACGTCGGCCTCTCAGTGAGCCGGGTGGGCGGTGCCGCGCAAACCAAGGCGATGAAGAAGGTTTCAGGCTCGATGAAGCTTGACCTTGCGCAATATCGTGAAATGGCGGCGTTCGCTCAGTTTGGGTCAGACTTGGACGCAGCGACGCAGAAAGTGCTTAATGACGGCGCGCGCCTTACAGAGCTCCTGAAGCAGGGTCAGTTCTCGCCGATGCCTTTCGAAGAACAGACCGTTTCGATCTTTGCTGGCACGAACGGCTTTTTGAGCGATGTTCCGGTCGACCGGGTGACCGAATATGAAGAGCAGATGCTCGCGTTCATGCGCTCTGAGCATGCCGATCTGCTTGGTGATATTCGCCAAACCAAAAAGTTCGACGGCGACATCAAGGACCGCACGGTTGCCGCGCTCGACACGTTCGCGAAGCAGTTTGCGTAAAGGTCCATGGCGCACACTGTCTTCGCTACTATCCCGGTAAAGCCGGAGCATATGCAGGCCGCGTGTGATGCAGTGGCCGCGATTGTGCCAGCGACCCGAGAAGAGGACGGTTGCCTGACCTTTGAGCCACGACGGGCTGCGGATGGGTCCAGCACAATCATGATCTTTGAAGAATGGGCCGATCGTGCTGCGTTCGATTTTCACCATGCTCAGGAATACACTAAAGACGTCTTTGCCAAGTACGAGAACTGGCTCGAAAGCGATCCAATTCTTGTCGAAGTCAAACCGTTACAAAGCTGAAGAGATGCGAAGGTAAATGCCTAGTCTCAAGGAACTCAAAGGTCGGATCAACTCGGTCAAATCGACTCAGAAGATCACGAAGGCCAAGCAGATGGTCGCCGCGGCCAAGCTGCGCCGCGCGCAAGCCGCTGCGGAAGCCGCGCGCCCGTATGCTGAGCGTTTGTCGGGCGTGATGGCCTCGCTTGCCAGCAAGGTCACCGGCGATGGCGCGCCTAAGCTCCTAAGTGGTACAGGATCGCAGCAACGCAACCTGTTGGTGGTGGTCAACACCGACAAAGGCCTGTGCGGCGCGCTCAATTCGAACCTTGTCAAAGCTGCCAAAGTCAAGGCAGAGAGCCTGATGGCCGAAGGCAAAGCGGTCGAATTCTACCTTGTCGGTAAGAAAGGCCGTGCGCCTTTGAAGCGCGACTTTGAAAGCCAGATCGGCAAGCACTTCGACACCAGCACGGTCAAAACGCCAGGCTTCGATGAAGCCGATGCGATCGCAGGCGAACTGCTCACCATGTTTGAAGCGGGCGAATTTGATGTCGCGCATTTGGTCTATCCGACGTTCAAGACGGCGCTCAGCCAAGAGCCGACGATCGACCAGCTTATCCCCGTCCCCTCGCCCACTGATATCGAAGACACAGGCGCGATGGTTGAATACGAACCGAGCGAAGAGGAAATCCTCGAAGAATTGCTCCCACGCTATGTGAAGACGCAGCTCTTCGGCGCGCTGCTTGAACGCGAGGCCTCCGAGCAGGGCGCCTCGATGACCGCGATGGATAACGCGACGCGCAATGCAGGCGATCTCATCAAGGACCTGACGATCCAGTATAACCGCAGCCGCCAGGCCGCGATCACGACCGAGCTTATTGAAATCATTGCAGGCGCAGAAGCGCTTTAAACGAAGGCTAAGGAACACAAAATGGCCACCGCACCCGCAAACCTGACCACCGCCGGCACGATCGCCCAGGTCATCGGCGCCGTCGTCGACGTGCAGTTTGAAGGCGAACTGCCGCCGATCCTCACTGCGCTCGAAACCAAGAACCAGGACAAGACGCTGGTTCTCGAAGTCGCGCAGCACCTGGGCGAAAACACCGTTCGCACCATTGCGATGGACTCGACCGAAGGCCTCGTGCGCGGCAGTGAAGTGATCAACACCGGCGCGCAGATCAGCGTGCCCGTCGGCCCCAAGACACTCGGCCGGATCATGAATGTCGTGGGCGAAGCGATTGACGAGCGCGGCCCGGTTGGCGCGGACATGACCGCGCCGATCCACGCCGAAGCCCCACCCTTTGTCGATCAGTCGACCGATGCCGCGATCCTTGTGACCGGTATCAAGGTGATCGACCTGCTCGCTCCCTATGCGAAAGGCGGCAAGATCGGCCTGTTCGGCGGCGCCGGGGTTGGCAAGACCGTGCTTATCCAAGAGCTCATCAACAACATCGCGAAGGGTCATGGCGGCGTGTCGGTCTTCGCAGGCGTCGGTGAGCGTACCCGTGAAGGCAACGATCTCTACCACGAATTCCTCGATGCAGGCGTTATCGCTAAAGACGACGACGGCAACGCGGTCTCGGACGGCTCCAAAGTGGCGCTGGTGTTCGGCCAGATGAATGAACCTCCCGGCGCGCGTGCTCGCGTGGCGCTTTCGGGCCTGACTATGGCTGAGTACTTCCGCGATCAGGAAGGCCAGGATGTGCTGTTCTTCGTCGACAACATCTTCCGTTTCACGCAAGCGGGCTCGGAAGTGTCCGCGTTGCTCGGCCGCATTCCGTCAGCGGTGGGCTACCAGCCGACGCTCTCGACTGACATGGGCAACCTGCAAGAGCGCATCACTTCGACCAACAAGGGCTCGATCACTTCGGTCCAGGCCATTTACGTGCCCGCGGACGACTTGACGGACCCAGCGCCTGCGACGTCGTTTGCGCACTTGGACGCGACCACGACGCTTAACCGGGCGATTTCAGAGCTTGGCATTTACCCGGCGGTTGACCCGCTGGATTCGACCAGCCGCGTGCTTGAACCGCGCGTTGTCGGCCAGGAACACTATGAAACGGCTCGTAAAGTTCAGGAGACGCTGCAGAAGTATAAGAGCCTGCAAGACATTATCGCGATCCTCGGCATGGACGAGCTGTCCGAAGAGGATAAGTTGACTGTGGCGCGCGCCCGCAAGATCCAGAAATTCTTGTCGCAGCCCTTCCATGTCGCCGAAGTGTTCACCGGCATCGCGGGGATCTTCGTGCAGCTCGAAGACACCATCAAGAGCTTCAAGGCGGTGGTCGATGGCGAATACGATCACTTGCCCGAGCAAGCCTTCTACATGGTCGGCGGGATCGACATGGTGATCGAAAAGGCGCAGAAGCTGGCTGAGGAAGCCTAAGGCTAAGGCACATGGCAACGCTCGACCTCAAGGACTGCGTCAATGCGACCTGTCCGTGGTCGGGCAAGCCGGTGTCGGCTAACAGCCTCACGCTCTATCGTGGCAAAGTGGTCGGCTTCTGCAATCCCGGCTGCCGCGACAAATTTGAAACTGCGACCCGTCACTTTGACGCCGCGATAGACGGAAACTGATATGCCACTCCACTTTGAACTCGTAACGCCTGCTAAACTGGTCCGCTCCGAAGACGTCCACATGGTTGTTGTCCCCGGCACCGAAGGCGAATTTGGCGTGCTCGAAGGCCACGCGCCGTTCATGAGCACCATCCGCGACGGCGCTGTTCAGGTCTACAAAAGCGCAGGCAGCAGCCCTGAGACGATCGAAGTGCGCGGCGGCTTTGCTGAAGTGGGAGATGCGGGCCTCACCGTGCTTGCAGAGCATGTTGAAGGCTAAGCGCATCGCGCATCGACCTACGACAAAGAAAGGGCGGCCCCGGTGGTCGCCCTTTTTGTATCCTAACCCCTTCACAAGCACGGCGCGCTTGGGCACATCTCTATTTGACATTCCTATCAGGAGAGGACCGTTGAAACTTGTCTCCAAACTCGCTCTGGCTGCCGCAATGACTGCTTTTACCAATCCCGCCGCTGCTGAAGGCCAAGAGGCCGCTACGCAAACCGAGACCGCTGCCGATGATGGTGTGCCAGGGCCTGATCAGGATCCGTTTATCTGGCTCGAAGAAGCGCGCAGTGACGATGCGCTCGCTTGGGTCGAACAAGAGAATGAGCGCACGCTCGGCATGCTGGAAGCCGATCCGCGGTTTGAACAGCTGAAAGCCGAAGCGCTCGCGATCTTAGATAGCGAAGACCGCATTCCTTACGTGAGTTTCCGCCCTGATGGGCTTTATAATTTCTGGCAGGACAAAGAAAATCCTAAGGGTCTTCTGCGCCGGACCACACTGGAAAGCTACCAGACCGACGAGCCTGAATGGGAGGTTGTGCTGGATGTCGATGCACTCGCGGCCGCTGAAGGCAAGGAATGGGTCTACAAAGGATCAACCTGCCTGCCACCTGCGCTCACCAAATGCATGATTGCCCTCAGCGATGGCGGCGAGGATGCGACGGTGATGCGCGAATTCGACATGGCGACGAAGACCTTTGTCGATGGCGGGTTCGAACTCGCTGAGAAGAGCCAAGGCGGCATTCAGTGGGTCGATGAAGACACGCTCATGGTGGGCCGCGACTTTGGCGAAGGCACGCTGACGGACAGCGAGTACCCTTTCACCACGCGTGTGTGGAAGCGCGGGAGCGATATTGCCGAAGCTCAAGAGATCTTTCGCGGCGAGCAAAAGGATGTCTGGGCCGGTGCAAGCTTGCTGCGCGACAACACCGGCACGATCCACGCCACCACCGCATTTAGAGGAGTGAGCTTTCACGAAGCCGAGTACTTCGTGCTCGATCCTGCAAGCTACGAATGGATCAAACTCGATATCCCTAAGAAAGCCTCGCCCTATGGGATCGTCGATGATCACCTGCTGTTCTCAACCGATGTCGATTGGGAAGTAGATGGCCAGACCTTCCCTGCCGACAGCCTGATCGCGGTCGATCTTGAGGCGTGGAAAGCCGATCCCAATGGCGCAGAAAAGACACTGGTATGGGCCCCGGGTGAACGCCAGACCAAACGTGGCGGCGCCATCACGGCAGGCGCGCTTTATGTCGGCATGCTCGACAACGTCGTCGGCAAGGTCCTGAAATTCAACTTTGTCGGCAATGACGATGGGGGCGCATGGGTTAGCGAAGAGGTCGCACTGCCGGACAACGCGACAGTCGGGATCGCGGCCAGCTCGAACGAAACCGAGCAGATCATGTTCACGGTCACCGATTTCCTCAATCCGACGACGCTCTATTACACCGACGGCAGCGCGGAACCTGCGATACTCAAGACCGCGCCGAGCCGGTTCAGCGCCGAAGGCATGGACGTTGAGCAGCATGAAGCGACCAGCAAGGATGGGACCAAGATCCCCTACTTCGTGGTCAAGCCGGCTGGGATGGAGCTTAACGGCGAAACGCCGGTTCTGATGAGCGGCTATGGCGGGTTCCAAATTCCGCGCCTGCCTGGCTATCTTGGCATCACAGGCAAGCTGTGGCTTGAAAAGGGCGGCGCCTATGTGCTCGCTAACCTGCGCGGTGGCGGCGAGTTTGGCCCGGGCTGGCACCAGACCGCGATCCGCGAGAACAAGCAGCGCACTTGGGATGACTTTATCGCGGTAGGCGATGATCTGGTCGAGCGCGGTTTCACATCGCCTGAGCATCTCGGGATTCAAGGCGGCTCGCAAGGTGGGTTGCTGGTCGGCACCGCCTTCACGCAGCGCCCGGATCTGTTTGGCGCAGCGATCGTACAGATCCCGCTGTTCGACATGCTGCGCTACCATCTGATCGGGCGCGGCGCGTCGTGGATCGGGGAGTATGGTGACCCGCGTATCGCGGAACAGCGCGAATGGATTGAAGGCTATTCGCCCTACCAAAAGATCGTGCCGGGCGTGGAGTATCCTGCCCCGTTCCTGTGGGCGTCGACTGCAGATGACCGCACACATCCAGCCCATGCCCGCAAAGGGGCTGCTAAGCTTAAAGCGCTAGGCCAGCCCTATTTCTACTTCGAAGACGTGACCGGTGGGCATTCCGGCGGGGTTGATAACGAACAGCGAGCACAGCTTCAGGCACTGCAATTCGTCTATCTCATGCAGCGTTTGATGAACGATGAGACGACGCAAGACTCGCAAGCAGGCGGGTGAAGCAAGCGTCCAAATCTGCACTTTGGAGCGGCCTTGTCAGGGGCCGCTCCAGCGACCTGTAAACCAGTCCGACAGTTTTGCTTCGCTTCGTCGCAGGCCCTGCACGCCGAGTGTCGTCAACCCGAAATTAACCATAACAGGTAGGATTTCGTTAAGTCTGAAAATCAAAACTTTCCATCAGACAGGGATGAAAAGGAGATGACAGATGGCATACCCCCGCGACATGTCGATCGCTGAAGCAATCAAGAACTATGGTCTTCCACGGACGCATCGCGTCCACTGGTCAAAGACCCGTAAAGCGGACGTTGTGCGTGCAGTGCATGACCGCGCGATCAGCTTTCATGAAGCACGTGACCGGTATCTGCTTAGCCGCAGCGAGTTCGAGCAATGGGAGCGCGAATGCGGCGCGAGCAACACGCAAGTCGAGCTGTTGGAAACCGCGTAAGCTTGGTGCGATGGCCGGGCTCAGTCGACTGCCACTTCGATGAGCACTTCGTTGCGGCGCAGCGGGCCCGGCACCATCGGCGCATCGTAGAAAGCGTATTCTACTTCACTTGCGGGCGTTAAGCCTTCAGCGGCGATCCATTCGCGTAACGCGCGCTCCATCTTCACAAGATCGGGATCACCACCCCATCCGCTGAAGCGCACTGCGGCAAGGCGCCGCGCTGGCATTTCGGTAAGCGTGATATCAGACGGAGCTTCAGGCAGCGTTTCGAGCGAGTATTTCGTCGGCATCACAAACCGCATCCGCCACGCACCGTCGCCGTCCTGCTCTTGCAATACTGGCGCGGTCATCGCGATCTTCTCGTTCTGATCGACCCGGTCCATCATTACCGGCGCTGTCATGGCGATCTTGTCACCACCCGCGGGTCGATCCTGTCCGAAGATATAGGCAGCCAAACGACGGAAACTGCGATTGGAACTCTGACGGCGACTGTCCCCAGGCGACGTCACTTCAGCGACCACTAAAGCGGGATAGTCGCGCAGCTCAAAGCTCTCGTCCGTTTTGACGATGGTGTATGCCGGTTCTTCGATGTCGCGATATTGCGCGTAACCAGCAACGGCTCCCATTGCGACAATCCCTACACCTGCGGCGATCCACTTGGCTGCTCGCATCACGCACTCCTGATAACCTTATCCTATCAGCACTTACGCAGCGGAAGAGTTCCCGGATGAGCTTCCTTAAGACGAGGCGTGGCTACCGCCGGGTCGGAGCGTGGAAATCGAGCGGCTTGCGAGCGACCCAGCGGATGAACTTAGCGATTGCCGGATGTTCTCGCAGGCGCTCAGGGTCATCGCCGATGCGTGCAAGTTCTGCATTGGTGAAATGCAAGTGAATGGTCTTGTGGCAAATCGGGTGGACCGGAACGGTTGCCCTGCCCTTCTTCGACTTAGGCACCGGGTGGTGCCACTCGATCAGCGTCTCGAACGGACGCCCGCAGAGCCAGCACGTAAGCTCGCGCTCATCACTCATGTATATAGATTGAAGACCTTGTCTCGAAAGCGGCGCCAAGCTGAAACGCTCTTCTCGCCTGTCTTTGCATCATAGAACTCGCTTGTCTGGCAATCAATGATGCGGCAATTCATCGCTGCTGCCAGGTCAACCACAAGCGGCATAAGTGAGCGTACATCGCCATACAGCGCGAGGTGTATGCTCGTAACCGGGTCTTCACCCCCATACGAGACCGCGACTGCACCGCTTTCGCTTTCCCAGACGCCATGTCCTGATGCCTCAAAAGTGAGGCCAGGCATGTGAGGCATCAAGCGCCCGGGGATGCTGGCAGCGTTGCCAATTGGACCAGCCACAAAGTCCTTTGGAACGTCTTCAAGGCAGTCAAAATCGCCAAGCGGGGTCAGGATCAGATCGAAGCTCACTTCTTCGCCGCCGCTTTCTTCGCTTTCATCGTGTCGTGAAAACGGTCAGCCCAGCCGTCCTTGACCATTTGCTCAGCGCGAACCATCCGCAATTCGCCCGCAGCGACATCGCGGCTGACGGTGGAGCCGGCAGCCACGATCGAATCCGGCCCGATATTGACCGGCGCAACGAGCGCAGAATTAGAGCCGACAAACGCGCGCTCGCCGATCACTGTCTGGTATTTGAAATAGCCATCGTAATTGCAGGTGATCGTCCCTGCACCGATATTGGCGTGTGCTCCGACGCTGGCATCGCCGATATAGGACAGATGGCTGGCTTTCGCGCCTGGCCCCAGCACGGCCTTCTTCATCTCGACAAAGTTGCCGACAAAGCTGCCTTCTTCGAGCACTGCGCCGGGCCGGAGCCTTGCAAACGGGCCCACTTGCACGCCGCTCGCAAGCTCAGCGCCTTCGATGTGCGAATACGCTTTGATATGTGTTCCATCAGCGATTTTGACCCCAGGACCAAATACGACATGCGGGTCGACCGTCACATCGCGGCCCAGCTCGGTGTCCCAGCTGAAGAACACGGTATCAGGCGCGCGCAGGCTCGCGCCATCGGCCATGGCCTGTTCACGCCGGGCCGCTTGCCAGCGCGCTTCAACGGCAGCGAGTTCAGCGCGGCTGTTGATCCCGGCGACTTCATCAGGCTCGGTTTCAACCACCACGACCTTATCGCCGCGCGCAATCGCTCCGGTGGCGACATCAGGCAGATAGAATTCGCCTTGTGCGTTGTTGTTATCGACTGCATCAAGCAGCGGCCAAAGATCGTCTGAATGCGCCACCAGCAGCCCTGAATTGCACAGATCAACCGCGCGTTCAGCGTCGCTTGCATCCTTGTATTCGACCATTTTCACAACGGTCCCGTCAGGCTCGGCGATTATCCGGCCATAGGCGAGCGGGTCTTCGGGGCGGAAGCCAAGCACCGCGACCTTCGCGCCGCCTGCAAGGGCCTCGATCAAGCGCTCAACGGTTGCCGCAGTGACCATCGGCACATCGCCAAACGTCACCAGAATATTCCCGCTAAAGCCCGCCAGCGCATCCTTGGCATGCAGGGCAGCATGAGCGGTGCCTAATTGAGGCTCTTGCAAAGCGGTCGTCACATCGCGGCCTTTAACGGCGGCTTCGATTTGCTCGCGCTTATCGCCAACCACCACCACGGTGTGCGCAGGCCGCAAGGCATCAAAACTATCGAGCAAATGCAGCAGCATCGCTCGTCCCGCGATCGGATGCAGCACTTTATGAAGATCGCTCTTCATGCGGGTGCCCTTGCCCGCAGCCAAAATGATAGCGGCAAAATCAGTCATAGAGCCCGTCCGTAACCCAAGCGATCATTCTACGCTATTGCAGCGTGCGCTTGCCAGCAAAGCCTTTCGGTTTGAAGTCGCTTACGCGGACGGCGCTGTGTATGGGCGACCCATGGCCAGTTTTCCTTTTGCAGCCGTCGGATTCGATCTTGATGGGACGCTACTCGATACCTTTCGTGATCTCGGTGCAGCGGTGAACCACGCGCTGGCGCTGGGCCAGTTTGCGCCAGTCCCGGTTGACACCTCGAAAGACCTGATCGGCGGCGGAGCCAAGATCATGCTGGCGCGCGCGATCGAAGCGCAAGGTGGGATCGCTGGCGGCGTCGAAGGCGATGATTTCCGCGGCCTCTATAAAGCGATGCTCAATTACTACGCGGAGCATAACGCGGTCCATTCGCGGCCTTACCCGCATGCACGCGAAGTGGTGGCAGAGCTGGCCGCACGCGGCGTTAAGCTCGCGGTCGTGACCAACAAGTTTGAGGAGTTCGCTCGCTCGGCGTTGACGCAACTCGATTTTATCGAGCCTTTCGAAACCGTCATCGGTGGCAACAGCATGGGCAAGGGGCCAGACGGAAAGTTCCTTTCAAAGCCTCACCCTGCCCCTGTGCTTGAAGCACAAACCCGCTGTGGCGGCGGGCCGATGGTGTTTATCGGCGATTCGACTTACGACGTGGCAGCGGCGCAGGGCGCCAATATCCCCGTAATCGCGGCCGCCTATGGCTATTGTGACAAGGCTCCGCACGAATTGGGGGCCAATGCAGTCATCGATTCGCTCGATGAGCTGATTCCCACTCTCGAAAGTCTTGCAAAAACCGCCTAACCTTACGGCATGGGACACTCGCAATCGGGCAGTTGCATAGGCTAGGCAAAAGTGCCACGCAGCCCGCCGGATCACGAGTTTACGCAGGCGTAAAGCGAACGCCCGCGAAAGATGGACGGAAGGACTTTTTGATGAGCATCGATTTCACCGGCAAGGTTGCCATTGTCACCGGCGCAGGCGGAGGCCTGGGCAAAGCCTATGCAATCGAACTTGCTAAGCGCGGTGCTAAGGTTGTGGTTAACGATCTGGGCGGGTCGCGCGATGGCACGGGCACCTCTGATGCAGCCGCCGAAGTGGTTGCTGAAATCGAAGCTGCTGGCGGCGAAGCAATGGCGAATGGCGGTTCGGTCACTGAGTTTGATCAGATGGAAAAGATGGTCGCCGATGCGAAGGAAAAGTGGGGCGGCGTCCATGTCCTGATCAACAATGCTGGTGTCCTGCGCGACAAGACATTTGCCAAGATGAGCCCCGAAGACTTTGAATTCGTGCTGAAGGTTCACCTTACCGGCTCGGCATTTGTGACTAAGGCATGTTGGGAGACCTTCCGCGAGCAAAGCTATGGCCGAGTGCTGATGACGGCGAGTTCGACCGGCCTGTTCGGCAATTTCGGGCAAGCCAATTATGGCGCCGCTAAGCTTGGCCTTGCTGGCCTTACCAAGACGCTTCAGCTGGAAGGGGCAAAGTACAATATCCGCTGCAACACGTTGTCACCGGTCGCCGGCACACGGATGACGGAAGACCTCTTCCCCGAAGAAGCCTTCAAGCTGTTTGCGCCTGAAAACGTCGTCCCCGCCGCGCTGTTCCTGGTCAGCGAAGATGCGCCCACAAACGCCATCGTCGGCGCCGGCGCTGGCGGGTATCACTCTTCGTGGACGGTCATGAACGATGCTGTGTGGCTCCCCGATGGCGAACGCACGGTCGAAGGGTTTGCTGCGCGCTGGGACGAAATCAGCGCCTTTACCAACCTCATTGCACCGCAGTCAGGCAGCGAGCAATCTGCCGGGATCCTGAAAGCGATGCAAAAAGTGACTGGCAGCGGCCCTGCCAGCGCTCGCGGATAATCTGCTGGAACGATGGATTTCTGGCTGGCTGCACTGTTGGGGGCTGTCAGCGGCGGAGCGCTCATCGCGCTCGGCACGAAGCTGCGTCCCCAAGCGCTTGCTGGCCAGGGATACATTGCGCTTAACGTGATGCTCGCGATCTATGTCGGGGTTCAACTGGCCTCAGGCACGCTGATCGACATTGTGTTCGAAGCATTGCTGGCGGTAATTGTGTCAGGCGTCACCTTTGTCGCGATGCGGCGCTGGCTTCCTGCGATCGGCGTCGCGATCCTGCTCCACGGGGTCTATGATGCTTTGATCGGGCCGCACACTGGCGTGGCGGAGTGGTATCCGCCGCTATGTGCAGGGTTCGATCTTGTGGTGGGGCTCGGCCTGTTGTGGCTGCTGGTCCATAAAGTGCGGCTCGCGCGCACGACGGCGTTGATGCACCCACCGCAAAGCTAGCGTGCGGCGCGGCGCCGAGCAGCGCGCTAGCCCCAAGCGTATTGACTCAGTAATACACCTCGCTTAACTTCATGGCACTCGCCGGGGGAGAAATGCGCGATGTACAGCGAAGACGATATCAATTCCGCAGTCGCAGCAGGCGCCTTAAGCGCTGAAGCTGCCACCAGCTTTCGCGCGCATATGAGCCGGGTGCGAGAGCTGCCGCGCACTTCGGAAGAGAACTTCAAGCTGATCAACAGCTTCAACGATATCTTCGTAGCGATCGGAATTGTAATCCTGCTCGTCGCAGTGGGAGCGATTGGACAAACGCTGGCCGGACTCTTGGCTCCTGCCGAGACCATCTTCGAATTCATGAACCGCGTCCCGAACGCGACACAAGATCAGATCGATACCTGGTCTAAGACTGACCAGCTTAAGGATAGTATTGCAGCAGCCCTAGCCGGGCTCTTCGTGGCGCTCACTGCCTGGCCATTAGCGGAGTTCTTTACCCGCCGTCGCCGAATGGCATTCCCTTCGATCTTGCTCCTTCTTGGCTTTGTCGGGGGAGTATTCGCGGCAGTTTTCGGGTCTGGCGCAGCCTTGGGTGCGAACGGCAACGATACAGCGGGCGCAGCGATGGTCCTGATTGCCGGCGTGATCGCCGCGGGCGGCGCCTTTCTTCATTGGCGCCGCTTCCAAGTGCCTATCACGATCGCCGCCGCGACTGGCGTGTCGGTTATCTCCCTCTTGCTTGCGCTCTTGGCGCTCATACGGGTCGAGCCTGACGCACTCGCCTTTCTGGTGCCCGTGCTCATAGCAGGCCTTGCCATCTTTGCTTTTGCGATGCGCTGGGACATCTCGGATCGCGAACGGATCACCCGGCGCAGCGATGTTGCGTTCTGGCTGCATCTGCTGGCAGCGCCAATGATCGCGCATCCCGTGTTTGCGCTGCTCGGTGTTACGAAAGGCGATGATTTAGGGATTGGTGCCGCTGTCGGAGTGCTTGGGGTCTATGTCGGCTTTGGGCTTGTAGCGCTCGCAATCGATCGGCGCGCGCTGCTGGTCTCTGCGCTCGTCTATGTCCTGTTCGCGCTCGCTTTCTTGTTCCGGGAATTCGGCGCAGTCGAATTGACCTTTGCCTTGACTGCGTTGGTGATCGGTTCAGCTCTGCTCAGCCTCTCGGCATTCTGGCAGCCGATCCGGCGCAGCGTTGTCGGAGCGCTACCCGGTGACCTTCAGGCTAAGCTGCCGCCGACCAGCGATATGCTCCCACCGCAAGCTAGTGTGAGCCCCGCCTAGAGCGCTCAGCTGTCCTCGACAGCTTTCACAAGCCGACGTTCCATCGGAGCGAGCACATTGACTAGCTCATGCCCGCGCTTGAGCACTTGGCCATGTTCGCCGAACAGCGTCCACATACCCTGCTTGTGCCGCAATGCGGGGCGTTTTTCGAGCCGCGCTTGCGGGCGCTCAGCGGTCCGGCGGAAGGCAGCAAACGTCGCTGCTTGCTTGTCAAAATCCATCGCATAATCGCGCCATTCGCCGGCTGCGACCATTCGGCCATACAGATCAAGGATCCGCTGCAGCTCTTCGCGTTCGAACCCTATTTGTCCTGGAGTGCGTCCGGGAAAAGCTACGACTTGGCCGTTGCCTGGTGCGCTTGCCCCATTGGCCCTGCTGCTTGCGCTCATTAAGCGCCGGCTCCGCGTTTCTTACTGAGATCGAGTTCGGCCTGACGCTCTGCTGTCACCGGATCGGTGGGCGCGGAATACGCCTGTTTGAGCGCTGCAATCTCAGCCTTGAGCCCCGCCAGCTCATTTTCCAGCTTTTCTATGCAATCGCTGCGCGGCTCGCACGGATCATCGCACGGAGTGCCGTAGGGAATGAATTCCTTGATCCATTCCTCCGCGGGCACGAGAGTGGAGCGCGCTTTGAGGCCCACCATCGTTGCGCCGGCTGGCACATCGTCAGTCACGACAGCGCTTGCTCCGATCCGGGCCCGCGCACCTATCGTGATCGGACCAATGATCTGAGCGCCTGAGCCCAGAATTACATTATCTTCAATAGTGGGGTGGCGCTTACCCCCTTCACCATTGGTGGGGTTCGTCCCGCCGAGGGTAACACATTGATAGATAGTAACATTATCGCCGATCTCAGCCGTCTCTCCAATGACAGTAAAGCCATGATCGATAAATAAATTGCGCCCGATCGTGGCACCGGGATGAATGTCAATCGCAGTCAGAAATCGCGAGAAATGGTTTACGAAGCGCGCGAGGAAAAAGAGTTTGGCTTCGAACAGCCAATGCGCGATCCGGTGAAAGAACAGCGCCCAAACCCCCGGGTAAAGCAGAATTTCCCAGCGGGACCGGGGTGCAGGATCGCGCGCGCGAACCGAGTCCAGATAGCTCTTCAGACCATCAAACATCGCGGCCTCCTTCCACCAAATGCATGAAAATGCAAATGGCTCCTAGATCAAGCGCGGCTGTTCCGGGCCTTGCAAAGCCTCTAATGCGGCGCGCCATACCGACATGGTGGCAGGCGCTGCGCGTTCAAGACTGATCCGATCGATCATCGCCACCAGACGCTCTAAAGCGGCAAAGCTGCGCACTGCGCGCGGAATCAGGTAATCTGCTGCGCCGGGTCCTAGCGTAAGGCCGCGCTGCGTTGCCATTTCCTCCAACAAGTCGCGCGCCATCGCATCATCAGGTTCGCTAAGCTCAAGCTGCAGGGAACCGCCAAGGCGCGATGCGAGGTCCGGCAAGGCAATCCGCCAAGGCTGTATATCGGCAATCAGCAGTAGCGCTTCGCCCGCTTTGGAGCCGCCTTGCTGGCTCGCATTCCAGCGATGAAACAGCTCAGCTTCCGGGATCGCGTCCGCGCCGTCGACCACCGCCACACCTTGCTCAGCGAGCCACTTGCCCAGCAGCGACTTGCCTGAGCGTGGCGGCCCTGTGAGCACCGCGGTATGATATGGCCAATGGTGCGGCTTGCTCAGCGCATCGATCGCAGCCTGGTTGGCGTTACCCACTACGATCCGCTGTTCCGCTCCGGCGCTGCCAAGCTTTAGCGGAAGCGCTATCTGAGAGGATTTAGAGCGGGCCTTAGCCATCGCGAATGTCGCCGCTAACGGCTGATTGCGAGCGCGTTGGCGCCTTGCACAACGTTAAATCCGCGCGCTCTAAGAGCAGCGGCAAGCTCGGCCAAACTGCCTGCGAAACTGACACTCATAACCGACGTGCCGCCAATGGCAGTGCTGGAGACGGCAACCGCGCTGACACCCGAGGTGCCTCGCACTGCAGTCAAAGTGGTATCAAACACCGCCGCATCAGGCGTCGCAAATTGCACCACAATCGAGCGCACCGCTGCTTGCGGAGGCCCAAGCGGGATTTCGGTTTGCGGCTCGATTTGAGGCTCGCTCGCGCTCGTAGCCGCCTCTGCCGCGGCCGCTTCGCGCGCGCGGATCGCGCGACCGATCTCAATCAGGCGGACAAGCGCTGGATCAATCTCGCCTGAGCCGCCTACACGCAGCGTCGGATCGGGCGTGAGCTTACCATCCGCGAGCGCGGCTTCGAATATTTGGTCCATCCGCTCGACCGCTTGGTCAAGCATTGCAGGCAATTCATCGTCGTTCGCAGCGTCCAAAGCGAAACTGTCGAGCACAGTGCTGTCTGGACCATATCTTGCAGTAAAGGTCCCGCTGATCGGCCCGCCGGGAAACTGGTGATCAAGCCGCGCAATCGCCACTAGCGCATCAGCGGCGCTATATTGGTCAAGCGTTGTGCGCCACCACGCCCGGCTGCGCCGCCCGGTCTGGCCGAAGTTAAGCAGCAGCGAATCTCCTCCGGCACCGCTCGGCCGGACATAGTCGATCCGGCTTTGGCCAGGATTGAAATCGGCCCAGGCGCGTTGCCACGGATTGCGCCGCTCGAACGCTGTATAGACCCCGCTGCTCGCAGTAACCGGGATCAACAGCATCGGCGCAGAAGAGCGGGCTTGGCGTGCTCCGCCAAGATAGCGGGCGGCGCGCTGGCGGTCGAAAATCACGCCTAACGTGCCGATATAGCGCCGCGGCCCGATCCGCTCGCGCTGGATTACGATGGCAGAGACCATTGCGCTCAGTTGCCCGTCCGAGATCGGTGGTCCGTCAACTCTGCTCCACGCTTCACGCTGAGCGGTACGCCAGGCTTTCCGGCGGGCGTCTTCGGCGCTGTCGCCGCGTTCATCCACTTCGATATTGCGAACTTCGATATCGACGCTCGAAGCGGTCGGAGCAATGCCGCGCTGTCCGGAAATCTGAGCCAGGACCAAAGCGTAACCGCCAGCAAGGAGCGCGAGCGCGATGAGCGCGGCGAACCCGGCCCGTAACGCTTTGCGCGCGTGCGCGGTCGCGGGCCAAGCGAGCGGGCGGATCATGGCATTACGGCTCAAAGGGGAAAGACGGTCGATCATGGGGGAAAGTCAGAGCCTATTGCCGAAACGCGAGTGGAATTCCAAGCGTGAAAGGCTAAACCGTTGCGCAATGAGCCAACCAAATTCGCCTTACACCTATTCCGAAGCTGGCGTTTCAATCGCAGCTGGCAATGCCCTGGTCAAAGCTATCGCCCCGCTCGCACGAGCAACCGCAAGGCCCGGTGCCACCAGCGAACTTGGCGGGTTCGGGGGATTCTTCGATCCTAAAGCCGCTGGCTATGAAGACCCCTTGCTCGTCGCGGCCAATGACGGTGTGGGAACCAAGCTCAAGCTCGCAATCGAATATGATCGGCACGACACGGTGGGGATTGATCTGGTCGCGATGTGCGTCAATGATCTGATCGTGCAAGGGGCAGAGCCGCTGTTTTTCCTGGACTATTTTGCTACCGGCAAGCTTGAGCCCGGGATCGCGGAACGCGTGATCGCAGGGATCGCGGAAGGCTGCAAGATCGCTGGCTGCGCGCTGATCGGGGGCGAGACCGCCGAAATGCCGGGCATGTATGCCGCTGGCGATTATGATCTTGCCGGCTTTTGCGTCGGGGCAGTTGAACGCGGCCAGCAGCTTACCGCTGAGCAGGTCAAACCCGGCGATGTCTTATTAGGCCTGGCGAGTTCCGGAGTTCATTCAAACGGCTATTCGCTCGTGCGCCGGTTAGCGGAAGATTTCGCTTGGAAGATGGAGCGCCCGGCCCTGTTCGATCAGGAGACGCTGCTCATCGAAGCGCTGATCGAGCCCACCCGGATCTATGTGAAAAGCCTGCTTCCGGTGATCCGCCAAGGGCTGATCCACGGCTGCGCGCATATCACCGGTGGCGGGCTGCTTGAGAACGTTCCGCGGATTCTGCCAGCGGGCGCGCATGCCCTTATCAATGCCGATCAATGGCCTCAGCCGCGCCTGATGGCATTCCTGCAAGCACAAGGCCAGATCGAGCCCGAAGAATTCGCGCGCACTTTCAATTGCGGAATTGGCATGGTGATAGCGCTCGCAGCTGATCGTGCAGACGAAGTCGCGACCCAGCTCAGCGATGCAGGCGAGACGGTTTTCACACTTGGTGAGATTATCGAAGGCGAGCATGGATGCACGGTTCGCGGCGATCTTGGCACATGGTCAGCGACCGCTGCGTGGGAGGCGTCACAGCTTGGCTGAGCGGGCGAAAATCGCGGTCTTCATATCCGGCGCCGGGACCAATATGGCGAGCCTTCTTTACGCCAGCCGGCTGAGCGATGCGCAGTTCGAAGTTGTGCTGGTCGCGTCGAATGCGCCTGATGCGGCGGGGCTGAAGCTCGCTCAAATTGAAGGCATCCCAACATTCTCACACTCGCATAAAGGCCTCTCGCGCGAAGACCACGACCGCGCGATGGAAGCAGCGGTGATCAAAACAGGTGCGGATTTCATCGTGCTGGCGGGCTATATGCGGATTTTAAGCGATGCTTTCGTTGCGCGCTGGGAAGGCCGGATCATCAACATCCATCCCTCGCTGCTCCCCAAATACAAGGGACTTGATCCCCACAGCCGCGCGCTTGAAGCGGGCGACGCCTACGCAGGCGCCAGCGTGCATCTGGTCACGAGCGAGCTTGATGCAGGCGAAGTGCTCGCGCAGGCAAAGGTCACGATTGCGCCCGATGATACGCCTGCGAGCCTTGCTGAGCGGGTCAAGCTCGCTGAACACCAGCTCTATCCGCGCGCTCTCGCTAGATATGTCTCGCGGATGAGCAGTCCTGACTACCTGCTGGACGAGTTGCGCAAACTGGCGCTCGCGCTTCCCGAAACACATGAGCGCGAAAGCCATGGTTCGCCCGGTTTTCGTGTCGGCAGCGACAAATCAGGCAAGTTCTTCGCCTACTTCGCGGACCGGCATCATGGCAGCGAACACATCGCGCTGCTGGTCAAAACCAGTGGCATGGATGAAATGCTCGACCTGATCGAAGCGCAGCCGGAGACCTATTTCAAGCCTGCCTTTTACGGCGCCAGCGGCTGGGTCGGCGTAATCCTCAACCGGCACGATCTTGATTGGGCGCATGTCGAGGAATGGCTCGCCCGCAGCTGGCGCAGCGTGGCGCCTCGACGCCTGACCAAGCTGCTCGATGCAGCCGATATGTTCTGATGGACCGCAACGCGTTGCGGCTGGCACGGTGAGCAAACTTCCGGTTCGCGATCATTTGTTGGCGCGCGGCAAACAGGCTGATCGCGCCGCACGCTTTCTAGGCCATGCATGGGACAAGGGGTGGTTGCCGCCACCAGTGCTGGAGCCCGATGCGCTATGGGCGGCTGCAGCCAAACCATTAGGCGACACAGCCAGCGCGGCTGAAGCTGCGGGCCGAACACAAGCGGACGTCGCCGATTTTCGCTTACGGTTAGAGCGGTTGCTGGACGCGGTGCGCAATGAGGCAGCGCTCAATCCGCTTGGCCAGGCGATGGCCTATGGCCAGCTTGTCCGGGTTATCGGCAATCGGCTGAAGCTGGGCGAGCTATGGGCGCGAAAGCCTGAAATACTGGAAACCGAGCTCGCTCCCCCGCTCCTTATCATCGGCCAGATGCGCAGCGGCACCACACGCCTCCACAAGCTGTTCGCAGCAGACCCAGCGCATTCGCATACCCGCTATTGCGATGCCTGGCACCCGGTTCCCACGCGTCCCGATTGGCGACGGATCAAGGGATCGCTGGATCTCATTCTGCTTGAAACACTCAACCCGTGGCTCCAGGCGATCCACCCGATGGCGAGCGGCTCGGTCGAAGAGGAATTGGCTTGGCTAGCAGGTGCGCTCAACCACTCGCTGTACGAATCGCAATGGCATATCCCGACCTATTCCGCGTTCAGCGAAGCGCGCGATCCCCTACCAGTATACCGCGAGCTCGTCCGCGTTTTGAAGACCGATGCTGCGCATCGCGCCTGCGCTGAGCGTCCCCGCGTGATGAAAGCGCCGCAGTTTGGCGAAGACCTTGCGTGCCTGCTGCACCTGTTTCCTGACGCCCGGGTGGTGGTGGCCGAACGCGCGCATGAAGACGTTCTGAAAAGCGCTGTCTCTCTCGTCGCCAACCAAATGGCACTGCAATCGGATGAGTGTTCGCTTGCAAACATCACCGCGCTTTACGAGCACAAGATCGCGCTGCGTCACGAGCGGCGCGAGGCAGCGCTGTCGCACTGGACCGGGCCGCTTACACGCATCGCGTTCGACGCTTTGTCGCACGATTGGCAGAGCGAAATCACCCGCGCTTACGCCGAGTTAGGGCTGGTGCTCAGCAATACAGCGCTAAGCGCAATACAAGCCGAAATGGCCGCCAGCCAAGCCGGCAATCACCGCGAACACGCCGCGCAACTCGCGCGCTTTGCAACGCAAAACTGAGCGAGGCTTGCGCGAATTAGCCGACGATTTCGGCATCGTCGAAGAAGAACGCGATCTCAATCGCCGCGTTCTCTTCGCTGTCTGAGCCGTGCACGCTGTTCTCACCAATCGATAGCGCGTGCGTTTTGCGGATGGTGCCTTCGGCCGCTTCAGCGGGATTAGTCGCACCCATGATGTCGCGGTTACGGGTAACAGCGTCTTCGCCTTCAAGCACTTGGACAACCACCGGCTCGCTGATCATGAAATCGACCAGTTCGCCAAAGAACGGGCGTTCCTTGTGAACCGCATAGAACCCTTCAGCCTGTTCGCGGGTCATGTGAATGCGCTTTGATGCGACCACGCGCAGGCCCGCGCCTTCCAGCATCTGAGTGACGGCGCCGGTCAGATTGCGGCGAGTGGCATCGGGTTTGATGATCGAAAAGGTGCGGGTAACCGCCATGATAGGTATCCTTGCGAGAAATGAGAGAATTGTGCGCGCCCTTAGCCGCGCGGCTCCCCCCTCGCAAGCGTGCAGGTCAATGCTCTAGCGCGAATGCGCTCGCCGTTACTTTTCGAAACCCGACAGCATCAGATTGGCGACCTGATCATCATCCGGATCGCCCAACACGCTGATCGAGAAATTGCGATCGTTATCGTCTGAACCGGCAAGCATTGTGTTGCCTGCGCTGTTCATCTCCAGCTCGATCTCGAGCCCAGCTGCTTCGGCCTGCTTGCGATAATGAGCCATGATCTTGTCAGGCGCTGCGTTGGTTTCCATCATCACAGTCATGCCGGTGTTGTCATCGCTGTTCATGTTCATGACGCTTACAACATTCGCGCCGGGATAGACGCTCCAGCCATCAGGCAAGTCGGCTTTAACGTTGCTGCCGGTGCGCGCGATAGCTTCACCGTCTTCGCCGGAGATGCGAACAGTGGATTCGCCCTCGCCCTCGCTGTCGATATCGTAGGAGACGGTCTCTCCGTCTTCCGTCGCTATCTCACCGGATTCGCCCATACCGCACGCAGCCAGCACGAGTGTCGCAGACGCGGTCAGAAACAGCACAATTGAACGCATGATATGTCCCTCCTGAATGCCGGTTCGCTTCTCACCGATCAGGCTCTGTGGCGCAAGCGCTCAAGCGACTTTAGTCCATTTTCCGCCGTCCTGCCGGAAGAACGCCCGCTCCAGCGCGTCCAGCCCATCAAGCGAGCGCCAGGTTGCTCTGGCAGCCGTCAGGCTCGCTTCATCGAACAGCAGAAAGGCACGGGCAAACCCGTCGGCGCCGCGAAACTCTCCATCAGCGTAAATCACGTGGCTTGCCTGATTGGCCGGCTCAGCGGTTTCGGACAGCAGGATCGGCTGGCGTTCAGCGCCGGGCGCGTTGGCCTCGCCATTGGCAAGGAAGCTTTCTGCCGGCGGGGCATGCCATAACTCGCGCGAGATCGCTTCGCGCTGGGCGGGATCGCGGCTGACCACCAGCAATCGTTCACCGCTCGCCAGCACGCGTGCAGCGATCAGCGCAACGACTTTCTCTGCCGGATCGCGCGAAAGCTGCCAGAAATCGACTTTCATGAGGCCCGTTTTTTGCTGCGCTTGCACCGCTCTGAACAATAGCGGACGTTATCCCAGTCGCGTTCCCATTTCTTGCGCCACGTGAATGGAAGCCCGCAAGCGGCGCAGGTTTTGGTGGGCAGATCCGATTTTTTGCGCATTTTTGGAATAGGAATTCTCCACCGCGCTACTGGGACAGGCCGGGATGACCGAACCAGGTCCTCAGATCATTCGAAATTGTCCGCCACAAACCGATCGATCAGCCGCGCGCCATAGCCGGTTGCGCCCTTATCCCAGCTGTGGCCGGGCTTATCCGCCCACACCATGCCTGCGATATCGCAATGCGCCCATGGCGTGCCTTGTCGGATAAAGCGATGCAGGAATTGCGCTGCCGTGATCGAGCCTGCGGCGCGCGGACCGACATTCTTGATATCGGCAACCGGGGAATCGATCAGCTTGTCATAGGCCGGGCCAATCGGAAGCTGCCACAGCTTGTCGCCGGTCGCTTTGCCCGCGCTTAGCAATTGCTGCGCCAAGGTCTCATCATTGGCGAACAATCCGCCATGCTCATGCCCAAGCGCAATTATCATTGCGCCGGTGAGGGTTGCGAAATCGACAATCCGGTCCGGGTCGTACTGCTCCTGCACCCAATGCAGCGCATCGCACAGAACCAAGCGGCCTTCGGCGTCGGTGTTGATAACTTCGACGGTCTGCCCGCTCATCGTCGTGACAACATCGCCGGGACGCTGGGCTTTGCCGTCGGGCATGTTTTCAACCAGACCCATGACCGCAACGACATTGGTCTTGGCCTTGCGTTTGACCAGCGCCAGCATCCCGCCAGCGACCGCGCCAGCGCCGCCCATGTCCCATTTCATGTCTTCCATGCCAGCAGGCGGCTTGAGCGAGATACCGCCTGTATCGAATGTCACGCCTTTACCAACCAGCGCCGTGGGTTTTTGATCGTTCGGCCCGCCATTCCAGCGGATTGCAAGCAAGCGCGAAGCTCGCTCCGAGCCAAGCCCGACGCCAAGCAAAGCGCCCATGCCCAGCTCTTCCATCGCTTCATCGTCGAGCACGATAAGCTCAGCGCCGGTGCCAGCGAACGCTTCTTCGCATTTCGCAACAAAGCTTTCAGGATAAAGGATGTTGGCCGGCAAAGTGACGAGCGTCTTAGTAAACTCAACGCCTTCAGCGATGGCCGATGCGATCTCCCATGCCTCTTCAGTCCCTTGCGGCGCGCCGATGACATGCACGCGCTTAAGCGACACGCGCTTTTCAGCGGCGAGCTTGGTGCGATATTCATCAAACCGCCAGCCGCGCAGACGCAGCCCCAACAAAACCGCAGCGGCCTCCTTGCCGGACAGATCAGCGCCGCCAAGATCAAGCACCATCTCGGTTTCGCCTGAAGTGAGAAACTTCGCGACTAATGCCGCACCAGCGCGTTCGACATTGAGCCTTCTTGCATCCGCATCGACTTCGCCTGCGCCCGCCAAGCCGATCCGGCGCAGCGCGCCATCGATCATCGCAAATCCTTCAAACACTTGGCCGGTTGACCCTTTGAACCGGGCGGCCTTAGCGCCATCGATAAGAGCCGGATCAAGCCCGCTCAGCGTGTCACCGGCATTGACGATGCGTGTATGAAGCCGGACATCGCCGGGAAGAGTGTCAGTAAAGTGGATGTGCATGGATACTCCGCAGACGTGATTGGGTGCAGCTCTGGTCTATCAGACTTCGCCACTTAGGCACTGTTGCTGATGCGATCTTGCAACGCATCAGGTCGCTGATCGTGATGAGACAGCAGCGCCTCTCAATGGCAATTGCGATTAGGCGCGAGCGGTGCGATAGGCAAGGCATGACGGGAGGCTCAACGGTCGCAGTACAGCGCTGGCTGCGCCAACCTTTGCAGCGCCTGCGTGGCACAACAGCGCTAGCAGCGACGCTGCTGGCTTTAGTGCTTGTTGCGGCACCGCTACACGCGCAGGAAACACTGCCATCGCCGCAAGTGTACGAAGATGAGCGTGCCCCTCAAAACGATACCGCGCTTCAGGATAATGCCGGTGACGTTACTGATCTGATCGATTTCGAAGCCGATCAGATCGCGTATGACAATGAAAGTGAAACCGTCACTGCGCGCGGTAATGTGATCTTGCGCAGCGAGGATCGCTCGGTTCGGGCCGATGAAGTGGTCTGGAACCAGCAGAGCGGCACGATCATCGCGACTGGCACAATCCGGTTTGTCGATGAACGCGGAAATCAATTGTTCACTGACCAGCTTGAATTGAGCGACACTTTCGAAGTCGGCGCGATGCAGGAGCTGTTATTAGCGCTGAGAGCCGGCGGACGATTAGCCGCGCGCGAAGGTAGCCGGGGCGAAGACGGCACCGTGATCCTGACTGATGCGGCCTATACCGCGTGCGCGGTGAGCGATGAGGCAGGTTGCGACAAAGACCCAAGTTGGCGGATCACAGCGGACCGCGTCACATATGACCAGAACGCGCAGCGCGTGCGGTTTCGCGGAGCCATGCTCGAACTGTTCGGTGCGCGCATTCTGCCGCTGCCCGGCCTTGCCTTGCGCACCGATGGCGGCGCTGCTTCGGGCTTTCTGGTCCCCAATCCGCGGTTCAGCCAAGTCAACGGGCTAGAATTGAACGCGGAATATTATTGGCGCCTTGCCAACAACAAGGATCTGACGCTCGGCGCGTTCGTGTTTACCGACGTTGCACCGATGGCTTCGGCTGAATGGCGCCATCTGACCGAGCGCGGTGCTTACCAGATCACAGGTTATGCGACCGTCAGCAGCCGCGTTGCCGATTTCACCGGAGTTCCGACTACTGAAAGCGATCCGCGCGGCTATCTTTTCTCGAATGGCAGGTTCCAGTTTTCGCCTGAATGGAGCGCCACTGGCTCAGTTCGAGTGGCCAGCGACCGCACGTTTTTGAGGCGGTATGACATCAGCCGCGATGATCGGCTGCGCTCGACCATCAATGTCGAACGGATTGATCGCAAGTCCTATCTTTCGATTGCCGGCTGGGCGACGCAAACGCTCAGGATCAATGCCGAGCAAGGTCAGATCCCGATTGCCTTGCCAGCGCTCGATTATCGCCGCCTGATCGATGATCCGGTGCTAGGCGGCGAAATCCAGCTCCAAGCCAACACGCTCAGCCTCTTACGCACCGAAGGGCAGGATACCCAGCGGGCTTTTGCCGGTGCGCGCTGGGACTTGCGCCGACTAACGGGCCTCGGTCAGGTCGTAACGCTCAGCGCGCTGGTGCGCGGCGATGTTTATCATACCAATGATACGCTTTCGACCAGCACGCTGATCTATCGCGGCGAGGAAGGCTGGACCGCGCGCGGGATCGCGATTGGCGCGATCGATATCGAATGGCCGTTTGTCGGCGAAGCGTTTGGCGGCACGCAAGTGCTTAAGCCGCGCGTTCAGATCGTCGCTAGCCCGCCGATCCGCAATCTTGCGGTGCCGAACGAAGATGCCCGCGCGATCGATCTGGAGGATTCCAACCTGTTCGCGCTTAATCGCTTCCCCGGGTATGACCGGGTCGAAGACGGCGTGCGGGTCACCTGGGGGCTTGATTGGGAGCTCACAAAACCGGGCTGGCGGGTCGACACCACGATCGGCCAATCCTACCGGCTCGAAGCGGCACGCGATGTCTTTCCCGATGGTACGGGCCTATCGGAAAGAGTGTCTGACATTGTCGGGCGCACCCAAGTGCGATGGCGCGATTTTCTTAAGCTGACGCATCGCTTCCGGCTCGATAAAGACAATTTCGCTGTGCGCCGTAATGAAGTCGATGCTACGATCGGCTCTCAGCGCACCTATGCTGAAGTTGGTTATTTGCGGCTCAACCGCGACATCCAGACAGTCGAAGACTTGCAGGACCGCGAAGAATTGCGCGCGGCCTTGCGCGTCGCATTTGGACGCAATTGGTCTGCGTTCGGCTCGGGTGTGTTCAACTTGACCAGCGCGGATGAAGACCCGACCTTTGCGCCTGACGGGTTCGAGCCAATCCGCACGCGGTTGGGCCTTGCCTATCAAGACGATTGCATCGAATTCGGCGTCACCTGGCGGCGCGATTTCATCACCGCAGGCGATGCGGAACGCGGAAACACATTTCAGTTCTTTTTCGCGCTGCGTAATCTGGGGTTCCGCTGATCGTGCCTCGAAACGGGACGCTATCCGCAAGCTCGCATGCGCCAGCAATTGGCAGCGCTTACAAAACCGGTTAAAAGCGTAAGCATAAGATTAAAGCATATGCGCTTTGCTCAGCATCAGTTCAGCCGAAGCAGAGCAGTTGCGAACGCGATAACGAATAAGAAGTGACAGTTAACGCGGCGGATAACAGGGGTCGGGCCGCGAACCAGCAATTGGACGGGATTGAAGAAGTGAGTTTCAAACTGTTTTCAAAGACGTCGGCGGCGTTGTTTGTGGTCGGCGCATTTAGCGCAGGCTTAGCGAGTGCGGTGGCTTTGCCGAGCGCAGGCATAGCGCAAAACCAATCGGTTCCGACATCTGACAACCCTTTCGGTATTCCTGAGAATATCGAGATTCTCGGCGCAGACAGCCCCAATGAGCGCAGCGCGACTGCGATTGTAAACGGTTACGTCATTACCGGCACAGATATTGACCAACGGGTCGCGCTGATGACTTCGGCTGCGGAAAACGAAGTGTCGCCCGATGAACTCAAGCGCCTGCGCCAGAGAATGCTGCGCAATCTGATTGATGAAACGCTTAAGATTCAAGCTGCCGCAGCGCTTGAATTGCCGGTTGAACGGGCACAGGTCAACGAGACCTACGGCCAGCTAGCGGCTCAAAACTTCGGTTCTGAACCTCAGAAAATGGACGAGTATCTGTTTTCTATCGGGTCGTCTCCAGCCGCGCTTAAACGGCAGATTGAAGGCGAGATCGCGTGGGAAAACCTGCTGCGACGCAATGTAACGCCCTTCATCAATGTCGCGGCCGAAGAGGTCAATGATGTGCTTAAGCGGCTCGAGGAATCGCGCGGCACCGATGAGTATCATCTCGGCGAAATCTATATGGGCGCGACCGCCGAGAATGATGAGGCAATACGCCAGAACATGCAGCGGATCATGGAGCAATTGCGCCAGGGCGGCAGTTTTGTCGCCTATGCACGGCAGTTCTCCGAAGCCTCAACCGCGGCCGTCGGCGGCGATCTTGGCTGGGTTCGGTTAGGCCAGATCCCTCCCGGCCTTGCTGCTGCGGCCACGCAAATGCAGCCCGGGCAGCTTAACGGTCCCTTGAAGATACCCGGTGGCTATTCGATCCTTTATCTGCGTAACAAACGCCAGGTGCTGATGGCCAATCCCGACGAAGCGATGCTGAGCCTCAAACAGATCGCGATCGGCTTTGAACCGGGCATGACACAGCCTCAAGCGGAAGCGAAGATCGAAGAATTCGTGACCTTTGTGCAGTCGATGCGCGGCTGCGCGGACGCTGACCGAGCGAGCGCTGCGATCGGCGCTGATGTGATCGCGAACGAACAGATCAAGGCTGGCAATCTGCCTGAACAATTGCGCGCAATCGTTCTTGGATTGCAGGTGGGCCAGATCACCCCGCCGTTCGGCAGCGCCGAAGAAGGGGTGCGGGTGCTGATGCTGTGCGGACGCGATGATCCGCCGGATGCAGGTGCACCGTCTTTTGCCAGTATCGAACGCCAGATCGAAGAAGAGCGCATTAACAAACGCGCTCAGCGTTATCTGCGCGATCTGCGTAACGACGCGTATATCGAATACAATTGAGCATAGAGCAGCTTCCGCTGGCGGTGTCGCTGGGCGATCCCGCCGGCATCGGACCGGAAATCATTGCTGAAAGCTATCTGCGGCTAAGCCGGGACAAGAAGAGCGAAACGCTGCCCTTTTTCGTGGTCGGTGGAGCCAATGTGCTCCGCCATGCAGCAGACACACGCGGGCTCGACTGCCCGCTCGTGCCGATCGCGGAGCCGGGTGAAGCTTTGTTCGCATGGAGCGCGGGCCTCCCGGTGATGGCGGGCCTCGATGCCGCCTACACGCCAGGCGCGCCGCAGCAAGATGGAGCCAAACTGGCGCTTGCATCGCTCAGCTGGGCGACAAAGTTCGCGCTTGGCGGCTTAGCCGCCGGGCTTGTCACAGCGCCGGTCTCGAAAGCGGAATTGATGCATGGAGGCTTTGGCTTTCCCGGCCAGACCGAGTTTCTGGCGGATGCATGCGGGCGGCCCTATCGCGACGGTGTGATGATGCTGGCCGGGCCAAGTCTGCGCACAGTGCCGCTTACGGTCCATGCCGCGCTGGCTGAAGTACCCGGCCTCATTTCAACCGACCTGATCGTGCACAAGGCGCGCATTGTTGAGACCGGTTTGCGCCGCGACTTTGGCTTTGAGCGCCCGCGGCTGGCCGTCGCCGGGCTTAACCCGCATGCTGGCGAAAACGGCCAGTTCGGAGATGAAGAAGCGCGCATTATCGAACCAGCGATCGCAGCTTTGCAAGCCGAAGGGATCGCTGCGTTCGGGCCTGTGCCCGGCGATGCACTGTTCACGCCTCGTGCGCGCACAACATACGATGCAGCGCTTTGCATGTATCACGATCAAGCGCTCATTCCGCTAAAGGCACTCGAATTCGACGAAGGGGTCAATGTGACACTTGGCCTGCCGCTCATCCGCACATCGCCAGACCACGGCACAGCCTTCGATATCGCGGGAACAGGCCAAGCCGACCCAAGCGCCATGTGTGCAGCAATCCGGTTAGCAAGTAGCTGTGCTGCGGCCCGCGCGGCCAGCGCTGCGAATGTCTGAGCTACCCCCGATCAGGGAGGTCATCGCGCGCCATGGATTGTCGGCGTCCAAAGCGCTCGGCCAGAACTTTCTGCTCGATGAGCAATTGCTGGGCCGGATCGCGGCCATACCCGGCGATCTTACTGGTCAAGCGGTACTCGAAGTTGGCCCTGGACCCGGTGGCCTCACCCGTGCCTTGCTGAGAGCAGGAGCCAAGGTCACCGCGATTGAAATGGATCGGCGCTGCCTTCCGGCTCTTGCTGAATTGAGCGCGGCGTTCCCTGACCGTCTGAACGTGGTCGAAGGCGACGCGATGAAGCTCGATCATGCTCAGCTGACAGAGGGTAAGCCATTCCACGTCGTCGCTAACCTGCCTTACAATGTCGGCACCGCGCTGTTTGTACGCTGGCTTTCGGGCGCTCACTGGCCGCCGGACTGGCGTTCGCTCACTTTGATGTTTCAGCGCGAAGTGGCTGAACGCATCGTCGCTCAGCCCGGTTCCAGCGCTTACGGGCGGCTGGCGGTGCTGGCACAATGGCGCAGCGAGGCAAAACTCGCGCTCAAAGTGCATCGCAGTGCCTTCACGCCGCCGCCTAAAGTGATGAGCGCGATCGTCCATGTGACGCCGAAGGATGCGCCGGAAGGCGTGGCCGCGCACGCCCTTGAGCGCGTTAGCGAAGCGGCGTTCGGCCAGCGCCGAAAAATGCTGCGACAGAGCCTCAAAGCGGTGCCGGGCGCGCTCGACGCGCTGGCGGTCAAGGGGATCGATCCGACCCGCCGCGCAGAAACCTTGAGCATTGCAGAATTCGTCAGCATAGCCCGCGCGCTTAGCTAACATGCGCAGCCATGCTGCTGCGATCAGGCGCCGCTCGGGATCGTGATCGAACCGAGCCCGGCATGAATGGCCTGCACGATATACATCGCGGCAACAAAGGCGGCGGCCGCAAATACGCCAAATTGCAGCCATTGCGAAAGCTGACGGCTGGCATCGAAGGTCGCCATGGGATTTTTCGCATAAGTCGTCGCAACGGCTTTGCGAGGCAGCGCGATCGAACCCTTGTCACCGCTCAAGAACGAGATCACGCTGATGCGCTGCTGGAAGACCACGCCAAAGCGCCCTTCCTTCGACCACTTCACCTGCCCGACCAGCACTTTATCATCGACTTCGATTTCGATGAACTCGCCATAGACCGGCGCGTCCGATGCGCTTGCCAGCAGGCCCCGCGTGGAGATGTCGAGAATACAGATTTCACGCCGCTCATAGGCGTCGCGTACATTAGCACGCACCATGATCTTGGTGCGATCTTCCGTTCGCTGCTTAGCCATAATGCGCTGCTGTCCCTGCCCTTGCCCCGACATCGGGTTAGTCAGAACACCTTAGAGGAGAGTTAACCCGGCGGCTCAAACGTGCCGCGCGCGATCAACCACTTGGCGCGCTATTCCTTAACCTGTGATCGCTATTTTCGAGAGCGCACCGCGGAAGGAGCGATGACATGTTCGGTTTCAACAAGAAGAAGCGCTTAATCGAAGGTCCGGTGGAGTTCGAAGCGGAAGTCGAGATCGACCGCCCGGCTGCCGAGGTGTTCGGTCTGATCGACCTCGCCAGCCCGCAGTGCGGCCTGGTTCAGCGCGGAGCTCACGTCACTCGCGTCGAAGGCGCGGACAATGATTACCGGCTAACATCTGAGGAATTCGGCGACTGCGTGTTCCATTTCCATGTCATCGAACGGGTCGACGCTGCGCGCCACACCGTCGAAGTGGTGATGGAGCCGCAACTCTACGCTTTGGAAAAAGCCATCGAAGCGCACAGAATTGAGCCGATCAGCGAAGAAGCGTGCCGCGTAAAATTGACCACCAGCGCGACCTTCGATCCGACCCTTTCGGACGAAGAGGTCGCAGGCGAAATCGCGGTCATGAGCGAGGCCGTCATGCTGGACCTTGAAAAGCTCAAACTGCTGGCTGAAGACGGCGTAGCCGCAGTGAAGGAATTCGAAGAAAACCAGATGGGGATCGAAATCGACCTTGATGGCCTCGATCTCGACTTCGACTGGAGCGAGATCGAGCCCGAAAACTAAAGCGGCAGCGGTTTAACCTGCTTGTCCGAGCGCCTTTTTCACTTGCCGCCATTCATGCAGCAGCGGCTCGGTGTAGCCTGAAGGTTGCTGAGTGCCTTTGAAGATCAGATCCTCTGCGGCGCGGAAAGCAGGCCCGTGTTCGTTGCCGACCAACGGAATGTAATCGGGATCGCTCGCGTTCTGCGCATCAACCTTGGCCGCCATGCGCGTCAGGCTTTCCATCACTTGCGCTTCGCTGACAATGCCGTGATGCAGCCAGTTGGCGATGTGCTGCGAGCTGATCCGCAGCGTTGCGCGGTCTTCCATCAAGCCGACATCGTTGATGTCAGGAACTTTAGAGCACCCTACCCCGGCATCGATCCAGCGCACCACATAGCCGAGCAGGCCTTGAGCGTTGTTGTCGAGCTCTTCGCGCAGTTCGTCTTGAGGCCAGTTGGTGTCGGTCGCTAACGGGATCGACAACAGCGCATCGAGGCCCATGGGCTCAGGCAAATCCTTCTGAATGTCGAACACGTTCTCGGCGTGATAGTGCAGCGCATGAAGCGTCGCAGCGGTGGGTGACGGGACCCAAGCCGTGTTAGCGCCAGCACGCAAATGGCCGATCTTTTCGGCCATCATCTGCCCCATGAGGTCAGGCGCAGCCCACATGCCCTTACCGATCTGCGCTTTACCTGAAAGGCCGTGTTTCAGGCCAATCGCAACATTGCGCGCTTCGTAGGCTTGCAACCAATCAGAGCCTTTCATTGCGCCTTTGCGCATCATCGGCCCGGCCTGCATCGAGGTGTGGATTTCATCGCCGGTGCGATCGAGGAAGCCGGTGTTGATGAACACGATCCGGTCCTTCACCGCATGGATGCAGGCGGCAAGGTTAGCGCTGGTGCGGCGCTCTTCGTCCATCACGCCGACCTTGATCGTGTGGCGCTTAAGGCCAAGCAGGTCCTCGACTGCATCGAACAGATCATTGGTGAAGGCGCATTCCTCAGGCCCGTGCATCTTGGGCTTCACGATATAAATGCTGCCTGCGCGACTATTGCCGTACTTGGCCTGGCCTTCGACATCGAGCGTGCTGATCGCGCTCGTGAACACCGCGTCCATGATGCCTTCGGGGATCTCGCCGCCATCGGGCAGCCGGATCGCGGGATTGGTCATCAAATGGCCGACATTGCGCACAAACATGAGGCTGCGTCCCGCAAGGCTGTGCGTTTCGCCGTGACGGTCGGTATAGGCTTTGTCGCCATTCAGGCGGCGGGTCATGGTCTTCCCGCCCTTCTCGAAGCTCTCTTCAAGATCGCCGCGGATCACGCCAAGCCAGTTGGTGTAAGCCAAGAGCTTGTCTTCAGCATCGACCGCCGCGACCGAATCTTCGCAATCAGCAATCGTGGTGAGCGCCGATTCGATAACGATATCGGCAATCCCGGCCTTGTCGTCCTGGCCAACCGGGGTTTCAGGATCGAATTGAACTTCGATATGCAGCCCATTGTTCTTGAACAACAAACCCTTGTCAGTGGTGCCGAGATACTGGCTTTCATCGACCAGTCTGCCATCATCCTCGCCGGCCAGGTCGGCCCAGCTCTGATCGACCAGCGGCAGCGCAGAATCGAGGAATTCGCGGCCCCGCGCGATCACGGCATCGCCGCGTGCCTTGTCATAGCCGCCGGGCTTGGCAGGCGGCGCATCGAGCGCGTCGGTCCCATACAACGCATCATACAGGCTCCCCCAGCGGGCGTTGGCTGCGTTAAGAAGAAACCGCGCATTGAGGATCGGCACCACCAATTGCGGGCCAGCCATCGTCGCGATTTCAGGATCGACGTTTTGCGTGCCGATCTGAAACTCGCCGGGCTCAGCCACCAGGTAACCGATCTCGCTCAGAAACGCTCGGTATTCCGCCGCATCATGCGCCTTACCCCGCCGCGCCATGTGCCATTCGTCAATCTGCTGCTGGAGCTCTTCGCGTTTTGCCAGCAAAGCGGCATTGCGCGGCGCAAACCGCCCGACGAGATCGGCAAACCCCTGCCAAAACAAGCCCGCATCGCGCTCAAGCGGAGCCAACACTTCGGTTTCGAGAAAAGCGGCCAAGTCCGCGTCCACAGACAATCCGGCGCGATCTACCATCTCGGTCATTCAAGTCCTCATAGCTCGATTGCAATCAAGGCCTGGGGAGGAGGACGCTGGCCCTATGGCGAAGCGAAAGAATGATTGCAACGGGTTGGAACAAGGCTGTGCCGTCGCTAGACGATAGAGCCATGACAGGCACACATTCACACAGCTTCGATGATGCTTTGATGCTCGAGCAAGTCCAGCAATGGAGCGCGATCAACACCGGCACCGGACATCTTGCAGGACTTGCCAGCCAAGCTGACATGCTGGCTGAGGCCTTTTCAGCCTTGCCCGGCGAGGTGGAATTTATCGATCCTGTGCCGGTGACCGCGATCGCCTCTGATGGGAGCGAATACGCCAAAGCCAATGGCCAGCATCTCGTGGTGCGCGTCAGACCCGGAGCCAATCGCCGGATCATCCTGACCGGGCACATGGATACGGTGTTTCCCAAGGATCATCCGTTTCAATCGCTCCAATGGCTTGAAGACGATGTCCTGAACGGACCCGGAGTTGCCGATATGAAAGGCGGCATTGCTGTGATCCTTCATGCTTTGCTTGCGTTTGAACGCACGGCTGCCGCCTCTTCGCTAGGCTATGACATCTTGATAAATTCGGATGAAGAGACCGGATCGCTGGCGAGCGCTGACTTGATTGCTCAGCTCGCACGCGGGAAACTCGCCGCGCTGACCTATGAGCC
>JBCCJD010000026.1:0-40844 GCA_039027955.1 Pseudomonadota bacterium
CAGCGCGCATCTCTTCGGTGTCATCGACAATATGCGCGTCGATCCCTTTGACCAGCGCGTGTTCAAGCCGCTTAGTCACTTCCCACCCGCGCCATTCAGCCGCCTGCTGGTCATCTTCCTTGCTCTTGCCCTTATAGCTTTCGGCGAGGTTGATGAGGCGTTCCGTTGCCGTCTCTTCGCCTTCGCCCAAATTCTTGGGCTCGCGCATAAGGATCACGTCTTCGCACGCGTCGCGCAGCACCGGATCAATTGTATCGTAGACGTCGAGCTGGCCCGCATTGACGATCGCCATGTCAAAACCAACGGGGATTGCGTGGTAGAGGAAGACCGAGTGCATCGCGCGGCGCACCGTCTCGTTGCCGCGAAAGCTGAAAGAGAGATTGGAAAGCCCGCCGCTGGTCTTGGCATGCGGGCACAATTGCTTGATCTCGCGCACGGCCTCGATGAAATCGAGACCGTACCGGTCATGCTCTTCAATGCCGGTTGCTACAGCAAAAATGTTGGGATCAAAGATGATATCTTCGGGCGGAAAGCCGATGCCGACGAGCAAATCGTAAGCGCGCTTGCAGATCTCGACCTTGCGCTCTTTGGTATCGGCTTGGCCGACTTCATCGAACGCCATCACCACAACCGCCGCGCCATAGGCCATGCACAAACGCGCGTGTTTGAGGAATTCTTCCTCGCCTTCCTTCATGCTGATCGAATTGACGATCGGCTTGCCAGAGACACACTTAAGGCCGGCCTCGATCACGTCCCATTTCGAGCTGTCGATCATCACTGGCACGCGCGCGATGTCGGGTTCGGCCGCGATCAGCTTGAGGAAAGTCGTCATCGCGTGCTTCGCGTCAAGCAGACCTTCGTCCATGTTGACGTCGATCACTTGCGCGCCGTTTTCGACCTGCTGGCGCGCGACTTCGACGGCTGTGACATAGTCGTCCGCCATGATCAGCTTCTTGAACCGGGCAGAGCCGGTCACATTGGTGCGCTCACCGATATTGATGAAGTTCGATGCGGCTTGAGTGGTCACAGGAAATCAGTCTCTAGTTCAGCGCATTATTTGCCGCCGCCGCAGCAGCTCGAACCGCTTGCGATGGCGAAAGGTTCCAGGCCTGCAAGACGCATGGCCGGGTCCAGCGTGGGGCTTTGGCGCGGCTCGATCCCGTCCACCGCTGCCGCGATCGCCGCGATATGCTCAGGCGTGTTGCCGCAACAGCCCCCCAGGATGTTGACCTGGCCTTCTTTGGCCCATTGCGCAACGAAGCCCGCGGTGGCCTCGGGCTGCTCGTCATACTCGCCCAGCTCATTAGGCAGCCCGGCATTCGGGTAAGCGAGCAGCAAGGTGTCGGCTATGCCGGAAAGGATCTGAACATGCGGGCGCAATTGCTCGGCGCCAAAGCTGCAATTGAGACCCATCGCGGCAGGCTTGGCGTGCCGCACCGTGTGCCAGAACGCCTCAACCGTGTGACCTGAAAGGTTGCGGCCGGACAAGTCGGTGAGCGTGAGCGAGATCATGATCGGCACGTCATGGCCGCGATCGATCTCGAGTTCTTTGACCGCCATGATCGCGGCTTTGCAATTGAGCGTGTCAAACACCGTTTCGATCAGGATGAAGTCGCACCCGCCATCGACCAGCGCTTCGGCCTGTTCGCGGTAGATCGTCTTTACCTGATCAAAATCGACTTCGCGATAGCCGGGGTCTTCGACATCCGGGCTAAGCGAGAGCGTCTTGTTGGTCGGCCCCATCGCGCCCAATACGAAACGCGGCTTGCCATCCTTAGCGGTCGCGGCGTCACAGGCCTCGCGGATCACACGCGCGGCGGACATATTGATTTCGCGCACCAGATGCTCTGCGCCGTAATCGGCCTGGCTGATCACGTTCGCGTTAAAGGTGTTCGTGGCCAACAAGGTTGAGCCTGCATCGATGTAGCTGTCACAAATCTTGCGTATCACCTGCGGCTGAGTGAGGTTGATGAGATCGTTATTGCCTTTCTGATCCATGGTGAGACCCGTCTCACCTGCATATTGCTCAGCGGTCAGTTTCTCATTCTGGATCGCGGTCCCATAAGGGCCGTCCTTGATGAGGATGCTTTTGGCGGCAGCCTCATTGATACGGGCGCGACCGGTCGCAGCTGGCAGAAGGGCTGTATTCATTCCGCAGCGTCCTTGGCAGCCGCTTCGGAAACAGGGCGCTTACCCAGCATATGGCAAATTGCGTAAGCGAGATCGGGACGGTTCAACGTGTAAAAGTGAAAATCGCGCACACCGCCGGCATAAAGGCGGCGGCACAGCTCTGCCGCGACAGTCGCTGCGACCAATTGACGCGATGCAGGCCGCTCATCGAGCCCTTCGAACAGACCGTCCATCCAACCGGGAATTTGCGCGCCGCAAGCGCCTGCAAACTTGCGCGCCTGAGCCACATTGGTCACCGGCAAAATACCCGGCAGAACGGGCTGTGTGATACCGCTTTTCAGGAGGTTCTCCTGGAACCGAAAGAAGGTTTCCGCCGAGAAGAAGAATTGCGAGATCGCGCGGCTCGCCCCGGCATCAAGTTTGCGCTTCAGATTGTCGATGTCTGATTGCGGACAATCGGCATCGGGATGCGTTTCAGGATAGGCGGCAACCGAAATGTCGAAATCGGCAATTTCCTTAAGGCCCGCCACCAATTCAGCTGCGCTGGCATAACCTTCGGGATGCGGAGTAAACGGCGCGCCCGGCTCGCCGGCATCGCCGCGTAGTGCCACTATGTGCCGCACGCCCGCTCCCCAGTATTGCTCGGCCACTTCGCGGATTTCCGCTTTCGAAGCAGCGACACAGGTGAGATGGGCTGCAGCTGGCAAAGCCGCTTCGGCAATGATCCGCGAGACGGTGGCGTGCGTGCGCTCGCGGGTTGATCCGCCCGCTCCATAGGTGACGGACACGAAATTGGGTGCAAGCGGCTTAAGCTCAGTGACGGCCTGCCATAATTGCGCTTCCATCTTTTCAGACTTGGGCGGGAAGAACTCGAAACTGACATCGACATCACCGGGCAGGCCCGAAAATAGCGGCGTGTCGTGCGCAGTGCGGTGTTCATGCAATTGATCGAGAATGGCCATCATTGGCTCGCTTTGACTTTGGCTGTAGGTGAATTCGAACGCGAGGCCGCGAAGGTGGAGCCATCGACAGCGCTTGGTTCTAACGCCGCGCGGCGTCGACCGATCCACACTTTGACTGTCAAAGTTCCGCCATCAAGGGCAATCGGCTCGCGCGCTGTAAAGCCGGAACCGCGCAACAGGCCGCTTATCTGACGGTCTGAAAAGCCCAACCGCACATGGGCATGGCGGCTGCGCAATTCTTCGCGATCATGGCTCGCAAAATCGACAATCGCGATCCGACCGCCAGGCCGCGTCACGCGCGCTGCTTCAGCCAGCGGTGCGGCAGGATCGGGCGCGAAATGGAGCACTTGATGCAGCAACACTGTATCGAATGCGCCTGCTTCAAACGGAAGCTCGACGAAGTCGCCTTGAACCAGCTCAATCTGCGCAGTCGGCAGATGCTGCAGCTTTGCCCGTGCAACCCGCAGCATCTCGAGGTTCTTATCAAGCGCGACGACCCGCTGAGCCTGTTCAGCAAACAGCTCCGCCATCCGCCCGGTCCCGGTGCCGATATCGAGCACTGCACCAAGCTGCTCGTCTCCCAGCGCATCGACGAGCGCTTGCTCAACTTGCGCATCGGGACTGTGCAGAGCGCGCAGTTCATCCCATTCGCCGGCATGCCGCGCAAAGTAGTCTTCCGCCAAGCCTTCGCGCGCTTGGCGGATTGCTGCAAGCTTACGGCGGTCGCTGGCGCAAATGGCTGCAAACTCGGTATTCTCGGCTTCGGCGGTCGCAAGCAGACGCTCAGTGGCAGTGATAATCGCGACATTTGCGGCATCCCCGCTTGCCTGGCGCAGGAACACCCAGCTGCCTTCGCGGCGCCGCTCAGCCAGCCCGGCATCGCACAGAATTCCGACATGGCGCGAGACACGCGGCTGGCTTTGTCCCAGCACTTGGGCAAGCTCGCCCACTGCCAGCTCCATCGCCGACAGCAAGCGGGCAATGCGCAGCCGCGTCGGGTCCGCCAAAGCCTTGAAGATCGCATCCACCATCATCGCTTCCTAGCATATAAAGATATTTTTATATGTGTAAATGGACCATGTGGTTTGCGCCTACCCGCTCAGACGAACGAAACTTACGCGCAAACCTTCGCGCTGCTGTGTTCGGCCAGCAAAGCGGCATAGTGATCGCGCAGCGTGTCAGAGCCGAACTCCGGCGTCGCCTGCGCTGAATACTCCCCGGTGTCGGGGTCGAGCAGCAGCATGCTCTCAGTTGCATAATATTTGGCAATCCGGGCGTATTCCGCTTTGTCAGAGCACCATTGCGACCAGCGCTCCCCCATCGAAAGCACCGCGCTCGTCCAATCGAACAGCGCAACCGGGACGGATTTGAACCGGGGTTCGCGCCCGGCAAGCTCAAACAACAACTCGCCCTGTTCGCGCAGGCTGATCGCCGGGCCAGGCCCGCCAATCGGCAAGATCTGGCCTTTGCGGTCCGGCACAGACAGGCAATCCACGATAAACCGCGCACAATCAGCATCGCTGATCGGCTTGCACCGGGTGAGCTCGCCATCGCCAAACAGCAGAAACGGCTTGCCCGCCTCGACCCGCCCCACCTGGCCTGAAAGCGATTTGAAAAAGGCTGTCGGGCGGACAATTGTGTGAGCGATCGGCGAAGCCGCCAGTTTCGCTTCAAACGCCAATTTGGCATGCTGGAACGCAAGGCGAGGCTTCTGCACGCAGATCGCAGATAGCAGCACAAAGTGCTTAGCGCCCGACGCCTCAGCTGCCGCCAGCATGGCGCAATTGGCGTCATGATCCACTTTCCAGGCATCGCGCGGACCCCCGCTGCGCGATGCGATACACGAGATCACTGCCGCCGGTCGCAGCGCGCCAAAAAGCCGCATGAGCGCATCGTGATCGTCAAGCTCGACCTGTTCGATCCGGGCCCCGGCAAGCTCAGGCAGGCTGATCGGCGGCGCGCCGTTTGCAGGCGCTCGCAGCAGGCAAACAGTCTCGCAGCCTTCGCGTACCAATCGCGCAGCCACCGCTCGCCCGATCGTTCCGCTTGCGCCAGCAACAACGACCGGCCCTGATGGCTGCAAGGTCTGCGCTCCCATAACCTCGCGCGCTAGCGCTGGCACCTGACCCGGTCAAACCCCCCATGCGCCCTCAAAGGGCCGCCACACGATGTTTGCGCAAGGCGACGCGTTTGCACTCCACTCGTCGACGCAAATGCACGGTTGGAACACATGGAACACAGTCCTAGGGTAAAAATTCAATCGATTACTGAAGCGCGTATTAATCGAGTGGGTCGATCACAGGATTGGGCGGAAAGATACGGCTCAAGCATAAGTCAGGCATAGCGCCCGCTCTGACTGTAGGAAAATCTCCGCTGCATGTTCTGCCTCGTCCGCACAGGTTGAACGAGCCGCTCAGCCTGCGCTCACGCGATCGCTCAGCATCGTTGACGCGCCTCATGCAAGACTCAGCCCGGCTAATACAAAAGATGATACAAATATCCGTAATCGCTCAAAAATCTGCGAGCCAAACCGGTTTCTTGGCGCTAATGTGACAAAGATCGGCGCAGTGACGCCGATTGAGGGGATTTGAAGGGGCACACTTCTGCTTGATGTTCGAGCAACTCGACGTCGCGGCGGCTTGAACACGCTGCGCAGCACCCTTCTGCCATGTCGCAAGGGGACGATACGTGAAAACCAAACTGCTTATTTCGACCGCCGTGCTCGCAGCAACCATCGCGCTTGCAGTGGGAGCACCGCAGCAGGCCCATGCCGAAGACTGCCTGCTTGACCGCGACAATGACGGCAATGTCGATGCAGGCTCAACCGATAATGACGGAGGCGCGGATTCGCTCGGCCAGGATATCTCGCTCGCTTGCGGTGTAGGCGCTTCGACCACTGGCCCGCGCGCTGTCGCACTTGGCGCAAGCGCAAGCGCTCAGCGTGACGGGACCGCGATCGGCTTTAGCGCCAACGCCAGCGAAAACAGCGTAGCGTTAGGGTACGATGCGTCTGCGACAGCTTCAGGCGCAGTCGCGATCGGTTCTCCAACCAGCAATATCGGCGTGATGGCCAACGGTATTCAGAGCATTGCGATTGGCACGGGAACACGGGTGTTTGCAGACTACGCCATCATCATCGGCGGCGATCTCAACGGCGATAGTCTTGGCGCGCAAGCCAGCTCAACAGGCAATATCGCAATCGGCGCGGACAGCTCGGCTCTGGGGATTAATTCGATTGCGATCGGGCAGAATTCAGCGACGCTGCGCGACAATTCCTTTGCAGTCGGAAGCGAATTCAACGAGCGCTTCGTGACCAATGTCCAAGACGGCATCCGCGATACCGATGCGGTCAATCTACGCCAGCTTAACAGCGCGCTTGCCGGGATCAGCCAGTTTTCCGGCATCGCGATCGATGTATCAGGCGGCAATGGCCCCACTGCGAGCGGTTTCGATGCGCTCGCCATCGGAGGGCTCGCCAATGCGGACGGATCCGAAACGACCGCGATCGGAGCGATGTCAGGCGCGCTTGGCGAAAAAGCTACCGCGGTTGGCGCGATAAGTACCGCCACCGGCGACTTCTCCTCTGCCTTCGGCGGGTCAAGTGCTGAAGGCCGCGCATCCGTCGCGCTTGGTTCCGGCGCGCGCTCGGTCGGCGAGTCTTCCGTCGCGCTCGGCAACGAAGCTATCAGCAATGCCGCAGAATCGGTGGCGATAGGCCTGCGCTCGGTTGCGGATGAAGCCAACACCATTTCCGTGGGCTCGATCGGCAATCGCCGCCGGATCACTAATGTTGCCGCCGGGATCAACCCAACCGACGCGGTCAATCTCGCTCAGCTTCAACAGGCGACCACTGCAGGCGCGGCGTTTGTCGAAGTCAATGCGAGCGGCACTGGCCCGCAAGCCGGCGGCAGCAATGCCGTCGCCATCGGGCAAGGCGTCAGCGCGCAAGGCAGCGATTCAGTCGCAATCGGCAGCGATACCGGCATCGGCTTTACGCTGGCTTCGGGAACAGGGGCGGTTGCAGTGGGCACTCGGGCGCAGGCGCAAGGCGAAAACTCGGTCGCTATCGGATCGGGGTCGCTGGCACTTAACGACAATGTCGTCTCGGTCGGACGGCAAGGCGGTGAACGGCGGATCACCAATGTCGCGGCCGGGTTTGAAGATACTGACGCTGTCAACAAAGCGCAGCTCGACGCGGTCGCCGCCGCCGCCGGTTCTGCCTTTGTCGATGTGAACGGCGCCGGTGGCTCCGCGGGTGCCGGCGGCATTAACGGCATCGCAATCGGCGCTAACGCGGCGGCCAATGGCGCAGGCTCGATAGCGATTGGCGGCGACGCGCAAGGCTTCACCAATGCGACCCGGGTCGATGGCGAAGGAAGCATTGCCATCGGTTCGCGCGTGTCAGCCGCGTTCGGCGCCAGAGCCGTTGCGCTCGGCGCGGATGCAAGCATTTCAGGCGACAATGCGATTGCCATTGGAGCTGATGCCAGCGCCGCGCAGGGCTCGGTCTCGCTTGGTCAGTTGAGCACGACTTTCGTCGCAAAGGCAACCGCGCTCGGCCAGTCTGCCTTCGTCTCCGGTGCGCGATCAGTCGCCATCGGTGCGGATTCAGCCGCGCTCGAAGAGGATGTCGTCTCGTTCGGTCGTTCAGGCAGCGAGCGCCGGCTGGTCAATGTCGCGAACGGCACAGCGCTGACCGATGCGGTCAATCTTGGGCAGCTTAACAGCGCGGTCGCCAATATCAGTGTCGGCGGAAACCCGTTTGTCTCGGTTCAAGCATCCGGCAATGCCGCACCCGCTGTGACGAATGGGAACGGCGCGCTTGCCGTGGGCGTGAATGCGCTCGCGTCTGCCGGCAATGCATCGGCCTATGGCGCTGGCAGTTCAGCCAGCGGCGGCGATGCGACAGCGGTGGGCTTTGGCGCCGGGGCAGCAGGGACGGCAGCGAGCGCGTTCGGCAATGGCGCCAGCGCCAGCGCTTCGACTTCGACCGCAGTGGGTCGGCAAGCCAATGCGTCTGGCGGGAGTGCGACCGCGATCGGTAACGCCTCTGCCGCGAGCCAGAATGTCGCGACTTCAGTTGGTGCAGCAGCCTCTGCTGGCGGAGTGGGTGCTACAGCTGTCGGTCGCAGCGCTAATGCTTCGGGCGTGTTTGCCACCGCGCTTGGCAGCGAAGCCACTGCGAGCTTCAACCGCTCAACTGCTGTGGGCGATGGTGCGACCACTTCTGCTGCGCGCGAAGTGGCGCTGGGCGGAACCGGCTCTTCGGTGCGGATTGGCGATATCGATGCCTCCACCGCAGCCCAGGTCGGGCCCGTCGATGCCGTCACAGTCGATGCCAATGGTGTGCTTGGCCGCCAGAGCGTTGCCACTGCTGCCTCGGTCGACAATGTCCGGGTCTCGATGAACGCGCTCGCGCAAGTCACTGAAGGCCAGTTCAACCAGCTTGAAAGCACGGTGCTGGCGCTTGATGGGCGGGTTGCAGGGGTCGAGTTTGCGCTCGAAGACCTTGATCAGCGCACCAGCGGCGGGATTGCCGCAGCGATGGCGCTGGGCGGGCAGATGGTGGTGCCGGACAGCAGCGTCTCGTTCAGCCTCAACGCGTCGACTTATCAAGGCGAGCAGGGCTTTGCCGGATCAGTCGCAGCGCGGGTGGCTGAGCGGGTCTATATCTCCGCCGGGATCGCCGGCTCCAGCGCCCCTGACAGCACCGGCGGGCGCGTCGGCGTCGCATTCGGGTTTTAAGCAGAAGCGGGCTGCGGGGCTAGCGGAGGCGTTGCAGCGCCTCCGCTAGCCCCGCGCCGCAATGAGACGCGCCGCAATGAGACGCGCCGCAATGAGACGCGCCGCAATGAGACGCGCCGCAATGAGACGCGCCGCAAGATGACCTGCGCCAGCGCGAAAAAGCTTGGCCAGATCTTCCGCCTGGTTCCCGGGCGCGGCAACGGGCCGGATCGGATCGAGCTGTTCTTCGAAAGCGAAAGCGCTGAGCAGTTCAACTATGGCGACAATCTGTGCGTCGCGACAAACGGCCATCTCATGGTCTGCGAAGACCAATACACCGACTATTGTCGACAATCACATTCGCGGGATCACGCCGGATGGCCGGCCTTATGATTTTGCCCGTCTGACAATGCAGACCGAGCTTGCAGGCGGCTGCTTTTCGCCGGACGGCAAATGGTTCTTTGTGAACGCCTATGCCCCGACCCGAACGCTCGCGATTACTGGTCGCTGGGAAAGCGTGACTTAAGGCAAGACCGCCGATTTAGCGCCATCGCCCGCCGTGAAAGTGAGCGTCTCAACGCTGGTGCCATCACCGATATTCACGCGGTTTCGCTGGCTGGCCCACACGTCAGTCAAGATCTGCGAGGATACCGCAATCTCGGCCCCGCGCCCGGGTGAAGGCGCTTCCTGATAGATCATGAGATAGCCGCCTTCGATCTCGCTACCCAGCAATGTTAGCGTGAACTCGTCTGCATTAACGTCCAGCGAAAAGCGCTCAGCGACATAGCGGGCGAAAGCGCGGCGACTGTCGAGGTCGCTGATGATGTCAGGCGCGGTAATACCTTGCGAGCGCAGCGCGTGCTCCGCATCGTGCAGCGGGACCCGGTGAACCACTTCAAGCATTCCACTGCGCGGGTTGTGCGCAATGGATGACACGGCGACCTTTTGCTGATGCGCTGCTGCGGGAACGGCCACAAGCAGCGCGAGCAAGGCCGCAAACAGGCGGATCATTCTTCGGTGTCGTCCTCTTCTGCCCCGTCTTCTGCTTCGTCGTCTGCTTTGTCTTCTGGCACCAGCACTTCGGCCATCAGATCGCGGCCTGTGCGCGATGTCGGATCAGGCCGCTTGAACGCTTCGATCCGGCTGTCGATGATCCGGCGCGGATAGTAATTGTTGTCGATATTGGCATCGGCCGTTTCCCAATCGGGATCGATCACAACTTCGGCGAGCTCTTTGCCTTTTTCAAAGACCAACAGCTTGCTCACATTCCTTGAATTGCGCCGCCAGATTTCCGCAGGGATCATCATGCGCTCAGTGCTGCCATCGGCAAAGGTGAGCCCCAGGATGATCGGCATCACCAGCCCGCCTTTGTTCGAGAAATTGAGGACATAATAGTTCTTGTCCTCTTCGACCGCGCGGTCGAACACGCGGCGCTCCCAATCGTCGAGCCCTTTCAGGAAGCTCTCATAGCTCTTGGTATCCTTAGGCGTCACGGTGAACTGATCGTTCTCGTCATAGAAATCGGTGATGCCGGGATTTTCGAGCACCCAGATCGGCAGACCCTGCTCGCGGTTCAAACGCACGCCGACTTTTTCAGGATCATTGGCCAGCTCCGCGCGGCGGCGCGACAGATCGATATCGGGGTTTTTGGTGTCGAGCCGTAGCTTGTGGATCGTATCAAGCGAGATATCGACATGGTCAGTGGTGTAGAACCAGCCGCGCCAGAACCAGTCGAGATCAGTGCCGGAAGCCTCTTCGATGGTGCGGAAGAAATCAGCCGGGGTCGGGCGCTTGAATTTCCACCGCCGAGCGTATTCGCGAAGCGCAAAATCAAAGCGTTCGCGCCCGATCACGGTGTCGCGCAGGATGTGATAGGCAGCCGACGGCTTGCCATAGGCGTTAGGGCCGATGTTCAGGATACTGTCCGATTGCGTCATGATCGGCACTTGATCGCGCGACGTCATATACGGGATGAGATCGCGCGGCAGACTGCGGGTCCACGGCATGTCGGGATCCCATTCATAGCCCGCAACGCTATCGAGGAAGGAATTGATCCCTTCATCCATCCAGGTCCATTGCCGCTCATCAGAATTCACGGTCATCGGGAAATAGATATGCCCGATTTCATGGATCACGACGCCGACGAGGAAGACCTTCTCGCTTTCAGAATAGGTCCGCGAGCCATCGTCATTCAAGTTGGTGCGCGGCCCGTTGAAGGTGATCATGGGGTATTCCATCCCTCCGACGGGCCCGTTGACGGACTGCGCGGTGGGATAGGGATAATCGAAACTGAAGCGCGAATAGACCTTCATGGTGTGGACCACCGCAGCGGTCGAATATTTGCGCCACAGATCCCCGCCCTCTTTCGGCCAGAACGACATCGCCATCACGGTTGGATTGGCAGCGCCGGGCTGTTTGTGGCCTTGCGCGTCCCACGCAAACTTGCGGCTTGAAGCCCACGCGAAATCGCGCACATTCCTTGCAGTGAAACGCCAGGTCTTCTCGCCGGTTGGATTGCTCGCTTCGTTCGCTTCGGCTTCTTCAGGCGTGACGATAAACACCGGCTGATCGGCGTTACGGGCTTGTGCAAGCCGCTGACGCTGAGTGCCGGTGAGCACAGCAGACGCATTTCCAAGCACGCCGGTTGATGAGACGATGTGATCATTCGGCACAGTCATCGACACATCGTAATTGCCGAATTCGAGCGTAAATTCGCCGCGCCCCAGAAACTCCTTATTGTGCCAGCCTTCATAGTCTGAATAGGCGACGAGACGCGGAAACCACTGCGCGAACAAGAAGATATCATTGCCGCCTTCGCGCGGGTCATCGGGGAAATGCTCGTATCCCGAGCGGGCATAGATCACGTTTTCTTCAACGATGTTGAAGGCCCAGTCGATCGTGAAGCTGACGCTCTGGCCAGAGCGCAGCGGGCTCGGCAAATCGATCCGCATCAGCGTGCCAACAATCGTATGATCAAGCGCACGCCCATTAGAAAGCGCCACGCGCGTAATGTCATAGCCATAGGTGTTGTCAGCCATCGCTTGCTGACGCCGCAATTCTTCCAGGCTGAGCTTGGCCGGGGTGCTGCCGCGCGCTGCGCTCACACTTGGGCCGCGACGACCAGGGCCACCAAACGTGTTGGTAAGCTCTGCCATCGAATCTTTCTTGAAAATGTTCTGATCAAGCTGCAGCCAGATCCATGGCAGCGTATCAGGCGAGTTGTTCTTGTAAGTGATGGTCGCGCGCGCCGTCAGCCGGCGTGCATCTTCATCAAGGTTGGCTGTGATCCGGTAATCGGCCTGCTGCTGCCAGTATTGATGCCCCGGAGCGCCAGAGGCGTTGCGGTAGACATTAGGGTCAGGAAGCACTTCGTCGAGTTGGCGAAACTTGTCTTCAAAATCGCCTTTGGTCTGCTCGATCCCTTGCGCAAGCGCTGGGCCAGACAAACACAAAGCGGCGACAAATGCGATCAATCTCAAAGTGTTTTCCCCTCTGCCGGAGCGCAAGACGCGCCGTATACATTCAGCAATAACGTCGTACTTTAAGCGGTTTGACGCGCAGTGCAAAGAGACAGCATGTCAACGCTCGTCGATTAGTCACCGCCTGTGGCCGGGTGTGGGGAGGCCATGCCCAATCCCGCGCTAGTCCCACGCGCCAGCGCTGTTTGTGTCATCAACGTTCAGGGGGAATTCTCAGGTCAATTCGGCTCTGATCCAAGCGCTCGGAGCCATTCCGGTGTGCTTCTTGAAGGCGCGATTAAACGTCGCTTTCGAACCGAAACCGGCTGCAAAGGCGATCTGGAGCAGGTTTTGCGAACCCTTGTCTTCGCGCAGCCGCTCGCACACTTCAGCCACGCGCAAGCGATTGATGAAGGATGTGAAATTGTCCCCGGTACAATGATTGATCGCAGCTGATAGCGCGGTCTTGTTAGTGCCAACTTTGCGCGCGAGCTGGCTTAAGGTGAGGTCAGGATCAAGATGCCAGCCATGGCGGCGCAGCTCACGCTCGACTGCATCAAGATCGATCTTCGCGCTCACCGGTGGCTCAGGCACATCGCGATCACCGTCGATAAAAGCTGCCCGCTTTGGGACCGCGACGTCGACTTTCGACAAGGCTTCAAGCGCGAGCACCAACAAAACTGTCCCGACAAGCGCATAAATGTAGAACGTGAATGAGTAGCTGAACCGCTCTGTCACTGCCTGGATCGCATCAGCGCTGATCCAAATGAGCGCCAGCATAATGATCGCAAATCCAGAACGCGCCAGCCACGCCAAGTCGACCCGCTCGCGGTTCGAATGCTCGCTTTCGATCCAGCGGCGATGCTGGGCAATGCGCGTGCGGCTGTCGAGCGCAGCAAAGCCGACAAGCGCAAGCCCCAGCGCCGTCTCGAACGGCATGATGTAGGGCTCATGCACGCGATCGTTGAATGCGAACTTCGCAGCGGCATCGCCCAGAAAGAGAAAGCAGATCGTGTAATAGGCCGTCTGGATGGTCCCCGGGAGCAGCCACATCCACCAACGCTCCGGCAGAGCTCGCGCAGTCAGCGCGCGGATGTAGAGCAGCCATAGCGGGCCAAGCCACAGCTCGGTGTTGAAGGGAAAGAACGTAAGCTCGGGATAGGCGTCATAGGCGCCTGAAAACCCGATAATGTATGGCATGGTCAGCAAAAACCACGCGGTTTGAAGACCGATAAACAGCACGCTCGCAAACCGCTCGCGGCTGCAATGCCACGCCATCACCGCAGCGATTACACTCGGCACGCCTGTCACCAGCAAGACCGTCGATCGCCAATCAAGTTCCAAGTGCATCTCCTATAGAGCCCTTTAGGCGGGCGGGTGATTGCCGGGTCCGCTAAGCCATTCGTCTCAATTCATCCAGCATCGCACAAATTGATAAATTGAGGCGAGCCGTGCAGGCGTCTGGAACAGGGGCGTTGTCAACCAACAGCAAAAGGGCGCGAATTTGGCGGTCTCGATTGATCGCATGGACGAGGCCCGCGCTGCACGAATGGAGCATACAATATGGGGCGTATCGCAAGTTTCTTGTGGGCTGCAGGAGCAACCTCAGCCGCGTTCGCTTTGCCTGCATCTGCTTTGGCGCAAACCGCGATGAGCGAGCCTTCGGCCCAAACCGCGGCGCCGCTTCCGCGCGACACCCGGCTCGCTGTCGAGGTGGCGCTGGCAGAGCTCGATCTGACTAAGCGCGCGCTGGAAACGCTGCACCCCGGCTATACCCGTTATACGTCGGCTGAAACGCTTGATGCGCTATGGGAGAAGGCGCGCGCAGACGTTTCGCAGACGCCTTCGCGCGGACGCCTTTACCTTGCGATCTCGCGGGTGCTCGCAGCCATTCGCTGCGACCACACTAAAGCGGAATTGCCTAAAGACTTCGAAGCATCGCGGGACCAGCAACCGGTCTATCTGCCGTTCCGCTTCAAGATCTTCGATGACCGCATCTTTGTCTTTAACCCCGGCGAGACCGGGCTTGAGCGCGGCGCAGAAGTCTTGAGCATTGACGGACGGCCTGTCGCTGACGTGCTTAGCGAAGTCTATGCGCTGTTCCCGGTTGATGGAGACACTGATCATATCAAACCTGAATCGGTGTCCGAATTTGGCGAATTTGTGGGGCCAGCCTTTGAGCACTTCTACCCGTTCCTCTACCCTGTCGATGAGACGGTTGCGCTGGAAGTCGCAGGCGAAAATGGTGCAGCTAAAGCTTACGAATTGCCACGCCTGACCTTCGCGCAATATTCTGCGATCACATCAGAGAAGCGTTTTTCAGCCAATTTCGATGACGCAGTGACGCTGAAAATGATGGACGATCAGACGGCCTATTTGAGCATCGACACGTTCGTCAATTATCGCCGGCCGGTCGATCCCGATAGGATTTATGCGCCGGTCTTCGCACAACTTGAAAGCTCGAACACGAGCACTCTCATCCTTGATCTGCGGCGCAATGGCGGCGGCTCAACCGATGCTCAGATCGGCTTGCTGCAATGGCTGATGGATAAGCCGTTTCAGCAAGCAAGCGCCGTTCTGGTTGCCGCTGATCGGATCGAGCCTGATTTGCGCCAATACCTTTCGAGCTGGGAAAAGGCCGCGCTTGATCCGAACCCGGCATGGTTCACTGCGCGCGATGATGGCATGTTCGAGATTGCGCTGGAACAGGTGGGTAAACCGCCTGCCAGCATCCCTCCAAAACCGGGCGCGTACACCGGACGGCTGATCGTGCTGACGAGTTCCGACAACGCCTCTGGCGTGACGCACGCACTGGCGGTGCTCAAAGCGCAGCGCGATGCGGTCTTTATCGGCGAGCCGACAGGCGGAGCCGCGACAGGTGCGACAGCAGGGATCCTAGCCTATCTGGACTTGCCTGAAAGCGGCATCCGCGTGCGCGTGCCGCTGCAGCGCACCGTTATCGCTAATGCGCAAAAGCTGAACCCGCGGCGCGGGATTGAGCCTGACATTCTCGCGCCAGACACGTTAGAGAGCACATTTGCCGGGACCGACCCCGCGCTGGAGGCCGCCTTAGCGCTTAGCCAGTGATAGAGCTGGCTCGGCCTATTCGCAAAAGCAGCGTATATTGACGCTGGCAAGACAGCGATATTGACACAGCCGGTTCTCCTCAATTGCGAAATTCAGCTAGTCCGGTTAGACTGGCGGCATGTCTGGAGCAGGGGCGCTTGAGTTTGCGTGGTCGCTTGACCGCAAAGCCGGTAATCTCTCGCGGCAATTGGCCGACAGCATTCGGCGCGCGATCATCGAGGGCCAGCTCACCACCGGAGACAGACTGCCTTCCACCCGGCTCATTGCAAGCGAGCTCTCGCTGGCGCGCGGGACAGTCACCAATGCGGTCGAACTGCTGATTGCTGAAGGCTTGCTGGAAGCCCGCGCAGGCGCTGGAACATTTGTCGCGTGCGATGCGCTCGCACTTAAACCGGCTGCGGCTCAGCAAAAGCACCGGGCATATACGTTCCGATGCGCTCCTGATCACCCTGACATCGATGAACCGGCAATTGCGAAACTGGACTTGCGGCCATGTCGGCCATCGCTTGAAGCGTTCCCGCTCAATATCTGGCGGCGGTGTCTGTCTGATGCGGCGAGCGCGCTGCCATCAAGCGACTATGGCGACCCCCAAGGCGCGCCCGCGCTTCGCCGTGCAATCGTCGATTACCTGAGACGTGCGCGAGGCCTTGTCACGGCTGAGCCAAATGTGATCATCACGAATGGCGCTATCCATGCGATGCATCTTCTGGCGCGCCTGTTGCTCGATGGGAACACGAGCGCAGTGGCAGAAAATCCTGGCTATCCCTTAGCCCGCCAAGTGCTTGGATCGACCGGCGCTGAACTGCACTATTGCAGCATCGATCACGCCGGCATGGTGCTTGATGAACTTCCCGGCAAACGCAGCAAACCCGCGCTCGCCTATGTGACGCCCTCGCATCAATTCCCGATCGGATCGCGCCTCAGCCTTACCCGCCGTCACCACTTGATCGAATGGGCACAGCATACCGGCGCGCTGATCATCGAAGACGATTATGATGGCGAATTTCGCTATGATGTGCCGCCGCTCGCGCCGCTTGCCAACCTCTCAAGCGAGCAGGTGATTTATTGCGGGACCTTTTCAAAAACGATGTTTCCCGGTCTCAGGATCGGGTTTGCCATCGCGCCTCAGCCAATCGCGGCGGCGATGGCCCAGCTTCGGGCAATCTCGGAATATGCCCCGAGTGATCTGGTCCAGCGCGCGCTCACGACCTTTATTGAAAGCGGTGAATATGAACGGCATATCCTGCGCATGCGCCGGATCTATGCTGCCAAGCGCAAAGCTCTCGCGAAAGGTCTCGCGGGCGCTGGCGAGATCACCGGGATTGAGTCCGGCCTTCATGCGCTGGTCGACCTTGCGCCTGATCACAAGGCTGAAGAAATCTCAGCCCGGCTGCGTGCACAAGACGCGCTGTTACCCGCGCTCTCGCGCTACAATTTCGTGGCGGATGAAGCGCGCAATGCCTTGGTGTTTGGCTATGCCGCCCCGTCGATCAAACAGATCGAGCAAGGTGCCCGCATGATTGCCGACGAGCTTACGCGATAGCGTGCAAAAACTGCTCAATAGGCCCCGTCGGCCAGCACATCGGCGAGATAGTCGGCTACATTGCCATCCTTAGTCATGGCTCGCCGCACCCAAGCGTTGCGTTCATGCGAGATCACGATGTTCTCCCAGACGCATGCGTGAAAGCGGCGATGATCGAGCGATCTGAACTTGCCTTCAAGCGTTTGAGCCGACGCCAGAAGCTGCATCGCAATATCGCTATGCGCCCACCAATGGATCAGCAGCCAGTTGCTCGTCTCGCCTGCATGGAGGATTATGTAGCCTGCCGGATGCGCGTTCGATTCCTGCTCCAGAGCGGCAGGCAAAGCGCGCGTGGCATAGGCCAGGCCCCGTGCAATCGCCTGATCGGGGACCGGCAAATCGGCTGAGCGAGTGATCGTGTAGAGCTTGAAGGCAAGCTCTGCGACCTTATGCACGCCTGCAAATCGGACATGTCTGGGGCGATAGGGCGAAACCCCGGCAATCGCGGTTTCACCGGGCTCACAGGCTCCTGATACAGTGTCGATATGACGGTCGAACCAATGCTTTGCGGTGTCGAACTTGTCGCGGCAGCCAGGATTGCAGAATGCGACTGTATGCCCGCGATAGGTGGTGACTGAATCGGGTGACACAGGATCACCGGACCAAGGGCAGATCGAGTTGATCGGAGCCGAACTCATCATTCAAAAATCCACTCAGGGCAGCTTGCCGGAAGATCGCTGCGCGAGCGCTGTGTCCCGTCATCGCTGATCATGATCATGTAGCCTTGCGGGCCGCCATAGGCGATCATCGGCAAAGGACGTTTGGGATCGTGATGCGCCATATCATGGCCGATATCCTCATTCGTCAGATTGGGCGCGTGAAACATCACATGAGGCGGAAAGAAGCCGAGCTTGCCGGTTGCGGGATTAACCGGGCGATTATAGCGCGAAAGCATGTAGGCAACGCCGGGCTTGCGCTGCGAGATGAATTCGCCCGTCGCAAACTTCTCTGCAACCTCCCGTCTGATCTGTTCAACCGCAATTCCTGCCAACATCCGCTCCCCGAAATACTTGATCTTGGGGATGACCGTGTCGCGGCCTTCGGCATCGAAACAGGTCGGTTTCAGCACACGCGGATCGTCGCGATTGACGATGCAGGAAAACCCGTTGGTTCCTTGCCGGGTCAGCTCATAACCGCGCTCGGTCAAAGCGAACACGGAAGCATCAGCCCGCAAATAGTCAGGCGCAGCGCTGAGCGCGAGTTCGATCTCGCAGCGCAGCGGCAGGATTTCGGGTGAAGCGCTAGCAGCGGTCTGGTCCGTCGAACTCGCAAAAGATGCAGCTGCCACTGCGCCTGTTGCAAGCGCGGTCGCGCTGAGCGCTGCCAGAGTGCGGCGATAGATCATAACGCAGCCTCCCGCGCGATCCGCTGGCTTGCCTGTGGCTCTGCCGCAAGCGCCGCTGGCGCGATCAAAGTGCAATGCACGCTCATGCATACACCTCGTCAATATCGACCACCCAAGGCTCTTGCGCAGAGGCGTCAGCCCATTCCTGCCATGCTGGCAAAGCTGTGATCGCATCGGAGTAAGCGCGCACCGCGGGATGATCGGACAGCTGATAGATCGCCAGGCGATTGACCACCGGAGCATACATGCCGTCAGCGATGGTGAAGTCCTTTCCATAAAGGAACGGACCGCCATGAGCGGCCAGACGCTCGTCCCAGATGGCTTCGATCCGGACGATATCCTTGCGCACGGCTTCATCGATCGCGATTCGCTCGATCTTGCGGCGCATATTCATCGGGCAAGCCCCGCGCAGCGCCATAAACCCGCCATGCATTTCATTGGCGATGCTGCGCGCGTCTGCCTTCACCCGGGGATCGGCCGGCCACAGACCATTCCGGGGAAATCTGTCAGCCAGATATTCGAGGATCGCGAGCGTTTCCCACACCGTCACTCCGGCATCGTTGAGCACCGGGACTTTGCCATGCGGCGCAAACTCGAAGAAATCGGCATAATTGTTCGCGACATCGAACGGGCGCAAATCTTCCTCAAAGGGAACACCGCACACTTTCATGGTCAGCCACACTCTGAGCGACCACGAAGAATAGTTCTTGTTGCCGATATAAAGCTTCATGGGTTTATTCTCCTTGGTGCTTGGTTGTCGGCGGTCTTGCGATATGCATCTTTCAAAGCGATCAGCCCGCCGCGAAAATCGAAATAGTCGCAGCCATACCGGACTTCTCCGCTTGGCAAGTGATAGGACCAGCGCCACCACGCGGCTTCGCCGGTGAAGAATTTTGAACGGATCCGGGTGACAGCGCCTTCGTCATAGGCGAACATCCGGGTCACTAAGCGGCTGATCGCCTGGTGCCCTTCAGCCCGCTCGCCCGGAAGCGGTCCGACTGACGCATGGTAGACGGCATCGCGATGAAAGCAGGCCATCACGCCTGCCAGATCGCGCTCGCTCCACGCTTGGCTAAACCGCATCAAAAGCACTTCACTGGCGCGGCGCTCAATGTTCTCTATCGCGTACATGCCGACGCTTAGAGCGGATAATTGGCTCTATGGATTGATCCAATCATATGAGATATCATTAGGCCAATTTGGGTTTTGGCAGACCAATACCGTGCTCGCTCCAGCACGCAGGGCCCGGCGCACATGAGCGCCGCAAAACCCGTTTTGCGGAGTAAACCTGCCTAGGCGTCGCTGCATTTTTCAAAGCTGTCGATCCCCAACCGACGCTCGCGCTTTGCGAACTCGCGCGGTCAATGCGCGCTTGGGTAAACGGGTGTTTGCGCTGCGCGGTCACCCGATATCTCCTGCCGGATATGTGCCGGATAGCGCAGACGGGCCGACTACGAAGCTTGCAGGTTTGGCCTGATCACCCGCTTGCTAAGTCGCCGGGATTCTACGCTCGCAGGCACACTGTGCGGATAGGCCAATTCATCCTATCCGCACAGCCCGCCCCCAACCTAGAAACTGGCTCTTGCGCCCAGGTAGAAATACCGGCCAACCGGGTTCACCGGATAAGCCCGCTCGGTCACGAACGGCGTTTCATCAGTAAGATTGTTGATCCCGCCATAAATCTCGAACCGGTCATCAGAAAAGCTGTATGAAGCGGTGAAGTCGTGGATGAAGTATTCATCAGCGAAGCCGACCTCTCCAAATTGCGCATCGACCGTTTCGATCTCAACATCGCCTAACGTCATCTGGCTGAGATATTGCAGCGAATAGCCTAAGGTGAGCGGGCCATAGGTCCACCCGAAGGAGCCACGTGCCGCCCATTCCGGACGGCCGACTTCGCCCAGTTCCGGATCGATTGCGGTCTCGTCCGTGGGATCGAAGAAGAAGTCGACCTTATCCACCCAAGCACCCGTCGCAGCAAGGTCGAAACGATGCTCGCCGATATCGAACGAATAGGTGACTGACGCATCGATCCCGGCGGTCTCGATGCTGACGAAATTGATGGTCGTCAGCGTGAACGAATTGAAACCGAGGAACTGTGCTGAACTCGGATCACGGTTACGCGTAAACACATCGCAAAACTCATTCGGAAAGGTTGCGCTATCATAGCAATTGTCAACCACGTCCTGCTCATCGATCGTGCTGATCGCATCGTCGATTTCGATACTGTAGTAATCGACTGAGATGCCGAGCCCGGGAATGAAGCTAGGCTCCAGAACCACACCGAACGTAAGAGTTTCTGCAGTTTCCTCGCGAAGGTCCGGATTGCCGGAGACTGTGCCTGCAAAACGGGCACTGAGCGGATCAGAAAAGCCTTCCGGGATGCCGTCCGCCCGGCAGTTGGCAATGCGATTGTCGATATTGGCAAAGCCATTCATCTGTAGTTGGTCGATCTCGGTCTGGTCGCATGGGTCGAATGGGCGGAAGAAGTCGGCCTGCGGTGGCGCGAACAGCTCTGAGATATTCGGCGCCCGAACGGCGCGGGAGAATGTACCGCGAAAACGGACATCATCGATCGGCGAATAAAACCCGTTGACCGCCCATGTGAACACACCGCCAACCGTCGAATAGTCGCCATAGCGCGCGGCACCTTCGATCCGAAGCTCTTCAAGGCCAGGCACCCCTTCCACAATGGTTGTCCCGATTTCGCCGAAGATCTCGATCACATCGAACTGGCCGCCTGAGTTCTGAAGAAACTCATCGGGCGGCGTTGCCAGTGAGGTTTGAGTAAAGCCCAGATCTCCGACAAAATCGCCAGCATTGCCGTCGACTGTCGTCACTGGCAGGATCCCGCGGCTCAGCGCGTCGAATTCCGAGCTACTCCGTTCATCGCGATACTCCAGCCCCACCACGAAATCGATCGCATCATAAGGCAGGTTGAAGAATTCGCTGGTATCGCCGCTGATCAGGCCTTGGATGACAAGCTGCTCGGTCTCGAACCGGTTGATCGTCGTGGTGGTGATGAAATCGATCGCTTCCTGACTGATCGATCCGATACCGAACAGGTTGGCTGGCTTGCAGTCGCCTTGTCCCGGGACAAAGGTCAAATAGCCGAATTCGCCGGCCGGAATACCGAAGATCGTCGAAGGGGAACGCACAGTCGGATCAATCTCGCTACGGCAAACCGGGTTGCCGCTGGCATCGGTCGTGACATCGATCGCAGCAAAGAAGCGATCAAGCAGCACGTTGTTGTTGTTGGTTTCGACAGTCTCATAGCGCCCCCAATTGGCCGAGATTTCGAACCCGATCGCATCCGTAAGCGAGCCTGTCGCACCGCCCACGAAACGCCAGGTTTCGGCTCTGTTGTTGTCGATGTTGGGGCCTAGGTCAGTCGGGTCGCGGGTGATGAAGAGCCCGCCGGCATTGGCCGCAACCCCTTGCAATTCAGCCGGAATAAACGGGTTGTCAGGCGCGACGGTAAGCAGGTCATAGAAACTGTTCTGCGCGGTCCCGAAGGTAGTGTCTTGGCGGACATATTTGCCTTCGAAAAACACGTTGATTGAATCCGTGAGATCGTAATCTGCCAGCAGGTTTACCGAAAACCGCTCGACTTCTGGCACGAGGAAACCGTTATTGTCGAAGATCACGGTGTTTCCGCCGAATGCGTTGAAATTGCTGGCGATCAACCCGTCCTGGACAACTTCGATACCATTGGGTCCATTGAGCCAACACCCGCCCGCAAGGCCGAATGCGTTTGAGAAATCAAACAGACCATTAAAGCCGGTGAAACTGTCAAGACAGTCGCTTGTGCCGTTGTTGTTAAGGTCGATCTGAGGATCGAGAAAGTCGCCGGGAATGATCACGCCGCCAGCCGATGTGATCTGGAACTGGTATTGCGGCGCGATGAACCTGGTCGGCGCATTAAGCGCCCGGTCGATCAGCGCCTGTTCCTGGCTCGTCGGTGTGACACCCCCTGTAAAGATCGCATCGAAATCCGCACTGCCCGGTGTCGGAATGATGAACCCGAACGGGTATCGCCCATTGGAAGGCTGGTAGAAGGCGTTGAAGTTGGGCGTACCGGTTCCGCCCAAATCGCCTTGCTGGAAACGCAGGAACGGATTGGGTCCATCGGCGCTGATGTTGCCATCACGAAACTGCGCACGGTCCCCGAAGCGCAGGCCATCATCGCGCGTATAGTCGGCCGCGATGACGAAGTTCCCGCGATCATCGCCGAAGTTCTTGCCGAATTTGGCAAACAGATCGATGCGTTCGCCATCCCCTTGGCCGGAAATGCCTCCGCTCGCGCCAAGCTCGACGCCGTCGAATTCAGTGTCGAGCACGAAGTTGACAACGCCTGTGACAGCGTCGGCACCATAGACCGCCGAAGCACCGCCCGTGAACACTTCGACGCTTTTGATCAAAGAAGGAGGGATCGCGTTGATATCAACGATCGCGGTTTCAGCGACACCTGCCACGTGCCGCCGGCCGTTGACTAAGACCAATGTCCGTTCAGCCCCTAATCCGCGCAGGTTCAAGGTAGCCGCGCCTTCAGAACCACCGGATTCAAGTTCTCCGGGATCAATCGTCTGAGCGCTCGTGATCGAAGCGGAAAGCGCCGGGATTTCTCTGAGACCTTCGGTGATGTCTGCGCCTCCGCGCAGCGTCACGGCATCCACACTGACAATCGGCGAAGGGGACCCAAGATTGGCATCACGATTGAGCCTGGTCCCGGTGACGATGATCACTTCATCGTCGACTTCCTCTGCCTGTTCCTCAACCTCCTGCGCTCGCACTGGCGCGGCCATCAAGGCCATCATGGATGCTGACAGCAAAGCAGCACTTACGACGCTGATGCGTGGCTGCGGGACTTTTATGTAGTTCATCGTAACCCCCTTACGTGGTCAAGTTTTTCTCCCCGTCTCCCGTTGATCCATTGTCGGTACGACTCTTACGGTCGCTGGTGCGGCAGCGCTGGCTTCGCCAGCGTTGTTCCCGAAGTCGGTGGTGAGCGCTTTGCGGAAGGTGCGTTTGATGAGCCACGGCTCAAGCACGCGCCCTACGGCGTAAATCAGAGCGAAAATGCCAGCCAAAGCATAAGCGGCGACGGGAGAGTGCTTCTCTTCCTCTTCGTCTTCCTCGTCTTCTTCCTTATCCTCTTTGCTTTCGGGCGCTGGCGCTCCCAGTGCCTGATCGATCCAGTGAAGGGGCTTTGGCTCGTCGTCGTCATCATCGGCATCGGCGCCGCGTGCATCTTCAACATCAGGCGGGTCGAGCGTGTTGAGGACGACCGCTAACTGGCTGAAGGCAAGAAACAGGAGAGGCGCAAGAAAACACAGGAAAAGCGCAGTGCTTGATACATCATAAGAGAGCTTTGAGTGGCTCTCCTCCTGCGTGATGCGCAGAGTCCCACGAGTGAAAGTTGCCAGCTTGTCTTGCGCGTTAGGGTTGGTCTTTTTGTACGTCAGTGTGTCGCCATCAATGGTGAGGTCCGTTCCATCAGTCTGGAACAGCGGATCGAGCCGCTCAAAGGCCTCAGCTGGCGCGACTGGCTCGTCCAGTACGAGGACGCTGCGAACCCGCCAGATGCGATCAAGGTAAGGCAGATTTACGCTCACTCGTCGTATTCACTCCCCAGTGAAAAAGACAAACCGATCCCATCCCGCAAAAGCAGGCTTTTGAAACCACACTCCTCTCGAAGGACCCCCGCCTTTGGCTAAGGGCTCAAGTCCCTATCATTCCGCAGGTTCTTGGTGTTGTTGCAGCCGTTCTGAAGCGCGTTGCCGGCCTCGAAACCATTCTTTGGCTGATCTATAACCTTCGCTGAAAGGGAAGTGCATCGTCTCGCGGATGTCCATCCGGCGCCCCCCTTCCATGCCAAGTATCTCCGCTTCCCCGTCGACACAGGTACCGAAAATCCGATCCCAAATGATCCAGGTGCCAGCATAATTGCTGCGAGTTGCCTGATAGTCCTGGGAATGGTGCACGCTGTGGTGCTCGACTGTGTTGAATAAAAAGCGCCACCAGCGCGGCGTGTTAAACCGCACATTGATGTGCTGATACGTCGCGACCGTCAGGCCGATTGCCCCGGCCAAAAGGAAAGCGCGCGGGAGAAAATCGAAGAACCCGCCGACACCCAGCCCTATCAGGAACAGTTCGACCGGATTGCCGACCGCGCCTTTGTTGATGTTGAGCTGCGTAATGTAATGATGCGGCGCGTGCACCAGCCACAATGGATGCCAATTGTGCATCCCGCGATGCATCCAATATTGCCCGAAATCGAAAATCATCGAGATCGCCAGCGCCTGCACCAACAGCGGGAGCCCGGTAAACCAGGAGAACTTTTCCCAATCGAACGCGCCCTGAATCGCTTCGATGATAACGCCATCGCCGAAGTAGACGTCGACCATGCGCAGCACGGTGTAGCCTAAGCCGACATAGAAGACGTCGGTTGCGAACTCCTTCCAAGTCAGACGCCAGCTGTCATATCGCGGGTTGACCCATTCAAGGCCCAGCAAGAGCACTTTAAAGCCGATGCCGATCATAAAGCCGGTGGAAGCGACCGCGATCGCATTGGGTGCGTAATACCAGAACGCGATGCACGCAAAGAGCATGGCTGGCTGGAAATACGTGAAAACGAATTGCTTAATCGGGCCGCCTTCGACGCGCCCGATATTCTCCCAGCCGACCGTCACGGGAGCGTCTGCCCCAATTATCCGATTGCCCACACGTGTTCCGGCCATGGAGAACCCTTCGTGATTTACTGGACTTGCGTCCAACAGGATAAGGCCCAGACCGACGACGCGGCCTGGCGTTTGCTGAATCCTCCCATGCGCTTTTGTTATGCTGGCAGACTATCGGTATGACGAAATCCGTCAAGAGTAACATTGTGATTTTGTGACAGATAACGAGCGATTATTGCCCGTTATTTCTGAGATTTGGAATATTATTACTTCATTAACTTTTATTCATAAAGGCGCGCCATCCGCCCAAGTGAGTTATGTCCTGCGCGCCTGTGGTCGCGCGAGGCTCGGCAACGAATCCCTTGACGCTTGAACCGTCTGCCAGCGTCACTGTGCCAATAGCCAAAGGGGCCGGAACCTCTGACACAAAGCTGCCGAATGCGGCCATGTCGAGCTCATAGACCTCGACTTTGATGGCAGCGCCATCATCGCTGTGCACGAGCGCCGGTTTCGGCGGGACGCTATCGGCCATCGCATACAGTCGATAGGTCGCAGCCGTTTCAAACGCGCCGATGAATGCCGCATCGCGCGAGCTGAGCTGCCAGTGCAACGGCATGTCTTTAAGATGTGCGCCGACGACGGCGAGTTTCACAGTGTCCATTTTTCCCTCCAGATCGAGTGGTGGCAGCGTCGGCAATTGCGCTGTCTTAAGGTACGTCTCGGCAGCCACTAACAGGCCATGATCGCTGTCTGCCGGGCCAATCAGAGTGATGCCGAAACCAGTGCCGTTCGCGCGCGCTCCCGCTGGTACGGCGATCGCCGCCATATCGAGCAGGTTCACGAAATTGGTATAGCGGCCAAGATTGCTGTTGAGCGCAATCGGCTCGGCTTGGACTTCTGCCACGCGATATGTCGTGCCCGTGGTCGGGAAAGCGATCAGATCGACTTTGTCCCACAGCTGATCAGCGCTTCGCTGGATTTCAGCTAAGCGGTAGGCACCCCGAAAGCTATCAATCGCAGTGATCTCAAATCCGCGCTGCACCACGGCGCGTACAGCGGGATCAATCGCATCGGGATCATCAATGAGCAGTGCTTCGATCGCGGCTGTGCGTTCGGCTACCCATGGACCGTCATAAAGGAGGCGCGCGGCTTCATTAAGCGGCTCGATATCAAGCTCGATCAACTCGGCATGTAAGCGCAGCGTTTCGAGCGCTCGCTCAAACAGGCGTTCGGATTGCGTATCGCCAAACCAAGCACGCTGACTGGCTTTCGGAACGCCGATCCTCTGCATACCAATCGAGCGGTTGCGCAAGGGCTTGGAATAGGGATCGCGCGGGTCAAACCCCGCCAGCACGCCATCGATCAACCGAGCATCAGTCACCCGATCAGTGAAGACGGTGATGCAATCAAGCGTTCTGCAGGCGGGGACAAGGCCATGCGTGCTCCAGCGCCCTTTCGTGGGCTTGAGCCCGACGAGGTGATTGAAGGCAGCAGGCACCCGGCCTGACCCAGCGGTATCGGTACCAAGTGCGAAACTCACCAGCCCTGCCGCGACAGCGATGGCTGAACCCGAACTCGATCCGCCGCTGACATAATCGAGATGATATGCGTTGCGCGGGACACCAAAAGGGCTGCGGGTTCCGACAAGCCCTGTGGCGAACTGATCGAGATTGGTCTTCCCGACGCAGATTGCGCCCGCCTCCAGCAAAAGTTCGGCAACGCCAGAGGGCTCATCGGGCCAGTATGCAAACGCGCGGCAGCCAGCGGTGGTCTGAAATCCGGTAACGTGGATATTATCCTTTACTGCAAACGGGACCCCGGCGAGCGGCAGTTGTTCTCCTGCTGCGACCCGCGCATCGATCGCCTGTGCGGCGGCGATCAAGTGATCAGACGAAGCCCGGCTGATCCAGACCTGTGGTTGCACCGCATCATAGGCTGTCAAACGCGCCAGCGTGTCCTGCATAACGGCCTGCGCGCTCGTCTTTCCCGCATTGACCGCGCCAGCAATAGCTCCAGCACTCTGGCGGTTGAGGAGCGTCATGCACAACGCTTCAGCGCAAGCATCGGTGCGCCTGGTTCGAGCGACTGGCGCTCCTTTATGTAGAGCGCCGCGATAGTGCCGCTTGCCGGGCTTTCGAGCGGGCTTTCCATCTTCATTGCTTCAATCACAGCGATCGTTTCGCCGGCCTTCACTTCATCGCCTTCGGCCACCATCAGTTTCCATACGCTGCCGCCGAACGGTGCTTCGATCAGATCGGCCCCTTCAGGCACTTGGACATCCATCGCCTGATCGAGGAGACCGGCAGGCTCGCCTGTCAGCTGAGTTATTCGATCAAACTCGCCGCTGCGCTCCCATTCAGCCCGCTCGGCTTCGAACGCGGCTTGCCTCGTGTCTTCATAGGCTGCGATCGAAGCCGCGTTTTCCTTGAGAAAGGCGCGATGTTCAGCGAGGCTGAACTCAACCTCCTCGATCTCGATCTCGCGCCGGCCGGTGGGGAGATCACGCCGCCATTGCGCCAGCTCATCCGGTGAAACCGGGAAGAAGCGGATCTGGTCGAAAAAGCGTAAGAGCCAGGGCCGCCCCTGCTCAAATGCGTCTGACCGGCTGTAAGTGTTCCACACTTGCACGGTCCGACCAAACAGCTGGTAACCGCCTGGGCCTTCCATGCCGTAGATGCACATATACGCACCCCCGATCCCGACCACGTTAGGCGGTGTCCACGTCCGCGCGGGGTTGTACTTTGTAGTGACCAGCCGGTGGCGCGGATCAAGCGGTGTGGCAACCGGCGCGCCAAGATAGACATCGCCTAAGCCAAGCACGAGATAGCCTGCATCGAATACCGTGCGCTCGACCGCATCGGCATCAGCCAAACCGTTAATGCGGCGGATGAACTCGATATTGTCAGGGCACCAAGGCGCATCGGCCCGCACAGCGCCCATGTACTTTTCGATCGTCTCCACCGTTGAGGGATCACGCCAGCTAAGCGGCAAGTGGACAATCCGCGACGGCGTGGTGAAATCTCCAAGATCGCCAAGCTGCTCTTCAGCCTGCATCAGCGCATTGAGCGCTGCGCTTTGGCCAAGCCTCTCGCCATCGAAATGCAGTTGGAGCGAGCGAATGCCGGGTGTGATGTCGATCACGCCGGGAAGTGCCATCGCTTCGAGCGCTTGCGTAAGCGCGTGAACGCGGATGCGCAGCTCTATGTCCAGCACGATAGGACCATATTCGACGAGGATGTTGCGATCGCCTTGCTGGCGATAGACGGTGCGCGGACGGTCGGCCTCAGCGGGAATTTCGGCAAGGACCGGCTGAAGATCGTTGAGATCGGCAGGCTTAACCGTCACCGTCGGTGCGCCTGCAGCCTGCGCGGCACTGACCGGCGCGAACCGCACCGTATCGCCCGGGGCCAGTTGCCCGATCATCCAGCGATCCTCAGCCACGATCACAAACGGGCACACAAACCCCCCTAGCGAAGGGCCGTCCGGGCCCAGAATGATAGGCATGTCGCCAGTGAAGTCGACTGCGCCGATCGCGTAGGGATTGTCATGGATGTTGGAGGGGTGCAGCCCCGCTTCCCCGCCATCCTTGCGGGCCCATTGCGGTTTGGGACCAATCAATCGCACGCCGGTGCGGTTTGAGTTGTAGTGGACTTGCCAATCGGCTGAAACAATCGCCGCGATGTCATCCTGAGTGAAAAAGTCGGGCGCGCCATGCGGGCCGTACATCACCCGGATGTGCCAGCGGCTGCTGAAATCGAACGAAGTGGCTGCAGCTTCGCCGATGCCGACTGGATCGTTCGCGAGATGGAGCGTATCGCCAGCAAGCAGCCGCCGCGCGGCATGGCCACCGAATTGGCCCAGTTCAAAGGTTGCTCTGCTGCCGAGATATTCAGGAATGTCGAGCCCGCCAGCAAACAGGATATAGCCGCGCACGCCGCCGCCAGAAACGCGCCCCAGCGCGAGCAACTGCCCGGCGGCGACATCGATCGGCTTGCCCCGCGAGACCGGCTCACCATCCAGCGTCGCGCCGAAATCCGCACCGGTAAGGCATATGCGCGTTGGCGCGATGAATTCGAGCGTTGGTCCGGTGAAAGTGACTTCCAGCCCTGCGGTGCCTTCCGGATTGCCGAGCACGCGGTTCCCCATCCGGAACGAACGGTCATCCATCGGCCCGGAAGGAGGCACGCCAATCGCCCAATAGCCAAGCCGCCCGGGCCAATCCTGCACGCTGGTCGCAGTGCCGCCGGAGATGACTCGCACAGCTTGAGGCTGATAGGCGATCGCGTCGAGCAACCGGGTATCGACATCGCCTACACAAAATCGATCATCAGCGACGACCTCTCGCAGCCACCGCAGGTTGGTCTCCAACCCGTCGAGCTGCGTTTCGTCGAGCGCTGCCTGCATCGCGGCAATCGCCGCATCGCGAGAGCAATCATGCGCAATGAGTTTGGCGATCATCGGATCATACCAAGCGCTGATCGCGCTTCCGGCCACAACCCAGGTGTCAGCGCGGATATCATGAGGAAAGTGCAGCGCGGTAATCGTGCCGGTCGTCGGGCGATAATCGAGCGCAGGGTCTTCGGCATAGAGACGCACCTGCAAGGCGTGCCCGTTTGGCTTAGGCGGATCGCGCTCTAGAAAGCTGTAATCGCCGCGCGCGCCCCGGATCATCCATTCAACCAGGTCAATGCCCATCACCTCTTCAGTGACGCCGTGCTCAACCTGAAGCCGCGTGTTCATTTCGAGGAAGTAAAACTCGCCTCGCGCCGCATCATAGAGGAACTCGACGGTCCCGGCAGAGCGATAGCGCGCCGCTTCGCCCAGCCGCACAGCCGCGGCAATCAATTCAGCGCGTATATCGTCCGGGAGGTTTGGCGCAGGCGCTTCTTCGACAACCTTCTGATTGCGGCGCTGTAGCGAACAGTCGCGCTCGCCAAGCGGCAGGACATGTCCTTGCCCGTCGCCGAAGATCTGCACTTCAATATGCCTTGCGCGAGCAATGAAGCGTTCAAGAAAGACACCGGCATCGCCGAAATTGCCTTCACCCAGCCGGGCAACGCTGGCAAATCCCTCACGCACCGCGACCGGATCCTCGCAGATGCGCATGCCGATGCCGCCGCCGCCCGCGGTCGCTTTGAGCATGACGGGATAGCCGATCGCGTCAGCGGCGCGCACCGCTTCGTCTGCATCCTTCAGCAGACCGCTTCCCGGCGCGAGCGGTACGCCGCTTGCTTCGGCGAGTTTGCGGGCGCTGTGCTTTAAGCCAAAGGTGCAGATATTGTCCGGGCTCGGCCCTATAAAGGTGATCCCTGCCTCCTCACATGCTTCAACAAAACCGGCATTCTCTGCAAGGAAGCCATATCCTGGATGGATCAGCCCTGCCCCGCTTTCGCGCGCGGCTGCGATGATGCGTTCAATGTTGAGGTAGCTCTCAGATGCAGGCGCGGGGCCAATGCACACCGCTTCATCAGCCTGGCTCACATGCAGGGAATCCGCATCGACCTCGGAATAGACCGCGACCGAACGAAGCCCCATCGCCTGAACCGTCCGTATGATCCGCGTCGCGATCGCCCCCCGGTTCGCGATGAGGACCGTGTCGGGGTTCATTTGGCGATGATCATCCTGACCGGTGTCGGGTTAAAGCCGTTGCACGGATTATTGATTTGCGGGCAGTTCGACACCATCACGATCACATCCATGTCCGCTTTGACATCGACATTAAGGCCTGGCGCCGAAATGCCATCAACAATGCCGAGCGACCCGTCTTCCATCACTGGGACGTTCATGAAAAAATTGATGTTCGAGACGATGTCCCGCTTTGTGCGACCTTCAGGCAGGCTCGCCTTGAGATAGTTCTCGACACAGGCATGCTGCGACTTAGTGAAGTGGCCATAGCGCAGCGAGTTGGACTCGACCGAACAGGCGCCGCCGATCGTGTCATGATAGGCAACTGACGTGCCGACGATTGTCATTAACGCGCGGCCTTCGTTTGATCGCAGCACCGATCCCTTGCGCAGAAACAGATTGCCTTGCGCTGCCACCGTGTCTTGTGCGCTGTAGCGCTCGGTGTCGTCAGCCGCGCTATAGATCAGCAAATCGACCGCTTGGTTGCCTGCAAGATCGATGATCCGCAAAGTCTCGCCGCGTTGCACCCGATGGACCCAAAAATGACGAGCCGGGACGACTTCATCATAGACGATCTCACCTGTCAGACCCTCGCAATGAGGATCAGCGACCTGGCAGGCATCTGCGTCGGTAAGCCGAGCAGTCTGAGGGGCATTCATGGCAAACGTCCTTTCAGCGGCGATAATAGTCTTCGACATTGAGGTAAGCGCGAAAGCCTTCAGGCGTCTCGTTTCGCACCGGATCATCCTCAGGTGTGACTGGCCCTCGCCAAGCGGTCACGCGCAAAGGTGTGACAGTCCAGGTATCTCGCGGGTCAAGCACATGAGGGCAGTTCGCGATAACCAGCATGAGGTCCATTTCAGCGCGCAGGATCACGCTGCGGCCAGGTTCAAACGGCCCGATCTGCGGAGTGATCGAGCCGTCTTCCTCGATCACCGCGCCCTTGAACAGATTGACACACGGATGGACATCATTGCGTCCAAGCCCGTGCTTGCCGACGCCCAGCAGAAACCGGTCTCGCCCGTTCAGAAAGTAGCGCCCCGCTTTTTCGCCTTTGCCGTATTTTGCTGTGCTGAGTGTTTCATTTGACGTTCCGCAAAAGCAATCATGCGTGCCTGCATCGTCTTCCAGAAAGCTCATCAGCACTCGGCCCATATCGGATAGCAGCAGCTTTCCTTGTCCGAGATACCCGTTCCACTGGACTTTTACGGTGTCAGCAATGTTGAGCCGCTCCGTCGGCATTTCCGCGTTGAAGATTTGCAACGAAGCGCAGGCATCGCCTTGCAAATCGATCATCCTAAGGCGCGCACCGCGATTAAGCCGGCGGACCGCATAGCCTCCAGCGGCAATCGTCTCTTCCCAGATCAGCGCGTCATTCGTGACCCCTGCTGGCAAGTCGTCGGCAATCGGCGGCAAAACCGGCATGGCTTCGACGACGGTTCCCGCCATTGCGCGGGCATGGTCGCGCGCCATTTTGGGATCCGCGATTTCCTGAGTCATGCGGCAAAGCCTCTCCTTGCCCGGCTTTCCTCTTCACTTGCGCTGTCTTCGCTCAAATCGTCTTCCTGCTCATGCAGTGGCGGGAGCAGCGAAGTCGTGGTGACCAATTGCAGCTGGCGCACGCCGCGAATGCTGCGCAACGCATCGCACAGGCCTTCAAGACGCTCTGCTGGACCTTGCACGAGCAAAACCTCAAGCGACTGATCATCTTCGAGAAAGACGTGCTGCGAGGAAATGACCTCTTTCAGGAAATTGTGCTGTGTCGCTGCCAGTTGATGCCGCACGCTTCCCTGGTCACCCCGGTAAACCAAGGTGATCGTCCCAGCGAGCATTTCCTTAGGCCGGGTCAAAGCCTCGTGTTCGGCCAAGGCATGCCGGATTAGCTGCGCAATCAGTTGAGAGCGCGATGGCAATTCGCGCTCTTCCACCATCAGATCGAGATGGTGGAGCAAATCCGCCGGAAGGCTCATGCTGAGACGGGCTAGACTCGCAGGTTCGGACGCCATGATCCTTATCCTCTCTCAATTATTATTAATTCTGTCAATCGTAATACCTTGGTCATTTGCCGCAGCATCCGTCTTTCCTGACGCGTAGGCGATTTCCGCTTCGCGGGCGATTTTTCGGTCCAGCGTCAGGTCGTAGACGACCGTAGCACCGTAGCGATTCTGTGCTTGTGGATCGACCCTCGTCTTGTCGAGCGTAAGCACTCGTGTCCCAAGCGAAAACGCCTCTTTGATATCGTGCGTTACCATAATGATGGTCAGCGCGTATTCGCGCCAGAGCTCCGTTATCAAAGCATGCATGTCTGCTCGTATGCCCGGGTCAAGCGCGCCGAATGGCTCATCGAGCAACAGGATACGCGGCTGCTTGATGAGCGCCTGCGCGATCGCGAGCCGCTGCTGCATTCCCCCCGACATCTGGGCCGGATAGAGATTGAGGCTATCGCCTAGTCCTACTGCTTCAAGCATCTCGCGGGCTTTGTCTTTGGCGCTGCGAAACCGCTCGCCGAACAAGCGCCCGGTCAAGGGGGCCTGCGCGCATTCCAGCCCGAACAGCGTGTTGCCAAGTGCTGTGAGGTGCGAGAACACCGAATAGCGCTGAAACACCACGCCGCGCTCAGGCGTGCATTCAGGCGCCATCGGATCGCCATCAAGCAGGATTGCGCCTTTTGTCGGAGCGATCTGGCCCAGAACCAGCTTAAGTAGGCTGCTCTTTCCCGCACCTGATGGTCCGACAACTGACACGAACGCGCCTTCCTCGATCTCCAGATTTATGCGTTCAAGCACGACCTTGTCGCCATACTCGACCCAGACATTCCGCAGGCTCAGGGCAGCGCTCAAGCGGTCTCTCCATAAGCCCACGGAAACAGCCGGCGGCCTGACAATCGCAGCAGAAGGTCGATGGTCGCAGCAAGGATCGCAATCCAGAATACATAAGGCAAAATCACGTCCATCGCGAGGTATCGCCGCACGAGAAAGATGCGATAGCCAAGCCCGACATCCGACGCGATCGCTTCTGCCGAGATCAGAAACACCCAAGCCGGGCCAAGCGAAAGGCGCAAAGCCTGAATAAGCCGCGGCATCGCTTGCGGCAAAGCAACGCGCAGCATCAATTGCCAAGTGCTCGCACCAAGAGTGCGCGCTTTGACGATCTGCTCGCGCGGCAGAGCGGTCACATGTTCGGCAATATCTCGCACCATGAACGGAGCGATGCCGATAACGATCAGCGCGACCTTGGCCGTTTCGCCTAAACCGAAAACGATAAACAGGATCGGCAGCAACGCGATCGGGGGAACTACCGCGATACATGTCACCAGCATCCCGAACGTCGCCCGAAACCGAGGCAAGACCCCTAACAGCAAGCCAACGATCAGCGCTGACAGAGTTGAGATGGAAAGACCCAGGCTCAGTCTTTGAAGGCTTGCAAACGTATCAGACCAGAACAGGTATTCGCCCGACAGCCGGTCACGTTCGAACAGGAGGCGCCCCATCGCGTCAGCCATCGCGCCGGGCAGCGGGAGGATCTTATCGTTAGGATTGATGGCATGACGGTCAGCTGCAACAACCAGATAGACCACCACCAGCACAAGGATCGGGAGTAGACCAAGAAGCCAGGTGTTACCTTGCCGTAGTGGGCGATTAAGCCAGCCCATGGATCTCCGATCTTGCTTGCGGTTTAGCTCTGTTTGAAGAGCTTAAAGTTCATCATCTGCAGCCATTTGCATGTAGGTTGAGTCAAACCTCAACGTGATGTTGTCAGGATCGCCTAGCGTCTTGCCACCGGGAAAAGACATGCCGACAGCATCTGCTGATCTGGCTCCTTGTCCGAACAGCCCTTGCGCAAAGCTAAAGTCGCGCACGCGTGTCATGGTCTCAACCAAAGCCGCGTCCGATGTCGCCGCCACAGCGGCTTGCGGATCAGAATACAGATAGGTCGTGGCGAGCTGCGCTTCGAACATTTCAGGCGTTGTACCGGCCAGTGCCGCCATTGCCGCACGGGCTGCTTTGGCCTGATCATCATCCTGCGCCATCAGCGCCATCGTCTCATACCAGATCCCTGCCAGCGCTTTGCCGAGCTTGGGATTGGCTTTGAGGGTCGCTGTATCCACCACCAGAAGATCGACGATCTCACCGGGGATGTCCGCTGAGCTGAACACAAGGCTTGCCTCGGGCTGTTGCTTCATGGTCGTTAATTGCGGGTTCCACGCAACCGCTGCGCTGACATCAGGTGACGTAAAGGCACTGGCGATATCAGCATCCGAGGTGTTGATGGTCTGCACTTCGGTCATGGCGAGATCAGCTGATTCCAGCGCGCGAGCGAGCAGGTAATGCGAGACCGAAAGCTCCACGAGATTAACCTGCCGACCCTGGATATCGCTCAGCGCATCGGTCCCTTTAAGCAGGATCCCGTCATTGCCGTTTGAATAATCGCCGACGATGATAGCGCTCGTATCTTTCCCGCCAGCAGCCGGGATCGTAAGCGCATCCATATTGGCGACAGTCACGCCGTCCAACTGCCCGGCAGTGTATTGATTGACCGATTCAACGTAATCGTTGACTTGTACAAAGTTGATTTCGATGTCGTATTTGTCGGCCCACTTCTGAACGATGCCGGCCTGCTCGGCATAGGGCCAAGGCATCCACCCGGCGTAAATCGACCAGCCGATGTTGAACTCAGTGCGTTCCGCCGTCGTCTCTTCCGGAGCTTGCGAGCACGCAGCGATCAGCAATGCTCCTAGCAACGCTACCAGTGCACCTGCGCGGCGAAATCCGTGAATCATCGCTCAATTCCTTTCGCACTTGCAGCATCGCGGCAATTCGAAGACTTGTCCATCGCAAATTTATTACCATTGCCAAAATTGGTATTATCCATATCATCGCCGCCTTCAGGCATCGCAGCACTATAGTTGCATGTCCGGCCGCTCTGTCGGGAGAGCATGCGTCGAAGGTTATTGATGGCCACGTCTTCGTGGCGAGTGCTGGAGACCGTCTATGGATCGATCATTGCCCATTGCTGTGCTGCTGGTTGCGGGGTGCACTGCGCAGTCGCAAACGCCTGAGCCTGAGACGCTTGCATTTGCAGAAAAGGTGATCGCGGTTCCCGGTTTCGTCGACTTTCTCACGATTGATGAAGACACGACTTGGGCCACTAACCGGGGACGGGTTGAGCAATGGTCAACAGGCGGCCTCGCTGCCTCGGTTGAAGTCCCGCGACCATGCGGAACGATGGCGTTGCTTGATCAAGCGCTATGGGTCGCCAATTGCGAGGATGCCAATCTTTACCGGATCGATATCGAGACGGCGCAAGTCGAAACCATCATCGAAACCGGGATCGCTGAGCCTCGCGGTGAAACAAATGTTGTCGCTGGTGCAGGCTCGGTCTGGGTCCCAAGCGATGCTGCTGGGAAGATCTCGCGGATCGATCCTGCAACAAATGAAGTGATCGCCACAATCGAAGTCGTGCCCGAGACGTTCTTTCTGGCGTTCGGACTTGACGCCTTATGGGCGGTAAGCAGTTCGGAGCGGCTCCTGCAGAAGATTGATCCGGCCACGAATGCAGCAATCGGTTCGGTCGAACTCGGCAAACAGCCAGGCTTTCTGGCAGCCGGCGAAGGCGCTGTGTGGGTTCAGGAGCAGGGTGACGGCACCGTCGCGAGAGTCGACCCCGAGACCCTCAAAGTAACTGGCAGAACGCAAGTTGACGAAACGCTGCTCTATGGTGACATCGACACCGGAGCGGGCAAGGTCTGGCTGCGCACCACAGAAGGCCAGACGTTTGTGGTTTTGAACGCCGAGGATGGAGAGATCCTCGCACGGGTCGGACGCCCGGAAGGCAGCGGCGCGATCCGGTACACGCCCAACGGGATCTGGACTTCGGCGCATGATGTGGAATCGATCAATTGGTGGACCAACACAGAAATCGAGACGGACTAGAACCTTGCCGATCAGCAACCCCTGCGATCTCGGCTGAGGCGGCTGGATGCTGATTGCAGACCCATTGCTCTGTCTCGCCGAATGACGCAGACTTCGACTATCGCGCGGCTCCGCTTGCTTTTCGCCATGCCCAGTGCAGCACTAGCGCTACCATTGACGGCTGCGTGCAGCGTGTCGCAAGCATCAAATCATGACCAATCGCGTCACGAGGCCAGTGCGATGAGCAATCCGGTTTTCCATTTCGAAATACCGGTGACCGACATGGATCGCGCGGTCGCATTCTACGAAGAGGTGTTCGGCTACAAACTGCGAAGAGAGCGGGTGGATGGCTATGAAATGGCGTTCTTTCCGCGCTCTGGCACCAGCGCAGGGGCAAGCGGTGCGCTTGCGCTGGGCGATGTTTACGTGCCGTCGAAAGATGGGGTCGTCATCTATTTCGACGTGCCAGACATCGACACGGTTCTCATCCGCGCAACGGAGCGAGGCGCGAGCACCCTTTATCCCAAGCACGATATCGGCGAAGCGGGATTTGTCGCGGAATTCGAAGACAGCGAAGGCAATCGGATCGCGCTCACGCAGGCAAGAAACTGAGCCCGTTCGGTGACCAACTGTTTAAGCCTTTAACATTTGTCCGCGCGAAAGCCGGGCACACGATGTTGCAACGTCGAATGATTTGCAGGCCGGGATTGACGAAAAGAACTGTTTGAATACGATCAACATATTCAAGCTGAGGAGCTGTAAGTGACTGAAGCGAGGGGCGCTCATGCGAATTTCTAAGATTCTGATCGGGTGGGTTGTTACCCTTGGCCTCGCCAGCGCTGTAGCCGCGCAAAGCGATGAAGCGGAAGCCGATCAGCCGCCGCTGTCCAGCAAGACATTCGAAGCCTTTGGCCTGCGCAATATCGGTCCTGCCTTCATGTCTGGCCGCATTGCCGATATCGCGATCGTGCAAGACGATCCGGCGACTTGGTACGTTGCCGTCGGATCAGGCGGCGTGTGGAAGACCGAAAACGCCGGGACCACCTGGACTTCGCTGTTTGAAGGACAAGGCTCGTATTCGATCGGCTCGCTCGGCCTCGACCCGTCTGACCCGAACCGTATCTGGGTCGGCACCGGCGAGAACCATGGCGGCCGGCATGTCGGCTTTGGTGACGGCATCTATCGTTCCAATGACGGCGGCAAGACATGGGAGAAGCGCGGCCTGGAAGCCTCTGAGCGTATCTCCAAGATTATCGTTCATCCCGAAGATCCGGACACGGTGTGGGTCGCGGCGCAAGGGCCCTTGTGGTCTTCAGGCGGCGAGCGCGGGGTCTACAAGACCACCGATGGCGGCGAGACCTGGGAAAACGTTCTGTCGTCGGGCGACTATACCGGCGCGACGGATTTGCTGATCGATCCGCGCAATCCTGACCGGCTCTATGCCGCTCTGTGGCAGCGCCACCGCACAGTCGCGGCCTATGTCGGAGGCGGCCCTGAAACCGGACTTTGGAAATCGGAAGATGGCGGCGAGACCTGGACTGAGCTCAAAACCGGCTTGCCTGAAGGCAATATGGGAAAGATCGGTCTGGCGCTGTCGCCAATGCGTCCTGATGTGCTTTACGCGGCGATCGAACTTGACCGGCGTGAAGGCGGCGTTTGGAAGTCAACCAATCGCGGCGCAAGCTGGGAGAAGATGTCCGATGCGGTCGGCGGGGGAACGGGCCCGCATTACTATCAGGAACTTTATGCCAATCCGCATGTGTTCGACCGCATCTATATGGTGTCGAACACCACGCAAATCTCCAACGATGGCGGCAAGACCTGGAGCGATCTCAACAACGAATACAAGCATGTCGATGATCACGCGATCGCGTTCCGGCCTGATGATCCCGATTATATCCTGTTCGGCTCGGATGGCGGGCTTTACGAAAGCTACGACCACACCAAAACCTGGCGATTCATCAACAATCTGCCGATCACGCAATTCTACAAGGTCGCGGTCGACGATGCTGAGCCGTTTTATTTTGTTTACGGCGGCACGCAGGATAACAACTCACAAGGGGGTCCTTCGCGCACCGATAACCGCCATGGCATCCGCAATGATGATTGGTTCATCACTCTGTTCGCTGATGGCCACCAGTCAGCCACGGAACCAGGCAATCCCAATATCATGTACGCGCAGTGGCAGCAGGGCAATCTGGCGCGGGTCGACCGGATCACTGGCGAAATCGTCCATATCCAGCCTCAGCCTGCGCCGGGCGATGCCATCCCGCGCTGGAACTGGGACGCACCGATCTTTGTCAGCCAGCATCAGCCGACGCGGATCTACCATGCCTCGCAGCGGCTGTGGCGCTCAGACGATCGCGGCGATACCTGGCGGGCAATCTCCGGCGATCTGACCCGCGATGAAGACCGGCTCCAATTGCCGATCCAAGGACGCAAATGGAGCTGGGATGCAGGCTGGGACCTGCGCGCCATGTCACAATACAACACGATCACGTCGATCGGAGAATCGCCGCTCAACGAAAACCTGCTTTATGTCGGGACTGATGATGGCCTGATCCAGGTTAGCGAAGATGGCGGCGCGAATTGGCGCCGGATCGAAGCCGGCTCGCTTCCCGGTGTCCCGGCGACCGCTTTCGTGAACGACATTCGCGCAGACCTGTTCGATGAAAACACCGTCTATGTCGCGCTCGACAACCATAAATATGGCGACTTCAAACCGTATCTTTTGAAAAGCACCAATCGCGGGCGAAGCTGGAGCGACTTGAGCGGCGACATTCCTGATCGCCACTTGGTCTGGCGGATCGTGCAGGATCACGAGAACCCGAACCTGCTGTTCACCGCGACGGAATTTGCGCTGTTCTTCACGCTTGATGGCGGGCGCAAATGGGTCAAGCTGACAGGCGATGCACCGACGATCTCGTTCCGCGATGTCACTATCCAGCGCCGCGAAGACGATCTGGTCGCTGCAAGCTTTGGACGCGGGTTCTTCATCGTCGATGACATTTCGCCGCTGCGCACGCTTAGCGAAGCGAGCCTTGACCAAGAAGCGATGCTTTTCCCGGGGCGCAAGGCGTGGTGGTATATCGAACAGCACCCGCTTGCGTTCTCCGAAGGCGGGTCGCAGGGCCATGGATATTATCGCGCGCCTAACCCGCCCTTCGGCGCGAATTTCACCTATTATCTTGCTGAGGATATCCCTTCCCTGAAGACAATCCGGCAAGAGCGCGAAAAACCGCTCGCCGAAGACGGAGCAGACACGCCTTTCCCGGGCTTTGATGCGATAACCTCGGAGTTACTGGAGACGGCCCCCCACGTCTGGCTTACCGTGCGCGATGCCGAAGGCAATCTGGTAAGGCGCATCAAGGGTCCTGCGACAAAGGGCTTTCACCGAGTGAATTGGGACCTACGCTACCCTGATACGACTGCTGCCCGCCCGGTTGATACTGAAGATGATGAACCCGCAGGCTTTCTCGTCAGCCCGGGTCAATACACTGTGTCGCTGTCGAAGCGCGTACGCGGACAGACCACTGAATTGGTCTCAGCCAAGCCCTTCATGGTCGAGCGGCTGCGCGATGGCGCTTTGCCGCCGCAAGCTGATGCGGCTGAGTTCTGGGCCGAAATCTCCGCTTTCGACCGGTCGGTTACAGCGACCGACATGACTCTGAAACAGGTGCAGAAACGGATTGAGCTGATGGATATCGCAGTCGCACGCGCGGCTGGCGGCGATCCGACCGCGCTTGATAACCGGCTGCAGGCCATCCGCGCCGAAGCACAAGCGCTTGACGCAATGCTTAATGGCAATCAGGCGCGCAACGCCTTGTTCGAGCGGACCCAGCCGACAGTGCGCAGCCGACTTGGGATGATTATGACCGGGCTGTTCGGCGCCACCTATGGCCCCACTCAAACTCATCGCGATCAGTTCGGCTATGCGCAGGCAGAGTTCGGCGGGATCAGGGATCGCCTCAAGACGCTGAGCGAGGCCACGATCCCTGCTTTCGAAACCGAATTGCAGGCTGCCGGCGCGCCATGGGTGCCGGGCGGTGCGCTACCTTGATCCTGAGCTAGGAGCGGGGCTTGCTTCTGGGTAAGTCCCGCGCGACAACTAACCCTCATGAACCCAAAGCGCCTGTTTCGTCAGGTCCATTACTGGCTCTCGCTTGCTGTCGTTGTGCCTGCCGCGATCATGATCGTCGCTGGCGGTATGTTGATGCTGAAGAAAGAGATCGAGTGGATCCAGCCTGGCACAACCCGCGGGGTCGCTGAAGCGCAGCTGCCGCAAGCATCGTTCGAACAAATGCTCAAAGCTGCCCGGCAGCATCCCGAAGCCGGGATA